>JBQTJT010000082.1:0-4576 GCA_052386855.1 Reyranella sp.
GCCCGTGGTAGTAGCGCGCCAGCACCAGGATGACGGCGACCTTGGCGATCTCGGAGGGCTGGATCTGCATCGGCCCGATCACCAGCCAGCGCTGGGCGCCCATGCCGATCTTGCCGATCACGTCGACGGCGACCAGCAGCGCCAGCGACACGATGTAAATCGGCCAGGCCAGCGCCAGCCATACCTTGGGGTGGACCAGCGCCACCACCAGCATCAGCACGAAGGCCGCGCCGTAGCGCACGGCCTGACGCGCCGCCCACGGCTCGACGCGGCCGCCGGCGGCCGAATAGAGCGCCAGCACGCCGACGCCGGCGATCGCCGTCAGCACCAGCGCCAAGCCCCAGTTGATGCGCCAGATCCGTTCCGCAAAGCCCACCGGCGCCGGTGCATCCAGCGCTGTGGTGCTCATCTAGATGCCATCTTCCGGAAGCGGTCACTGCGGCGCGACGGGTCGCGCTTCATGGTCTCGATCAGCACGTCGCGACCGATCGGGCCGGCCGTCTTGCCGCCGGCCTGGCCGTGCTCGACGATGACGGCGCAGGCGTAGCGCGGATTGTCGACCGGGCCGAAGCAGACGAACAGCGCGTGGTGGCGCAGGTGCCAGGGCAGCTGGTCCTGGGTGATGCCCATGTCGCGCTCGCGTTCGGTGATGCGCTTGACCTGGGCGGTGCCGGTCTTGCCGGCGAAGGCCAGCGCCGGGTCGCGCGAGCGCAGCGCGTTGGCAGTGCCAAGGCCGGAGTTCACGACCTGGTTCATGCCGTCGCGGATCAGCGCCAGATGCTGCGGGTTGAGCCGGAGCGACGGAGCCGTGGGCTTGCTGCGCGGCGGCGGCGGCCCGAGCTCCTCGCGCGGGGTCGCCTTGGCCAGCAGCAAGTTGGGCTGGACCTCGTAGCCGCCATTGGCGAGCCGCGCCGTCATGATCGCGAGCTGCAGCGGCGTGCTGGTCATGTAGCCCTGGCCGATGCCGAGATTGAACGTGTCGCCGTGCTGCCACGGCTTGCCGACCTTCTCCTGCTTCCAGGCGCGCGTCGGCTGGTTGCCGGCCGATTCTCCCGGCAGCCCGAGCTCGCTCTGGCGGCCGAAGCCCAGGCGGGACGCCATGTCGCTGATGCGGTCGACGCCGGCGCGCCGGGCTGCCTCGTAGAAGAAGCAGTCGCACGAGGCCGCGATCGCCTCGGTGACGTTGGTCGAGCCGTGGCCGCCCTTCAGCCAGCAGTGGAACTTGATGTTGCCGAGCTCGAGGTGGCCGACGCAGGGCAGCCGCGTCCACGGGTCGATTGCCTTCGATTCCAGGGCGGCCAGCGCCGTCACCATCTTGTAGGTCGAGCCCGGCGGATAGACGCCGGCGATCGCCTTGTTGTGCAGCGGCCGCTCGGGATTATCCAGCAGGTCACGCCATTCGCTCTGGGTGATGCCGCGGGCGAAGGTGCTGGGGTCGAAGCCCGGAGTCGACGCCATGACGAGCACGTCGCCGGTGATGACGTCGAGCACCACGACCGAGCCGCTTTGGTGCTCCTTCATCTTCTCGGCGGCGAAGCGCTGGAGGTCGAGATCGATGGTGAGCAGTGCGTTCGAACCCGGTTGGCCCTCGGTGCGGTCGAGTTCGCGCACGACGCGGCCGACAGCGTTCACCTCGACCTGAACGGCGCCGGCGCGGCCGCGCAGATCGTCCTCGAGCGAGCGCTCCATGCCCTTCTTGCCGAAGCGCATGGTGGCGAGCTGCAGCACCGGGTCGTCGCGGCCGGCGAGATCCTCGTCGGCGACGCGGCCGGTATAGCCGATGATGTGGCTCATCAACTCGCCCTCGGGATAGTCGCGGCTCTGGCCGAGGTCGATGAACACGCCGGGCAGGTCGGGCGCATTGAACTCGAGGCGTGCCACATCCTCCCAGCCGAGGTTCTCGCGGACCACGACCGGCTGGGCATTGCGGCTGCGCCTGAGCTCGCGCAGCAGCCGGTTCCGCTCGGTCTCGCCGACGTTCAGGATCTGGTCCAGGCGCTCGACCAGCACATCGGCGCCGCGGCCGCGATCTGACGTCGCCATGGCGCGGAAATTGTTGCGGTTGACGGCCAGCGCCTGGCCGGTGCGGTCGAAGATCAGGCCGCGCGACGGCGGCAGCAGCCTGAGGTTGATGCGGTTTTCCTCGGCCAGCGTGGCGAAGCGCTGGGTGTCGAGGACCTGGAGCTGGTAGAGCCGCCCGGCCAGCGCCGACAGCAGCACGCCCTGGACGCCGGCCAACAACAGCGCGCGCCGGGTGAACAGGCCGCTGCGTTCACCGTCGCCCTTGCGGAAGGGCTTCACGAGGTGGTCTCCCCCGGCTGCGCCGTGCCGCGCGATCCGTCGGGCACGTTCAGCGGGTCGCGGGCGCGCACGCGGGCGAGCAACGGGGCAAGGAGCGGATAGAGCACGATCACCACGGCATATTGCATCAATGCCGGCACGGGATCGATGGCCGTCCAGGTCCAGAGCGCGGTGAAGAACCACATCAGGACCACGAAGCCCAGGGCCAGGATGCAGAAGCCGAACCACTGGAACAGGAACGGTACCCCCACAAGGTAGCGGCGGTTGTTGACCACGGCCGCCCGGATCAGCACGAAGCCCAGCGCGCTGACGCCGACCGGCGCCCCGGGGCCGCCCAGCAGCAGGTCGAGCAGGATGCCCATCGCCAGCAGGAGCGGCCCGGGCAGCCGCTCGGGCGTGGCCAGGCTGAACTGGAAGACGACCAGCGCCGGCAGGAGCGGCAGTGCGCCGGAGAGATAGGGCGCGCGCAGCGGCGCCAGGGTCAGCAGCACGAAGAACAGCAGGACGGCGCCGGGCAGCGCCCAGCGTCCCCAGCGGTCGAGCATGGCGAGGAGGCCGTCTGCCCTCATGGTGTGGCTCTCACGTCAGCGGATCCTGACGCCGGCCGGCGGCGCTGCGGGCGCTACAGGGCCAGCGCCCACCAGGCCGGTGACGCCGTAGTCGACGACGCGCACGAACTCGAGCCGGGAGAAATCGGCGAACGGCCGGACGCGGACACTGCCCTCGCCGGTCTCCACCACCTCGCCGATCGGAATGCCGACCGGGAAACTGCCGCCGTGGCCAGAGGTGACGATGCGGTCGCCGCGCTGGACGCCCGCCACGCTCTGCAGCAGCGTGAGGCGAAGCTGCGGGGAATTGTCACCGGCCAGAATGGCGCGCTCGCGCGTGCGCTCGATCAGCACCGGCAGGCGCGAATTGACGTCGGTCACGAAGAGGACACGGGCGCTGTTGTCGCCGACCTCGGCGATGCGGCCGGCCAGGCCCTCGCCGGTCACCACCGCCTGGCCCGACGCGACGCCGGCCTTGCGCCCGACATTGAGTAGCGCACCGCGCACGTAGGCACTGACGCTGTCACCCACGATGCGGGCGGTGATGAAGGAGGCCTCCGGCCCCTCGCGGAAATTGGCGAGGCCGCGCATGCGTTCGTTCTCGTTCTCCAGCCGCCGGGCGGCGGTCTGCCAGGCCAGCAGCCGGGCATTCTCCTCGCGCAGGCGGGCGTTCTCCTCGCGCAGGCTCGCGAACTCCTGGAGGTCGGCGATGGTCCGGTTGGCGGCGGCGACGGGCCGGGCGATGGCTTCCAGCACGGGGCTGGCAAGGTCGAGGGCCAGCACGCGGGCATGCTCGACCAGGACGGTGTCGGCCTTGCCGACCAGCATGGCGCCGAACGAGGCGATCACGAGCAAGCCGAGGGCAAAGCGCTGCACGACCGTGCGCACCTGGCTCGCGACTACCTCGAAGTCGTCCCGGATCGCCATATTCTGCCCATTCTACCCCAAAGTGGGCGGGGCGTGTGGCCTGTTAGTACATCGACGACAGAACGCCGCGCAGTCGGCCGATGTTTTCCACGGCATGGCCGGTCCCCAGCGCCACGCACAGCAGCGGGTCCTCGGCCACCGAAACCGGCAGGCCGGTGGCCTGGCGCAGCACGGTGTCCATGTTCGACAACATGGCGCCGCCGCCGGTCAGCACGATGCCCTTGTCGACGATGTCGGCGGCCAGTTCCGGCGCGGTGTTCTCCAGCGCCACCTTGACCGCCTCGACGATGGCGCTCACCGGCTCCTGCAGGCTCTCGGCGATCTGCCGCTCGGTGATGACCAGCTCCTTGGGGACGCCGTTCATCAGGTCGCGGCCCTTGATCTCCATGGTCCGGCCCTCGCCGTCTTCCGGCGGGCAGGCCGAGGCGATGGCCTTCTTGATGCGTTCGGCCGAGCTCTCGCCGACCAGGAGGTTATGGTTGCGGCGAATGTAGGCGATGATCGCCTCGTCCATCTTGTCACCGCCCACGCGCACGGAGCGCGGATAGACGATGCCACCCAGCGACAGCACAGCCACTTCCGTCGTGCCGCCGCCGATGTCGACCACCATCGAGCCCGTGGGCTCGGTGACGGGGAGGCCGGCGCCGATCGCGGCGGCCATCGGCTCCTCGATCAGCCAGACCTTGCGGGCGCCGGCGCTCTCGGCCGACTCCTGGATGGCGCGGCGCTCGACGGCCGTGGAGCCGGAGGGCACGCAGACCACGATCTGGGGGTGGGCAAAGCTGCGCCTGTTGTGCACC
>JBQTJT010000083.1:0-31685 GCA_052386855.1 Reyranella sp.
GCCCACCGAATAGGGTAAAAGGGCCGCGCTGGAACCATCGAGGTCGGTGGGGGCCCGTAGTTCAGTGGTTAGAACGAGCCGCTCATAACGGTTATGTCGCAGGTTCGAATCCTGCCGGGCCTACCAACCACCCAGCAGCCTCGACTTGGCTACTCTGGCTGGACCCCGGCTTCCTTGAGAAGCGCCGACCAGTAGTTCACTTCCGATTTGAGCTTCGCGGCCAGGGCGGCGGGCGTCGCCTGGTCCTGCGACACCGGCTCCATGCTGAGCTGGCTGAACCGGGTCTTCACATTGTCGCCCTTGAGGGCGCCCTGCAGGGCGGCCGCGAGCTTGTCGATGGCGGCGGCCGGCGTGCCCTTGGGCGCGTAGAGACCGTACCAGGTGGTGATGCCGATGTCGGGAAAGCCCGCCTCGGCGGTCGTCGGCACATCGGGGATGGTCGTCACCCGGCGCTTGGTCGTGACGGCATAGGGCTTGATCCGGCCGGCCTGGATGTTGGCGGTCGTGCCCGTCGCCGGCTCGCAATAGACGTCGATCCGGCCCGCCAGCAGGTCCTTGGTGACCTCGCCGCCGCCCTTGTAGGGGATGACGGTCATCTTGGTCTTGGTCGAGCTCATGAACATCAGGCCGCAGAGATGCGCCACCGAGCCCAGGCCGGAATGCGCGTAGTTGATCTGGTCGGGGCGCTCGCGGACGTAGGTGACGAGTTCCTTCATGTTCTTGGGCGCGAGATCGGCCTTGCCGACGATTGTCATCGGCACATCGGTGATCAGGCCGATTGTCTCGAAGCTTTCCACCGGATCGTACGGCAGGGTCTTGTACAGGCTGGACATGGTCGCCTGGCCGACATGGCCGAGCAGGATCGTGTAGCCGTCAGGCTTGGCTTGGGCCACACGGGTGGTGCCGATCGTTCCACCGGCGCCGCCGACGTTCACGACGAGGACCTCCTGCCCCAGGCTGCGCCGCATCGCGTCCGCGACAAGGCGGGCGATGATGTCGCCCGGCCCGGCGGCGGCGAACGGCACCACCAAGGTTACGGGACGGCTCGGATAGTCCTGCGCCTGCGCCGTTACGGTGCCGCACAGGAGCATGACTCCGGCAGCGATCCACTTCCCGATTTTCATGATTCTTTTCCTCCCCAATCGACTATTGCTTCTTTCATGCCGGCGCGAGCTGCGCCGGGCGCTTCGCGTGCTTCGCCTCTTCCTCGAGATAGCCGTCTCGGTAGAGGCTCACGGCGCGTTCGTGCATTCTTACTTCGCTGTCGCCCAACTCTTCCTTCGGCCAGTCCGCCGGCTCGAAATTTCCGTAGCGATCGGTGCCGCGCACGAGCAGTGCTGCCTGCCGGACCGAACCGGCCGGCCGGGCGTGGGCCGGGATGTAGTTCAACCCCAGGCCGATTCGGCGGTGCGACGAGGTATTGGGCCCGGAGCGGTGCGGGCACAGCCCGTGATGCATCGAGAACCAGCCGGGCTTGAGCGGCATCGCCACCGGCGCGCTTTCATCGAGTGGCTCGGTGATTGCCTGGCCGGCACGATTGACGCTGTCCTTCACGACCCGCGACACATGGCTGAGCTGCCGTGGCTTGCCGCCAAAGGACAGCGCGTCCATGCAGCCGGCCGCTTCGCTGGCCTCGGTGAGCGCGATCCAGACCGTGACCTCCTCCCGGGGTTCCAGCCCGTAGTAGGTCGAGTCCTGATGCCACGCGGCGATGGTCGCCGAGTGCGGCTCCTTGATGAAAAAAGTACTGGTGAAGATCAGGATGTCCGGCCCCAGCAGATCCTCGATCTTGTCGAGGATGCGCGGGTCGCGCGCCAGCCGGGCGGCCCACGGCATCAGGAGATAGGGCATCGTCCGCCATTTCATCTCCGGATGTGCGTTCACCGGCGCGCCGAGCCACGCCTCGTAGCGCGCCAGGCCCTGCCGGCATGCCGCGAGTTCCCCGTCGTCGAGCATCGGGAACGGCGAGAGGAACCCGTCGTGCTTCCATTGCGCGACCTTGTCCGCGGGCAGCGCGCCCATGAAACGTCTCCTCGTTGACAGGGGCGTTTGCATGCTTCTATATATTCCGTTGAACGGGATTTAATCCCGAAACTATCGCAAGGGCTGCGGATCGTTGTCAACACGAACAGACACGCCAGGAATCGACACCGGGGGAACGGTGGCGCGCACGCTCGCGGTGCTGACGGTCATGGCGGAGGCCGGCGGGTCCATCGGGGTGACGGATGTTGCCAGGGCACTCGGCCTGCCCATGAGCACATCGCACCGCCTTCTCGACTTGCTGCGCGGTGCTGGGTTCGTCGAGCGCGACGCCACGCAGAGGCGCTACAGGCTCGGCCTGCAGTTCCTGCGTGTCGCCAGCCTGGTCACGCAGAACACATCCTTCGCGACACTCTGCCAGCCCGCGCTCGAACGGCTCACGGCTAGAACCGGCGAGACCTCGATGTATTGCGAGTACCTGCCGGACCATCACCCGGGCCGGCACATGGCCGCCTACGCGGCGAAGAGCGACAGCCCGCATTCCCTCCGCTACCGCATCGCGCTGTTCGAGCCCGCACCGGTCGAGTGCGGCGCATCGGGGCTGGCCATCCTGTCGTTTCTGCCGTCATCCCTCCGCGCGAGCCTGTGCGCGACACCACGGCCCTCGCCGCTCACCGGCAAGCGCCCGTCGAGCCGCGCCCTCGTGGACCTGATCGAGGCGACCCGGCGAAAGGGCTTCGCCTTCAGCAGCGGAGAGAAGCTGCCCGATTCGGTCGGCATCGCCGTGCCTGTCAGATTGTCCGAGGAGCGGCCGATCGGATCCCTGACGCTGACGATCCCGCTCGCCCGTTTCGTGAAATCGAAGCTGAAAGCCTACGTCGCGCTTCTGTCGGAAGAGGCCAGATTGTTGTCGATGGCACAGATTTCCTGAGCGCTTGCCCAGGGACACGGGCCCACTCGACGTCAGCCCGCCCGAATGTCCTGATCGTCCAGTATCTCCAGGATTTCCAGATCGGCGATCGGTACCCAGGTGATGCCGCTCGGCCAATGCGGCGGGCACTGCATCATTGCCTGCGTCCCGCGCGATGCCACATCAGCTTCGCCCAGGTGTCGAAAGAAGCCCTCCTCACCGATGAAGCGTTCGAGGCCTGCCGCCAGCTTGTCGCTGGTCGCTGGACGGAAGATGGCACGCACACGGTCGAGGTGCTGGACCGCCTTGCGGTCGATTGCCGGCGGTCGCTCAGAACCGCCCCCGGCCACGCTAGCCTGTGGGAGCCGGTCCGGGCCGGTCATCGACAGCACGCCCGGCACGCTGATCGTGTGCCGTCCAACCCGCACGCGTTCGCCGGCTTTGGGCGAGCGTCTCTTCAAGCTCATGAGTCGATCCTGACACGTGGCCGCGGGCGGAACCAGACACTCGCCCAGATCGCCTTTAGCGGGCAAATTGGAACGCGCATGATGCTCGGCGGGATCAGGAAGGAAGTCTAGGATATGCCTCTCCACACGCTGGCAGGCGTTCGGGTGCTCGATTTTTCGAGCTACGTCGCCGGCCCCTACGGCGCCACGCTCCTGGCCGACATGGGCGCCGATGTCGTGAAGGTCGAGGTGCCGGGCGGCGACATGCTGCGCCACTACCCCAGCACCCTGGAGAATAGCGAAAGCCGCTACCATCTCGGCATCAACCGGAACAAGCGCGGCATCGTCCTCGATCTCAAGCATCCCGAAGGCGTTCGCGCCTGTCACGAGCTGCTGAAAACGGCGGACGTCGTGATCCACAATTTCAGGCCGGGCGTCGCCGAGAAGCTGTCGCTGGGCTTCGAGCTGGTCAAGCAGCTCCAGCCCCGCATCGTCTATTGCTCGCTGAGCGGCTATGGCCTGACCGGGCCCAGTGCCGGGCGACCCGGCTTCGACCAGGTCCTTCAGTGCATGACGGGAATCGCTTCCGCCCAGGGCGCGGACAATGGCACACCGAGCATCGTCTGGGGCTCCATCATCGACTATTACGCGGCGTCCATGGCGGCCATGGCCATCAGCGCGGCCCTGTTCGACCGGGAGCGCACCGGCCAGGCCCAGTTCGTCGAGACCTCCCTCCTCCGGTCTGCGCTCGCGATGCAGGCGGGCCGGCTGGTCTGGGCCGAGGGCGAAGGCCGCGATGTCGAACGGGACCTGAAACCGGGGCGGATATCGGGCATTCACCCGGCGAAGGACAGCTACATCTACCTCCAGGCGCAGAGCCCGCCCTTCTGGAAGGCGCTCTGCGAGCTCACTGGTCTCAGCCACCTTGTTGGCGATGCCCGATACGACGACATGAAGAAGCGAAAGCAGCACGAGGACGCACTCGTTCCCCAGCTCCGTGCCGCGCTCGTCACCCGGACCGCCACCGAATGGGAAGCGCTGTTCGGCGAGCGCGTGCCCTGTGCGGTCGTGCGGGACCTCGAGGACATGTTCGACCACCCCCAGGTCGAGGCGCAGGAACTGGTCGTCACGCACGCCCATCCCAAAGTCGGCTCCTACAAGGCGATGGTCGGGCCGGTCAGCATCGAGGGCGCGGAAGGCAGCGGCCGTTCCGCCGAAAGGCGAGCCCCGCTCCTCGGCGAGCATACGGACGAAATCCTTCGACAAGCCGGGCTGGGCTTGGCGCAAATCGAAGCCCTGCGAAAAGACGGCGCGATCAACTAGCCAAACCCCGGAAGGTCCACATGCCCGCATCCTACGCAACGCATCGCAAGCAGCTCGAATTGATCCTGCAGGCCTGGGGCATGCCCGAAGCGACCGCCGTCAGCACGGCCGAGATCATGAGCTGGGCCGACCTGCACGGCATCGACACGCATGGGATCTCGATGATCCCGACCTACGACGAACGCCGGCGCGGCGGAAAGATCGACATGCGCGCGCAGCCCACCGTGTCGCGTGAGACCCCTGTATCCGCGCTCGTCGATGGCGGCGGCGGTCTTGGCCACGCCAACGCGCGGCGTGCCATGGAACTCGCCATCGACAAGGCCAGGACCGTCGGCATCGGCGTGGCGGTCGTGCGCAATTCCGCGCATTTCGGCGCCTGCGGCTTCTACGCGCTGATGGCGGTCGAAGCGGGCCTCATCGGCATGGTCACCACCTCGGCCAGCGGCATCCAGGTCTCGCCGACCTTCGGCGCCCAGGCCCGCCTCGGCACCGATCCCATCGCCTTCGCGGCGCCCGGCCTGCCCGGCGAGCCCTTTCTGCTCGACATGGCGACCACGACAGTTGCCGCCGGAAAAATCCGCAACAAGGCCAACGAGAATCTGCCGGCGCCGCTGGGCTGGCTCGTCACCGCCGACGGCGCGCCCAGCACCGACCCGCGCGAGGTCAGCAAGGGCGGCTTCATGACGCCGCTCGGCGGCACCCCGGAGGGCAGCAGCCACAAGGGCTATGGGCTCTCCGGCATGGTCAACATCCTCTCCTCGGCTCTTGCCGGCGCCACCATGGTGACCGACCCGCTGCACACGAAGAAGCCCGGCACCATGGACATCGGCCATTTCCTCCTGGCCCTCGACCCCGGCCTGTTCCGCGATGCCGCCGATTTCCGAGCCGATGTCGCGGCCTTCTGCCAGACGCTGCGGGCAACCAAGCCTGCCGACCCTGCCCGGCCCGTCCTCGTCGCCGGCGACCCCGAGCGCCGCACCGCGGCCCGGCGCCGGCAAGACGGCATCCCCGTCGGCCCGGGCCTGCTGGCCAAGGTCCAGGACGTCGCGGCCGCGTCCGGCGCGGCCTGGATCATGGACGCCTGAGACGTCGATTTTCCGGACACCATCTGTCTGGAATCTGTCTGTCCGGAAATTCACAAATCGCCAGCCCGCTTTGACCAGGCGATTCTTTTCGACTCAGGCCCGAATCGCGGACCTGTCCGAAAATTCGATCGTCGTGAAACCACGAAAAAGGCCGCTCCGGGCAAGTGACCGAGCGGACACTTCCCTCGCTACATAGACGGGACAATTTAACTTGCTACCAACACTCTTCGACCGCAAGCCTGCATCGCGGATTTCGCCGGGCTGCCGGCACTGCTATCAATGATGTCGCACGCACCGGGGAGAGGACATGAGACATCGGGCAGTTTTGGCTATTCTCGGCGTCGTCTTCCTTGCAGTGTCCGCTACCTTTGGGCCCGCCCTGGCCGCCGTTCCCGGCGGGCCGGCGATCGATGGGCGCCACCTCAGTCTCCTGTGGATCGTGCCGTTCGTCGGCATCCTGCTCTCCATCGCCATCATGCCGTTGGCGGCCGCATCCTTCTGGCATCACCACTTCGGCAAGGTCTCCGCCGGATGGGCGCTGCTGGTCATCGTGCCGTTCGCCGTGATGTTCGGCGTCTCGACGGCGCTCTACGAGATCCTGCATCTGATGCTGCTCGACTACATCCCCTTCATCGTGCTGCTGCTGGCGCTGTTCACCGTCACCGGCGGCATCCACATCAAGGGCAACATGCACGGGTCGCCGTCGATGAACACGGCGCTGCTCGCCATCGGCACGGTTCTGGCCGGCTGGATGGGCACCACCGGCGCGTCGATGCTGCTGATTCGCACCGTGATACGGGCCAACGACGACCGGAAGCACAAGATCCACGTCTTCGTCTTTTTCATCTTCCTGGTGTCGAACATCGGTGGCGCGCTGACGCCGCTCGGCGATCCGCCGCTGTTCCTGGGCTTCCTGAAGGGCGTCAGCTTCTTCTGGACCACCACGAACCTGTTCAGCGAGATGCTGGTCTGCGCCATCGTGCTGCTCGTCCTCTTCTACGCCCTCGACAGCTACTGGTACCGCAAGGAAGGCCGTCTCAAGCGCGATCCCACGCCGGAAACGCCGATTCGCATCGAGGGCGGCGTCAATATCATCCTGCTCGCCGTCATCGTCGGCGTGGTGCTGGCAAGCGGCACCTGGAATCCCGGCGTGCACTTCACGGTCTTCCACGTCACGCTCGAGCTGCAGCACGTGCTTCGCGATGTCTGCCTGGTGGCGATCTGTGCGCTGTCGCTGAAGCTGACGTCACCCAAGCTACGGTCCGAGAATTCCTTCAGCTGGGGGCCGATGGCCGAGGTGGCCAAGCTGTTTGCCGGGATCTTCATCACCATCGCTCCGGCGATCGCCATCCTGAAGGTCGGCAAGGACGGTGCGCTGGCGCCGCTGGTGGCGCTGGTCACCAATCCGGACGGCCAGCCGAACGACATCTGGTACTTCTGGCTCACCGGCATCCTGTCGAGCTTCCTCGACAATGCACCGACCTACCTGGTGTTCTTCAATCTCGCGGGCGGCGATGCCAATGTCCTGATGGGTGCGCTCGCCAGCACGCTGGCGGCGATCTCCTGCGGCGCGGTGTTCATGGGCGCCAATACCTATATCGGCAACGCACCCAACTTCATGGTCAAGGCGGTGGTCGAGGAATCCGGCATCCGGATGCCCAGCTTCTTCGGATACATGGCCTGGTCGTGTGCGATCCTGATTCCGCTATTCGTGCTTCTGACCTTGATGTTCTTCCGATGACAGGATGCACGACCAAAGACAGAGGGCCTAACGCACGATCCAGACGATCCCTGCGCCGACCGCGAGGCCGAGCGCCATCGTTCCCGAGAGTTCGGCATAGCGCAGGTAGGTCTTGCGCAGCACTTCTAGAAGCTGCGCCGGCGGGTAGTTGGCCGGCAGATCGGCGCCGCGATTGAGCTGCGTCCACAGTTCCGTCGACTTGTGGTTCCGCCTGGGCGCGTTGTAGGCAAAAATCCCAAGCGTGGCGCAATGCAGGGTCATCAGGATGGCGCCAGTCTTCAGGCAGAGCAGCAGATCGTAGGACAGGCCCCACATCACGGTCAGCACCGCGAGCAGCATGAAGCCACAGCCGCGGCGGACCAGGCCGTCCGCAATATATTCGATGCGATCCACCGCGCCTCCTCGGGAGAGGCTATTGCGCCACGCCGGACATCAGCAAGAGCCGAATGAAGGCCGGGAGGCACAGGACCAGGCACGCCAGCGCCCAGATCCAGTTCGGCCCCGGCGCCTCGCGCGACGCCGGCAGGAGGTGCTCGAGCACGGCGACGGGGATGCCCGCCAGCAGGAGGGTGGTCGTGGAGAGAATGAGGCTCGACAGGTAGAAAGTGATGGACGGGTCCGCCGGCAGCCAGGGCGGGGCCCACATGAAGCTGTAGGCGGCCACCAGCTGGACGAGCGGCGAGAAGATGCCGTTGAAGACGGCGAGGCCCAGGACCAGGGCGAAGACCTGATGCTTGACCATTTCAGGCCCCGCCCGCCAGCCGTGGGGTCATGCCGACGCCGGCCATCGCCAAGTAGATGCCCAGCCGCAGCCAGAAGACCCAGAACGAGGCCACCAGCGGCATCCAGCGCGGACCTATGGAACTCGGCGAGATGAAACGCGCCGCCACGACGGCCCACTCCGTGAGCCAGACGAAGGACCGCCAGATGTAGTTCCGGGGCTGCACCGCCGGCATGAAGAACGACAGCGCCCAGCGTCCCACGCAGGCCCAGGCGACCAGCGACAGGCCGTAGTTCACAATCCAGAAGGGCAGGTAGCCCCAGAAGAAGTCCGGCTGGCTCATCGATCCCAAAACAGGAAGGGCGGGGTCTGCACCCCGCCCTTCCCTAGATCACGTGCTGGCGGCAATCAATGCGCCGCTTCGGCGTTGCGCACCGACCCCGAGGGGATGCGGATCGAGTCGATGAAGTCCTGCATCTCGGCCGATGCCGGCTTGGAGAACCAGCCCACGATCAACATTGCGAGGAACGCCGTCGGGATGCCGAAGATGCCGACGGAGATGTTGTTGATGCCCCAGATGTAGGCCACTTCGCGCCCGCGAATCTTCACGATGTTGATGTCGCCCATCCAGGCGAAGGTCGCCTTGACCCAGGGGCCGTAGAACTCGGTCCCGACCAGGAAGAACATGCAGAGGCCGAAGCCGGCGATGATGCCCGCGACGCCCGCGGCATCGCCGGCACGTTTCCACCAGATGCCGAGCACCAACCCTGCGAACAGGCCGGCGGCCGCCATGGAGAAGGCCCACGACACCAGGAACAGGATGTCCGCGCCCAGGGTGCCGGCCACGTAGGCCGCCACCATCGCCACCAGCGCCAGGAGCACGCGGCTGATGATCAGGCGGCGCTTGGTGTCGGCGTTGGGGTCGATCATCTTGTAGTAGATGTCGTGGCTGAGGGCGTTGGCGATCGCCAGCAGCAACCCGTCCGCGGTCGAGAGCGCGGCGGCAAGACCGCCGGCCGCGACCAGGCCCGAGATGACGTACGGCAGCCCGGCGATCTCCGGCGTCGCCAGCACGACCGCGTCGGTGTGCAGGCGGAACTCGGAGAGTTGCAGGATGCCGTCGGCGTTGCCCTTTACACCGGCGCAGAGCTTGAAGACCTGCGCGGCGTTGGCGGCATCGCAGGCGCCGACCAGGCCGATGCTGCCCCACGAGGAGACCCACGCCGGGAGCTGGGCGATCGGCTGGCCGATCACCGATTGGTAAACTTCCAGCTTCGCGAACGCCGCATAGGCCGGCGCCGTGAAATAGAGCAGGAAGATGAAGAACAGCGACCACGCCACCGAGTCGCGCGCCTGTTTGACGGACGGCGTGGTGAAGTAGCGCATCAGGATGTGCGGCAGCGATGCCGTGCCGACCATCAGGCAGAGGATCAGCGCGAAGAAGTTCCACATCGCCACCGGGCTGTACTTGCCCTGGGCATCGACGAAGGCCGCGGTGTGCGGCTGCAGGACGTTCAGGGTCTTCTCGAACACCGCGATCTTCTCGAGCGCCTGACCGTACATGATCTGCGGGATCGGGATGCCGGTGACCTTGGCCGACAGCACGGTGACAGGGATCAGGTAGGCGATGATCAGGATGATGTACTGCGCCACCTGGGTCCAGGTGACCGCCTTCATGCCGCCCAGCATCGAGCACATCAGGATGCCGATCAGGCCGACGAAGCAGGCGATCTCGAAGCCGATGTCGAGGAAGCGGGCGGTGATGATGCCCACGCCCACGATCTGGGCCACGACGTAGGTGAACGAGGCGGTGATCAGCACGATCACGGCCAGGCCGCGGGCAAGATTGCCGCCGTAACGGGCGCTGAAGAAGTCCGGCACGGTGAATTGGCCGAACTTGCGCAGGTACGGCGCCATCAGGATCGAGACCAGCACGTAGCCGCCGGTCCAGCCCAACACGAAGGCGAGGCCGCCGTAGCCGCCGAAATAGAGCGAGCCCGCCATGCCGATGAACGACGCGGCGCTCATCCAGTCGGCGCCGGTGGCCATGCCGTTGTAGAAGGCAGGCACCGAGCGACCGGCGACGTAGTATTCGCTGACCTCCGAGGTTCGGGCCAGCCAGCCGATCAGCGCGTAGACGCCGAGCGTCAGGAAGATGAACAGATAGCCCAGGATCCTGTTGGGCACCCCGAGAACCTCGAGGATGCCGATGAAGATAGTGAAGCCGACGAAGGTGCCGGTGTAGATACCGTAAACCTTGCCGAGGTTGGCGAGAAACCCGCCTTGCATTGCAGCCATGGTTGTTCTCCCCTAGCCCTTTATTCGTCCTGGACGCCGAATTCGTTGTCGATCTTGTCCTGCGACTTGGCGTTCCACACGCACATCAGGACGAAGGCGATCAGCGAGCCTTGGGCTGCCATGTAGTAGCCCAGCGGGAAGCCCAGAATTCGAATGGTGTTCAGCTGCGGCGCGAAGAGGTGAACCACGAAGCTGAAGAAGAACCATGCGGCGAGAATCACCCACATGAGATTCCGCGTCTTGTGCCAGTAGGCGGCCTGTTGCTCGCCCGTCAGTCGTTTTTCAACCATTATCCGCTCCCTCCAATCGACCTTGTTGGGAACGCTCGAGTCGCTGGTGCGATGTATGAACGCCGCTGAACTCCGGCCTTGCGTTTCCCCATCGCCAGCGCTTCTCGGGCGCTTGGTCGCTTTACTGCCACATTTCACTACACGAGCGGTTGTATGCACACAACGTGAAGGGGCTTAGACTTTAGTCTAATGGGCTGGATAAATGCGGGTGGTAGGCAGGTCGTATGTTGCAGCAACTCAAGGATCGGTTCTTCCCCGGCCGCATCGCCACGCAACCGGCGCTCCGCCGCTTCGTGAGCGGCGAAGCCTCCTACCTCGCCCAGCGTGCAACCTACGAGTTCTCGCGCAATACGCTGGCCTGGCACGGGCAGCACATACTGGGTGAAAAAGGTTTCAACGAAGTCTTTGCCATCTGTCGCTGGGAGTCCTTCGCCGCCATCGCAGCCGACATGGTCTTCATGGTGCGTGCCCATCTCGCCGCCGGCCAAAGCCTCGATCCGCCATTGATAAAGGTCTACGCCAACATCCTGGGCGAATACCCCAATCCCGTGCATCGTCCCGACGGTTGGGGCGACTGTCTTGCCGCCCTCCTCGCCCGCTTCGGCGGCATTCCCGACGGGCGACCGCTCGACCTCAAGGCGATGGGCTACAAGACCGGCGCCATGATCCACAGCAAGGCTCCGGTTCACTCCAAGAACCTGCAGGAAGAGCGCGCCGTTCTCGGCGCCGCCATGACCTTCGGCCTGATCTCGTTCAATGATCGATTGCCGCGGCGGCTCGACACGGCTGCCCTGGTAGAGGACCTCTCCAGCCACGCGACATGACGATCGGCGGCATCTGCCTTGACCCCGCCGGGCTGGCGCGGTCAAGCTTTGGGAATGGCAAGTGCCGAACGTTTCCTGGTCGCTGACGACCACCCGATGGTGCGCGATGCGCTGGCCACGGCGCTGCGTCAGAGCTTTGCCGATGCCACGATAGCATCCGCCGGCACGCTGGATCAGGCGCTATTGGCATTGGAGCACGAGCCCGAAACCGACGCCGTCCTGCTCGACCTCGACATGCCCGGCATGGACGGCCTCACCGGCCTGGCTCTCATCCGCTCCAGCCATCCCACGGTTCCGGTCATCGTCGTGTCGGCCGCCCGCGAGGCGGCCGTGGTGCAGCGCGCCTACGAGTTCGGGGCCTCGGCCTACATCGACAAATCGGCGTCTCTTGACGAGATCGCGCGGATCGTAGGCGCCGTCCTGCGGGGCGAGATCTTCGCGCCGCCAGAGGCAGGCCCCGTCGACTCCTTCACCCAGCGCGCGGCGCAACTCACGCCGCAGCAGTGGCGCGTGCTCGCCCTCATGGTCCAGGGCGACCAGAACAAGCAGATCGCCCACAAGCTCAGTGTCGGCGAGGCCACCGTGAAGGCGCATGTGACGGTGATCCTGCGCAAGCTCGGCGTCCGCTCGCGCACCCAGGCCGTGATCGAGGCGCGCGGCCTCGCGATTCCCGCCGCCGAGCCGGTCAGGCCGTAAGTCTGCCCCCGCCCATACCAGTGCCCGAGGCGCGCATGCGCAGCAGCGCGCGCAGCGACGCCGGCTTCACTGGCTTGTGCAGCAATTCGACGTTTCGCGCCCGCGTCCGGAAGCGCAGCGTCGGATCGCGATCGGCGGTGACAAGAGCCGCCGGCACGGCACGGCCCCAGGCCCGGCGGAGCGCATCGACGACTTCCAGCCCGTCCGGCCCCTCGTCGAGATGCAGATCGGCCAGTACGAGATCGGGCAGCCGGCCGGCGCGCGCCACCTGCTCCAGAGCCTCGGCGTGGGTGGCCGCGATCGCCACGCGGCAACCCCAGCCGCTGAGCAGCGTCGCCATCGCTTCGCGCACGCGGGCCTCGTTGTCGATGCAGAGCACGAAGCTCTCGGCCACGATCGAGAGCGTAGGCTGCGGCGCCGGCGCCGCGATGGGGGCGGCCACCACGGCAGGCACGCGCGGCACGATCACCGAGAAGGTCGAGCCGCGGCCCGGCGCCGAGGCGAGACCGACCGGCAGGTCGAGCATGCGCGCGATGCGATCGACGATGGCGAGGCCGAGGCCGAGGCCCCGCTCCTCGCGCGGCGCCTCGTCCTCGGGCTGCAGCCGAACGAATTCATCGAAGATGACGATCTGCTTGTCGGGGGCGATACCGGGCCCATTGTCCTTGACCTCGATGCGCAACTCCTCAGCCCCGCCTTCATGGCGCACCCGGCGGCAGCCCAGCAGCACGCGCGCCGGCCGGCCTTCGACCCGGCCGTAGCGCAGTGCATTGGACAACAGATTCTGCAGGATGCGGCGCAGGAAGGCGGGGTCGGTCGACACGAAGGCGCGCGTCGGCGCCACGACCAGTTCGACGCCGCGGCGGGCTGCGACCGGCGCGAAGGCGGTGGCCAGAGATTCGAACAGCGGCTGCAGGGCGAATGGCCGCTTCTCCGGCTTGAAGGCGCCGGCATCGAGCTTGGAGATGTCGAGCAACGCGTCGAGCAGCGACTCGACGGCGCCGAGGCTGGTGTCGATCTTGCCGCCGAGATCGTTGCCGGGGTCGCGGTCGATCATCGCCGCCGTGAACAGGCGCGCGGCATGCAGCGGCTGCAGCAAGTCATGGCTGGCGGCGGCGATGAACCGCGTCTTGCCGAGGTTGGCGGCCTCGGCCTCGGCGCGGCTTGCTTCCAGTTCGGCGGTGCGCTCGATCACGCGCTGTTCCAGCGTCTCCGTCGATTGCCGCAACTGATGGTCGCTTTCGCGCAATGCCTGGGCGGTATGGACGCGCGCCGTCACGTCATTGCAGGTGGCGACGAAACCGTCGCCCGGCAGCGGATCGAGCCGGAGTTCGATGACCCGGCCCTCGCGGGTGGCGATCTCGTGCGTCTGCGGCGTTTCCGGCCGGCGCAGCAGGGCCACGACGTCGGCGGCGGCGCCGAACTGCTGCGGCGCGGCGCCGACCGCGACCGCATCGTCGTCGAGCGACAGCAGGGTCGTGAAGCGGTCGTTGAAGATTTCCAGGCGACCCTCGCGGTCGAAGGCGGCAATGCCCATGCCGACGTGGTCGAGCGTGTTGCGCAGGATCTCGTAGTTGTAGCGGATCGCCTCCGAGGCCTCGTCGATCAGCGCGCGCGCACTGCGCGGCAGCAACCGGCCGCGACGTCCGAAGGCGGCGATGATGATGCGGGCCGAGGCCGACCCGAGCGTTCCCGACAGCATGCGCTCGGCGCGCGCCAACGCCACCTCGATCGACAGCCGTTCGCCGGAGAGCGCCCGGAGCGCACGCTCGGAGCCCACGAAGCGCGTCAGCAGTTCGCGCAGCTCTTCTATGCGCGCGGTATCGGCCGGCGCCTGCTGCACAGGTTGTTCGGGCTCGGCGCCCAGCACGAAGGAGCTGGCCTGCTCGCGGTCGCGGGCGATCGGCCGCGCCAGCAGCGAGACGCCGATCAGCAGGGCCGCATTGACCAGGATGCAGACGACGAAGCCCTGGCCCACGGCATCGAGATCGGACAGCGGCGCCGGCAGGTAGGGCTTCAGCGGCGCCACCTGCGCGAGTCCCGTCTTCTGATGCAGGGTCGGCAGCAGGAGCGCGTACAGCCAGACGACGAAGCCGCCAGCCAGCCCCGCCACGACGCCGTAGCGATGGGCACCGCGCCAATAGAGGCCGAGCACCAGGCCCGGGGCGAGGTTGGCGACAGCGCAGAACGAGATCAGGCCGATCGAGGCGAGCGGCAGGTAGCCCGAGATCATGCGCTCGTAGGCATAGCCCGCCATGAGAATGAGAACGACAGCGGCGCGGCGCACGAACACCACCAGCGGCCCCATCTCGCGCGCAACACCTGCCCCTCCCAGATTTGGGCGTCTGAGCAGATAGGGCATGACCAGTTCGTTGCCGATCATGCCCGACAAGGCCATGCAGGCCACGATCACCATGGACGTTGCCGCCGACAGGCCGCCGATGAAGACGAAGGCCGACAGCCAACCCTCGCCATTAGCCAGCGGCAACTGCAGCACATAGAGATCGGGGCTGACCTGCGGCCCCAGCAGCAGCAGGCCGGCGGCCGCGATCGGCACGACGAAGAGATTGATCAGCACGAGATAGACCGGAAACAGCCAGCGCGCCGTCTTGAGGCTGGCCGGATGGCCGTGCTCGACCACGGCAACATGGAATTGCCGCGGCAGGCAGAGAAAGGCCATCGCCGAGAGCAACGTCATCACGATCCAGCTGAGCGGCGTGCCGTCGTGGGTGAGGCGCTCGGCGATGGCGGGGGCCTGCTCGAGCCGCGCCAGCAGGTCGGACGGTCCGTCGAACAGCACCCACAGGACGAACGGCCCGACCGTCAGCAGCGCCAGCAGCTTGACCACCGATTCGAAGGCGATGGCCAGCATCATGCCGCGGTGCTGTTCCGAGGCGGAGACGTTGCGCACGCCGAACAGGATGGTGAACACCGCCATCAACGCCGCGACGATCAACGACGTATCGGTGTGCACGACGCCGCCGGCGACCCCCGGGATCGGCTCGGCAATGGTGCCGAAGGACGACGACACCGCCTGGAGCTGCAGGGCGATATAGGGAAGCACGCCCACGGTGGCGAACAGCGTGGCGCTGACACCGACGGCGCGGCTCTTGCCGTAGCGCGAGGCGAGGAAATCGGCGATCGAGGTCACGTTGTGGCGCTTGGCCACGCGCACCATCTTGGCGAGCATCGGATAGCCCAGGACCACCACGATGACCGGGCCGGTGTAGATGAAGATGAAGTCGATGCCGCTGGTGGCGGCACGGCCGACCGCGCCATAGAAGGTCCAGGAGGTGCAGTAGATGGCCAGCGACAGGCCGTAGACGGCCGGCGCCACCGAACTGGCCGACCAGTCGCGGGCGTAGCGGTCGCCGACATAGGCCACGGCGAAGAGCAGGCCGAGGTAGCCCAGCGACAGGGCGAGGACGGTCGGTTCCGCCAGCATGCGTGCGCGTTTCTCCCCGTGTGCGCTTTCTTGGACGTCATTGAACCCGTTCGACGGGGTCGCTACAAGCTCGCCATGGCTTCCTACCAGTACATCTACGTAATGAAGGGTCTGAACAAGACCTTCCCCGGCGGCAAGCAGGTCCTGAAGGACATCTGGCTGTCCTTCCTGCCCGGCGCCAAGATCGGCGTGCTGGGCCTCAACGGCTCGGGCAAGTCGAGCCTGCTCAAGATCATGGCGGGGCAGGACGACAGCTTCACCGGCGAGGCCTGGGCGGCCGAGGGTGTCCGGGTGGGCTTCCTCGAGCAGGAGCCCAAGCTCGACGAGACCAAGGACGTGCTGGGCAACGTCATGGACGGCGCCGGCGAGATGGCCCAAATGCTGGCCCGCTTCGAGGAGGTCTCCAACGCCTTCTCCGACCCCGACGCCGACATGGACAAATTGATCGCCGAGCAGGCCGAACTGCAGGAAAAGATCGACGCCGGCAACGGCTGGGACCTTGGCCGCACGGTCGAGATCGCCATGGATGCGCTGCGTTGCCCGCCATCGGACTCCAAGGTCGACGTGCTGTCGGGCGGCGAGCGCCGCCGCGTGGCGCTCTGCCGGCTGCTGCTCTCCAAGCCCGACATGCTGCTGCTCGACGAGCCCACCAACCATCTCGACGCCGAGTCGGTGGCCTGGCTGGAACGCCACCTGGCCGAGTTCCCCGGCACCGTCGTGGCCGTCACCCACGATCGCTACTTCCTCGACAATGTCGCCGGCTGGATCCTCGAACTCGACCGCGGCGCCGGCATCCCGTGGGAGGGCAACTACTCCTCGTGGCTGAAGCAGAAGGACAAGCGGCTCGAACTCGAGGAGAAGACCGCCGATGCGCGGCGGCGCACCATGCAGCGCGAGCTCGAGTGGATGGGCCAGAGCGCCCAGGCGCGCCGCACCAAGAGCAAGGCGCGAATCGCAGCTTACGAGCAGATGGTCGAAGAGGACAAGCAGGAGACGCTTGATCGGGCGCAGATCGTCATCCCGGCCGGGCCGCGGTTGGGCGACCATGTCATCACCGCCGAGAAGATCTCCAAGGGCTTCGGCGACCGCCTGCTGATCGACGACCTCTCCTTCAAGCTGCCGCCGGGCGGCATCGTGGGCGTGATCGGCCCCAACGGCGCCGGCAAGACCACGCTGTTCAAGATGATTACCGAAACCGACAAGCCCGACAGCGGCACCTTCACGGTCGGCCCGACGGTCAAACTGGGCTACGTCGACCAGAGCCGCGAGACGCTCGATCCCAACAAGACGGTGTGGGAGGAGCTCTCCGGCGGCCTCGACATCATCAAGCTCGGCAAGCGCGAGATCTCCAGCCGCGCCTACTGCGGCTCGTTCAACTTCAAGGGCGGCGACCAGCAGAAGAAGGTAGGCCAGCTCTCGGGCGGAGAACGCAACCGCGTCAACCTCGCCAAGATGCTCAAGTCAGGCGCCAACGTCCTGCTGCTCGACGAGCCGACCAACGACCTCGACGTCGACACGCTGCGCGCGCTCGAAGAGGCACTGGTCGAGTACGCCGGCTGCGCCGTGGTGGTGAGCCACGATCGCTGGTTCCTCGACCGCATCGCCACCCACATGCTGGCCTTCGAGGGCGACAGCCACGTCGAGTGGTTCGAGGGCAACTATCAGGACTACGAGGCCGACAAGCACCGCCGGCTCGGCACCGACGCCGACCAGCCGCACCGCATCAAGTACAAGCCCCTGGTCCGCACCTAGGGCGAGACGTGAACCCCTTCGACTACATGGAGTGGGGCGCCGACTGGGCGTGGGGCGTGCCGTTGATCGCGCTCAATGTCGTCATCCACGTCTTCTGCCTCGCGCTGTTCACGCAGAAGGTCGAAAACGCGCTGCACGGCTTCAAGTCGCACCGTCACTTCGTGCCCGCCTTCGCCCTGGTCGTGGGCGTCGCCGTGATCTTCGTGACCGGCCTGCACATCGTCGAGTCCGCCGTCTGGGCGGCGGCCTACCGCATCACCGGCGCCATCGCCGACAACAAATCGGCCATGCTCTTTTCGCTGGGGGCGCTCACTACCTACGGTCATGACGACATCCGCCTCGCGGCCAGGTGGCAGATGATGGGCGCGCTCGAGGCGCTGAACGGCATGCTGTTGTTCGGCCTCACGACGGCGTTCCTGTTCGCCATGATCCAGCGCGTCTGGCCCACCGCCAGGCGGTAACGGACGGAGTGGCCTGGCGCCTCCAAGTAGACGCATACTGGTGTCGCCCGTTCGAGACAGGAGCCGCCCCATGAAAATCGGAGTCTTCGCCACCTTCATGTCGCCCCAGGCGACGCCGCAGATGATCCGCGACTTCGGCCGCCGCGCCGAAGGCATGGGAATCGAATCGATCTGGATGGGCGAGCATGTGGCGCTGTTCGACAGGAACACCTACGGCTATCCCGGCTCGAAGGACGGCCGCATTCCCGTGCCCGAGGGCGGCGGCATGCTGGATGTCACCGCCACCTTCGGATTCCTGGCCGCCGCCACGACGAAGATGCGGCTCGGCACCGGCGTCGCCCTGGTGCCGCAACGCAACCCCATCTACACCGCCAAGGAGATGTGCACACTCGACTGGCTGACCGACGGCCGCATCGATTTCGGCATCGGCGTCGGCTGGAACAAGGAGGAGGTCGAGGCCTGCGGCTACCGCTGGGAGGATCGCGGCGCGCGCTGCGACGAGTTCCTGGAAGTGATGCGGCGCCTGTGGACCGAGCCGGTGGTCGATTTCGCCGGCAAGTGGGTGAAGTTCGAGACCATGCGGCTCGATCCCAAGCCGATCCAGAAGCCGCATGTGCCGATCATCGTCGGCGGCTATGCCGATGCCGCCTTCCGCCGCGCCGTGCGCTTCGGTGCCGGCTGGTACGGTTTCAACCTCGATCCGGAGCGCACCAAGGGCATGCTGGCCAAGCTCGACGAAGCCTTCGCCAAGGCCGGTCGCAAGCGCGACAGGAAATTCGAGATCATCATCACGCCACCGATGGGCGCCTCGGCCGATTCGCTGAAGGCCTATGCCGATCTGGGCGTCGACCGGCTGGTGATGATGCTGGGCAGCCAGCGACCCGAGAAGGTCGACCCGCGCCTGCTCGAGATCGAGCAGCTGGTGAAGAAGGCCGCCTAGAGACCGAGGCGATAGACGCGATTGGCCGTGCCGCTGAAGATCGCCCTCTTCTCGTCGGCCGACGCGCCTGTCGTCATGCGCTTGAAGGCGTTCCAGAGGGCGGCGGGGCCGATGCCCATCTTGTCGACGGGGTAGTTGCTCTCGACCATGCAGCGATCGGCGCCGAACAGTTCCAGGCAGGTTTTGACGTAAGGCCCCCAGTAGCCTGCGAGTTCCACCGACGACGGCGGCGCCGGCGCCTGCATGTAATCGAAGGCGGCCAGCCGCATCATCACGCCGCCCAGCTTCACCGACACGTTGGGGCAGGCGGCCAGATCTTTCATGCTCGCTTTCCAGACCGCGAACACCTCGTCCTTCCTGCCGCCGTAGGCGCCGTAGCCCAGCGGCCCGCCCATGTGACACATGACGATGTTGGCCGTCGGGAACGCATGCGCGAGGTCGACCACCTCGGCCAATTGCGGATGGAAGACCCAGGCATCCAGCGACAGGCCCAGTTTCGCCAGCTGCTTCATGCCGGCACGAAAGTTCGCGGTGCCGTAGAGGCCCGCCCCATCGAAGTGGTGACTGTTGCCGATGATCGGGTCGGCGTCCCAGGCCGCGGAATGGCGGATGCCGCGGAAGCGGCCACCGCCCGCCGCGATCTCGGCTTCAAGAACCGGCGCGACGCGGTCGCCCAGGGTCAGGTCGGCAAAGCCCACGATGCCGGCGGCAACCTTCGTTTTACCGTAGCGTCCGCTCGCGCTCATGGCGGCGACACCGGCCACGAACTCGACTTCGCCCACCGGTTTCATCTCCTCGAGTCCGTGGGCGCGGTACATCGACCGGCACTCCTCGAACACCGTCGCCACGACGTTATGGCCAGTGTTGAGGTCGGCCAGGAGTTCGTCCAGCAGGTAGCGGTAACCCGGGAAATCCCAGAGGTGATGATGGGTGTCGATGATCGGCAGTCCGGGCTCGAGGACCTCCTCCTTCGGCGCCTTGGCCAGCCACGCCTCATCGGGCTTGAAGATGCGGCCGAACTTGGTGGGCTCGCCGGGCTTGCGGCTGGCCAACATCGATCCGAGTGACGAGGCGCCTTTCGATTCCGTCATGTCCGTCATCCCTCCGCGATCAGCCGCGCCAGAGCCTCCGGCTCGGTCAGCATCGGATAGTGGCCGGTATCCAGCTCGTGCCAGCGGCCTTTCAGCCTGTCGGCGGTGCGGCGCTGGTGCGCCTGGGGTGGATTGGAACTCTTGCGGCACCAGATCACCGAGGCATTCCAGGCCTGGTCCCAGAAGCGCTCGAGCCTGACCGGCGCCTGCATGGCCGCGATCGGATGCGGCGTGCAGCGATCGAGCGCCCAGGCCCGCACCTTGGGATCGAGATCGGCGAACAGGCGGGTCTCGAAATCCTGCCGCGACGGGCCGGTGCCGAGTTCGGTGTTCACCGCGGTCGGCCGCTTCACGATATCGGGCAGCGCCTCGCCATTGAGCAGCGCCAGCGCATCGGCGAACACCACCCGCGCCACCCGTTCGCGCGCGAGTTCAGCCACGCGCGCCATCACCATGCCGCCGGTGCTGGTGCCCGCCAGCACCACGTCCTTCAGATCCTGGTAGAACAGAAGATCGGCGACTTCGGCCGCGTGCGTCTCGGTGTCGATGCCGGCGCGGAGCTGGCCCTTGCGTTCGGCGCAGCCGTCGAGCGTCGGCGCCAACACGAGATGACCCTTGGCGCGCAGCTGCTCGGCCACGGGATTCCAGATCCAGCCGCCCTGGTAGGCGCCGTGGATCAGCACGAATGTCGTCATCCCTTGGTCCCCTTCTTCACGGTGACGCCCGCCATCTGTTCGAAGACTTTGACGATCGCCGCCCCGTCCTGCTTGTTGAGGCCTCGGGCACGCGCCATCTGGTAGACCTGCTGCGTCACGTTCGCGAGCAGCAGCGGCACGCCCAGGCGCTTGGCGAAGGCGGTCTCCAGTTCCTGGTCCTTGTAGGAAATGTCGATCGTGCCGCCCGGCTCGAAATCGTCGTTCAGGATTCGCGGCACGCGCAGCTCCCACGCCGCACTGGCGCCGGTCGAGACGCGCACCACATCGTAGATCATCTGCGGATCGAGCCCGGCCTTGACGCCCAGCACCAGGGCCTCGGCCACCGCCACGGTGTTGACCTGGACCAGCATGTTGTTGACCAGCTTCATGGCAAGCCCACTGCCCAGCGGGCCGACATGGAACGAGCGGCTGCCCATGGCCTTGAACAGGTCCTCGCACTTGGCGAAAACGTCGGCAGCACCGCCCACGATCACCGAGAGATCGCCCGACTGCGCGCGACCGGTGCCGCCACTCACCGGCGCATCGAGCATGTCGATGCCCTGCGCCGCGAGCTGGTCGGCCAGGGTGCGCGCGGCGAAAGGATCGATGGTGGCCATGCAGAGCACGATGTGGCCGGCCTTGGCGCTCTTGATGATGCCGCGCTCACCTGTGATCACCGATTGGGCCTGGTCGGTGGTCTCGACGATGACGATGGTCCGCTCGACCTCGGCCGCCACCGCTTCCGCCGTGGCGGCGAGTTCGGCGCCCTTTGCCCTGAGCGGCGCGGTCTTGCTCTGGTCGATGTCGTGAACCACCAGCTTGAAGCCGGCCTTCACGAGATTGAGCGCCATCGGTCCGCCCATGGCGCCCAGCCCGATGAATCCGACCTTGCCCGCCATGCTCTTCTCCCTCGTCTCTTGCTGGGGGCTAGACGCCACCCGTCACGTCGATGGTAAGGCCGGTGACGAAGTCGGCGTCGGCCGAGGCGAGGAAGCAGATCACGTTGGCCTGGTCGACCGCCTCGGCGACGCGGCGGAGCGGCGTGCGCTCGATCTCCTCGGCTTGGGCCGCCTGGGATCGCTTCTCCCAATGCGGCCGGATGCGTTCGGTGAGCGTCACGCTGGGCGCGATGGCATTGACGTTGACGCCCTCGGGGCCGAGTTCGTAGGCGAGCTTGCGGGTGAAGGCGATGATGCCGCCCTTGGCCGCGGCATAGGCGCTGGAACTGTTCACGCTGAGGCCGCGCCCGGCGATCGAGGCCAGGTTGACGATCTTGCCGCTGCGCTGGCGCTTCATGTGCGGGATCACCGCATGGGTGAACAGGAAGGTGCCGTCGAGGTTGAAGGCAATCAGCTTCTGCCAGTCGGCAAAGGCCAGCTGCTCGGTCGTCGCCTGCGGGTTGTCGATCACCGTGCTGCCGCCGACCGCATTGACCAGGATGTCGATGCGGCCATGGTCGCGCGCTACGTCGGCAACGAGCTTGTCGACCTGTGCGGCATCCAGCGCATCTACCAGCCTGCCTTCAACTCTTCCCGGCCCACCCTTGCCCGATCCCTCGCCCGCAATCTTGCGCAGCGCCGGCACCGCTTCGTCCAACCGGGCCTGGTGGTTGTCGACGACGATCACGGTCGCACCCTCGCGTGCCATGATCTGGGCCGTGGCACGGCCGATGCCGTTGGCGGCGGCGGTGATCACCGCCACCTTGTTCGTGAAACGCATGGTTTCCTCGCCCTGATCTCTTTCTTGGTTGCCGCGATTGTGCGGCCCCGGTCCGGGGAGTCAATCAGGCCGCCGTCTGTCGTTTCGCTGGCGACCATGCCACGATTGCCGTCGAAAAGAACTTTGGGAAAGCGCGGAGGACGGCATGCAACCCGGAAAGAGGCTGGTCGGAAAAGTCGCCATCGTGACAGGCGGCGCGTCGGGCATTGGTGCTGCAACAGCCAGGGCATTCGCCCTGCATGGCGCCGCCGTCGTGCTCACCGACAGCAACGCGGCCCTCGGCAAGGCGATGGAAAAGGAGATCGTCGATTCAGGGGGAATCGCTGCCTTCGCCCCCCAGGACGTGCGCAACGAAGCACGCTGGGCCGAGATCGTGGCCGATGCCGAGAAGGCCTACGGGCGGCTCGACATACTGTGCAACATCGCCGGCATCTCGGGCCGCGATCCCAAGCTCAACATCCAGACCAGCCTGACCGCCGGGCCCCGCCTCGCCGATCAGACATTGGAACAATGGAACTGGGTCATGGAGATCAACGCCACCGGCGTCTTCCTCGGCACCAAGGCCGCGGTGCCGGCCATGCTGCGCGCCGGCGGCGGATCGATCATCAACATCTCATCGATCTGCGGCATCATCGGCTCGCACGCCAATGCCGCCTATCACGCCTCCAAGGGCGCGGTGCGGATCTTCTCCAAGGCCGCCGCGATCCAGTACGCGCGAGACAAGATCCGCGTGAACTCGGTCCATCCGGGTTTCGTCGACACGCCGATGACCGTGCCGGGCCATTCCAATCCCGACGTCGCACGCCGGCGCCTCGACGCGACGCCGCTTGGCCGCTTCGGGACACCGAACGACATCGCGGCCGGCTGCCTCTACCTCGCCTCCGACGACGCCGCCTGGGTCACCGGCAGCGAGCTCGTGATCGATGGCGGCATGACCGCCAACTAGGGCGTGGGGCCGCGCGCGCTATTCGGGCTTGATGCCCGCGGCCTTGATAACCTTCGCCCACTTTTCGGTGGCTTCCGCGACGAGCTTCCCGAATTCTTCCGGCGTGCCCCCCATCACCGTGCCGCCGAGCTCCTCGATCCGGCCTTTGATCTTGGGATCGGCGAGGGCGGCATTGATCTGCTTGTTCAGCACCTCGATGATTGCGGCCGGGGTGCCCTTGGGCACGCTGATGCCGGCAAAACCGCTGGCCTCATAGCCCGGCACGAACTCGGCAATCGTCGGAACGTCCGGCAGCACGTCCAGACGTTTCACGGGCGTTACCGCCAAGGCGCGCAGCTTGCCGGACTTGATCTGCGGGATCGATTCCGAAATGGGCGCAAAGATCACCTGGACGTGGCCGGCGAGCAGATCGGCGACCGCCGGCGCGCCCCCCTTGTACGGGACGTGGACCAGGTTCACCCCGGTCATCATCTTGAAGAGTTCACAGGTGATGTTTTGCGGCGTTCCCTGGCCGGCCGATCCGTAGTTGATCTTGCCCGGGTTGGCCTTGGCGTAGGCGATGAACTCGGGGAGCGTCTTGGCGGGGACCGACGGATTGACCACGACGACGTAGGCCAGCCGCGCTTGGTAGATAACCGGCGCGAAGTCCCGGATGAAGTCGAAGGGGAGATTGCTGTAGAGCGAGGGATTGATCGCATTCGGGGTCACGACCTGCAGCAGCGTGTAGCCATCCGGGGGCGACTTGGCGACCGTCTCGGTGCCGATGCTGCCGCTGGCGCCGGGCTTGTTCTCGACGAGGAATTGCTGGCCGAGGCGCTCCGTCAGCCAGTCACTCATCAGGCGCGCCATGATGTCGGTGGCCCCGCCGGCGGGAAAGCCGACGACGATGCGTGCCGGCCGGGACGGATAGGCTTGCGCCCGTAAAATGCCGGGCGCGGCCGGCAACGCGGCAGCCCCCACGGCCAGACGCGTGAATGCACGGCGGGGAAATTTCATGATGCAGCCTCCAAAGTTTGCGCGACGACGTGGATACGCAACGCAACTGGACGCCCTTGGGTAGAGACTACCTCTGTCTTGTGAGGAGCAGGAAGGGGCTAATGCCCCCTCCTGAGCTCACGGCCTAGGTCAGCGGATCGAGCACCACGACGGGGATTTCGCGCGAGCCTGCCTTGACCTGGTAGTCGGCATAGGGCGGCCAGAAGACCACGCCCTCCTTCCACAGCCGCGCCCGCTCCTCGCCCGACGCGACCCGGGCGCGCGCCTTCATCTTCGCCGTGCCGACCTGAATCTCGACCTCGGGATTGGCCAGAAGATTCTTGTACCAGCCGGGATGCTCCGGCGCGCCGCCCTTGGAGGCGATCACGAAATAGCCCTTGCCGGCCCCCTTGTCGTCGCTACGCCCGTAGAACAGCGGGAACAGGAATTTCTGTCCCGACTTGCGGCCCCTGGTGATCAGCAGCAGCGACGGAACATTGAGCTCCGGCAGATTGGGCAGGGTGATCTTGTACATGTGGCCATCGGTGCCGCCGCTCGAGAGGTACCGATCGACATGGTCCTTCATCCACTGCGGAAGATTGGGCGCGATCTGGGTGTCGGTCATCGATGTCTCCTTGTTCGTCCGCGGCCAATGCGCCGCTTCAGCCGAAATTGAGCTTAAGCCCCGGCGTCGGCCACGTCATGGTCGCAAGCTGGCCCTTGTCCGACAAGGTGATGTAGGCCGTGCGCATGTCGGGGCCGCCGAAGCAGATGTTGGTCGGATAGATGTCCGGCATTTTCACTTCGCGCACGATTGCGCCGGCTGGCGAGAACTCGGTGATCATGCCGGTGTTGAGCGTGGCCACCGTGATGTTGCCGTTTTCCAGCACCGCGAGGCTGTCGAAGCGCGCATTGCTGCCGACGGCGCCGACGACGCGGCCGCTGTGATGGGCGCTGCCGGTCGGCTTGCGCAGCATACCCGGACCTTCGATATCGAAGGCCCACAGCCGGGCGCTTTCGGTATCGGCGACGTAGAGGATCTGGCCGTCGGGCGACAGGCCGCAGCCGTTGGGGCTGAGGAACGGATGGACGAGGCACTTGATCGAGGCGCCATCCGGCTTGGCATAGTAGATGCCGCCGTGGTCGCGCTGGCGGGCGTAGCGCTTGCCGAGATCGGTGAAGTAGAAGCCGCCCGCCTTGTCGAACACCAGGTCGTTGGGGGCCGACAGCTTGTGGCCGTCGCACGCGATGTAGAGCTCGGTCATCTTGCCGCTGGCGCGGTCGAGGCGCTGGACGAAGCCGTGCTTGTAGTCGGGATGCGGCGCCACGCCCATCGAGTTGCCCTCGACGTAGCGGCTGCCGCCGTTGTTGCAGAGATAGAGCGCGCCGTCGGGACCGGCGGCGAGGCCGTTGGGTCCGCCACCGGTCGCCGAGAACAGCGACACCTTGCCATCAGGCGTGACGCGCGAGCAGCGGTTGTTGCGGATCTCCGTCAGGATCACCGATCCGTCGGGCAGGACCACCGGTCCTTCGGGAAAGCCGAAACCGGTTGCCAGAATACGCACGTCGCTCATCGCGTTCCTCCGCCTTCCTGTCTTGAGTGCGATGATCGACTGCCCGAAGCTGTTCGTCTACAGCGCCCCGCGGATCCGATCGATCAACGACAAGGGATCGCCGGGCAATACGTCGCCTCGCCAGGCGACATGCTGGTCCGGACGCGAGAGCACCAGCCTCTCGCGATAGGGCGCCTGCGGCGCAAGATCGAGCACCGACAGCGGCACGCCGCGCCGCGCTGCCGCTTCGACGAGCCCCGTTATCGGGGTCGCGCGGTCGAAGCGCAGCAAGGTGAAACCGGGGCCCATCGCGTCGTAAAGCGATCGTCCCTCTTCCAGCCAGACATGCGGCGTGCGGCAGCCGGGCACGGTGGAGGGCGTAAAACTGTCCATCGTGTAGGTCGGCGCCGCCTCGCCGTCATAGGCCACGATCGGCGAGCGATCGTAGAACGACCCGAAATTCAGGCCGCCGCAACAGAACTGCGGCGTGTGCATCTCCAGCAGTCGCCGGCCGAGGTCGGCGCGCCTGAGGTCGCCGTCGGGGCCCATCGCTTCGATATCGGCGGGCACCTCGGCCCGGGCACGGGCGAGCGACAGCGCGGTGCCCATGGCGTACTTGGAAACCTGCTCGGTGATCGGCCAGCGCTCGGCCTCGTGCGCGGCCAGGATCGCCGGATCGGCCCAGCCCTCGAGCACACCGGCCAGCATCCAGGCGAGATTGGTCGCGTCGGCGATGCCGGCGTTCATGCCGTAGCCGGCAAAAGGCGCCCAGATGTGGGCCGCGTCGCCGCAGATGAAGACGCGCCGGTCGCGGAAGCGGTCGGCCAGCAGGCGGCGCCCGATCCAGTTCTCGCGGCCGATGACTTCTACGTCGAAGGATCTGTCGACGCCGAGGATGTCGCGCAGGCAGCCATCGGCATCGATCGCGTCGAAATCGGCCTCGTCCGGCCGGAGATAATTGTGGACCAGCCAGGTCTCGCTTCCGTCGATGGCGAACATGTTGGCGCTGCGCCGCGGGTTCATGACCTGCGTCGACCAGGCGGGCGCGGCCTGCATCCGCCTGGCCAGGCCCGGGGCACGGATGTAGCTCGACTGGGTGCGGCCGATCATGGCGTCCCCGGCGAGACGCGCGCCGATCTGCTGGCGCACTTCCGACGCAGGCCCGTCGCAGCCCACGAGATAGGCGCAGTCGATCAGGAGCTTGCCGCCGCCCTCGAGATCCTCGGCCTCGGCGGTGACGCCCGCCTCGTCCTGCGCAAAGCCCCGCACGGGCGTCAGGTTCAGGAACCGCACCTTGGGATGCAACGCCGCCTCGTCGGCAAGCAGGGGATCGAGATAGATCTGGTTGATGCGGTGCGGCGGCTCCGGTGTCGGCCATCCGCCGTCGGGTCCGCTCTTGTCGGTGTAGCGGTCGCGCCGGCAGGGAATATGGATGCGCGCGAATTCGATGCCCACCGCCGTGGTGCGAAAGGCGACATCGTTGGCATGGTCGGCCGGCAGGCCGGTGTCGCGCACGCGGCCCACGATGCCGAGGCGGCGGAAGATCTCCATCGTTCGCGCCGCCACGTGGTTGCACTTCACGCCCGGCATGTGGCCGGGCGGGTTCTGCTCGGCCACGATCACGTCGATGCCACGCGACGCCAGATCGAGCGCCAGGGTCGAGCCGACCGGCCCGCCGCCGACGATCAGGACGGACGTGCGTAGACGGCGCATCCGCGGCAGTTAGCGACCAAAGGCGTCCGCAAGGGCGCGGCGAGTGGCTTGCGCGCCATCGGCCGCGACGTCGGTCGCGCTCCGTTCCCAATGGGCGGGATTGGGCGCTTCGTAGCTGATGTAGCCGCCGTAGTTCTTGGCGGCGAGCAGCCGGAACAGATCGGTCCAGCGCACGACACCCTTGCCGGGTGGCAGACGGTCGACCGGCGGCGGGCCGTTGGGCGGCGCGTCGGGCACGTCGCTGTATTGGACGTAGAAGATCTCCGCCTCGGGCACGTCGGCGAAACCGGCGCCGGGCCGGCCGCCGCGCTGGAGATGATAGGCATCGAGCAGCAGGCCGACACTCTTCTCGCCGGCCCTGCCAACGAGATCGCGCAGGATATCGAGGCTCTTCACGACCGGATGCTGGAACTGATACTCGACCGCCAGCCGCAACTTGAACTCGGCCGCGATGGCGCCGGCGCGGCCGATGTTGGCGACCACTTCGTCGAGGCCCGCGGTGCCGGGCCCGATGGCGCTCATCAGTATCGGGCAATCGAGTGCCACGGCGGCCTGGCAGCTCTCGCGGAACACGCCGAACAGGCGTTCCTGCTCGTCGCCCTTCGAGGAGAAGATCCAGCCGGGCTCGACGCCGACGCAGGCGGCCGGCAGGCCGCCCTTCTTCACAAGATCGAGCGCGTTGGGATTACGCACGAAGTCGACACGGCGCAACTCGACGGCATCGAAGCCGCCGGCCTTGGCCGCCGCCAGCGCCTGTTCAAGCGGCGTCGTATCGATCGTCCAGGTATGAAGCGCGAGACCGCGGAACTTGTGCTCCACGGTCATCTAGATCCGCTGATCCATCTCCAGTGCCGGTTCCGGCACGTCGACGCAGCCGATGATGCGTGCCGGCACGCCGGCCGCGGTGCAGCCGGCCGGGACCGGTTCCAGCACGACGCTGCCGGCTGCGATCTTGGCGCAGGCGCCGATCTCGATATTGCCCAGCACTTTGGCGCCGGCACCCAGCAGCACACCGCGCCGCACCTTCGGGTGCCGGTCGCCGCGCTCCTTGCCGGTGCCGCCCAGGGTCACGCCGTGCAGCATGGAGACGCCGTCTTCGACGACGGCGGTCTCGCCGATCACCACGCCGGTGCCGTGGTCGATGAAGATATTCTTGCCGATCACCGCGCCGGGATGGATGTCGAGGCCGAACAGCGCACTGGCGCGGCTCTGCAGGAAATGAGCGAGCGACTGACGACCCTGCAGCCACAGCCAATGGGCCGCACGATAGGTCTGCAGCGCGTGATAGCCCTTGAACCAGAGCAGCGGGTCGAGATGGCTGGTGCAGGCCGGATCGCGGTCGGCCACCGCCACGATGTCGGCGCGGGCGGCGACGGTGATGGCGGGATCGGCGGCGAAGGCCTCGTCGAAGGTCTGGCGAATCAGGGCGGCGGGCACCTCGGTCGTGCCGGCGAGCCTGGCCAGATGGTAGCTGAGCGCGCTTTCAAACCGGGGCTGGCTGAGGATGGTGGCGTGCAAGGTTCCCGCCAAAACAGGCTCGGCCGCGGCGGCGGCTTGCGCTGCCTCGCGGATCCTGGCCCAGACGGGGTCCATGGACCGAAGTTCGGCCGGGTTCTTCAGCAGTACGCTATCCATGGCGCTCTCCTCCGGTCCGCTGCCGTCCCTTACGGCCTGCGGAGCGACTGACACGCCTCCCTCGGGAAGCTTACGTCGGTTGCGTTACAGGCGCAATTCGCCCCGTTCCGGGGCGGCGGGGTCTAGCGGTTGGCCCGGGTTTCCAGCTCCTGGACCAGGGCCTCGACCTTCCCGCCATGGTTCTGGATATAGGAATTGAAATCCGAACGTCTAGTCATGACCATGCTGACGCCCTCGACCTTCACGTCGGTGATCCGGTCGCCGCGAACCTCCCAGTCGATCTTGATCGGCTGGCCCGTGGCCTGGTTCAGCTTGCTCTCGACCATCGTCACGCCGTTGGCGCGCGGCGTCACCTTGCCCACCGCCAGCGTCTGGCCGGCGTACTGCCCGAAGCGCTCGCTGTAGGCACGGGCCTCCGCCGAGGCGACGGCCTTGAGGAAGCGCGTGCGCTCCTCCTCGGTCGCCTTGTTCCAGTGCGTGCCCAGCGCCGAGCGGCCCATCGCGGGCATGTCGAAGCTCGCCTGCAGCACCGTCATGATCGCGGCCTGGCGGTCCGCGCCGGTCTTGGTCTTGACGATGTCGATCACCTGCTGCGCCGTGTCCTGCACGAGTTGCGAGGGATCGGCCGCCGAGGCCGACGGGCCGAGGGCGGGAAGAACGAGAAGGAAGGCGGCGCCGACAAGGCGCATTGCGACGCGACGAAAGGCGAGCAGCGACACGGGTTCGCTCCCTGAAAAAGGACTTCGGACGGTGGAGTCTTAGCGTACCAGAGCGAGGTTGTCGCGACGTTCCAACTCGCCCTTGGTATCGGTCTTTTCGCGCCGCTGGCGGATCTGGTCGGCGCGGTTCTGCGTATAGGCGCTGCGCAGCGCGGCGTAGTAGTCGACGCTGTTCTTTTCCAGGTCGTCGAGCGCGAAGATGGTGCGCGAACGGTAGTCGATCACGTTCATGCCGTAGCGCGCCGCCTGGTAGACGGTCCAGTCGATGGCCAGGTTGAAGGTCAGGATGCGGAACGGATCGGCCAGGTAGTCGATCATCAGGCCGGTGCCGTCGCGGGCATTGGAAGGTCCGATGAGCGGCAGCATGAGGTAGAAGCCGCCGTTTTCCGGCTCGACGCCGGCATAGAGGCCGATGGTCTTGCCGGCGTCTTCCTTGGTCCGTTCGAGGCCCAGCATGGTGGCCACATCGAACAGTCCGGCGACGCCGATGGTCGAATTCACGAGAAAGCGCGCCATGGTCGTGGCGGCGCGGTTCGGATCGCCCTGGAACACCTCGTTGATCGCCGTCACCGGCTCGCCGAGATTGTCGAGGACATTGCGCACGCTCTTCTGGGCGGGCTCCGGCACCCAGTCGCGATAGATGACGGCCACGGGCCGCAGCGCGATGATGTCGACGACGCGGTTGAGCGAGAACAGGAAGCGGTTGGGCGTCTCGATCGGATCCCAGACTTCGGTGGCGCCGGTGTCACCGCTCGCGCATCCACCCATCAATGTGGCGGCAACAGCCATCGCGACCAGCGAACGGCGCGCCTTTCGCCTCATCGTTCCAGACAGACTCTCGACCATCAACACTACCCTGGTCCATCCCGCCGGCCCGGATACGCTGGGCCCAAAAACATGAAGCGGCGTTAGGCCGCCGCTATTCTGCCGCAGTGTTGCACACGTCCGCAGCGGTTTGAAGTGAATAGCCAAAAGACACGCTGGTTGTGCCTCAAGCGCCACAGGGATGGGCCAAACTTTGCCCTTGCAAATATAAAGATATACTTATATTCACGAACTCATGGATCACCTTCTCACCCTCCTGAGGGCGGCGGCCGAAGACACGAGGCTTCGCATCCTGGCGCTGGCGGCGCGCGAAGATCTGACGGTCAGCGACTACGTCCATGTGCTGGGCCAGAGCCAGCCCAGGGTGTCACGCCATCTCAAGCTCGTGGTCGCGGCCGGCCTCCTGGAGCGCTTCCGCGAGGGTCAGTTCACCCGCTTCCGCCTGGTCACCGCCGGTGAAGATGCCGCCCTGGTGCGCGAGTTCGTGCGCCGGCTCGATCCCAAACACCCCCGTATCGCCACCGACCGGGCCCGGCTCGACGCCCTGCAGCAGCGCCGCCAGAACGCCGCGGCACGCTTCTTCCGCGACAACGCCCAGCGCTGGGACGAGCTGCGGGCCCTGCACGTCGCCGACCGCGAGATCGAGCGCGCACTTGCCCATCATCTGCCGCTGGGCGCGCGCCGGCTGCTCGACATCGGCACCGGCACCGGCCGCCTGCTCGAAGTGTTGGCCCCCAAGGTCGCGCAAGCCGTGGGCGTCGACCAGTCGCGCGAGATGCTGGCGCTGGCCCGCGCCAACCTCGCCCGCGCCGGCCTCGACAATGTCGAGATCCGCCAGGGCGACATGTATGCGCTGCCCTTCGAGGCCGACGGCTTCGATGTCGTCACCATCCATCACGTCC
>JBQTJT010000084.1:0-43010 GCA_052386855.1 Reyranella sp.
TACGACCGATCATGGTCAGGAATTCGCGGCGTGTCTCGCCGTTGTCGCGGAAGGCGCCCAGCATGCGGCTGGTCACCATGGTGACGTCGGACTTGTGCACGCCTCTGGTGGTCATGCACTGGTGCGCCGCCTCGATGACGACGGCGACGCCGCGCGGCTGCAGGACCTCCTGCAACGTGTTGGCGATCTGCGCCGTCAGCTTCTCCTGGATCTGCAGGCGGTGGGCGAAGGCGTCGACCACGCGCGCGAGCTTGCTGATGCCGACGACGCGCTTGTCGGGCAGGTAGCCGACATGGACGCGGCCGATGATCGGCACCATGTGGTGCTCGCAGTGCGATTCGAGGCGGATGTCGCGCAGCGCCACGACCTCGTCGTAGCCCTCGACCTCCTCGAAGGTCCGCTGCAGCATGTCGCGCGGGTCCTGGTCGTAGCCGGCGAAGAATTCCTCGTAGGAGCGCACGACGCGGTCGGGCGTGCCGGTCAGGCCCTCGCGGTTGGGGTCGTCGCCGGACCAGCGGATCAAGGTGCGGACGGCGGCCTCGGCCTCCTCACGCGAGGGACGGGTGAGGCCGGTCGCGAGCGAGACCATGTCGCCCTTCTTCAGGATCCTGTTCATCGTCGTTCCCTCGAATGAAGGCTCAGTTGAGGTTGCGCTTTGCCGTGGGCGTGTCGAGCGAGAAAACCGGAATCTCTATGTCGAACTTCTCACCCGACTCGGTCACCATCTGATACGTGCCGCCCATGATACCGGATGGCGTCGAAAGCGGCGTGCCCGAAGTGTACTCGAACACATCGCCGGGCCGCAGCATCGGCGTCTCGCCGACCACGCCGGGCCCCTTCACTTCCTGCGTGCGGCCGAGCCCATCGGTGATCTTCCAATGGCGGCTGCGCAGCTGCACCGTGGCATCACCCTTGTTTTCAATGCGGACTTGATAGGACCAGACATACTTCGATTTGGCCGGATCGGACTGATCGGGCAGATATTGCGGCTTCACGGTGACCGCGATGGCACGGGTTGTGGCTGTATACATCGTCGACGGCGCCCCCCTTGAGCCTCCCTGACATGGGATGTTCCGGCCGAAAGGTCAAACCCGGCAAGGGCTCGATTGAGCCCTTGCCGTCCGGAGCGTAGCGAAGGACCTGCTCCAGTCGCGGTATGAGATCCTTCGCTTCGCTCAGGATGACATGATCAGAGCCATCTCGGGTCGGCGGTGAAGTCGATGGTGAGCCAGCGGTGCGGGCCCTCGCCGCCGATCGCCCCGGCGATGTCGCGCCGGATCGCATCGACAGTCGAAACATTGTCGAGCTGCATCCCGGGCGGCACCGCGACGTGGATCTCGATGAACTGGGCGCGGCCCACCTTGGCCACGTAGCTGGTGTAGGTCTTGAAGCCGTGGCGTTTCACGACGGCGTCCATCACGTGACGGACGTGGGCGTCGAGCTCGGGCGGCGTGATCAGCAGGATCTCCGTCAGCGCCTTGCGCACGGTGTGGATGGGCACGAAGACGAGGACGATCGAGAGCACCGCCAGGACGACCGGATCGGCGTAGGGCGTGAGATGGGCGTAGCGCGTGCCTTCGAGGGACCATGCCACCGCGAAGGCCAGCAGCAGCGCCGAGGTGATGGAAGCGGACATCAGCCAGCTCTGCGCATCGAGGCGGATGAAGTCGGAGCCGATCCGGCGGTTGCGGTGACGTGCGTAGAAAAACATGCCGAAGGCGACGATGCCGACGGCCACGGCATAGGCCATCGCCCAGTCGAAATCGAGCCGGCGCCCGCCGTCCAGGATGCTGCCGACAGCGTTCAGGAAGGCATAGAAGCAGAGCAGCATCAGGGTGCCGCCGTTGAAGGCCAGCACCATGGGCTCGATGTGCCAGTAGCCGAACTGGAAGCGCCGGTTGTCGGCGACGCGGCTCACCAGCCGCGAGACGAACAGCGCCAGCCCCGACATTGCGGCGTCAATGGCGCCGAACACGCCGTCGAAGACGATCGACAGCGAGCCCGACAGCAGGCCGAACACGACGCCGACCGCCGCCACCACGACCGTCACCGCGATGGAGAGTTTCAGCAGTCCTTGTTCCGCGGCTGCCTGGGGCATGCCGCAGGGTAGCGAATGAATCAGCCGTCGTCCCAACGGTCAGGCTAGATCGGAAAGATAAGGCAGGTGGTCGTGCCGTGCGCCAGGAGCTTGCCCGAGGCATCGACCAGTCGGCCCTCCGATGTGCCGATGCGCGAGCCGACGTTGATGACCTTGCCTTCGGCGCGGACCGGACCAGTCTTGTCGGTCATGGCGCGAACATAGTTCACCTTGATCTCGACCGTGGTGTAGCCGATGCCGGCCTTCAGCGTGGTGTGGATGCAGCAGCCCATCACCGAATCGAGCAAGGTGGCGGCGATGCCGCCATGCACGCTGCCCAGCGGATTGTAGTGGTCGAAGACAGGCGTGTAGGAGAACGCCACGCGACCGAACTCGATTTCGGACAGCTTCATGCCCAGCATCCGCGAGATCGGGGGCGCCGGGAAGCGGCCCTCCAGCAGGCCCTTGAACAACGTGAGCCCGTCCATGGTGCGGGCCTGTTCCAGCGGCACCACGCCGAATCCGGCATCCGTCATTGCCTTCTCCTTGCTCTATTTAGGTGCATATACACATTGAGCCTTTGCCCCGGCAAGCGATGAAGCTAGTGTTGCAGCCATGTCCACCCCCGCCCCGATCCGCCTGTCGCCCGCCGAATGCACCTGCTTTCGCGTGCGCGTCGCTGCCAGGCGCGTCACGCAAATCTACAGCCGGCACCTGGCGTCCACCGGCCTGAAGATCTCGCAATTCTCGCTGCTGGGATTCGTCGCGGCGCGCGGGCCGGTGAGCATCACCGAACTGTCGGAAATGCTCAGCACCGACCGCACGACGCTCACCCGCAACCTGCGGCCGCTGCTGGCGTCGGGCATCATCGAGCGCGCTGTCGCCGGCGACCGCCGACGCCACGAGCTGATCGCCACCGCGGCCGGCCGCGCCCTGTTCAAGCGCGCCCTGCCGCTCTGGTCGGCCGCCGAACAGGAGGTGCGCACGGCAATGGGCACCAAGCTCACCGCCGATCTCCATGGCGCTCTCGACCGCTCAATGGAAAAACTCGCCGCGCTCTAAGCTGTCATCCTGAGCGAAGCGAAGGATCTCGCGCCAGCTAAGCACTCGATGCTTCATGTGCGTGTCTGGTCGCTCGGTGAGGTCCTTCGCTTCGCTCAGGACGACAACAAGTTGGCGTCGAAGAACCCGTATTCGAGAGTCATGGCGCTTGCATAGAGGGCGCGCACCGCAGCGCTGTCCGCGGCGTGCCGGTCGAGCAATGTTTCGAGCTGAGCCGCCAGCGCCTCGAAGCCGGAATCGGCGTAAGTCTTCACCCACTCGGCGTAGAGCGGTGCTACAGGGCCGGCCGACAGCGCGCGGCCGAGGAACGCGTAGAGCCGCATGCAGGGCGTCATGGCGGCGATCGTTTCGCCGAGGTCGCCGCGCCGCGCGATGCTCAACAGGAAATCGACATAGGCCTGGGTCGCCGCGAGCGGCACGACGCCGGCCAGATTGACCTGCCAGCGCTCGGCATAGGCCTTGTGCAACGCGAGTTCGTCACGCACGCCCGCGATCAGGTCGGCGAAGTCAGCCAGATCCTCGCGCGTCGTGCTGTTGGCGAGACAGAAGGCGTAAGCCCGCGCAAAGGCTTCGAGGAAATAGGCATCCTGTGCCACGTAGCTCTTGAAGCAGTCGACCGGCAGCGAGCCGTCGCCCAGCCCGCGCACGAAGCCGTGCGCCAGAATGCGCTCGGCTTCAGGGGTATTGGCGCGCCACAGTGTCGCCGCGAGCGACACTGACTTCAGCCGCCGAGCGCCTGCACCAGGTCGGCGATGACGTCGTCGGCATCTTCCAGGCCGACCGAGAGCCGGACCGTGCCGTCATTGATGCCGAGCTTGGCACGCTCCTCGGCGCCGATGCGCATGTGCGTCGTGGTCGCCGGATGGGTGACCATGCTCTTGGCATCGCCCAGGTTGTTCGCGATGTCGACGAGCTGCAGGCGATTCAGCGTCTCGAACGCCGCCCACTTGCCGGCCTTGAGGTCGAAGGTGACGACGCCGCCGAAGTTCGACATCTGCTTGGCCGCGAGCTTGTGCTGCGGATGGTCGCTGCGCCCGGGATAGAGCACGCGCGAGATGGCGGGATGGCCCGACAGCGCATCGGCGACGCGCGCGGCGTTGGCGCAGTGCCGATCGACCCGGAGGCCCAGCGTCTCCAGGCCCTTCACCAGCACCCAGGCGTTGAAGGGGCTGAGCGAGGGGCCCGTGTTGCGGATGATCGGCTGCAGCTTCTCGAGGATGAATTCCTTGGAACCCAGCACCGCGCCGCCAAGCGTGCGGCCCTGGCCGTCGATGTATTTGGTGGCGGAGTGGACGACGATGTCGGCGCCCCACTCGAGCGGCCGCTGCAGCATTGGCGTCGCAAAGGCATTATCGAGCACGACCTTGGCGCCGGCCTTGTGTGCGAGATCGCACACCGCCTTGATGTCGACGATGTCGAGCATCGGGTTGCTGGGCGATTCGAACAGCACCGCCTGCGTCGGCTTCGACAGTGCCTTCTCCCAGGCCGCGAGATCGCCGCCATCGACGAACTCGCCCTGGATGCCGTACTTCGGCAGCAGCTCGGCCACGATGTAGTGACAGGAGCCGAAGAGCTGACGCGCCGCCACGATGCGGTCGCCGGACTTGAGCAGGGCGAGCAGGGCGAAGAACACCGCCGACATGCCGGTCGAGGTGGCGCGGCAGGCCTCCGCGCCTTCCAGCGCGGCGAGGCGGTTCTCGAACATGCTGACGGTGGGATTGCCGAAGCGCGAATACTGGTAGTGGTTGCCCTCGCCCTTGAAGGTGGCCTCGGCCTCCTCGGCGTTCGCATAGACGTAGCCCGACGTCAGGAACAGCGCCTCGGAGGTTTCGTCGAAGTTGCTGCGCTGCTGGCCGGCGCGTACGGCCCGCGTCTGCGGCCGCCAGCTCTTGATGTCCGCCTGTGACTTCTTCCTCGGGATCGATCCGTCCATCTCACTCTCCTCGCGTCCGCGCCCTCCCCTCGAGGATAAGCGCGCAACGAAAAAGCCCCCGACCTGGAAGGACGGGGGCTTTTGCGAGCACCTCCGACCTTTTAGCGATGTTTAACGTGGTCGCAAGCCGGTCGGCTCAAATCTCCACGGACCGCCTCTATAGAGGCGAAAGGGGACCCGCGCAAGTGTCCCATCAGGTCTGGTCGCCGCGCGGGCCCGAAGGTCAGTGCTTCTTCGCCAGCGACTGCTCGCGCAGCTTGCTGAGCGTGATGCGCGAGGTGATCGCCTCGGCGTCGGTCTTGATGTGGATGATCGACGGCTTGCCGATGGCGACGCAGCGCTCGAACGCCGCGGCGAAGTCGGCCGTCTTCTCGACCGTCTCGCCGTGGCCGCCGAAGGCGCGGGCATAGGCGGCGAAGTCGGGGTTCTTGAGCTCCGTGCCGTGCACGCGGGTCGGATAGTCGCGCTCCTGGTGCATGCGGATCGTGCCGTACATGCCGTTGTCGACCACGATGAACACGATGTTGGCACCGTGCTGCACCGCCGTCGAGAATTCCTGGCCGTTCATCAGGAAGCAGCCGTCGCCCGAGAAGGAGACGACCATGCGGCCGGGGGCGGCGATCTTGGCCGCGACAGCCGACGGCACGCCGTAACCCATAGAACCGTTGGTCGGCGCGAGCTGGGTGCGGAAGCCGCGGTACTGGAAGAAGCGATGGACGAAGCCGGCATAATTGCCGGCGCCGTTGGTGACGATGACGTCGTCGGGCAGGCGCGTGTTGAGCCAGCCGACGATGGCGGCGAGGTCGGCCGAGCCCGGCTGCGGCACGGGCTCGATGTTCTTGAGATAGTCCGCACGCGCTACGGCGACCTTGTCCTTCCACGCCGAGGCATCGACGGGTTTCATCGCCCTGGCCGACGCTGCAAACTGGGCCATGCCGCTGTTGATCGGCAGCGTCGCCTGGTAGACGCGGCCGAGTTCCTCGGCGCTGGCGTGGACATGCACCATCTTCTGCGCCGGCACCGGCAGGTCGAACATGGTGTAGCCGCCAGTGGTCGCCTCACCCAGCCGCGGGCCGACGGCGATGATGAGGTCACTCTCCTTGATGCGCTTGCCGAGCGGCGGATTAACGCCCAGCCCGAGATCGCCCGCGAAGTTGGGATGGCGATTGTCGATCAGGTCCTGGTTGCGGAACGAAGTGGTGACCGGCAGGTGGTTGGCCTCGGCGAACGCCCTGATGTCGGCGCAGGCCTCGGCATTCCAGCCGCCACCGCCCAGGATGAGAAGCGGCTGCTTGGAGGCCGCGAGAAGCTCGCGCAGCGTCGCCATGTCGGCCGCCGCCGGCGCGCCACGCGCAATCTTGTAGGGGCCGGCATCCGCCACCTCGACTTCGTCGGTCAGCATATCTTCCGGCAGGACCACCACGACCGGACCGGGCCGGCCGTTGAGCGCGGTGTGAAAGGCCTGGCTCAGGAGCTCCGGGATGCGCCGGGCGTCCTCGATCTGGGTGACCCACTTGGCCATCTGGCCGTACATGCGCCGGTAATCGATCTCCTGGAAGGCCTCGCGATCGGTGGTTTCGCGCGCCACCTGCCCGATCAGCAGGATCATGGGCGTCGAATCCTGGAAGCCGGTATGCATTCCGACCGCAGCATTGGTGGCGCCGGGACCGCGCGTCACGAAGCAGATGCCGGGCTTGCCGGTGAGCTTGCCGTAGGCCTCCGCCATGTACGACGCACCGCCCTCCTGGCGGCAGATCACGTAGCGGATGGAGTTGCGCTGCGCATAAAGCGCGTCCAGGGCCGCGAGGTAGCTCTCGCCGGGCACACCGAAGATGGTTTCGGTTCCGTGAATGCGAAGTTGATCGATCAGAACCTGCGCGCCACTGCGGCGCGGATGGGCGGTCGCCATGATTTTTCCCTTACTTCGTGGGTGAGAAGGCCGTGGGCACCAATATCTTGTTATTCATGTGCTTCATGAATTCTCGGCTCTTCTGCAAATAGGCCTGCCAGGCCGGGTCGGCGGCCATCGCCGCACGACGCTTGGTACGGTCGGCGAGGTCTGCGTAGCCCCAGATGTGCACGATCTCGTTCACATTGCCGACCTCGGTGGTGAAATAGCCGACAAGATTGCCGAGATGCTTCATCTGCACCGGCAGACCTTCCTTTTCGTAGAGCGCGAGGAACTCGCGCAACCTGCCGGGCTGCAGTTCGTAAGTTCGATGATCGACGATCATGGCGTTCTCCCTTTTCGGTGACGATTGTGTGGCTTGCTCGCCGCGGGCGCAAACGGTGGACTCAGCCGATGAATCAGCGCATAAGTGCGGCATTGCGACACTGGCCGACGAGCATCATCATGAGTCTCGGTACAGTCGCGGAGCGCGATACCGGCAACGTCTTCCGTGAGATTCTTGGTCACCCGTCGACGGACAACGAAACGCTTGGACACAGTCGTCCAGCAAGCGCGCGCCGGACTCCGCTCAATCCTTCCTCCAGCACAGAGCTTTGAATGAGTCGCAAATTGTTTGTGGGCAATCTGCCCTACTCGGTCACGTCCGAGCGTCTGGGCGAGGCGTTCTCCCAATTCGGGACCGTCAGCTCATCGAAAGTGATCGCGGATCGCGAGACCGGCCGCAGCCGCGGCTTCGCGTTCCTCGAAATGGAAACCGACGATCAAGGCGCCGCGGCCATGCAGGCCATGAACGGTGCATTGCTCGACGGCCGCTCGATCGCGGTCCGTGAAGCCGTCGAACGCCAGCCCGGTGGTGGCGGCGGCGGCGGTGGATTTGGCGGTGGCGGCGGCCGTGAAGGCGGCGGCGGTGGCCGCGACGGCGGCGGCTTCCGTCCGCGCGGTCCGCGTCCCCCCTACGGTGGCGGTGGCGGCGGTCGTGAAGGCGGCGGCGGTTACGGTGGCGGTGGCGGTGGCGGTGGCTATCGCGGCGGTGGCGGTGGCGGCGGATATGGCGGCGGCGGTGGCCGCGATGGCGGCGGTGGCGGTGGTTACCGCGGCGCGCCGTCCGGCCCGAGCGACGGCGGCCCGATGCGCGACCGGCGTGCCGATTTCTCGGGTGGTCCCCCGGCTCCCGGCGGATTTGACTCTCCGAGCGGCGAGGTCGCCAAGACGGTGCGCCGGCGCGATGCGCCCGGTCCGGACAAGCGCCGCGAGCGCGACTACGAACCGCGGAAGCGCGGCTTCGACGACGATCAATAGGTCGCAGACATTAGATCGCAGACGGGACGCCGCAAGCAGCGGCCGACACGAACGCCGGGGGTTTTCCTCCGGCGTTTTTCTTTGCTCCTTACTTGCCACCGCTGCTCCGGTGCTATGCTCCCAGTCCTTCGACGGGAGGCGGGCATGAAGCGACGGTCGGCGCTTGTAGGCTCCTTGGCGGCCATGGCCGCGGCGACAGCGGCGAAGGCCGACACGCCGGTCGACCTGCAACTCGTGCTCGCGGTCGACGTTTCGCGCTCGATCGACGAAGTCGAAGCCGAACTCCAGCGGCGCGGATACATCGAAGCACTGACAAGCGATCGCGTCATCGATGCGATCCTGTCCGGTGAGCACCGGCGCATCGCGCTTTGCTACACCGAATGGGCCGGCACCCATTACCAGGCCGTGGTCATCGACTGGTCGGTCATCGATAGTGCCGCGGGCGCGCGCCGGTTCGCGGACAAGCTCGCCGAGGCGCCCCGCGCGTCGCAGAGCTGGACGGCCGTCGGCGCCGCCCTGGTCCATGCCGGCCAGCGGTTCGACGCGTCGGGCTTCACGTCCAAGCGGCGCGTCATCGACATCTCGGGTGACGGCCGCACCAACGATGGTCCGCCGGCCGAGATCGTGCGCGACAAGCTGGTCACGATGGGCATCGTCATCAACGGTCTGCCGGTGATGATGAACCGCACCAACTTCGGCCGGCCGCCGGACCTCACGCTCGACAAGTACTATGAGGAGAACGTGATCGGCGGGCCGGGTTCCTTCATGATCGTGGCCGACAATTTCGACCACTTCGGCCGTGCCGTACGGACCAAGCTCGTCCGCGAGATCTCCGATGCCGGACCTACGGGCCGTTCATCACCTGCTTGAGGCGCATGAACGGCGCGGCATCGCGGGTAAGCTGAACCGGCATGCCGAGATGGCCGAGCGGATAGCGAAAGATGTTGGCCTCGGGCAGCTTCCATTGCCGCACCAGCGCCAGGCCGTCTTCATAGGGCAACCAACGATCGGTTTCACCCAGCACCGAGACGATGCGTGAAGGCGGCAGCACGGGCGCCACCGCAGGATCGATCACCTCCGAGAGTCGTGCCAGCGTCTCGCGCGACCAGCCCGCCTCAGTCAACGCATGATCGAGCCCGAGCACCGCGGCAAGAGCACCGCCAAAGGTCACATCCTCGATACGCCCGGAATGGCTGATCAGCATCACCGCGTCGGGCCGCGCGCTCACCGGCCAGAGATGGCAATGGCTCGCCGCCTGCTGTGCCACGAACGACGTCATCGAAATTCCGGCCAGCGCGACCGGGCCGCCAAAGCGGGCGCGGCACCACGCGGTCAGAAGCGCCGACTCGATCGCCTGTCCCGTGATGAGGTCGATCGAGCTGGTCGGCCCGGCGGCGAAGAACGGCTCGCCTCCATAGTAACCCGGCATCGCCCGCAGGCCGTGATAGGGCGAGATCGGCTCGATCACCCGCCAACCCATGGCCGCCAGACGCGCGCCGGGATCGCGCGCCACGGTCAGAAGCTCGAACTCGAGGCAAAGGCCGCTGCCGATGATCAGGCTCGCTTGCGGTGCCTGATCTGTCGGCTCCACGACGCGGGCATAGAGGAATTCGCTGCCGGCGCGCTGGCGCAACCGGGTCGAGGGCGTGGGTACCCGCAGCCAGTACTCGCGGATGCCGCCCTTCGTGAACGGACGCGAGATCGCAACGGTCCCCGGGTCGATTGCCGCCGAGTACAAGGCGGCGGGGTTGGCCGACATCGGACCGAATTCGCGCTCCAGGCGCTCGGGATCGTCGATCCGCCATCGCGCCAGCGGCGGTCGGCGGGGAAACAGCAGCGGATAGAACCAGCCCCGTGTCGCCAGATGGTGGGTCGCCGCGAGGCGCCGCCGTCTATCGAGCTCGCCGGGATCGGAGGTCGCCGCCTGGTCGAAGACCGCCGCCTCCCAGGTGGCCCGTGCCGCCTCGCCGTCGCGCGACGCCCGCGCGTTGCGGCCGAGCATCGCCCGTAATCGGGCATCGGACCAAAAGGCCGGCAAGGCGATGCCAACCTCGTTGCGAAAGAGCGCGGCGTCCTCGCCCGCCGTATTGGCCGCGGCCCAAAGCCGTGACAACGGAAAGTACCAGCGCCGCAGCCCGAAAAGCCCTGCCCGGTCGACCCAAGGTTTCGCAAGCAAGGCCCCCAGCGGCGACCCGAACAGGGCATTCATCGAACGAGCTCCCGGCATGCAGCGATTTTGCTTGGCCGCGATACATGCTTGGCCGCATCATCGCCCGCCACGAAGCTGTTCTTCAATGGAGCGCTCCCAAAATGCTGGTCAACGACCCGGTCACCCAGGCGCGAATCGACCTGACCACGGCGCTACGGGCAGCCGCGCGCCACGGGCTGAACGAGGGTGTCTGCAACCACTTCAGCATGACCGTGCCGGGCCGCGAGGACCTGTTCCTCGTCAATCCGCAGGGCCTGCACTGGTCGGAGATCACGCCGTCCGACATCGTCATGGCCGACGGCGACGGCAACGTCATCGAAGGCAAGTATCCGGTCGAGGCGACGGCGTTCTACATCCATGCCCGTATTCACGCCGGCAACGCGCGCGCCAAGGTCGTTCTGCACACCCACATGCCCTACGCCACGGCACTGACCTCGATCCAGGACGGCAAGATCGAGATGTGTACGCAGAACGCGTTCCGCTACTGGGGTCGCATCGCCTACGACGACAAATATGGCGGCGTGGCACTCTCGAACGACGAAGGCGAGCGCATGTGCCGCGCCATGGGCGACAAGGACATCCTGTTCCTGCGCAACCATGGCGTGATCGTCTCGGGACCGACCGTCGCCCAGGCCTACGACGACCTCTACTATCTCGAGCGCGCCGCGATGGTGCAGGTGCTGGCCATGCAGACCGGCCGCCCGCTGCACAACATCGACGAGGCGGTGGCCGAACACACGGCCAGGCAAATCGCGGGCGAGGCGCAGCAAGCCTTCCTGCATTTCGAGTCGCTGAAGCGCCTGCTCGACAGGGACGAGCCCGGCTGGCAGAAGCCTGCGGCCTAGGAGGAAACAATGAGAATCGTACTCGCACTCGCAGCCGTTTGGGCGCTCGCGCACACGACGTCGGCGCCGGCATCGGCCCAGAGCTACGGCAGCATCGGTGGCGGACCCAAGCTCGGCGAGCTCGAGATCAAGGCATGGCAACCGATCCCCAAGACCAAGACCGCCGTGCAGCTCAGCTCCGACACGCGGCTGGGCCGCGAACTGCGCCGCCAGGTGATGGTCCGCCTGTCGCAGCGCGGCAACGAGGTCGGCTTCAGCGGCGGCAATGTCATGCGCATGGACGTGAGCTACTTCGACCTGATGGGCGGTGGCAGCAGGCAGAACTACGGCGTGCTCGGCGAGCAGCCGGCCTATGCCGAGACCGGTTCCAATCCTTACCTGGCCGTGCCCGCCAACCCGATCGGCCGAAACACCGGCCGTACGCCCTCGTCGGCGGGCCCGACGCTGCGCATCTCGCTCTCGCTCTATAATGTCGCAAGCGGCAAGGTCTTGTGGAGCGCCACCGCGTCCTGCCAGACCCAGGCCGATATCTCCCAGCGTGCCGGCGAAATGATGATCAACAACATCTTCGACAACGCCGACAAGAACCGCGTTGGCGACGCCGGCTGCCCGCTCTGAATCGCAAATAACAAGCGATCACGCGCCGTTTATCGGCCCTCCCAATGGACGCACAGAACCGTGTCCGCATCGTCACCGCGCTGTGACAGTGCGTGTTCGGTTCGGCGCGTAAGGTACTTCGGCTCATCTCAAGCAATCGCATGAAGTGAGTTTCCCTTCTGGACCCATGTCCGCGAGGGAATGACGCCTGATCAGAACCGAAGGAGACAGCCCATGACTTCTACCCGTAGCCTGGCCGCCATCGCGGCCGCAGCCATGTTCTCAGCCGGCACCGTTGCCATGATCGCCGCGCCAGCCCATGCCCAAACGACTGTGAAGTGCATCGGCGCCAATTCCTGCAAGGGAACGAGCGCCTGCAAGACCGCCGCCAGCTCCTGCAAGGGCATGAATTCCTGCAAGGGTGCCGGCTGGGCCGAAGCAGCCAATGCGGATGCCTGCAAGAAAGCGGGCGGCATCGGCGTCAAGTTCTAGAACCAGTCGCCCAATTCGAGTATCCGGCCCTTTCGCGTCCCATCCGACGCGACGAGACGCGAGAGTGGCCGGCCTTGAGGAGGTCCGCAGCATCGGCTATCACGACCCACCTCAGCCCGAAACCGATGGGTTTACATGCCGCGCCTGGTTCCGCTCGACCTCGACAAGCTCACGCCCGAACAGAAGAAGGTGGCCGACGCCATCGTGGCGGGACCGCGCGGCGGCCTGCGTGGGCCGTTCGATCCGTGGCTGCGCCGCCCCGAGTTGGCCGACCGCGCGCAGAAGCTCGGCGAGTATTGCCGCTTCAACACGATGCTGCCCAAGGACCTCGCCGAACTCGCGATCTGCCTGGTCGGCCGCCACTTCAAGGCTCAGTTCGAGTTCTACGCCCATGCCCGGCTCGCCAAGGAAGCAGGCCTGGCGCCCGCCATCATCGAAGCCGTGCGCACGCGCGCCACACCGCCCTTCACCCGTGATGTCGAACGCGTGGTCTACGACTTCGTCACCGAATACCTCGACACCAACCGGGTGGCGACGCCCAACTACAAGCGCGCCGTCGATGCTTTCGGCGAACAGGGCGTCGTCGATCTGGTCGGCGTCTGCGGCTACTACATGCTGGTGTCGATGACGCTCAACGTCTTCGAGATGCCGCTGCCGCCGGGCGAGCCGGAGCCCCTCGTCTAGTCGATGGACTTCTAGTCGATGGACCTCGCCAACTTCGTCCTGTTCTTCCTCGCGGCCCTCGCAATCGCAATCTCGCCGGGGCCGGGTATCTTCTATGTCGCCGCGCGCACCCTGGCCGGTGGCCGCCGGGAAGGGCTGGCATCGAGCTTCGGCACCGGGCTGGGCGGTCTCGTCCACGTCGCCGCAGGCGCGGTCGGGGTCTCGGCGCTCGTCCTGGCCAGCGCCGAGGCTTTCACGCTCTTGAAAATCGCCGGTGCAGCCTACCTCGTCTGGCTGGGCATCAAGACGGTACGCGAGACGCGGATCGCCATCGACATGCGTGCCGAGCCGACCGGCGTGCGGCACGCCTTCCGCGAAGGCATCGTCGTCGAAGCGCTCAATCCCAAGACCGCCGCGTTCTTCCTGGCCTTCCTGCCGCAGTTCGTCGACCCCGCGGCCGGCCCGGTGTGGTTGCAGTTCCTGCTGCTCGGATTGGTCTCGGTCATCCTCAACACCGCGGTCGACGTCGTGGTCGTCGTCATGGCGTCGCGGGCGCGCTCGATGGCCGTCGGCCGGCCATCACTGATCAGGCGGTTGCGGCAAGGCGCCGGTCTTGCGATCGCAAGCCTCGGCCTTTCCCTCCTGTTCGCGCGGCGACCCGCCACGTTCTAGGCCCTATTCCTCGAAGATCGCCACGGCCCGCGTCCAGCCGGCCGAGGCGCCGCGGATCTTGTGCGGGAAGCACGAAATGGTGAAACCATCGCCCGGCAACGCCTCGAGATTGTGCAGCTTCTCGAGGTGGCAGTAGCCGATATCGCGACCGGCCTTATGGCCTTCCCAGATGATCGATGGGTCATGGTCCTTCGCCCATTTCTGGGCGGTGAAATAGAAAGGCGCGTCCCAGCTCCAGGCGTCGGTGCCGGTGAGGCGAATGCCCTTCTCCAGCAGGTACATGGTGGCGTCGTAGCCCATGCCGCAGCCCGAGTTCACATAGTCGCTGTTGCCGTAGCGCGAGCCCGCGCGGGTGTTGACCACGACGATCTCCAGCGGTTTCAGCTCGTGGCCGATTCGCTTCAGTTCGTCATCGACTTCCTTCGCGGTGATGACGTGGCCGTCCTCCATGGCGCGGAAGTCGAGTTTTACGCCAGGCTGGAAGCACCATTCGAGCGGCACCTCGTCGATGGTGATGGCGCGCTCGCCTTTGTTCATCGTCGAATGGAAATGATAGGGCGCGTCGAGGTGCGTGCCGTTGTGCGTCGAAAGGTTGACGTTCTCGACCGCCCAGCCCTCGCCGTCGGGCAGGTCTTCCTTCTTGAGGCCGGGGAAGAAGCTCGCGATCTGGGCCGCCGTGTTCTCGTGCTTGTGATACTGGATCTTCGGACCGAACGGCACCGGATCGGAGATCACGTCGTTTTCGAGATAGATCGAGAGGTCGACAAAACGGCGGGGCATGACGAACTCCGGGCTCGGCTAGGGGCCCGTCAGCGCACCGAGGATCGAGCGGGTCAGGAGCCTGCCGATGCATTTCTGGCCGAAATCGTTGAGGTGCAGTCCGTCGAGCTGCACGAACTGGGCGTAGGGCATGCCGTCGTCGTACCAGCTCCGCATGATGTCGTAGCGGCGGAACAGGCCGGCGCCGACCTCCGTCGCCACCTTCGCCATGACGCGCTCGTACACTTCCTCGTCCGGCAACGCCACGACCGCTGGCGCATACTGCAGGGTCATCAGCAAGAAATCGGCGCCGAGCGATTGGCCAAGCTTGATGCCGTCACGCAACCGCTGCTCGAACAGGTCGAGCGGCATGTGGCGCATCGCGGCATTGGTGCCGGTCTGCCAGATCACCAGCGACGGCGGATGGGACATCATCTCCGCACGCATGCGGGCCGCCATCTCCTCGACGTCCTGGCCGCCGATGCCACGGTTGATCACTTCGATTTCGATGCCGGGCAGCGCCTTCTCGAGGCCGATGCGGAGCTGCATGGGATAGGCGTAGGCCGGATTGGACACGCCGTAGCCCGCGGTCGTCGAGGAACCGAGCGCGATGATGCGGAGATGCTTGCGCTCGGCCATCGCCTTGCGCGCGACCGGCAGCGTCGAGCCGATTTTCAGCAACTCGGGTTTGGCACGACAGGCGGTCATCGACTGCGGCGATGCCGTCGCCGGCATCAGAAAAGCTGCTGTCGCGGCCAGCCAGAGGAGGGACCTTCTCATTCGGCCGCCTTGGCGACACGCGGCGCGCGGGCCGTCTCGCCTGCTTTGAACCAGGCCGCGACATAGGCCGCCAAGGACATGATCGCGATGCCCGCGATGCTCACGACAATCTGCGACAAAATCGAATCTTCGTGTTGGCTGACGATCACCTGACCCGAGAGGGCCAGGAAGGTTCCGATGCAGAATATGAGCAACGAGGCCTCGCCGCACCTGCGAAGTGGCTGCCAGATCCGCCATTTCAGGAGGGGTGCGTCGATCGGCACCAGCAGCCGGACCATCCAGGCGACCGCCATGAAATGCAGGAATCTCAGGACATCGATGTTGGTCTTGTCGATCGGATAGATCTGCCGGGAGACCCAGGCCGGGATCAGCCGCTCCATCGGATTGTAGTGCCAGGAGAGCGCGACGAAGGCCGAAAACAGCAGAAACGCGACGGCCAGCGCCGTCAGCGGCCATTGGAAGCGATCCAGCCAGGCGAGCCTGGGGCCGAGCACGGCGCAGGCCGCCCCGACATGGAACACGACCTGCCAGGCCATCGGGTTGAAGTACCAGACCTTCTCGTCGGGGTAGGCCGGCAGGCTCCAGTTGAAGTGGCAGGTCACGGCGTAGAGGCCGACCGAGACGGCGATCACCGCCAGCGGCCAGCGCACCACCGCGGGCAGGACCAGCGGGAAGGCCGCCAGCAGGACGATGTAGAGCGGCAGCACGTCGAGATTGACCGGACGGAATTTTAGCAGCGCCGCCTCGAGGATGGCGCGGTAAGGATTCTGGCCCAATCCCAGAAGCTGCATCTCCTCGATCAAGGCCGGCGTGTCGCGCGCGATCGAGACAAAGGCGATCTGGGCGGAGAAAGCCACGAACAGCAGGATGTGGGCGACGTAAAGCTGCCAGACGCGGCGGTAGATGCGGGCGGCGGCGCGGGTCCAGCCCTCGCGCTCCATCATGCGGCTGTAGGCGATCACCGCGGTGTAGCCGGAGATGTAGACGAAGATCTCGGTGGCATCGCTGAAGCCGTAGTTCCGGACGGTCAGCCAGCTCACGATGTTGGTCGGGATGTGGTCGAGGAAGATGAACCACAGCGCCAGCCCGCGGAACAGGTCGAGGCGGATGTCACGGGCGGAAGCGGCGGCGGCCATGACGCCGGTGTACCGCAGCGCACCGGCGCGCGCTACGCTTCGCCCGGGAGGAACCGATGGCCAAGACGCCCCTGCTACTCATCCCAGGCCTGCTGTGCTCGCCGCGCCTGTTCGCACCGCAGGTCGCAGCGCTCGCCAACCTGGCCGAGATCGTCGTGCCCGACTGGCGGCGTGCGCCGCTTTCGATCTGGGATAGCTGGGAGAGTGCTGCACGCTGGATCGTCGATCAGATGCCTCCCGGCAAGTTCGCGCTGGCGGGCCTGTCGCTGGGCGGCATGCTGGCCGTCGAAATCATGCAGATCGCCGCCGACCGCGTGACGAAGCTGGCGTTGCTCGACACCGGCATGCGCAGCCAGAACGAGGCCGAGCGTGCCGTCCGCCGCGCCCGCATCCGCCTCGCCGAGGAGGGCCATTTCGAACTGGTCCTCGGCCTGCAGCTGTCGCGCTTCATCCCGGCCTATCGCCTGCCCGACAAGAAGCTGGTCGACGAGGTGAAGACGATGTGCGGCGAGATCGGCGTCGAAATCTACAAGCGCCAGGAGGAGCTGGCGGCGATCCGTGCCGACCGGCGGCCCGACCTGCCAAAGATAAAGTGCCCGACGATCGTGGTGTGCGGCCGTGACGATGCCGCCACGCCGCTGTTCCTGTCGGAGGAGATGGCCGCCGCCATCCCAGGCAGCGAGCTGATCGTGATCGAGCAATGCGGGCACCTCATCTCGATGGAGAAGCCCGAGGAAACCAGCGCGATTCTACGTCGCTGGCTCAGCCGATGATCTTGTTGCCGCGCAGGGTCGCCAGCTCGGCATCGCTCACGCCGGCGACCTCGCGCAGCACCCGGTCTGTATGCTCGCCCAGCGACGGCGGCGGGCGCGTGTCGTCGACCGGCGTGTCGGAGAATCGGTAGTTCGAGCCGATCAGCGGCACGTCGCCGACCCTGGTGTGCCTGTAGTTCTTCAGCATGCCGCGGCGCTTGACCTCGGGCTCGTCGAGCGCCTCCTTCATGGTGCGGATCGGCCCGGCCGGCAGGTGGCGGAGCTTCTGCGTCCAATTCTCCTTGGTGTCGGTCACCAGCACCTCTTCCATCAGGCGCGTCAGTTCGGGCTTGTTGGCAACGCGCTGGGCGATGGTCGAAAAGCGCGGATCGGTCGCCCATTCGGGATGGCCCATCGCCTTGCAGGTGTCGACGAACAGCTTCTGGTTGGCCACCGCCATGTAGATCTTGCCGTTCGACGTATTGAACGAGCTGTTGGGCGCGGACGCGAAATGGCCGTTGCCGGCGCGCTTGGGCTGATCGCCACCAATCAGGTAGTACGACCCCATGTTGCCGAGCGACACCAGCGCCGTGTCGTAGAGGGCGAGATCGATGTGCTGGCCCTTGCCTGTCGAGGTGCGCGCGAACAGCGCGGCGTTGATCGCCGCCACCGAATGGATCGCCGTCATGGTGTCGACGATGGCGATGGCGTGGCGCAGCCCCTCGCCGTCGGCCTCGCCGTTCACGCTCATCATGCCCGACTCGGCCTGCAGCACCGGATCGTAGCCCGGCCGGTCCGACAGCGGCCCGGTCTGGCCATAGGCCGAGATCGAGAGATAGATCAGCTTCGGGTATTTCTTCGCGAGGCTGGCGTAATCGAGGCCGTATTTCTTGAGCACGCCGGGCCGGAAATTCTCCAGCATCACGTCGGCCTTTTCGAGCAGTCGGTGCACCAGCGCCTGGCCGTCGGGCTTGGTGAAGTCGAGCGCCACGCTCTTCTTGCCCCTGTTGTAGGTCATGAAGAAGTGGCTTTCGCCCGCCTCGCCGCCGGCCCGCGGCCCGGCGCCCTTGCGCGTGTCGTCGCCGCCGTCGGGATTCTCGATCTTGATCACCTCGGCGCCCATGTCGGAGAGCATCTGGGTGCACATGGGACCCGCGATCACGCGGGAGAAATCGATGACGCGAATGCCGTCGAGCGGCGGCCGACCTGATGTTGCCATGACTGCAAGGTAGGGCTGCAAGCGGCGCACTGTCCATGCGCCGCGCATGCGCTAGACTTCGCTCCCATGAACACATTCCGCATGTCGCTGTCTCGCCGCGCCCTCTTTGCCCTTCCCGTGCTTGCAGCCCTTCCGGCGGCTGCGCAGACCGAGGCTTTCCCGTCCAAGGCGATCCGCATCATCGTGCCCTTCGCGCCGGGCGGATCGGGCGACATCACCGCGCGCCTGGTCGGCAAGTACATCGAAGACAAGACCGGCCAGCCCTTCGTGATCGAGAACAAGCCCGGGGCCAACGGCATCGTGGGCGCCCTCTCGGTGAAGACCGCGCCGCCCGACGGCTACACGCTGATGCTGGCCACGACCTCGACCAACGCTGCCAACGTCCATATGTACAAGAGCCCGGGCTACGATCCGGAGAAGGATTTCACCGTCGTCGGCATCATCGGCTCCAGCGGCACCTTCCTCGTGGTGCCGGCCGACAGCCCGTACAAGACGCTGGCCGACCTGCTGGCCGACGCCAAGGCCAAGCCCGGCAAGCTCAACTTCGGCTATTTCAACGCAAGCTCCCAGGTGCCGGCCGAGGTGCTGGGCAAGAAGGCCGGCGTCGAATGGCAGGGCGTCGGCTACAAGGCGATCGGCAACGCCTGGAACGACCTCTACGCGGGTGCCATCAACTTCATGTTCGTCGACCTCACCGCCGCGCGCGGCCAGGTGGTGAACAACAAGGCGCGTCCGCTTGCCATCTCGCTGCCCGAGCGCAGCCCGCTCTATCCCGACGTGCCGGCGCTCGCCGAAACCTTCCCCGGCTTCATCACCTCGGGCTTCCTGGCCATTGCCGTGCCGAAGGCGACGCCGCTGCCGATCCAGCAGCGGCTGAACACGCTGATCAACGAGGCGCTGGCCTCGGCCGAGATCAAGGAACGGCTCGCCAACGAGTTCGCGCTCCGCTCCCGCCCGCTCACCCTGGAGCAATGCGCCCAGCAGGACCGCGAGGAGCGCGCCAAGTGGGGCGAGTACGTCAAGATCGCCAAGATCGAGCCGCAGTAGACGGCTCTTTTTCAGACAGCATCTGTCTGGAATCTGTCTGTCCGAAAATTCGCAAAGCGCTGGCCCGCTTGAGCGGGACGATTCTTTTCGACTCAGGCCCGAATCGCGGACCTGTCTGATAATTCGCGCCGTGTCGGAAATGCGCAAAGGGGGCAGATTACGGAAGTATCCTATCATATCCTGCTGAACTTGCAACTATGCAAATGACAGTCATTCGCATCTGATGCATCCTACCCCGATGCACACCTCCCCTCACCCGCTCGATCCGCTCCTTTCCCGCCAATCCACCAGCGCGCTCGAAGGCCCGGCACCCCAGGGCGCCGACCTCGACCTGATCCTCGAGGCCGGGCTGCGCGCGCCCGATCACGGCCGGCTGCGGCCGTGGCGCTTCGTGCTGATTCGCGGCGACGCCCGCGCGGCGCTCAGCGACTGCCTTGCGGCGGCGGCGCGCAGCCGCCAGGCGCCGCAGGCGCAGATCGATCGCATCCGCGCCTGGCCGCTCCGGACTCCCCTGCTGATCGGCCTCGGCGCCCAGATCCGGCCCGGCCACGCCATTCCCGAGATCGAGCAGCTGCTGTCGGCCGGGGCCGCCGCCATGAACATGCTGAACGCCATCCACATGCTGGGCTACGCCGGCATGTGGGTGACCGGCGCCAACACCTACGATCCAGCGGTAAACGCGGCGCTGGGCTTCCAGGCTCCGAACCGGCTGATCGGCTTCCTCGCCGTCGGCACGGCCAAGGCGCCGTCGCCGGACGCAGCCGGTCCGTCCGGGCGGCCAGAGCGACTCGCCCATGTCGTCGAATGGAGTGGCCCGTTGACCTAGACGATGTTCAGGGCGGCGAGCACGACCCAGAGGCCGATCGCGGCAAAGATCGCGGCGGCGGTCCTCCGCACATATTTCAAAGGCACGATCTTCGTCGCCGCCTCGCCCAGATAGACCGCCGGAACATTCGCCAGCATCATGCCGATCGTCGTGCCGATGGTGACGAGCTCGACATTGTGGAACTGCGCGGCCAGCAGCGAGGTCGCGATCTGGGTCTTGTCGCCGATCTCCACCAGGAAGAAGGCAACGAGCGTCGTGAGGAAGATGCCGCGCGCAGAAACCTTCGCCGCGTTCCCGTCCTGCTTGTCGGGGACGAGCGCCCAGACCGCCATGGCAATGAAAGCCACGCCCAGCACGATCTGGAACGTGGCACCCGTCAGCCACTCTGCCACCAGATAGCCGAACGTCGCGGCGACAGCGTGGTTGAGCAGGGTCGCGGCGAGGATGCCCAGCACGATCGGCAGCGGTTTGCGGAACCGGGCCGCGAGCACGATGGCCAGAAGCTGGGTCTTGTCGCCGATTTCGGCAATCGCAACGACGGCGATCGACGTGAGAATGGTTTCCATGAATGACGATCCGGGGGCCGAAACTGCGCGACGACACGAGAATCCCCCGACCCGAGCCGGGACTCCCATGTCGTCGGTCTGGCCAGTCCGGACCTTACGGTCCGTCGCGGGCGCCATGGCCGAAGCCAAGTTTGTTGACGCCAACTCCGCTAGAGGTGCGGACGGTTACTCCCCGAGAACGGCGTCTTTTAACAGCCTTCCCGGTAGAGACAAGCGATCGACCTTGAGCGCGTCGTTTCGACCCATCACCTGCCCGGTTCCTCATCGTCCTGCTCGCGAGAGCGCGTTTGCAGCCGGCAGTCAGTCTCCAGGCAGATGACCTGCAGGACACGACCCGGCCCCCTGCAGGTCACCTCATAGACCTCCAGCTTCGACGACAGTTCCGTCGACACGATGCGGGCAGGCACACAGGCATTGCGATCGAGAACCGCTTGCAGTTCCCGATCGCTGGCGTAGGCGCTGCCCGACGCCGCCAGCCCGACAGCAAGCCCGAGGGCGAGCCATCCGCGACGGCGGCGAGCGATCGTCACTTCGCCTTGTCCATCGTCGTGATCGTGATGGCGCCATTGATGCGGTCGGCCTCGAACCGGACCTTGTCGCCCGGCTTGGCCTTGTCGAGCAGCGCCGGGTCGGCGACGCGGAACACCATCGTCATGGACTCCATGTCGAGGTTCTTGATCGGCCCGTGCTTCAGCGTGATCTTGCCGGCCGACTTGTCGATCTTGATGACCTCGGCGCTGGAAGCGTGACTGGTGGCAAGGGCGGGGCCGGTGGCCATGGCGGTGGCAAGCGCCATTGCCACGGCGGCTGCAGTAAGCGTCCTCAGCATTCGAACCTCCTTCACTCGACGACGATGGTGCCGAACATGCCGGACTGGCGATGGCCGGGGATGAGGCACGAGAAATCGAAGGTACCGGCCTTGGTGAACTGCCAGAGGATTTCGCCGGTTGCCTTGGGCTTCAGGCGCTTGGCGTTGGGATCGTCGTGCTCCATGTCGGGGTTCTTCTCCATCTCCTTCATGTGCTTCAAATTCTCCTCGACCGTGCCGACGACGAACTCGTGATCGAGGACGCCGTTGTTGCGGAGCTGGAAACGAACCTGCTCGCCCTTCTTGAACTTGAGCTTGTCGGGCAGGAACAGCATCTTCCCGTCATCCTCGCGGAAGACGATCTGAACGATACGCGCGGGCTTCTTGGGATCGCCCGGCTTGCCATAGGCCGTATCGTCGGCATGGGAATGGCCCTCGCCTGGCTTGTGTCCGGGAGCGGCGATGGCTGTGCCGGAGATCAAGCCGGCGACAACGACCGAAGCGAGCAAGTGTTTCATGTTCACGACAATCTCCTGTTGAAGGTTACTTGTGTCCGCCATGTCCGCTCGGCTTGACGACTTTCATCGCTTCGCCAGGTTTCGCAGCTTTCTTGGGAACGGGCGGACGCGTAGTGGCGGGCGCGGGGCCTTTCCATTCGTACGCAACGGTACCGGGCGGGTTTTGGTACCAGCCGGGATCCTTGTAGTCGCCGGAGGCCAACCCCTCGCGCACTTTCACGACCGAGAACATGCCGCCCATCTCGACGGCGCCGAACTGCGCGAAGCCGGTCATCATGGGCAGCGTGTTGTCGGGCAGCGGCATCTCCATCTCGCCCATGTCGGCCATGCCGGCCGAGCCCATGGCCATGTACTCCGGCACCATGCGTTTCATCTGTCGGGCAAACTGCTTCTTGTCGACGCCGATGAATGTACGGATGTCGTGGCCCATCGCGTTCATCGTGTGATGCGACTTGTGGCAGTGGATGGCCCAGTCGCCAGGATAGATCGCATCGAACTCGTAGGCCCGCATGGCTCCTACGGGAATGTCGATCGTGACCTCGGGCCAGCGTGCCTCCGGCCGTACCCAGCCGCCGTCGGTGCAGGTTACCTCGAAATCGTAGCCGTGCATGTGGATTGGATGGTTGGTCATGGTGAGGTTGCCGACGCGCACCCGCACGCGATCGCCCTTGGCGATCACCAGCGGATCGATGCCGGGGAAGACGCGGCTGTTCCACGACCATATGTTGAAGTTCAACATTTCCGCGACCTTGGGCACATAGTTGCCCGGGTCGATGTCGTAGGCATTCAGCAGGAACACGAAGTCGCGGTCGACCCGGTGCAGCTTGGGGTCACGGGGATGGACTACGAAGAAGCCCATCATGCCCATCGCCATCTGCACCATCTCGTCAGCGTGCGGGTGGTACATGAAGGTGCCGCTCTTCATGAGCTGATATTCGTAGACGAAGGTCTGGCCGGGTTTGATGTGCGGCTGGTTGAGCCCACCAACACCGTCCATGCCGCAGGGCAGGAGCTGGCCATGCCAGTGGACCGTCGTGTGCTCTGGCAACCTGTTGGTGACGAAGATGCGGACCTTGTCGCCTTCGACCGCCTCTATCGTGGGTCCGGGGCTCTGCCCGTTGTAGCCCCACAGCCGGGCGATCATGCCGGGTGCCACCTCGCGCTCGACAGGCTCGGCGACGAGATGGAACTCCTTCCAGTCGCCGTTCTGCCGCCACGGTAGGGTCCAGCCGTTGAGCGTCACGACGGGCTGATAGTCCGGCCCGCTCGTGGGATGGATCGGCGGCTGCATGGTGTTGGTCGTGGTCGTCGGCGCTTCCGGGATCGATTGCGCCTGGACGCGGCCGCTGACGGCGGCGGCGCCGAGAAGAGCGAGGCTCGAGGCCCCGACGAGGTCGCGTCTTGAGAGACTCATGATGATCTCCTTGGCTCAAAATCCGAGAGGAATGGTTTCGGGTGGCGGCGTCGTGTTGACGACGCCGGACGGCGGCACGATGCCGCCGACGACGAGAGCTGCCTGCAGGTCGGCGACCGCCAGATGGTAGTCACGCAGCGCATCGAGCGATGCTACGTTGGCGGCAATGCGTTCCCGCTCCTCGATCAGGAGTTCGAACACATCGACCAGCATGCCGTTGTAACGCAGCAGAACCTCGGCGGAGATCTGCCGCCGCAGCGGCAGGATGCGGGTCTGGTAGTAGCGGGCGATGTCGTAAGTCGCCCGATAGGTGGTGTAGCCGACGCGCGCTTCGGAGCGTGCATTGACGGATCGCTCGACCAACCGGTTGATCGCACGCATGTATGTTTCGCGAGCAGCCGTGACACGCGCTTCGCCGGTGTCGAAGATCGGGATGACGACGGCGAGTTCGAGGTCGTAGCGGTACGCAGTCGGTCGCTGGCCCGCCTCGTTGGTCTCGGCCTCGTTCCGATAGCCGAGGCCCAACTCGAGGAACGACATGTAGCGCGTGGCGTTCACGAACCCGACCGACTTGGCCAGCGTGACGATCTCGTAGCGCAGGATGATGAGATCGACGCGCCGCCGCATGGCTTCGACTTCGACGTCCGCGAGCATGTCCGCCGCAGCAGGCAATGCCGGCAGGCGCGGCGGAAGCTGGTAGGCGAGATCGGAACCCCAAAGTCCAAGCATGCGGTTCAGGGCCTCGCGCGTTCCGGCAACGTGCAGTCGAGCCTGAGCGACCTGGGCACTCAGGTCGGCGTAGAAGGCCGACACCCGCGCCTGGTCGAGCTTGTTGGCGGCACCGGTCTCACCGAGCTGCTTCATCATTTGCGCCGAAGCGTCGGCGGTCTGACGTGCCTGCTCCAGCAGCGCGAGTCTCTGCTGCGCGGCGATCGCACGAACGTAGGCCCTGCGCACGTCGATGGTCAGGCTTAGGGTCGTCGCGACCGCGCGATAGCGTGCTTCCTCGAACTCGCGCTTGGCGATCTCCGTACGCCGCGGCAGCGTCGCAATAGCTAGCAAGTTGCCGACAAGCTGAAAGCCGATTTCGGCAAAGTTGCCCGGACTTCCAAACGTGCGGCCCAAGGTGAGCGCGGGATTTGGCGGCAAACTCGTCTGGACATACTCCGCTTCGGAGATGCCGAGATCGTTGTACGCCGCCTGCAGCCCACGATTGTTCAGCAAGGCGATCTGGACTGCCGTATCTTCCGTCAGTGACTCCGCCAGGAGAGTCTGGACGCGCTCGCGTGCCCGGCGCATGTCTTCCGGCGAAGAGAGCTTGACGGCGTCACGACCAATTTCCTTGCGGACGCTGTCGGTGACCGGTGCCATGCCGCCGTCCCCAGTGAACTTTGCGCACCCTGCGGCCAGCAGGCTGACGAAGGCCACGGTGGCCGTTTTGAAAATCACGTTCATCGAGACCGCCCGGCGCCGGGGGCAACGCTGTCATTGAGTTCTCGCCAAGGCTTCAGCCCGACGGGCACATACGGTGCCGTACCGGACATCACCGGCTGGTAAGGCGCGGCGACAGTAGAGGCATCGGGGCTGGACGCGTCGGAAGGCGACACCTCGGGCAAAGGCGGCGCGGAGCAAGCGCCCACGCCAAGCGCAAGCATGGATGGAGCCAGGAATTTCATGGCAATGACCCAAGCGGAATTGACTTGAACGCGAGGAAGCGAGCAGCGGCATGTGCCTGCGGGTCGCCTGGCTCCGGCGACGACAATTCGGGCAGTGGCGGAGGTACTACAGCCTGACAGAATGACGCCAAGCAACGAGTGCAGTTTGGATTTCATCTGGAACCATCCGGAATCGCGGAACGAAGATCGGGGACACGACGCACCCGCGCTGCGCCACGTCACATGGCGGAGCCAGGCCGAAGTTCCGCGTCAGTCGGATGTCCGAACGCCCGAGGCCTCACGACGAGGCAGCGACCGGACACGCGCCTGAGGCGCGGACCGAACTAGGCGAGTTTTGGAGGGCGTTCCATGCGGTCGCCGGAGCGACCGAGGAGAACCTGGGAAATTCCCCTAAGATGCAGCGCCGATCTGTCGGGACCGGTCACGAGACCTGCGGGAAGCGCCGCGAGAGCGGCATGACAGGCCATCGTGCAGCAGCCGGTGGCATGCTTGCTGTCACCCTGATCCTCGGAGCAGGGTTGGCCGTCGGTCTTTGCAGCATGGGACTTTGCGGCATGCGCCTGGTCCGGCGAAACCGCCGCCACTGCGTCGCTCCAGTCGACAAGGTTCGCCTCGTCGTCCGACGCGGCGACCTGTGCGTGAGCGGCGACGTGACTGCCGTGGGCCGCGGCCGTCCCGATGGACAGCAGGAATCCCATCGCCGCGAGCGACAAGGCTCGCAGCAAGAAGGAAACGGGATGGGCGCCACGCATGATCGGGAAAATGCGCCGCGTCTTCTGTCCTGTCAATCGCGAGGCGCGATCACTTTGGTGCGACATGCTTCACCGGCGTCGACTGTCCAACACTTCCAGCAACTCGTCGATCTTGGTCCTGCGGTCCTTGTCCGAACCGGCATTGAACGCATGCGCCACGCAATGCTGCAGATGGTCGTTCAGCGTCGCCTGCTCGACCTTGTCGAGGGCGGCGCGCACGGCGCGGATCTGCGTCAGGACGTCGATGCAATAGCGCTCTTCCTCGATCATGCGCGCCACACCGCGCACCTGGCCCTCTATGCGACCAAGCCGGGCGAGCTGGGATTTCTTTAGTTTCTCGTCCATGGCTTGAACCATACCCCCGTAGGGTATATATGGCAAATCATGAAACACGCTCATCAACACGGCCCCGACTGCCATCACGACCCCCAAGACTCACGCGCCACCGACCCGGTGTGCGGCATGAAGGTGACGATCGCGGGCGCGAAGAACACGACCGTCCACGAAGGCCACACTTATTACTTCTGCAATCCCAAGTGCCTGCAGAAGTTCACGGCCGAGCCCGCCCGCTACCTGAACCCGTCCGAGGCCGCTCCGGCGCCGCCCGTCGCCGCGGGCACGATCTTCACCTGCCCGATGCATCCCGAGATCCGCCAGGTCGGTCCCGGAAGCTGCCCGATCTGCGGCATGGCGCTGGAGCCGGCCGAGGTCTCGCTCGACCAGGGACCGAACGAAGAGCTTTTGGACATGACGCGGCGCCTGTGGATCGGCGGCGCGCTCGCGGTGCCGGTCGTGGCGCTCGATATGGGCGGCCATTTGTTCGACCTGCATCGTGTGTTGCCGCACGGCATGACCGGCTGGCTGCTGCTGGTGCTGTCGACGCCCGTGGTGCTGTGGGCCGGCTGGCCCTTTTTCGTGCGCGGCTGGCAGTCGGTGCGGACGCGCAACCTCAACATGTTCACCCTGATCGCGCTCGGCACCGGCACGGCGTGGCTCTACAGCGTCGTGGCGACGGTGGCGCCGGGCCTGTTCCCGCCCTCGTTGCACGGCGCCGACGGATCGATGCCGGTCTATTTCGAACCGGCCGCCGTCATCGTCGTGCTGGTGCTGGTGGGCCAGGTACTGGAGCTGCGCGCCCGCGACGTCACCGGCGGCGCCATCAAGGCGCTGCTCGGGCTGGCGCCGCGCGCGGCATTGCGCGTGAGCGCGGACGGCAGCGACCACGAAGTGGCGATCGAGGCGATCGCCGTCGGCGACCGTCTGCGTGTGCGGCCGGGCGAGAAGGTGCCGGTCGACGGCGTCGTGACCGAGGGCCGGAGCGCCATCGACGAATCGACCATCACCGGCGAGCCGATGCCCGTCACCAAGGAAGCGGGCGCCAAGGTGATCGGCGGCACCGTCAACACGAGCGGCACCTTCGTGATGCAGGCCGAGCGGGTCGGCGCCGACACCATGCTGGCGCGCATCGTCAAGATGGTGTCCGAGGCACAGCGCAGCCGCGCGCCGATCCAGCGGCTGGCCGCCGTGGTCGCGGGCTGGTTCGTGCCGGCGGTGATCGCGGTGGCGCTCGCGGCTTTCGTGGCCTGGATGATCTGGGGCCCCTCGCCCGCCTTCACCCATGCGCTGCTGGCGGCGGTGTCGGTGCTGATCATCGCCTGCCCTTGCGCGCTCGGCCTCGCCACGCCGATGTCGATCATGGTCGGCGTCGGCCGAGGGGCCGCGGCCGGCATCCTCATCCGCAATGCCGATGCGCTGGAGCGGCTGGAGAAGGTCGACACGCTGGTGGTCGACAAGACCGGCACGCTGACGCTCGGCCGGCCCGAGGTTACTTCCATCGAGAGCCTGGGCGCGGTGCCCGACGTGGAAATCCTCAAGCTGGCCGCGAGCCTGGAACGCGGCAGCGAACATCCCATCGCCACGGCGATCCTGGCGGCCGCCAAGCGGCGCGGCACAGTCCTCGCCGACGTCAGTGACTTCGATTCGCCCTCCGGCAAGGGCGTGACGGGAACGCTTGAGGGCCGGCACCTGCTGCTCGGCAACGCAGGCTTCCTGGGCGAGCGCGGCGTCTACGCCGACGAAGCGGAGCGCCGGGCCGACACTCTGCGCGAAAGCGGCGCCACCGTCGTGCTGCTCGCGGTCGACGGAAGGGTCGAAGGGCTGATCGCCGTCAGCGACCCCGTCAAGGAGACGACGCCCGCGGCGCTTCGCGAACTGCGGCAGGCCGGCATCCGGCTGGTCATGCTGACCGGCGACAACCGGCGCACTGCGACCGCCGTCGCCAAAGGTATCGGCATCGACGAGGTCGAGGCCGAGGTGCTGCCGGAAGACAAGGCACGGGTCGTCCAGCGCCTGAAGGCCGAGGGGCGGGTGGTGGCGATGGCCGGCGACGGCGTCAACGATGCCCCGGCGCTGGCCGCGGCCGATGTCGGCATCGCCATGGGCACCGGCACCGACGTCGCCATCGAAAGCGCCGGCATCACCCTGGTGAAGGGCGACCTGCTGGGCATCGCCAAGGCCCGGCGGCTGTCGCAAGCGACCATGAGCAACATCCGCCAGAACCTGTTCTTCGCCTTCGTCTACAACGTGGCCGGTGTGCCGATCGCGGCGGGGCTCCTTTATCCGCTGTTCGGCCTGCTGCTGAGCCCTGAGGTGGCGGCGGCGGCCATGGCCCTGAGTTCGGTCAGCGTGATCGCCAACGCGCTCCGGTTGCGGCGAGTGACGCTGTAGGGCAAGTCACGCCGCGATCGGCAACTCGGCGCCGGTCAGCCGGCGATAGGCTTCCAGGTAGCGCTTGCTGGTGGTCTCGACGACCTCGGCCGGCAGCCTGGGCGGCGGCGCCTCGCCGTTCCAGCGTCCGGCGTGGCGTTCGACGTCGAGCCAGTCGCGCAACGGCTGCTTGTCGAAGCTGGGCTGCGGCCGGCCCGGCGCATAGCCGTCGAGCGGCCAGAAGCGCGAACTGTCGGGCGTCATCACCTCGTCGATCAGCAGGATCTCGCCCGCCTTGGTGCGGCCGAACTCGAACTTGGTGTCGGCGATGATGATGCCCTGCTTCAACGCGATGTCGCGGCCTCGTGTGTAGACGAGGCGCGTCAGCCGCTCGAGCTCCGACGTCACGTCGGCGCCCAGCACCTTCTGCATCTGCGAGATCGTGATGTTCTCGTCGTGGCCGCTTTCGGCCTTGGTCGCCGGGCTGAAGATCGGCGGATCGAGCCGGCCGCTTTCCTTCAGCCCGGCCGGCAGGCTCTCGCCCGCCAGCGTGCCGCCCTTGGCATATTCGCGCCACGCCGAGCCGGTGATGTAGCCGCGCACGACGCATTCGATCGGGAACACCGTGCCGCGCCTGCACAGCATCGCGCGGCCCGCGATATCCTTCAGGTGCGGCTTGAGCGCCGGCACAGAGGCCACGATCTCGCCGGCATCGGCCGAGATCATGTGATGCTTCACCACGTCGCCCAGCTGACGGAACCACCAGGCGCTCACCTGCGTGAGCACCGCGCCCTTCTGCGGGATCGGCTCGGCCATCACCACGTCGTAGGCACTGACCCGATCGGTCGCCACCAGCAGCAGCCGGTCGGCATCGACTGCATAGACGTCGCGGACCTTGCCCCGCGCGATCCGCTCCAGGGGCAGATCGCTGGTCGTCATCGCCATCATGTCGCTCAGCCTTCCTTGCGCATCTCTTCGAACACTTCCTTGGCGGTCAGCATCGCCTCGCGGACCGAGGGCAGACCGATGTAGCCGCCGAGGTGCAGCAATGCCTCGCTGAGTTCGTCCTCGGTCCAGCCCTGGTTGCGCGCCATGCGCAGGTGGATCGCCAGTTCCGGCCAGCGTGCCTGGGACGTGTCGGAGATGACGCAGATCAGCGCCCGTGTCTTGAGGTCGAGGCCGGGACGCGTCCACAGCATGCCGAACACCGCCTCGCGGGCGTAATTGCCGAATTTCTGCATCATCGGGTCGTCATAGACGGTCTTGTTCATCTTGTCGGCGTAGGCAGCGCCCATCAGCTTGCTGCGGATTTCGGTGCCCTTCTTGTAATTGTCACTCTCGGCCATTTTTTCCTCCGTCGACTTTTCCCGCTGCAGCCTCGGGGAAATCGCGCGTAGGATCAATCGCCTGTACGGGGGAGCGCTACGAATATCAGCATGACGGCCAACGGCTCGCCGACGATACCCGCCGGCCGCAAACGCACGGCCGGACTCACGCTGGCGGCGCTTGGTGTCGTCTTTGGCGATATCGGCACTAGTCCGCTCTACACCGTCAGCACCTGCTTCAGCGACTACACGGGGATCAAGCCGACGGCCGACAACGTTCTGGGCATGCTGTCGCTGCTCACCTGGGCCCTGATCATCGTCGTCACCCTGAAATACGTCGTCGTGGTGATGCGCGCCGACAATCACGGCGAGGGCGGTGTGCTGGCGCTGATGGCGCTGGTGCTGCAGGAGGCCGGACTCTCCGAACGGCGGCGGCGGATCTACATGATGCTCGGGATCGCCGGCGCCGCCCTCTTCTATGGCGACTGCCTGCTGACACCGGCGATTTCGGTGCTGAGCGCGGTCGAGGGCCTCAACGTCGCCACCACAGCCTTCGCCGAATGGGTGGTGCCGATCTCGATCGGCCTGATCGTGGGCCTGTTCGCCCTGCAGCACTTCGGAACGGCCGGCGTCGGCCGCTGGTTCGGACCGATCATGCTGCTCTGGTTCATCGCCCTGTTCGCCCTGGGGCTCCAGCATGTCATCCATCACCCGCACATACTGGCCGCGCTCTCGCCGCTGCATGCGATCGAGTTCGCGGCTCGCCACAAGGTCGTGGCCTTCGTGGCACTGGGCGCGGTGACGCTGGCCTTCACCGGCGCCGAGGCGCTCTACGCCGACATGGGCCACTTCGGCCGCACGCCCATCCGCCGGGCCTGGCTGCTGCTCGTGCTGCCGTCGCTGCTCGTCAACTACTACGGACAGGGCGCGTTGCTGCTCGACGATCCGACGTCGCTCGAGAACCCGTTCTTTCGGCTCGCGCCACGCTGGGCACTCTATCCGCTGGTGGGCCTGGCCACCGCCGCCACGGTGATCGCCTCGCAGGCCACAATTTCCGGCGCCTTTTCCATGGCCCAGCAGGCGACCCTGCTGGGCGTGAGCCCACGCCTGCGCATCCAGCACACGTCGGCCAGCGAATCCGGCCAGATCTACGTGCCGGCGGTCAACTGGTTACAGATGATCGGCGTCGTGGCGCTCGTTCTTGCCTTCCAGACGTCGTCGAACCTTGCCGCCGCCTATGGCATCGCCGTCACCGGCACGATGCTGGTGACCAGCGTGCTGATGCTGAGTCTGGCCCGGCGCGGATGGAAATGGGACTGGCCGGCCGCGATCCTGGTCTTCGGCTTCTTTATCGCGATCGACATCACGATGGTCTCGTCCAACATGCTGAAGTTCCTGCACGGCGGCTGGGTGCCACTGCTGATCGCCGCCGTGGTCTTCATCGCCATGTGGACATGGTTGCAGGGCCGCCTCGCCGTCGCGATTCGGGAAAAGGAGCGAGCCGTGCCGCTCGACGCGCTGCTGAGCGGCTTCGAATACAGCGGCTGGCATCGGGCAAAGGGCACGGCGGTCTACTTCACGAGCTTCTCGGAAAATGCTTCGAACTGCATGCGGCGCAACCTCATTCACAACGAGGCGCTGCACGAGAATGTCGTCCTGCTCACCGTGCGGATTGCCGACGAACCCTTCGTGGCGTTGTCGTTGCGCCGCGAGGTTGCCGATCTCGGCAACGGCATGCACCGCGTCCTGCTGCGTTACGGCTTCATGGAAAAGCCCGACGTGTCGCGCGATGTCGAAGGACTGACCGACAGCGGCATTGCAGTCGATCCCGAGCACACGACCTACTTCATCGGCCGCAACAGCATCGTGGGCGGCGACCGGCCGATGCTGGCACGCTGGCAGCAGAAGATTTTCCTGGCGCTGTCCCGCTTCGCCATGAGTCCCGGCGACTTCTACGGCCTGCCGGCCAACCGGGTCGTCGAGCTCGGTGGCCGGATCGAGATCTGACCTGGGCCGGTGCGCCTACCATTCGCCGCAACCGAACTTCAGCAGATTGCCGTGCGGGTCGTGGATATAGAATTCCTTCATGTTCCACGGCCTCACCTCGAAGGGCGACAGGCGCGGCACGCGTCGCTGCTGGAATTCCTCGAACAGCGCCGGCACCTGGCCGCCGCGGATGTAGCACGAGGTGTTCTCCGGGAATTGCCGGTCGTCGGTCTTCCAGAAATGAATTTCCATCTCGTCGCGTTTGACGATGAGGTAATTGTCATCGGCGTAGTCGCTGGAGAAGCCGAGGTGCCAGACATAGAATTCGCGCGTCTCGGAAATGTCGAGCGACGCCAGGATCGGAATGCTGCGGGCCGGGTCCATCATCACGCGTCGAAGCCGGTGAGCGAGATCGGCGTGGCCATCGGCGGCTGAAGCCCGCGCGCCAGCAGATCGCCCAGGCGGGCGAAGATGCGGCCGGCCTCGGCGCAGCCGACGTCCTGCGCGACCGCCTCCGCGGCGATGTTGAGCAATGCGTTACCGGCGAGATCGCGGCACTCGTCCGGCAGGCCTTCCACCGCGTCGGCAATCAGCCGCATGGCCCGCTGCAATTCGACGAGCCGGTCGGGATCGGGCATGCCCATCATCAGTTGAGCCGCGCACCAGCGGCGCCCGGCAGCGGCGAGAGCCGCAGTCCTGCGCTCGAGAGAGCCACCGCGAAGGCCTTCAGCCGGATCGCGGCAACGCGCGAGGCCGTCGGCGCCATCATCACGTCGAGGGAAGCGAGCAGCGGTCCGTCGTAGTCGCCTTGCGCCAATCCGCACAGGGCAACCAGCGTCGCCTCGTCGCGGCTGACCTTCGAACAGGTCGGCAGGTGGATTTCCATGGCACGCCGGGCGCCGAACAGGAAGGCATCCATGGCAATGGCGAAATCGGGCAATGCATCGAGAAGGCCTGCCATCTTGAAGCCGCGATGGAGCGTCGAGCCTTCTTCCGGCAGGGCGCGGTCCTGTTGCCATTGACGCAGCGCCCACAAAACGAAGCGCTCGCTCGCCGGCAGGCCGCAGGCGCATCCCATCCGGCCGCAGGTCGGTTTGGGAGTCGACTGGAGAGGCCTAAACCCCTGTTCTGGCGAGCTTTCCATGACCTCTCCGACGGTTGGTCAAGCGTTGACAGCAATCGTCATACTATGCAATTGAGAGTCAATCGCAACTCAATTATCGGGGGAGGTGAGAAGCGCATGAACCAGCCATCGCGGGCGGCGCGGACGAACGGGTCCGAAGCCGACCGGCCGGACCCGCCAACACCTGTCGTCGACAGCGCCGCGCTGATGAGTGGCCGACGCGAGTTGATCATCCGTCATGGCACCGAGAGCTACCGTCTCCGAGTCACCGCTTCCAACAAGCTCATCCTCACCAAGTAACCGAACCCCGAGGGGCCATCCCCCCTCGGTTAAACTGCCCAGCCAGCCGGTCCGTCGCACGGACCACTGCCCGCCAGGCGTCCTTTTTGTCTTTGGGGGACCTGGCTATGAATACGCGTTCAATTCTCTATGCCCTGCTGGCGACAACGGCGATCGGATACACGATCCCGGCGCCGGCGTCGGCACAGACACCGCCGCCTGCCGCCGTGCCGGATCCGGCGACATCAGGTCAGAGCCCGCCCTCGACCGCGCCGCATCCCGTTCCCACCCAGCTCGATGCCGTGACGACCGCGGCAACCCGCACCCGGCGTACGCTCGACGACGTGGCGGCCACCGTCTCGGTCACCACCACCGAAGACATCGACCGCGAGAACATGCAGGACGTCCGCGACCTGGTCCGTAACGAGCCTGGCGTCACGGTCGGCAACAACCCCAACCGCGCCGGCTTCCAGAACTTCGTGATCCGCGGCATCGGCGGCAACCGCGTCCTGGTCATCGTCGATGGCATGCGCGTGCCCGACTTCCCCGACAGCAACACCGGCGCCGGCACCTATACCCGCGAGCAGCCCGATCTCGAGGACATCAAGCGGGTCGAGATCATCCGCGGCCCCGCCTCGGCGCTCTACGGCTCGGACGCGATCGGCGGCGTCGTGGCCTACACGACCAAGGATCCCGGCGACTACTTCAAGGGCAACGACAACAACCTCTACGGCAGCGTCAAGGGCGCCTACAGCAGCGCCAACCAGATGTTCGCCGAGAGCTTCACCGGCGCGCTGCGCTCCGGCAATGTCGAGTTTCTCGGCATCTACACCCGGCGCGACGGCCAGCAGTTCACGCCGGCGCAGTCCTCGCTCGGCCCCAATCCGACGACCTGGTCCAACAACGACTTCCTGGCCAAGCTGGTCATCAGGCCGACAGATGTCGACACGTTCCGCATCACCGGCGGCTACACCCAGGGCAAGCAGAGCACCCAGATGCTGTCGGGCGTCGGGCGGTTCCCGGCCCTGGTCACGCGCGTCTACGACGAATGGGGGCAGGACTATACCAACACTTACCGGATCAGCGGCCAATGGGTGCATGAGGCGCCGATCGGCTTCATCGATCGGCTCGATTTCCTGGTCTACTACAACTCGGTCAATACCCAGGCCGACACCTACCAGCTGCGCGGCACGGTCGCCGGCAACACCCCGACCAACGCGCGGGCCTCTTCGTTCCTCTTCAATCAGTCCGTGGCCGGCACTGAACTGCAGATGAACACCGACGCGAAGATCTTCGACCTGCGCAACTACCTGACCTACGGCCTGAGCTTCTTCTACACATCGACGACCAGGCCGCGTAACCGTGCGCAGATCACGCTTGCAACAGGTGTCACGACCCAGGTGGTCGGCGGCGAGACCTACCCCAACAAGAACTTCCCCGACACCGAGACCGCGCAAGCCGGCGCCTACATCCAGGACGAAATCACCGCTCTCGGCGGCCGGCTCGTCATCACCCCGGCGGTCCGACTCGACTACTACAGTCTCAATCCCAATCCCGACAAATATTTCTGGAACTCGACCGGCGCCACTTTGAATACCGTGCCGAGCGCCAGCACCTATATATCGGCGTCGCCGAAGCTCGGTGTGCTCTATCACTTCTCCGATAACTACTCGAGCTACTTCCAATACGCGAACGGCTTCCGTGCACCGCCCTACGACAATGCCAACTTCGGCTTCACCAACACCGCCTCGTTCTATCAGATCCTGCCCAACGCCAACCTGAAGCCCGAGACCGCCAACAGCTTCGAAGTCGGCCTTCGCGGCAAGTACGCCACGGGATCGAGCTGGCAGCTCACCGGCTTCTACAACCTCTACAATAACTTCATCGAGACGGTCACGGTCGGCCAGGTCGGTGCGATCACCCAGTTCCAGTACGTCAACCTGACGAACGTCACGATCTGGGGCGTCGAAGCGCGCGGCGAGTATCGCTTCGCGCCGGATTGGGCCGTGCTCGGCTGGACCGCCTTTGCCCAGGGCACCGACACCAGGACCAGTCTGCCGGTCGATTCCGTCAGCCCGTGGGCGTCGCAGGCCCGCATCCGCTACGGCAGCGACAAGGGCGTCAACGCACAGATCATCGGCACGGTGGTTGCCCAGCACAACATGGTGAGCAACCCAAACTACTTCCAGACGCCGGCCTACTTCAACCTGGATGCCACCGTCGGATACACCTGGGGCAACCACGTCAAGTTCAACGCCGGCGCCTTCAACATCACCAACGCGAAGTACTGGAACTCCGCCGACGTGATCGGCCTCAACACCACGAACCCGCAGCTTGATCTCTATGCCCAGCCTGCGCGCTATTTCGGCGTCAACCTGACGGCGCGATGGTAATCCCCGCAGCCCTCTCAGCCGGACGACTGCCGGCGCCATCGGCGCGCGTAACCCGCGTGCCGATGGCGTTGTCGTTCGTGCTGCATGGGCTGGCCGTTCTTCCGCTCTTCCTGATCGCCGGAACCCTGGGCAGCACGATGTCCGAGGAGCCGGCGCTCTTCCTCGAATTCTCCCTGGCCGCGCCCACCGTGGGCGCCAGCGCCGAGCCCGACAGCGCGCCGGCCGAAGAGACACCGACTCCGCCAGAGCCGCCGGCTCTCACGCTCGAGGCGGCAGTACAACCGCCCGAGCCGCCGCTTCCCTTCGAGAAGATCCCGGAGCCCGACATCGTCCCCGAGATCAGGGTCGATCTGCCGCCTCCCGAAGAACCGCCACCCTTGAAGGTGACCGACCTGAAGCCGGCCGAGCCGCCGAAGCCGGCACCGCCCAAGCCCGCGGCGCCGCGCCCGGCCGCAAAGCCCGCCAATGTCGCCCAGGCTGCCACGACACCGGATGCCGGCAACGCGGCAGTCACCCAGCAGGCGACCACCGCACCCGGCGGATCGATCGTGTGGGAAGGCCAGCCGCGCTATCGCATACCGCCCAAGCCTGCGGTCTATCCGCCACGCTCCATCGAGCTCGGCCAGCAGGGCGAAGCCGTCGTCCGCGTGCGCCTCGAGCCCGACGGTTCGGCGGCCGAAATCAAGCTGTGGCGCAGCAGCGGCCATGGCCTGCTCGATCGCGCCGCACTCGCAGCCGTGCACGGCTGGCACTTCATGCCCGCCATGCGCGGCGGACGTGCCGTCGCCGCCTGGGTCGAAATTCCCGTTCGCTTCCACCTGCGTTGAAAAAGGAGACTCTCATGCTTTCGACCACGAATGGCGATCTCGCCGACCGCTGGACCCGCCTGCGCGGCGAGCAGCCGGCGCTCCGCATCCGTGATGCCGCCACGGCGCTGGGCGTCGGCGAAGCCGAACTGGTTGCCTTGGGTGTCGGGCGGACGGCGACCTCACTTGGCCCCGACTGGCGGGCGCTGCTCAACGATATGCCTTCGGTCGGTCGCGTGATGTGCCTGACACGCAACGAGCATTGCGTGCACGAGCGTCACGGCCGCTTCGACGATGTGCAGGTGTCCGGTCCGCACGGCGTCGTGCTCGGGCCCGATATCGATCTCCGCCTGTTTCTGTCCAATTGGCGTTACGGCTTCGCGGTGCGCGAACCGCTGAAGGGCGGCGAGCGGCTCAGCCTCCAGTTCTTCGACGCCTCGGGCGAGGCCGTGCACAAGATCTACGCCACCGATGAGACCGACCGGGCGGCCTTCGACGCCCTGATCGCACGCCACCGTGCCGCTGCGCCGGTCACGCTGAAGATCACGCCGCGCGCACTCGATGCTCCCGATCGCCCCGACGCGGAAATCGATATCGAGGGCCTGCGCACGGCCTGGCGGGCGATGAAAGATACCCATGAATTCTTCGGCATGCTGGGCAAGTTCAAGGTCGGCCGCGTGCAGGCGCTGCGCCTGGTCGGCGAGGACCTCGCCCGCGAACTGCCGGCCCGCACACTACGCTCGGCGATCGAGGCTGCCGGCGCCGATGGCACGCCGATCATGATCTTCGTCGGCAACCGCGGCTGCATCCAGATCCACACCGGCCCGGTCAAGCGGCTGGTCGAAACGCACGGCTGGTTCAACGTGCTCGACCCGACCTTCAACCTCCACCTGCGCGATCGCGGCGTGGTGCGCGTCTTCTCGGTGCGCAAGCCGACCATGGACGGCATCGTCACCTCGATCGAGGCCTTCGACGACCTCGACCGCAACGTCTTGTTGATGTTCGGCGAGCGCAAGCCCGGCAAGCCCGAGCTCGGGCAATGGCGCACACTGGTGGCCCGCATCGAGAAGCAGGCGGCATCGTAATGAGACGCCGCCACGCCCTCTCGCTCACCTTTGGCGCTCTCGGCCTCGGCGCCGCGATCGCGGCTTCCCTGCCCGCCTGGGCGCAGGGACGGCCACGCATTGTCTCCGTTGGCAGCGCCCTTACCGAGATCGTCTATGCGTTGGGCGCCGAGGGTCTGCTGGTCGGCGTCGATACCACCAGCCTGTACCCTGCGGCCGCGCGCGCGCTGCCGCAGGTCGGCTACATGCGCGCTCTGGCGGCCGAGGGCGTGCTGTCGCTGAAGCCGACACTGGTGATTGCGACCGCAGCCGCGGGGCCTGCGACGACGCTCGACCAATTGCGCGCCACCGGCATCAAGGTCCTCGTCCTGCCCGACCACTATGACTACGACAGCGTGATCGCCAAGATCGCGGCCGTCGGACAGGTAACGGGCAAGACGGCGGAAGCCGACGCAATGATCGCGCGCGGCCGCGCCGATATGGAAAAACTCGCGAAGAGACTGGCGACGACGACCAGAAAGCCGCGCGTGCTGTTCCTGCTGTCGATGAGCGGTGGCGCGCCCCAGGCCGCGGGCCGCGACACGGCGGCAGACGGCATCATCCGCCTCGCCGGCGGCACGAATGCAATCGACGCCTACGCCGGTTATCGGCCGCTGACACCCGAGGCGGTCCTCGCGTCTCGTGCCGACTTTATACTGGTGACGAGCCACACCGTGCAGGCGATGGGCGGCATCGAGGCAATCCTCGATCAGCCGGCGGTGCGCCGCACCCCGGCCGGCCGGGCCGGCAAGGTTCTGCAGTTCGATACGTTGCTGCTCCTGGGCTTCGGCCCGCGCACGCCACAGGCCGCGCTTGAACTGGCGGCGGCACTCCATCCCGAACTCGCCCGCGCGCCATGATCGTGCAGGCGTCCCAGCGTACCATTCCGCTCTTTGCGCTCGCCGCAGCCATCAGCGTGGTGAGCGCGCTCTGCATCGGTGCCTTCCCGGTGGGGTTCGACCAGCTCCTGGCGGCCGTTGGCCTGTCCAGCACGCCACTCGACGACACGACGGCCGCGGTGCTCTACGCCATTCGCGCGCCGCGAGTGATCGCGGCCTTCGCCGTCGGCGCCGCGCTCGCCGCCGGTGGTGCTGCGATGCAGAGCCTGTTCCGCAATCCATTGGCCGACCCCGGCCTGCTCGGCGTCTCGAGTGGTGCAGCCCTTGCTGCCGTGTCGGTGATCGTGCTGGGCGAAAAGGTGTTCCATGTCCTGCCGCCGGGCTTGCGGCCGTGGTGCCTGCCCCTCGCGGCCTTCCTCGGTGGCCTCGCAGCCACCGTCGTCGTCTACCGGATCGCGGCGCGCGAAGGCGTCACCCTGTTGGGCACGCTGCTGCTGGCCGGCATCGCCATCAACGCCCTCGCCTCGGCCGGCATCGGCATGCTCGTCTTCGTCGCCGACGAGCAGCAGCTGCGCACGCTGATCTTCTGGACGATGGGCGGCTTTGGCGCCGTGACGTGGGCGGCGATCGCGCCGGCCCTGCTGGTGCTGGCCATCAGCATCCCGACGCTGCTGCCGTCTGCGCACCTGCTCGATGCCCTGGCTCTGGGTGAACGCGAGGCCGGTCACATCGGCATCGACGTCGAGCGGCTGAAGCGCCGCCTTGTCGCACAGGTGGCCCTCGCGGTCGGCGCAGGGGTGGCGATCTCGGGCATCGTGGGCTTCGTGGGCCTGATCGCGCCGCACATCGTGCGCCTGCTGCTGGGCCCCGCCCACCGTACGCTTTTGCCCGCCGCGGCGCTGTTCGGCGGTGCCTTCCTGGTGCTGGCCGATGCACTCGCCCGTACCATCGTCACGCCGGCCGAATTGCCAATCGGCATTCTGACCGCCTTGGTCGGCGGACCCTTCTTTCTCTGGCTGCTCGCCGGCCGTGCCGCACGGGGCAACCTGTGAGCGCGCTGCAGGCCATCGGGGTCGAAGTCAGGGCCCGCGACAAGGTCCTCATCCGGGACATCTCCCTCGAGGTGACGCCGGGCGAGTTCCTGGCCGTCATCGGTCCCAACGGCGCGGGCAAGAGCACGCTCCTGAGCGCCCTTGCGGGCGACCGCCAGCTCGCGGCCGGCCAGGTCCTGCTCGCCGATCGGCCGCTCGCGCACTGGAAGAAGGCCGATCTCGCTCACCGGCGCGCCGTGCTGCCCCAGCATTCCACGGTCGCCTTCGACTTCACCGGCCTGCAGATCGCCTCCCTCGGTCTGCTCTCTCATCGCGGCCGCCTTTCCGACCGGCAGATCGGCGCCTTCGCCGAGCAGGCGCTGGCCGAAACGGAGGCGCTCGCCTTCGCCGACCGGCCCTATGCGGTGCTGTCGGGCGGCGAACGCCAGCGGATCCAGCTCGCGCGCGTCCTGGCACAATGCGACGCCGACCCGGACCGCCGGCCTTTCCTGCTGCTCGACGAGCCGATCGCCGGCCTCGACCTCGCCCACCAGCACGTGGCCCTCGCCAGCGCCCGGCGCCGGGTCGACCGCGGCCTGGGAGTCCTGGCCGTCCTGCACGATCTCAACATGGCGGCGCACTACGCCGATCGGGTCGCGATCATCGAGAACGGCCGGCTGACGGCCATGGGGCCGACCCGGCCGATCCTCGACCCGGAGCGCCTGTCGGCCGTTTTCGCGACACCCATTGTGCGAGTGGAGGCGGCTGGGGCCATGGCGTTCCTCAGTCCGGGCGGAAACACCTTGCCGCGGACATAAACCCGCCGGATTCGACTCCTGTTATAGTGCCGTAGCAACAACCACGGCATCGAATGGGCGAACGCCCCACCCTGATCCTGACGACGCGTCTGGGCGTCCGGCCGCTTGGCGTACGCGGCGATCCGCTGCATGCCGTGGCCGGCCAACTCCTGTCCGTGATTCGCCGTCGTCTGGGTGACGGTCCTGCCGACCTGCTGGCCGAGCCGCAAATGCGCGAAGCGGACGACGGGATCGACTGGTATGCCGCACGTCCGGGCGATGTTCGCCGCCTTGCTGAACTGGGCGAAGCCGAACGCGCCCAGGCGTTGACGACGGTCGAAACCCATCTCGCCGCCATCCGCACCTTGGGCGCACAACTTCAGTCATCCGACGCCAGCGAGGAAGCGCGCCTGATCGGACGCTCGCTCGAACTCGCGACATCCCGCCCGTCCGACGACTTCATCTATGTGGTCGATGGCCAGCCGGTCATCGTCGCCTGGGGCTACGAGGCCGACGCCGCCCAGAGTCTCCAGACCTTCGCATCGCCACCCGTGCCCAGGATGGAAGGACCGGTCGCCACATTCGCGAGCGTCCCGATGGCTGTACTGCCGGCCCGTCTCGGCTGGTCGCGTTGGTTGAGCGCCTTGCTATTCGGCCTTCTGCTCCTGCTCCTCCTGCTGATCACCTCGTGGCTGCTGCGTGCCTGCAGCCCGGTCGATCCGACACTGAATGTCGCGACCATCGAGACGCCGGCGCCACCCGCGCCCGAGGCGCCGCCCGACCCGACGCCGCTCCTGAAGGCCTCGCTCGACGAGACGCAGGGCGACGACAAGCGCCTCAAGGCTGAACTTGCGGCCCTCCAGATCGACCTCAAGGCCAAGCTGGATCAGTGCAAGCCCATCGAACCGCCCAAGCCACTCCCTCCTCCGCCGCAGCCGCAGGTCGCCGCCAAGCCCGTGCCGCCGCCCCCACCGCCGCCACCCGCAGCGCCGCCGACCAATCGGCCGCCGCCGGGCCAATTGCCCTGCAACTGGGCGGGTGATTCGGGTGGCGAAGGCATCACGCGCAACAAGCATTATCTCGGTGACAAGCCGGGCTTCGCCGCCATCAACTACAACCTGTTCGTCCGGCCGGACGACATTAAGGTCATCTATCGTGGCCAGGTGCTGAACAGTACCGGCGGGCCGCGCAGCGGCCGTGGCGGCTTCGGCTTCGATTGGAAGCCGGTCGCCGGGGATTATTCGGTCGATGTCGTCGTAACAGGACAGATGCTGGGCACGCGCTGGAACTACGCCATGACGTGCCCGCGTTGAGGAACTAGAGATGGCAGCAGGTCCCCTTCTCATCAGTGAACCGCTTCAGCGCTACCGCGCGCTGGGGTTGGCAGGCGATCCCGTGTGGCGTGCCGCCGGCCAGTTGCGCGCCGCCATTGCCGCGCGCCTGTCGCGCGAGCACGCCGATCTGCTGGCGATCCCCGAAGTCGATCCAACCGGACGCCGCATCGACTGGTATGCGCCTTTCGAGGGCGACGCCCGCCGCCTCTCCGAAATCGGCGGCACTGAGCGCACCCAGATGCTCGACAAGGTTCAGCGGCTGCACGGCGACCTGGCACGACTGGCCGACTCCATGGAGTCGCCGGAACGTTCCAGCGCCGAACGGAACTTCGCGCGCCTGCTGCGCCATGCGCTCACCGCTCCCGGCGAAGAGACCCTCTACGTCGTGGACGGCAAGCCGGTCATGACCTTCTGGGGCTTCACCGCCGACGCCAGCCTGCCCGGTGCCTTTCTCGCCAGCCCGCCCGTGCTGCCGGCCCTCGCGCGCCCCGAAGCGGTGATGGTCTCCGCGCCTGCGCTGGCCGCTGTCGGGCCGCGCACGAACTGGTGGCAGTGGCTTCTGCTCGCCCTGTTGCTGCTGCTGATGCTGGCGCTGCTTGCCTGGCTGGTGCGACCCTATCTACCGCGCCTCGAACCTTATCTCGAAGCCGAGGCCCGTGAACGGGCGCTCAGCCTCTCCGTGCGCCAGCCACTCGAGTTGCAGCAGACACGCGCCGGCACACTGGTGCAGGACAACGAGAACCTGCGGATGGAGCTGGCGCGCCTTACCGACGATCTGGCGCGGCGCGGCGGCGATTGTGCGGCCGGCATCGTCGGACCGGGCGGCGTGATCGTGGGCGGCGTCGTCCCCGGCGCGCCGATCGAGCGCGGCGCGGGACCGGAACCGGTCCCCGCTCCCGGCGTTAACCTTGCCGACAAGACCGACGGCAAGAACGACGCCAAGGGGCCCAACGAGCAGGACAAGAACAAGGGCGCCGGCGCGCAAAACGATCCGAAGAACGAGGCGAAGAAGGACGAGCCCAAGCCGATGGTCGTGCCGCCGGAGGCCAAGCAGAAGCAGGATCTCGCGTTCCTGAAGGGCGATTGGCGCTCCCGCACCGGACTGGCAACGGCGAGCGGCGAGAAGGATTTGCGACCCAGTTATACGCTCGACGACAAGGGCAAGGGTAAGGTGAGCTTCGTGCAGAAGAACGGCGCTGCCTGCGAGGCCCCGGCCGAGGCGCGCTGGGACAACGGCAAGCTGGTGATCGAGGAGAAGGCCAATCCCAAGTGCAGCG
>JBQTJT010000085.1:0-27080 GCA_052386855.1 Reyranella sp.
TCCCACGGCACGCCCAGCAGGGTGAGCAGCAGCGCCGAGGCGAAGCCCGTGCGGTCCTTGCCGGCGGTGCAGTGGAATACCAGCGGCCGGTGCGTGCCGTCGCTCAAGGTCGTGAACAGGGTGCGGAAGCCAGGCGCGCAGCGGCGCGGATAGTCGCGGTAGTGATCGGTCAGGAAGCCCATCATCACGAAGGGCGTGGCACTGCCGTCGGCGACGGCGCCTCTGATTTTCTCGCCAACACCCGGCTCGATGTGGGCGCCGACGACGCGGCAGGCAAGGCCGTCGATGCGATGCGGCGTCTCGGCCGCCTCGCTGACGCCGCGCAGGTCGACGACGGTGCGCACGCCGATCCGGCCGAGCGCGGACCGGTCGTCATCCGTCAGGTTGCCGAGATGGGCGGAGCGAAACACCGCGCCGCGGCGCACGATACGGCCGTCGGCGGTGCGATAACCGCCGAGGTCGCGGAAGTTGGAGCCGCCCTGGAGCGGCACGACATGAGGAAAGATCTGGTCGGGCATGGCCGAAGGTCTATCACGTCCGGCCCTGCCGAATCATGTCGGATCGGCGTCAGAATTTTTGCGACAGGGTCACGAAGAAGGCCCGGCGCATTCCGAACTGCGGTGCGCCGACGCCGACGCCCTCGCCCGTGCGTATCTGGTAAATGCTGTCCGCCAGGTTGATGGCGTCAAAACGCACCTGTGTGCCCTTGCTGACGCCGATCGGCACCTTCTGGGTCAGCGACATGTTGAGCGTGGCGTAGGCCGGCAGCGCCGTGTCGTTGGGCGTGACGACGGTGGTGCGAAGCCCCGCGCCGAACAGCAGGTCGGCCGAAACGCGTGTCGCCCAGTCGCTTCCCTGGTTGAACACGTAGGCGGCGCCTGCCGAGCCGGTCCAGCTCTGGTCGTGGTCGGTGAAGATCCAGTTGTTCGCGATATAGTCGAGTTCGGCCTGGTCGAAATTGAACTGCGCGGAGTTGATGTTCTTCGCCGAGGTGCGAATCCAGGCAAGGTTGCCATAGAGCGACCACGGTCCCTTGTCGTAGCTGGTGAAGAGTTCCAGGCCCGCCACCTGCGCATTGGCATAGTTGAAGGCGGCGAGGGTGATCGGCGCGCCGAACTGGCCCTTGTCGAGATAGTTCTGGGCGAACTTGTAGAAGCCGGCGAAGCCCAGCGACAGCCCATCGACCGGCTTCAGCGTCAGACCGACGTCGAAATTGTCGGACCGTTCCGCCTTTACGGGATCGTTCAGAGCCACACCGGGCGCCGCCGTCGTCCCCGCCAGTACCGCGATCGAGTTGGGGTTCACCTGATTGAGCGGCGCCGGCACGAAGTAGCGGGCGTAGCCGGCACGCAGCGTGATCTTGGGATCGGGCTCCCAGACGACGTTGACGCGCGGGCTGAGCTGGTTTTCCGAAGTGACGCCGGAGATCGCGTCGAAGCGCGCGCCGAAATTCACTGTCACCGTCGGCACCACCTTCCATTCGTCCTGCAGGTAGAGGCTGTAAGTCCAGCCGACGAGGTCGGAGCCCTGGGTGTAGCCCGCGGTCTGGCCGGACGGGATGGGATCGCCATCGGGATTGTCCGGATCGGCCATCGTCGTCATGACGTTGCCGTTGGTCAGGCTGGTGACGCGCTCCCTCTGGACCAGGAAGCCACCGCGCAGCGTATGGGCGGGCGCGACCTTCAGGCTGGCGTCGCCCTGCACGCCGGACGCGAGACTGGTCCGGTTGGCGTAGGGCTGGATGCCGTTGTAGAGCAGGTCGCCGATGACATCGGGCTGGTAGGAGAGGTTGGAATATCGGGTGAATCCCGAGAGCTGCATGTTGAAGTTCTGATAGCTCTTCTGCAGCGAGGCGATGCCGAAGTAGGTGTCCTCCCATTGCCGCTGGTCGAGGAGCGAGCTGTTCCAGTTGGAAATGTTGTTCACCGTGAACTGCGGCGTCTGGCCGGGCACGTTCGGGATCTGGTAGCGCGCGCTGGCGCCGCCGGCGATGAAGCTCAACCGCGTATTCTCGTCGACGATGCCGGTGACCTTGGTCAGCCCATACCATTGGGCGGTGTCGTCGTGCAGCGGCGTGTAGGAAGATGTCGGGTTCTCGACGCCGATGCCGTTGCTCACATACTGGCCGACCGCGAAATAGTCGATCGCGCCCGAGCGGCCGCCGTATTGCACTGCCGGCTGGATCCAGTTGTAGGAGCCGCCCATCACCGAGGCCTCGCCGCCCGGATTGGTCGAACCCGACTTCACGCCGATGTCGACCACGCCCGCGGTCCGCAGGCCGTACTGCGCCGGCAGCGCGCCGGTGAGCAACGAGATCTCGTTGGCGAAGCGCGGCGACAGGATGTTGCTGAACAGCGAGAGGCCTTCCGGGAGCTGCACGCCGTCGAGCCGGTATTGCAGGCTGCCGTGGTCGCCGCGGACATGGATCTGGCCGAAGCCGTCCTGCACCACGCCGGGGGCTCGCAACAGCACCTGGTTGAGCGGCGCGTTCTCGCCCTGGGGGGTGTTCCGGATGGCGGTCTTGCTGAAATCGTAACGGGTGGCGCCCAGGCTCGGCAGGATCGAACTGCGCTCGCGGTCGAGGCGCTTGGCGGTGACGTCGAGGTCGATCATGGCCTCGTCCGGTTTGGTTTGGGCTGACACAGGCGCCGCTGCTGCAAGCGCGACCGCCAGTCCCCAGGCCGCTCCACCGATTTTCTGTCGCATTGCTGTCCCCTTGTCGCGTGCCGCCCGGTTTCGTACCGTTGAATCCAGTGATGTTATATTATAACATTTCAACAGGTCAATCAGACCGACAGATCGCAATCGCGTCAGCCTCCGGAAGGAGCCTCGGTGCCGCGATGGCCGTATCGCTCGGCTTGCATGGGCTTGCGGTGGTGGCGGCTGTGATGGCTTTCAGCCCGCAGCGACTGTCGATGGACGACTCTGCCGCCATCACCGTCTCCGTCGAGCCCGGTAGTGCGCCGGTCGCCGCGGCGAGCGAGATGCATCGGGCTGCCGTGCCTGCGCCAGCGCCCGAGTCGCCGGCCGAACCTCAAGCCGAACCCCAGACAACGGCAGCCCTCGATCCCCCGAAGGAGCCAGCGCTGCCGGACTTCGCGCCACCGCTGCCGGAGGCTGCCCTGGCGCCGCCCGACTTCTCCCAGCCGCCCCCACCGCCGCCAAAGCCCGCACAACCCGCGGCGCGCCCTGCGCAGCCTAAACCGGAACCGAAGCGGTTCGCGCCGACCACGGCGACGCCATCACAAGCACGTCTGGCCCCAGTCGCTCCGGCTGCGTCGGCGGAGTCGACGGCAGCAGCACCTGCCGCGACGCCCGACGCACCGGCGACAGTCGCGCCGGGCTGGAACGCGCTGCTCGCGGCTTGGCTCGCCGCCAATCGGCGCTATCCCGATGAGGCGCGCCGTCGCCACGAAGAGGGCGAGGTCACTGTCCGCTTCACGGTCGCGGGCGATGGCCGGGTTCTGGAGGCGGCCCTCGTGAAGGGCAGCGGTGTTGCGTCACTCGATGCCGCCGCTGTACGGCTGCTGCAGGGCGCGACGTTGCCGGCACCCGGGATCGAGGCGACACGCACGGTGCGCATCCGCTTTCGCCTCAGCGATTGAGAAAACCTCTGACCAGCTACACGGCGATCCATACTGCACGAGTTCGGGGAGATAACGCGAGGCGCGCGCCGGCGGGGCGGTGACTGGTGGCCTAGTCATCATCGCACACCTCGTTCAGGCAGAGGAAAAGTCGCGTCTGGCCGCTGCCGGCGACCGGCGGAGATCTATGCACCACGGCGCCGGCGCCGGCGCGTGGCACGCCTTTGAACAGCCCGGCGGCGAAGCGCGGCATCTCGTTCAGCGGGCCGCGGTAGCGGCGCTGGGCGCGCAGCGCGCGCGCCGCCTGATCGGGCGGCGGCCATTGCGTGCCGGGGCCGCGATAGGTTGCGTTCAACCGCAGGCCCACATGGTCGCGATGAAAGCGCCAGCACGAATCGTGGTCGACCGCCTCGAGCCGCAGGTCCACGTCCGGGCTGCCGGCAAGGGCTGCGAAGGCGCGGGCAAGTTGCGCGATATCGTCGATCAATGCCCGTCGTTCGGCGCCTTCGGCGAGTTCCACCAGGTTGCAGAGCGCGGCGAGGCGGGCAGGCACGCAGGCAGCCGGCCCGACGAAATGACCCTCCGGCAGGCGTTCCGCGGGCAGCGTATCGAGCCAGGTGGCGAGCCCCGGCGGCGCCGGCCGGCGCCAGACGGCCAGGGTAACACCGGCATCCGCTATCCGCGCCAGTACCGCCTCATAGCTGTCCTCGATGACCGACGAGCTGGACGCGGCGATGTCGCGCATCAGGATGCGAGGCAAGCTTCAAACCCCGCTTTGAACTCCGCTTCGTCCAGGTTACGGCCGATCAGGACGAATTTCGACTCGCGTGTCTCGTGTTCCTGCCAGGGCTTTCCGGCGGTGCCTTCCATCAGCATGTGTACGCCCTGGAAGACGTAGCGATTGGGGCTGTTCTTCAGGTCGAGAATGCCCTTGCAGCGCAGGATGTCGATGCCGCGGACGCGCAACAGGTCGGAGATCCATATGTTGAACTTGTCCGTATCCAAGGGGCGTGCCGACCGGAGCGACACGCTGGTGATCGCATCGTCGTGCTCGTGGTCGTCCTCGCCGAGGAAGTTGGGCTCGATTTCGAGGATGCGGTCGAGATCGAACGCGCCGCGATCGAGAAGCTCCACCACCGGCATCGCGCAGTGATCGGTCTTGTGAAGGCGGGCCATCGGATTGATCGCCCGAATGCGGGCTTCAACGCGCGCCACTTCCTCGGCCGACACGAGATCGACCTTGTTGAGGAGCACGATGTCGGCGAAAGCGACCTGTTCGGCCGCCTCGTGGCTGTCTTCCAGCCGCTGAAGGAAGTTCTTCGCATCGACGACGGTGACGATGGAATCGAGCCGGGTCCGGCTGCGCACGTCTTCATCGACGAAGAAAGTCTGGGCGACAGGCGCCGGGTCGGCGAGCCCGGTGGTCTCGATCAGGATCGCGTCGAAGCGGCCTTTGCGCTTCATCAGGCCTTCGATGATGCGGATCAGATCGCCGCGCACGGTGCAGCAGATGCAGCCGTTGTTCATCTCGAAGACTTCTTCCTCGGCGTCGACCACGAGTTCGTTGTCGATGCCCAGTTCGCCGAATTCATTGACGATGACGGCGTACTTCTTGCCGTGCTGTTCGGTCAGCACGCGGTTGAGGAGCGTCGTCTTGCCGGCGCCGAGATAGCCGGTCAGCACGGTAACGGGGACTTGGTCCATGCTCTGTCTCCTCGTGTTTCTGGCGATTGGGTAAGCAGGATAGAAAAATGTTATAATATAACATTATCGAAGAGTGCTACTGCTGATTGATGGCTGCCTGCACTGCCAGCGCTCAAAATTGTTCAAACCCGATTTGACAAGATCAGCAGGTTCCCGATAAGAAAAAGCCTATCGTGGCGGATCGCATATCCGCCTCGTGCCAAGCCCGCCCGGCCCCTGATTCCACGGGGCGCAGCGGGCTTTTCCTGTTCGAACGAGGTCCAGATGTCCAAGCCGGAAAGCCGCGGCCCCGGCCGCGCGCCCTTGCCCAAGGCCAGGGTCAACGCCTTCTTCCATTATCTCGGCCGCACCGGTTCGGTGACGGTCGCCGCCAACCGCGCCCAGCTCCGGCGCAGCACGCTCTATCAGAAGCGCCAGGACGACGAGGACTTCGCCGAGCGCTGGGCCCGCGCGCTCGATCTCGGTGTCGAGCGGCTGCAGGACAATGCCATGAACCGGGTCATGAACGGCACGCCGAAGCCCATCTATCGCAATGGCCGACAAGTCGGCTCTGTCCAGCAGTTCGACAATCGCCTGCTGCAGTTCCTGCTGAAGGCGCACCGGCCCGATCTCTACGGCGATCGCAAGAATGCCGGGCTCTCCCCTTTGCCGTTCGATCTCGCCAAGCGTCTCGCCGCCGCGCGGCCCCGAGCCGACGCCCATGACGCACGCCGCGCCGAGGAGAAGCGGCGGGCCGAAAGCGACAAGCGAGCCGACTGATATCGGCAACGACCACGACAACGACAACTGCGTCCAACTACCCCAAGGCGTCCGTGCCACCGGAACTCCCTCCGGCGTGCCCAAAAGCTCTTCAGAGAGCGCCTGCGCCTGGCATGGTCCTGACCATGCCTTCGACCACAAAGAGCGAGACCCAAACAGCGGACAATGCCGACGGCGAACGTTGGCCCGGGTGACCGGTTGCGACGCGATTCTGGACAGGTCTCTGGACAGAACGCGTTACATTCAGGCGTCCACAAATAGTCCGAAAAGGCCTTGCAAACAAGGCATCGAACGGCTCCTACGACCGTGAAACCGAGCGCGGGGCGCGGGCAGGGAATTTGCCCGCGTCTGACCCCGATGCTCCGAACGATGGCTCGCCGCGGCGGGTATGCTATGGAAATCCTCGGGCGATCCGGGTGGGGACACGCCGGTTGGGGAAAATGCGATGCGTGCCAGACTCGATGGTGTGATTGCCGTGGGCAGCTTCGGCATCGCCTGCGCCGTCGGGTTGGTCGGCGCGTTCATCGGCCTCAAGGTCAGCAGCTTCTGGATCGACGAGCTTTTCACGGCTTGGATCGTCGAGGTCGGCATCGGCCTCGATGAGTTCATCGCCCGCATCGTGACCGACGTTCACCCGCCGGTTTACTATGTGCTGACGTTCGCCTACGCCCAGCTGTTCGGCGACGGCGAGGTCGGCTTGCGCAGCCTCAGCGCCATATTGGCCGTAGCCGCCATTCTGTTGTTCATCGTCACGACCAGGGCCTATTTCAGCCTGGCAGCCCGCCTGTTCGGCGCCGCGATGGCGACGGGCTCGTTCTTCTGGTTCTACCAGGCGCAGAACGCGCGCGGCTATTCGCTGGCGTTCCTCATTGGCGTCGCCATGCTCGCCATCAGCCTGTCCATCCTCGCCAAGCGGGCGCGGCGGGAAACGCGGATGCTGCCGGAGCTGGCCGGGCTCGCCGTGCTGATGCTGATCGGGTCGTTCGTCCATTTCTATCTCATGTACGAATGCCTCGCGATCCTGATCGTCCTCGGATTCTTCTGCCCGCGTCAGCGTCTCGTGCTTGCCGTGTTCGCCGCCATTCTGCTCACGTCCACGGGCCTGTACGTGAAGCTCATCATCGAGGAATTCTCCCAGTATTCGACGACCACGAACTGGATCCACGGCGATCCGTACTGGTATCTCGACCAGCTCCGCACCGCGATGACCTACTCCTTCACCAAGAAGGCAATGCTTGCCCTGGCGATCTGCGCCGCAGCGTTTGCAACGCAGCAGCACTTCTTCGCGCGGTCGAAGCTCGCGGCGTCGGCGCCGAAACCGGCCGTGATCGGCCGGTTTCCGTTCGACCCGCAGACCACCCTGTTCGTCGGCGTGCCGCTTGTCATGCTGGCCGGCGGCATCGCCAGCTCGCTGCTGATTGCGCCCAATTTCACGGACAGGAATCTGCTCATCTGCGCGCCTTTCCTCTGGGCATTCTGCGCCAAGCTCTACGATGCCAGTGTGCCCAATGCCGGGCCGCGGATCCGGATGGCCGCGAACCTGTCCCTTTCTGCCGTCGTCATGTGGTCGGTCGTTACGATGACACTCGGCCGCGAGCGGCCCTGGAACGAGCCGTTCCGTGAATCTGCCGACTGGATTCGGACGTTCCCGGAATGCCGGGATCGCCCGATCTTGGTGGTCAACGCCCAGCCGCGGGCCTGGTTCAAGCCTGGCTACTCGGAGATCCTGTACGCCGACTTCTATGCGAACTACCTGGGAGACTTCGCCCGTCCCCAGGTCGTCTTCAAGGAGGATATCCTTGCGCACAAGCTGACCGACGAAATGAAGGAATATCTTCAGTGGCGCGTCGACGGGAACGGTTGCCCGATCCTGGCCTGGTCGATCCATCTCATCACGGAGCAAGAGCTCGCCGAGGCCGGCCGTGAGCTACTGAAGGCCATCGACCGACCCGACGCCAGTCGTGTCATGCAACTGAAGGTCCTCCACGACGGATATCCCGGATATGTTCTGTATGCCGAGGGGTCGGTCGCAAACGAGGGATCGCAGGGCAGGGACCCGCGGGCGCCGCCATCGCAGAGGAAGACAGGCCCGGCGCCCACGCCCACCCGCAAGGCCCCGGTTCCGAAATGACCTGTCTGTCCCGCCCACTCAGCGGCGGCGTGCGGATCCGAGCATCGACACGAGGGAACTGATCGCGAGGGTTATCAGGCCGACCAGCGTGAGGGTGCCGATCAGGTAGATCTGCACCGCCGTGGCGGCAACGATCGCGGAGGTGGCGTCGATGCCGAACTGGCCCAGGATAACGACGAACGCCATCTGGTAGCTGCCGACATATCCCGGCGCGGTGGGCACCAGGGTGCTGAGGCTGGCGCCACCCAGCAACGACAGCATGCCGGTGAGGTCGAGATCGGCGCCGACGGCGCGGCAGACCGACCACATGGCGCAGGCCTCGACCAGCCAGATCGGCAGGGTCCACAGAACCGCGAGCAGGAAGTGACGTGTGCGCACGACCTGGAGTGCTTGCGTGAAGTCGGCCAGCATGGCGCCTCCACGTCGCGCGATCCGGGCGCCGGCGGGCACGCGCGCGACCAGCAGCAACAGCAGATCCTCGGCGCTGTGGCGCGACAGCAGCAGGACGACCAGCAGCAGCACGACCACAGCGGCTGTCGCGATGACGGCGCCGCCCAGCAGCACGTGCCGGCTGGCGCTATCGCCGCCGCCGGCCAGCGCCAGGCCGGCGGCCAGCGCGCCGATGACCGTGACGAGGTCGAGCAGGCGTTCGACAACGATGGAGGCCAGCACGCCGGAACGGGACATCCCGGTGAGCCGCCCCAGGTAGTGAGCGCGGAAGAATTCACCCAGTCGCGCCGGCAGGATGCTGTTCACGGCATAACCCGCAAGCAGCGCCTGGAGCGTCCTGCCCAGGGGGACGGGCGCCCGGAAGGCCAGGATTGTCCGCCACCGCAGCGCCCGCAGGACGGCGCCGGCGCAAAACAACGCGATGCCGATGCCGATGTCGGAGGGATCGGCGGCGCGGAATATCCGTACCGCTTCCGGCCAATCGACCGAGCGCGTCGACAGCCAGAGGCAAAGTCCACCCAACGCGAAGCCGAGAACCACCAGGGCGGCACGGCGCATGCTCATGAAGTCAGGCCCTTACCGCGTGAGCCGCGCGAAGCGGAACTTCACGACGTACCAAAGCGCCAGCAAGCCGTCGCGCCAGCCGATCTTCTTGCCTTCATCGTAGGTGCGCCCGTAGTAGCTGATGGCGCATTCGTATATCCGCCAGCGCCGGGGCCGGGCGAACACGGCGGAAAGCTCGACCTCGATCCCGAAATCGTTGCTCGAGAGGGCCGCGCCTTCGATCGCCTCGCGACGGAACATTTTGTAGCATGTCTCGAGATCGGTCAGCGTCTGGTCGTAGAGGATGTTGAACAGCGCGGAAATCGTGCGATTGCCGAGGTAGTGGTAGAAATACAGGGCACGATGCGGCCGGCCGTAGAAGCGCGAGCCGTACACCACGTCGGCAACGCCGATCTGGAGGAGCCGGAACATCGGCAGCCAGTCCGACGGATCGTATTCCAGGTCGGCGTCCTGGATCACCAGCACATCGCCGGTGGCCGCGGCGAGCCCGGCGCGGAGCGCGCTTCCCTTGCCGCCATTCGCCGCCTGCAACCGCGGCCTCACGGTCACCGGGCCCGCGACTTTCTCGAAACCGTCGCCATCGACGGCTGCGGCGCCAGACAGGAAATCCATCGTCCCGTCGCGGTTGCGACGAACGCCGGCAATCTCGTTGGAGTCGGCCGGGAAGGCCTTCGAAATCCATTCGCGTGTACCATCGGTCGAACCATCGTCGACCACGATGATCTCCCGGCCAATGCCCGGCAGCACCGCCATGACCGCGCGCAGGATTCGCGGCAGGGTTTCCCGCTCGTTGTAGACGGGAATGACGACGGACAGCCGCAAATCCTGACGGGGAGGCACATCGAAACCGGACTGGCTCACGGTTCGGACCTCGCTATCGGCCTTGGGAGTAATACGTGATGTTGCCGAGCGGAGTCACGATCCAACCATTCAACGGATAGTCCTTGAATGCCGCCAGGACGAGCGCGGCCTTGCCATTGTCGACATCCTCAGTCTGGATCAGCACGCCGAGACTGTCGACACGCCCCCGGAAGGAATAGCGGGTCCGGAGGTCGTCGGGCGACCGGAAGCTCGCGGGAATCTCGACCATGCGGCGGCCGGGAAACTCCAGCCCGACTTCGGCGGAGGGGACAACCAACAGGGAAGTGCCGGCGGGCGTCGTCGTCAGGTTTTTCTGGATGAAGTCGATTGCCTGCTGGGACACCACCATATGGCGAAAGCCCTGGCTGCTCTTGCCGCTGGCGATGTGCCGCTGCAGCTTGACGACGAAGGTGGTAGCGCCATAGGCGAGCAGGACCAGCGCCAGGCCGCCGGCGGCAAGCTTGAATGGCGGCCGCCAGGCGAGGACGGCATGAACGACGCCGATCGCGAGGACCAGGCCTATTTGCCGGAAGTGACGATCCTCCAGGCTGACTTCGCCACCCCGCACAAAGACCGCCGTCATGATCAGCGCGAAGACGACCGTCAGGGCGGAGGCAAACCGGAAATAGTCGGGATGGGAGCGCGAGATTTGCCGTCCGGCGACGTAGGCAAGAACCGCGACCGGAATCGCCAGGGCGAGATAGAACGGAGACGTCGTCTTGATGAACCCGACTCCGTACTTGTGGTGCATCAGGGTGGCGGTCGCGAAGTCGCCGATGGAAAGAATGCTTGTAAAGCCGGCGACGAAGGCAGGTATGGCATGCGTCAGGAGCCGTTCGGGCGAGAAGACGGCCAGGGAATGCGAGGTCGGCGTTTCACCGTGCGCCAGCCACAGAAGTTTGAAGATAATGCCGAACACGGCGAGCATGACGCCGACCGTCACCAGCCGTCGCAGCTTGCCCGGGCGATCCGATCTCAGGTCGACAATCTGCAGGGCGCCGATGGAGGAGACGGCCAGCACGAGGCCCGAGAGCTTGGCGACGGTGAGGACGGCAATGGCCGCAAAAATGCACAGCGCCTGGCCGGGTGAAAATTCGCGCATCCGGAAAAGCAGCAGCAGGAACCACGGTGTGAGCGCGAAGAGGACGATCTCGCCGCCGCCATAATAGGCGAACTGGTGGGAAAACAGACGGCTGCCGGCCAGGACCAGCAGCGTGATCGCGATGCTGAGGGGCGGAAACCCCCAGCTTCGATACAGGAAGTGGAGGCCCGCGAGGCCCAGCGCCGAACACAGGGCAACGGTGATGGTGATCGCCTGTCCGAGGTTGAAGCCGAGTGCCGCGAAGAACCCCGGCACGAGATACTGGCCGGGCGACCACCAGGCGACGAAGAAATCGATGTTCCGTGAGATGTCGCCGGGATCGGGTATCGGCATCGTGTTGAAGGGGCTACCGCGCTTCATCGCCTCGAAGACGAGGAAGCCGGTACCCTGGTCCGAGTACATCGACGGACCGACGATGGCGATGCAGATCGTGTAGGCGAGGACGATCAATCCGGCCAGGACGTAGAGTGCCGTCGCGACGGGCGTCGTCGCCGTCGCTCGCCGGACGAGGGTGGTGATCGGCATCTGACAGCTGTTCAGGTCAAGGCCACAGCATCCAGACGCAGACTCCGATCCACGCCAGGACGGTCAAGGCCAGCGACCAGTCGGTCAGGATCACGTCGGTGGGCGACTCGCCCTGATCGAGTTGTTCGACGATGTACCAGTAGCGAAACAAGCCGAAGATGACCAAGGGGATGGTGAAGACCAGGTTCGGATAGGTCGACATCACGAACAGGCTGTAGAAGATCAGCGCACCCGTCGCCGAGATCTCGGCATAGCGATCTATCAGGGTGGTCGTATAGGCGCGCAGCACCGTCCGGCTCTTGGTGCCGTTGCTGGCCAGCTCCTGACGGCGCTTGATGGCGGCGAGGTAGAGCGCAAGGGACAGGGTCGTGATCGCCATCCAGTTCGACAAGGGAACGGAGAGCGCGACGGCGCCGGCATAGACGCGCAGGACGAAGCCGATCGCGATGGAGAAGATATCGACGACAGGCTGATGCTTGAGCACGAAGGTGTAGGCCAGGTTCAGGGCAAGGTAGGCCGCGATCACGGCCAGGACCTGCGGCATGGCGAATGCGCCCAGGGCAAGGAAGAGCAGAAGCACGCCCAGCAGGATCAGCGCGTTGGCGTGCGACACACTGCCTGACGCCAGGGGGCGCGACAGTTTCTTCTTCGGATGCTGACGATCCTGCTCGATGTCGTGAATGTCGTTGACGATGTAGCTCGCCGACGATGCGAGACAGAATAGAACGAAGGCAAGTGACGCGGCCGTGACTGCGGAGGGGTCCAGGTAGCCCCGGGTGAAGACCAGCGGTGCGAAAACGAAGGCGTTCTTGACCCATTGTTTTGGACGCATGAGCTGAAGCAGGGCGCGCATGGTCGACCAAGGTGTCGGCGGGTTCATTCTGCGACGTAATCTGTGTTAGGATTCAACGTGCCGGCCGAGGCGGTGGATGAGGCTGGCGACACTCTATGCGCTGATTGCGCTGATAGCGATGGCGGCGAACATCGGAACGCAGAAAGTCGTCGTACGCGCCTATCGTGGCCTCGTCCGGGTGCCGGCGGCATGAGGCCGGTTTCGTCGTGGGGGCGATTGAGCGCCCATCCTCACGAGGTCGTCGAACTCCTGGATCGCGACCGGCTTGCCGACGGACTTGCCCGGCATCGGCCGGGCATCGCGTACGGCATGGGGCGCAGCTACGGCGACGCCTGCCTCAATCCCGGGGGCACCCTGTGGAGCACCTCCCGGCTCGACCGACTCATTGCCTTCGACGGGCGGGCCGGCCGCCTGACTTGCGAATCCGGGGTGTTGCTGCGCGACATCCAACGGCTGGCGATACCCCGGGGCTGGGGCCTGCCGGTCCTGCCGGGCACGCAGATGGTGACCGTGGGCGGTGCCATCGCCAACGACGTCCACGGCAAGAACCATCATGCGTTCGGCACGTTCGGCGAGCATGTGACCAGGCTGCGGCTGGTGCGCACCGACGGCGAAACGATCGATGCCGGCCCGGCGCTCCGGCCGGATTGGTTCGCGGCGACCGTGGGCGGCGTCGGCTTGACCGGCGTGATCGCCCAGGCCGAGCTGCAGCTTCGCCGTGTTTCCGGTCCCTGGCTGGAGGCGGAAACCGTCGCCTATGAAGGGCTCGATGAATTCTTCGCCCTGTCCGATGGCTCCGAGCGGGAGTGGGAACATGCGGTGTCGTGGATCGACTGCAGCTCCGCCGGCACCGTGCGCGGCCTTTTCATGCGGGCACGCCAGGCCGGCGAGACCGATGGCGCGGTGGCCTGGCGCGCGCGGACGCGCAGGATGCCGCTGACACCGCCCGTCTCGCTGGTGAATGGGCTCACCTTGCGACCCTTCAATGCGCTCTATTTCCACCTGGCCAAGCGTCGCGCCGGCTCCCGCATCGTCCACTACGAGCCGTTTCTCTACCCGCTCGACAGTATCCAGGAATGGAACCGGCTCTACGGGCCACGCGGGTTCTTCCAGTACCAGAGCGTCGTGCCGCAGGGGGTACGCGTCGAGGCAACACAGAAAATGCTCGACGCCGTGGCGCGGTCGGGGGAAGGCTCGTTCCTTGCCGTTCTCAAGACCTTCGGCGCCCGCCCACGGGCGGGTCTGATGAGCTTTCCCGTCGCGGGAGTGACCCTGGCCCTCGATTTTCCCAACCGTCGGGCCGTGCCGGCGCTGTTCGAGCGGCTCGATGCGATCGTGCGCGAGGCCGGCGGTCGGCTCTATCTCGCCAAGGATGCGCGGATGCCGCGGTCGCTGTTCGAGGCCACCTATCCGAACCTCGCCGAGTTCGCGCGCTTCCGCGATCCCGGCACGAGCTCGGCCATGTCGCAACGGTTGCTGGGAAGTTGAGGGGGCCATGAGGATCGTCGTCGTGGGCGCAACATCGGCCATCGCCGAGCATTGCTGCCGCCTGTGGGTGCAGCGAGAGGCGGTCGACCTCACCCTCGTCGTGCGCGACATTGCCAAGGGCGAGCGCATGGCGGCGGACCTCAGGGTTCGCAGTCCGCAATCGTCCATCGCGCTCGCGACGGTGGACTTTCTGGCGCCTGCCGCGATCTCAGCCCTTGCCGTGTCGATTGCGGCTGGCGGGCCGATCGATGCAGTCCTGATCGCCCATGGCGTGCTGCCCGTGCAGGAGCAGTGCCAGGACGACCTGGCCTTCTGCCGCGAGATCATGGAGGTCAATGCAATCTCGCCCGTCCTGTTCGCCGAAGCCTTCGCCGGGATTCTGGCCAAGGCCGGCCGCGGCACGATCGCCATCGTCGGTTCGGTAGCCGGCGACCGCGGCCGGAAGGCGAACTATGTCTATGGTGCGTCCAAGGGACTCGTCGCGCGCTACGCCGAGGGCATGGAACACCGTTTTGCCGGAACGGATGTCAGGATCGTGCTGATCAAGCCCGGCCCCACTGACACGCCGATGGCGGCGAGGCTGAAGGCGCAGGGCCGCCGGCTCGCCACGGTCGAAGAGGTGGCGCAAGCGACCGTGGACGCGATGGCGAGAGGCCGCCCGGTCGTCTATGCGCCGGCCAAATGGCGGCTGATCATGCTGATCGTGCGGCACCTGCCGCGCTTCATCTTCAACCGGCTGCAGATTTGATCGTCGTCGGCGCTATCGACGCTCTTCCGGGCAATGTGCGGAGTCGCGGGGGCTGAGGCACCACGAATCCTGCAGGCCGGGCCTGTTCTTCACGGTCTCGAAGAATGCGGGGCGCATCCAGAGCGAGTTCCGCAGCTCCACATAACGATAGTCGCCGTCCTCGGGCCCGGGCATCAGCACGATGTCGGGCTGGAGCTTGCCGATCGAATAATCCGGATCGTATTTGTTGTGGCCCGGGCGGAACGGCAGCGATGGCATCGTCCTGGCCACGTGCTTGTCCGTCTTGCCCAGGATGTCGAACGACGTGAAGCCCGAATAGTACGACGGGCCGCCGAGCCAGGTGCTGGCAATCGTCGCCGTCGCGGGCAGCCGGTCGCGCAAATACAGGCCTTGCCGGGCAAAGGCGATGTCGTTGGCGACATCTGGTGCGTTCGAGAGCAGCCACCGGGCCCAGGCGGGCGCGCTGCACACCAGGAACAGGGCAAGGCCTCCCGCGACAACGGTCGCCATCGGCGCGCGGACCTGACCGGCGCGGGTGGCGAGACCTGCGACCAGCGGCCAGGCGCAAAGCAGGATCAGCCCAGCTGCGAGCAGCAGGTTGGATCTCGGACTGAGCGACAGAAAATTCGAAAGGATCAGGGCGATTGCACCGCCCAGAGCAAAGATCGCGAAGACCGGGTGGGCGTATTTGTGCGCACCGGCACCGCTGAAGGCGTGCGGCAGGGCGGTGATCGCGCCTGTCAGCAGGAGCGGCATGACGGTGGCGATGAAGCGGTTCGAATTGTCATAGGACCAGGCGTCGCCGCCGATCCAGACGAGGTAGGCCGACTGAATGAGCGCGACGGCGACGACGATGACCGCGAGCTTCCTCTGCTTGTGGCCGGTCTCGCGGTTGCCCAGCGCCGCGAGGGAGATCGCCGTCACGATGCAGACCGCGAGAGCGGCGAACAGGAAGGCAGCCAGGCCGTAGACGAGGCGTTCGGCCAGGGGCGTGCCCCACATCTTGAGGACATAGGTATTGGGAACGGACTCGCCGTAATAGGCGTGGCGAAAGGCGAACTGCGCGCCGACGCAGACGGCTGCGGGCGACAAGGCGAGCAGGCGGCGCGCCGAGAGGCGCGGCGGCACGGCGAAGGTGAGGAAGAGCGGGCCGTACAGGAGGATGGAGTCCGGGCGGGCCAGGAACGACAGGCCGGCAAGGGTCGAAATGGCGGCCAGGGTGCCGTTGGCCGCCTTGTCCCTGGGGGCGTTCACGGCAAGCGCCGTGGCCGCGAGCAGGAACAGGCTGGCGAGGCCAACCTCCATGCCGCGCAGCGTCCAGAACACCGTCGGATAGTAGGACAGGACGAGGATGGCGGCGGCGAGCGGGACCGCGTCATTGCCGCTGACCGAGCGTGCGATCCGCATCGCCACGTAGCCCGACAGCAGGAGGATCGCGGCGCCGATGGCGCTGACGACGATGGGCGCCGTCGTGACGGGAGCTATGAGGAACGCGGCGCTGTCGATCAGTGTCCAGAGAAGGTTCGTATAGCCCTCGACCGGCGGCACCTCGCCCGGATTCCAGACCAGCCCGAAGCCGGAGTAGAGGTTATGGGCATAGCGCAGCGAGATCAGGGCATCGTCGAACAGCGTGCCGACAAGCTCGCCGTTATGGAAGAAGACCGTGCGGGCGATGAAGATCGCGTAGAGGCCGGCAAAAAAGACGAAGACGCCGCTCTCGGCCCACCCATCGGCCCAGTGCCGCCGGCCATCCTCCGGCCGGAAGGTTAGACCCGGCCGTGGCAGTGCTTGAACTTCTTGCCCGAGCCGCAGGGGCAGGCGGCGTTGCGCGCGACCTTGCCCCAGGTCGAGGGATCGTTGACGTCGAGCGCCTGCTTGGCCGGGCGCGGACGGTGAAGCGTGGCGACACCGCCGCCTTCCGGATCGGCCGGGTCGAAGGCGGGATCGTCGCGCATCGCCGAGGCGAGGGCGGGATCCTCATGGATCTCGCGCATCTGCTGCGGCATCTCGGGCATCGGCGGCGCGTCCATGCGCAGCTGCAGCGTGGCCAGCAGCGCCACCACCTGCTCGCGCAGGCCGGTCAGCAGGTCGTTGAAGAGGTTGAACGCCTCGCGCTTGTATTCGTTCAGCGGGTCCTTTTGGCCGTAGGCACGCAGCCCGATGCCCTGGCGCAGATGGTCGAGGTGGAGCAGGTGGTCCTTCCAGCCCTGGTCGAACAGCTGCATCAGCACGCTCTTCTCGACCTGGCGCCACACCTCCGGCCCGTACTGCGCCGCCTTCTGGGCGAACAGTCGCTCGGTCGCCTCGTTCAGCCGCACGCGGATCTCCTCGTCGGCGATGCCTTCTTCCTTCGCCCATTGGTCGACCGGCAGGTCGAGACCGAACAGGCGCTGCACCTCGTCCTTGAGCTCCGCCACCTTCCACTGCTCGGCGTAGACATCCTCGGGGATGGTGCGGGTGACCAGCGCATCGACGACGTCGCGGCGCATGCCGGCCACCGTGTCCGACACGTCCTCGGTGCCCATCAGCTCGATGCGCTCCTTGTAGATTTCCGTGCGCTGGCTGTTCATGACGTCGTCGAAGCGCAGCAGGTTCTTGCGGATCTCGAAGTTGCGCGCCTCGACCTTGCCCTGCGCCGTCTCCAGCGCCTTGTTGAGCCAGCGATGGGTCAGCGCCTCGTCGTTGGCCATGCCCTTCTTCTGGACCCAGTCGAGCACCTTGTTGTTGCCGAAGATGCGCATCAGGTCGTCTTCCAGCGACAGGAAGAACTTCGAGGCGCCGGGATCGCCCTGGCGGCCCGAGCGGCCGCGCAGCTGGTTGTCGATGCGCCGCGATTCGTGGCGCTCGGTGCCGACCACGTAGAGGCCGCCGGCCTTGAGCACGATCTCGCGGTCGCGCTCGACGCCCGAGCGGATTTCGGCCGCGATGCGATCGATCTCGGCCTTGCGCGCCGCCTGCGCTTCGTCGGTGTCGCCGGGGAACTTGGCGTTGATCTCGGGCTCGCTCTGGCGCAGCAGCATGTCGACGTTGCCGCCGAGCTGGATGTCGGTGCCGCGGCCGGCCATGTTGGTGGCGATGGTGACCGAGCCCGGCCGGCCGGCCTGGGCCACGATCACGGCCTCCTGGTCGTGGAAGCGGGCGTTCAGCACGTTGTGCGGGATGCCTTGCTTCTTCAGCTCGGCCGCCAGCTCCTCGGACTTCTCGATCGACACCGTGCCGACCAGCATCGGCTGGTGACGGGCGCGGCATTCCTCGATCAGCTTGACGATGGCGCGCGTCTTGTCGGTGAGCGTGCGGTAGATCTCGTCGTCGGCGTCCTTGCGTATGACCGGCACGTTGGTCGGGATCTCGACCACTTCGAGCCGGTAGATCTCGCCGAACTCGGTCGCCTCGGTCAGCGCCGTGCCGGTCATGCCTGCCAGCTTGGGATACATGCGGAACAGGTTCTGGAAGGTGATCGAGGCCAGCGTCTGGTTCTCGCGCTGGATCTCGACGTTCTCCTTGGCCTCGAGCGCCTGGTGCAGGCCCTCGGAATAGCGCCGGCCCGCCATCATGCGGCCGGTGAACTCGTCGATGATGACGACCTGGCCGTCCTTGACGATGTAGTCGACGTCCTTGGCGAACAGCTTGTGGGCGCGCAGCGCCTGCGTGACGTGATGCAGCACCGAGACCATGGTCGGGGCGTAGAGGGTGATGCCCTCGGCCAGCAGCCCGTCGCCGCGCAGGATCTCCTCGACCGCCTCGACGCCGGCGTCGGTCAGCACCACGGTGCGGTTCTTCTCGTCCTTTTCGTAGTGCTCGGCCTTGAGCCGCGGGATCACCGTGTCGGCGCGGCGGTAGAGTTCCGAGGAATCCTCGGCCGGGCCGGAGATGATCAGCGGCGTGCGCGCCTCGTCGATCAGGATCGAATCGACCTCGTCGACGATGGCGTAGTTGAAGGGCCGCTGCGCCATCGCGTCGAGCCGGTACTTCATGTTGTCGCGCAGGTAGTCGAAGCCGAGTTCGTTGTTGGTGGCGTAGGTGACATCGCAGGCGTAGGCGGCCTTGCGCTGCTCGTCGTCCATCTCGTGCACGATCACGCCGACGGTGAGGCCGAGGAAAGTGTAGATGCGGCCCATCCATTCCGAGTCGCGACGCGCGAGATAGTCGTTCGCGGTGACGACGTGCACGCCCTTGCCTTCGAGGGCATTGAGAAAGACCGGCAGGGTGGCGACCAGCGTCTTGCCTTCGCCGGTCTTCATCTCGGCGATCTTGCCCTGGTGCAGGACCATGCCGCCCTTGAGCTGGACGTCGAAGTGGCGCTGGCCGAGCGTGCGCTTGGCGGCCTCGCGCACCGTGGCGAACGCCTCGGGCAGGAGTTCGTCCAGCTTCTCGCCCTTGGCGAGCCGGTCGCGGAATTCAGGCGTCTTGGCGCGCAGCTCCTCGTCGGAGAGCTTGATGAAGGCCGGCTCGAGCGCGTTGATCCTGGCCACCGGCTTATCGAAGCCTTTGACGATGCGGTCGTTGGCCGTCCCGAACAGGGTTCGAGCGAGCGCCCCCAGCATGAAAACCTCGATATTGTAATGACTTAGGCGGGCACTTCGGCCCGCCGTCCTAGGGAGAGATAGAGAGCGTGCCCGCAAGTGTCAACGCACGGCCGGTTCAGGGCAACCGCTGCGGTCTTGATGAACGATATTTAATCCGCGCTCACGAAAAAGTGCCGCAATTGACCGGCATCAACGGCCTCGTCGCGGAGGCGGTGCTTGCTTGGCCCGAGCGGGCCTGTGTAAACCAAGGCGCTGTAAACCCTGTGCGCTGCCTTCCATCCTCGAGACCGAAGTTCCCGGAGCCCGTCATGAGCCATTATCTGCGCCCCCTGCGCCTCGTCGTCTTGTGTTGCGCAGCCGCCGCGATCGCGGGGCCCGCGCTGGCGCAGCCCCAGAATCCGGCACAGCCGCCGGCCGCCAAGCCGGCCACGCCGCCGGCCGGTCAGCCCGCGGCCCAGGCCCCGGCAGCGCCGAAGCCGGCCGCCAAGCCGCCGGCCGCCGCCGCCGCTCCCAAGGATCCCATCGTTGCCACGGTCAACGGCGTGCCGGTCCGGCTGTCGGAACTCGAGGTCGCGCAACAGTCGCTGCCGCCGCAGTATCGCAGCATGCCGCTCCAGGCCGTCTTTCCGGCGCTGCTCGACCGCCTCGTCGACAGCAAGCTCGTCGTCCAGGAAGGCAAGAAGAACAAGGTCACCGAGGATCCCGCCTACAAGAAGCGTCTCGCCTTCGTCGAGGAGCAGGTGCTGCAGGATTTCTGGATCCAGCGCGAGATCGCCAAGAAAGTCACTGCCGACAAGCTGCGCCAGCGCTACGAGGAGCGGCTGAAGTCGATGCCGGCCGAGGAAGAGGTGCACGCCAAGCACATCCTGGTGGCGACCGAGGACGAGGCCAAGGCGCTGATCGCCGAGATCAAGAAGGGTGCGGCTTTCGACAAGCTCGCCAAGGAGAAGTCGACCGACAAGGCTTCGGGCGCCGAAGGCGGCGACCTCGGCTGGTTCAAGAAGAGCGACATGGTGAAGGAATTCGCCGACGCCGCCTTCGACCTCAAGAAGGGTCAGCTGACCGAGACCCCGATCAAGACCCAGTTCGGCTTCCACGTCATCCAGGTCGAGGATCGCCGCAAGGCGCCGCCGCCGGCCTATGAGGAGCTGGTCGATCAGCTGCGCGAGGAAATGGCCCGTGAGGCCGTGACCGCCGAGCTCGACCTGATGCGTTCGCGCGCCAAGATCGAGAAGTTCAATATCGACGGCAGTAAGCCCGAGCCTGTCGCGGTCACGCCGGCCACGCCCGCCCGGCCGCCGGCCGCCGCCCCCGCCACGCCTCCCGCCGCCACCAAGTAGAACTCACGTTTTCCGGCGTTTCTGGTGTAGTCTCCCCCGTTCGGATGGGTCGGGGATAAGCCCGGCCTCCGAAAGGGGAGCCCTATGTCCGCCACGTACGCCCTATCGCCGCTCGCGCCCAAGACGACGCCGACGCTGCCCCGCATCGCCGGCGTCAAGCTCGGGGCCGCGCAGTCCGGCGTACGCTACAAGGACCGCGACGACGTTTTCCTGGCGCTGGTGCCGGCCGGGGCCACCATCGCGGGCGTGCTGACGCGGTCAAAGACCTGCTCGGCGCCGGTCGACTGGTGCCGCAAGAACCTGGCCCGCGGCAAGGTCCGCGCCATCGTCGTCAACGCCGGCAACGCCAATGCGTTCACCGGCAAGGCGGGCGACAAGGCGGTCGAGGAGAGCACCCGCGCCATCGCCCAGGCGCTGGGCTGCCCGCGCAACGAGGTGTTCATGGCCTCGACCGGCGTGATCGGCCAGCCGCTCGACTGGGAGAAGATCGTGGCCGTGGTCCCGCCGCTGATCAAATCGGCTCGGGAGGACGGCTGGGCCGCCGCGGCGGCCGCCATGATGACGACCGATACCTTCCCCAAGCTCGCCACGCGCCAAGCCAAGATCGGCGAGAAGCTCGTCTCCATCAACGGCTTCCTCAAGGGCTCGGGCATGATCGCGCCCGACATGGCGACCATGCTGGGCTTCGTCTTCACCGACGCCAAGGTGCCGGCCGGCGTCCTGCAGAAGCTGCTGACCGATGCTGCCGACAAGTCGCTGAATTGCGTCACCGTCGATGGCGACACCTCGACCAGCGACACGCTGCTGCTGGTCGCCACCGGCGCCGCCCGCCATGCGCCGATCGAGGAGGCCGACGACCCCGTCCTGGTCGACTTCAAGCGGGCGCTGGACGAGGTGCTGATCGAACTGGCGCAGCTGCTCGCCCGCGACGGCGAGGGCGCCACGAAATTCGTCACCATCAATGTGGGCGGCGCTTCCTCCAATGGCGCGGCGCGCAAGATCGGCCTCGCGGTCGCGAACTCGCCGCTGGTCAAGACCGCCATCGCCGGCGAGGACGCCAACTGGGGCCGGGTCGTCATGGCGGTCGGCAAGTCGGGCGAGCGCGCCGATCGCGACAAGCTTCGCATCTCGATCGGCGGGGTCCGCATCACCGATGGCGGCCAGGTCGTGGCCAACTACGACGAGGCGCCGGTCACCAAGCACATGAAGGGCACCGATGTCGTGATCGACATCGACCTCGGCATCGGCCGTGGCCGCGCCACCGTGTGGACCTGCGACCTGACGCACGGCTACATCGACATCAACGGCAGCTACCGTTCTTGAGTTCGAGCTTCGACGCTGAGTGTCCGGGCGGCCCGCCGCCGCTGGGCTCCCGTCCGCTCGTGCTGGTGGCGGCCGTCGCCCTGGTCGATCCGGACGGCCGCGTCCTGATCGCGCAGCGTCCCGCGGGAAAATCGATGGCCGGCCTCTGGGAGTTTCCCGGCGGCAAGGTCGATCCCGGCGAGACTCCCGAGCAGGCTTTGGTGCGCGAGCTGCACGAGGAGCTCGGCATCGAAACCGCCACGAGCTGCCTGGCGCCCATCGCCTTCGCCAGCCACGGCTACGAGAAATTCCATCTGCTGATGCCGGTCTTCGCCTGCCGCAAATGGAACGGCGTGCCGCAGCCGCGCGAGGGCCAGGCCCTGAAATGGGTCGCGCCCGTCGAGCTCTCGAAATATCCGATGCCGCCCGCCGACCTGCCGCTGGTCGGCCTGCTACGCGACCTTCTCTAGCCGCGTCTCACGTCGTCGCCGGCAGCGGTGCGCCCTCGCGCCAGCCGAGCAGGGTGCGGAAGATGATGGCCTGCAGCGTGGCGGCCACGGCGGCGCCCGCATAGGAGACCAGCAGCGCCACCGTCCAGGTGACGACGACGGCGGCCTCCTGGGCGCCCAGCGCGCCGCGCATGATGCTGAGTACGATCAGCGTGGCCATCGTCGTGACGATGGCGCTCAGGAAGAAGGTCAGGAACAACGTGCCGATGATGGTCCAGCCGTTGCCGCGGCCGTAGGCCCACGACAGGCGCGGCGAGAACGGCACGTCGACCGCCGTGGCGGCAAGGCCGTAGCTGACGCGGAGCGCCAGCAGCACCGACACCATGAAGCCGGCGCCCAGCGGTGCCGCCAGCGCCTGGCGCTGGGTCTGGGCGGGATCGATCGGCGCGCCTGGCGTCGTGAGCGCGCCGTAGTCCATCGTGCCCATCGTCAGGACGAAGGCCGAGATCAGCACGAAGGTGATGCCGCCGATCTTGACTAGGTGGACGAGATACGCCGTCTCGCGCGGCGACCAGCCGAGGCCCGGCAGGCGTTCGACGCGGTTCGGCCCCAGCAGCACGAGGCGCTGCCAGGCCAGCATGAACATCACCGTCGGCACGATATCGAGCGCCTTCTCGACCAGCACCGCCATCATCGAGTCCTGATTCAGCGCGCTGCCCAGCACGCGGATGGCGAGCGAGGCGATCCACGGGATCGTGACGAGATGGAAGAAGAGCCGGATGTTGTTGAAGAAGAAGCTGAAGCTCTCCGACAGCAGGGCACTGAACGACAGTTTGACCACAGGCACGATCTAGCTCCGCTCCACTTTTTCACCGGCGCTGTGTTCGGCGGTGCCGAGCGCCTCGGACAGTCTCAGGGCGGCACTGCCCGGCTTCAGCGGTTTGGGCTGCGAGGCATGCGGCGCCCAGCCATGCAGGAACAGCACCTCGAAACTCGCCATCACCCGGCCGGAAGGCGCAGCGAACCGCTCGCTATAAATTTCCGCCGCCCGCAGGAACGTGGCACGGCGCGCCAGCCCGCGGCGGCGTTCGAGGACGAGATTGCCTTCGCCCATGGACCCGAGGTCGCGCATCAGCGCCAGCGCGCTTTCATATTCGACGTCGATCGTCTCGCCATCGGCCACCGGCAGGGCGAAGCCCGCCCGCTGCAGCAGGCCCGCGGCATCGCGCAGGTCGGCGAACGGCGAGACCCGCGGGCTGAGGCCGCCCTCGATCTCGCTCTCCGCCGCGGCCAGCGCCTGGCGCAGTTGCCACAGCGTGCCGCCGCCCAGCATGGCGCCCAGGAAGAGCCCGTCGGGCTTCAGGATGCGGCCGATCTGGATCAGCGTGCCGGGCAGGTCGTTGACCCAATGGAGCGCCATGGCGCTCATCACCAGGTCGAAGCTTTGGGCGACAAACGGCAGGGCCTCCTCGTCGGCGACGACGGCCGGACCGGCGGCCCGCCGGGCGAAGGCCTCACCGAGGTCGCTGCGCACGAGCCGCTCGACGGCGGACCGTTCACCCAGCGCCGTCGCGATCTCGTCGCCGTGACAGCCGAGATCGAGCGCCAGTGCGAAGCCCCGGCGCACGTCGTCCAGCCGCTCGACGAGGCGCTCGGCGATCTCGCGCTTGAGGAAGGCCTGGCTTGTCCAGCCACGCGCCGCGCGGTCGCGCCGCCGGCGCAGGACGGTGCGGTCGAAGACCAGAAGGGGGTCGGGAGCAGCCACCGCCCGTATGTAAGGCGAAACTGCCGCCGCCGGTAGTAGGGCACCGCCATCCTGTCGGCGCATTTGGCCGGCCCAATCGCCTTATGTCGCTTTCGGACATAGGCCAACTCTGCGCCAGCGCCAGCCGGCTGATGCTCGATGCCGTGCTGCCGCCACTCTGCCTGGGTTGCGGCGAGATCGTCGGTGCGCCGGGCGCACTCTGCGCCGGGTGCTGGCAGGGCTTCTCTTTCATTGCCTCGCCCCAATGCGCCTGTTGCGGCGATCCCTTCTCCGAACATATCGGCGAGGGCGCGCTGTGTGCCGGCTGCCTCGCCCGTCGGCCGAAATTTCGCCGGGCCCGCGCGGCGCTGGCCTACGACACACAAAGCCGGCGCCTGGTTCTGCCGTTCAAGCATGGCGATCGGACCGACATCGCCCGGGCCTGCGGTGGCTGGATGGCGCGGGCCGGTTCGGACCTGCTGGCCGAGGCCGACCTGATCGCGCCGGTGCCGCTTCATTGGCGGCGGCTGCTGACACGCCGCTACAACCAGGCGCTTCTGCTGGCGCGCGCGCTCGTCCGAGCGGCGCCCCAGACGACTGCGTTGGTGGGCGTCGAACATCGCCTGGCTCCGGATTTGCTGCGCCGGCACCGGTGGACGGGATCGCAGGCCGGTCTCCGGGCCAAGGAGCGGCGGCGCAACGTCCGCGAGGCCTTCGAGATCCATCCGCGCTGGGCAGCCGAGGTCGCGGGCAAGACAGTGCTGCTGGTCGACGACGTCCTCACCACGGGCGCCACAGCCGAGGCCTGCGCCCGGGTTCTGCAACGCGGCGGCGCCCGCCATGTCGATGTGCTGACGCTGGCGCGCGTCGTCCGGCCGGCGGTATAGTCGGTTCCGAGGAGACCACGATGGCCAAGATCGAAATCTACACCACGCCGTTCTGCGGCTACTGCGCCCGCGCCAAGGGCCTGCTCGACGACAAGGGCGCCGCCTACGAAGAGACGGACGTCATGATGGACGACAAGAAGCGCACGGAAATGCGCGAGCGCGCCAGGCGCACCAGCGTGCCGCAGATCTTCATCAACGGTCAGCATATCGGCGGCTCCGACGAATTGGCCGCCCTCGAGCGTGCCGGCGAGCTCGACGCGCTGCTCGCCCAGCCGGGCTGAGGAGCTTTCGCATGACCACGTTCAAGGCCGGTCTGATCCAGACCAACGTCAGCAACGAGATGGCCGAGAACGTGGCCTTTGTGCAGGCCCAGGCGCGGCTTGCCCGCGATGCCGGTGCCGATTTCATCATGACGCCGGAGAACACCGGCCTGATCGGCGCCAGCCGCACCGAGACTTTGGAAAAAGCGCAGACGGAAGAGACTCATGCCATGCTGGCGGCGTGCCGCGCGTCGGCGCGCGAGACGGGCGCCTGGTTCCTGCTGGGCGGCATCCATGTCCGTATCGAGGGTGAGGAGCAGATCCGCAACCGCTCCTACCTGATCGACGCCTCGGGCGGCATCGTGGCGAGCTACGACAAGATCCATATGTTCGATGTCCGCCTGGCCGGCGGTGAGAACTATTTCGAGTCGGCGACTTTCAAGCCGGGCGATCGCGCGGTGCTGGCCGAGACGCCGTGGGGCGTGCTGGGCATGACCATCTGCTACGACCTGCGCTTCCCCTATCTCTACCGCGAGCTGGCCCATGCTGGCGCCACCCTGCTGTCGATCCCGTCGTCCTTCACCGTGCCGACGGGCAAGGCGCATTGGCATACGATCCTGAGGTCGCGCGCCATCGAAACCGGTTGCTTTGTCTTTGCACCGGCCCAGGTCGGCACGCACAAGGGTTCCAACCGCAAGACCTACGGCCACTCGATCGCCATCGCCCCGTGGGGCGAGGTGCTGGCCGATGCCGGCGGCGAGACCGCGGGCTTTGTGATTGCCGACATCGATCTCGCCAAGGTCGAAGAGGCGCGCAAGATGGTGCCGTCGCTGCAGCACGACCGGAAGTACGCGCCGCCGGTGTTGCACAAGGCAGCGGTCGCGAAGGCGGCGGAGTAGGCGACAGCGCTGTCGTTCGCGCCAACGGTCCGGCGACGACAAGGAGAGATCGGTGCGCGCTGTGAGCAAGCGGGTTGGCCCCGCGAAAGCCAGCAAGAAAAAGACCGGGGCCCGCGACCCGGAAGGCACGTCGCGACGGATCATCGAGGCCGCCACGGCGGAGTTTGCCGAACGGGGCTACGACGGTGCCAGGGTCGAGCGCATCGTCGCCAATGCCGACTGCAACATGCGCATGGTCTACCATTACTACGGTAGCAAAGAGGAGCTGTACCTCGCCGTCCTCGACAGCATCTATGAGAACATCCGCGGCAAGGAACGCCTTCTGGCACTCGACCATCTCGAGCCCGTCGAGGGCATCGCTGCTCTTGTCGACTTCACCGTCACGCATTTCATCGAGAACCAGACGTTCGTGCAGTTGACGATGAACGAGAATCTCCAGCGCGGCATCCATATCGCGCGATCACGTCGCATCCCGCAGATCTCGTCGCCGCTGATCGAACAGGTCACCGGCCTGCTCCGTCGCGGCGAGGCCGCCGGCCTCTTCCGGGAAGCCGTCGATCCCCTGCAGCTTTACGTGACGATCGTCGCGCTATCGTGCCACCACATCAACAACGCCTACACGCTGTCGGCCACCTTCGGCACTGACATCACATCGACAGCGTGGCGGGCAAAGCGTCGCCAGCATGTGCGCCAGATCGTGCTCTCGTACCTGACGGATCTGCGGCCGGCCTGACGCCGGAATTCTAGGCAGGCTGCTTGCTAACCGAGCTTTCAGGCCTGGTCGGTCGACGACATGACCCCAAAAAAAGCGCTTCCTTGGGCTTGTTCCGCGGGCAGGACATTTGGCATGTTTTTTGTAAGTAAGTAATTACTTACAAGATAAGAACGCCATGACCCAAGGGAG
>JBQTJT010000086.1:0-35279 GCA_052386855.1 Reyranella sp.
CCAAGGCGATCGGCGCCGATGTCATCCGCTCGGTCACGCCGGGCCAGATGGTCGTCAAGATCGTCAACGATCACCTGGTCGAGATGCTGGGCGGCACGGTGGCCGACCTCGACCTCAACGCCATCCCCCCGGTCGTCATCCTGATGGTGGGCCTGCAGGGCTCGGGCAAGACGACGTCCAGCGCCAAGATCGGCTACCGCCTCAGCCAGGGCCCGCAGGGCATGGCCGCCGAATTCGGCGGCTCCTTCTCGGTCAAGCGCCGGGTCATGATGGCCTCGCTCGACACCCGCCGTCCGGCGGCACAGCAGCAGCTCAAGATCCTGGGCGAGCAGACCGGCGTGCCGACGCTGCCGATCGTGCCGCTCGAGATGCCGCTCGCCATCACGCGGCGCGCGCTCGAGACGGCGCGGCGCGAAGGCTTCGACGTTCTCATCCTCGACACCGCCGGCCGCCTCTCCATCGACGAAGAGTTGATGAAGGAAGTGGCCGACATCAGCGAACTGGCCAAGCCCAAGGAGACGCTGCTCGTCGCCGACGCCATGACCGGCCAGGATGCCGTCAACGTGGCCAAGGCCTTCAACGAGCGGCTGGCCGTCACCGGCATCGTGCTGACCCGGGTCGACGGCGATGCGCGCGGCGGCGCGGCGCTCTCCATGCGGGCCGTCACCGGCCGGCCGGTCAAGCTGATCGGCGTCGGCGAGAAGTTCGACGCCCTGGAGCCGTTCCACCCCGACCGCATCGCCAGCCGCATCCTCGGCATGGGCGACATCGTCTCGCTGGTCGAGCGCGCCGCCGAGACGATCGACAAGGAAGATGCCGAGAAGCTCGCCGCCCGCGTCCGCAAGGGCCAGTTCGACATGGACGACCTGCTCAACCAGCTGCGCCAGTTGCGCAAGATGGGCGGCCTCAGCGGCCTGATGGGCATGCTGCCGGGCGCCATGCAGGCCAAGGCCGCGATGTCGAAGGCCAAGATCGACGAGGGTCAGCTCAAGCGCCAGGAGGCCGTCATCCTGTCGATGACGCCCAAGGAACGCCGCAACCCCGACGTCATCCATGCCTCGCGCAAGAAGCGCATCGCCAAGGGATCGGGCGTGCAGGTGCAGGACGTCAACAAGCTGCTCAAGCAGCATGCCGACATGCTCAAGATGATGAAACGCGTCAACAAGCTCGGCGAAAAGGGATTCATGCGCGGACTCGGGGGCATGATGCAGCCCCCGGGCTTTCCGCGCTGAAGCTATCAAAGAACAAGTGACTCGGACGTATCGAAAGAGAGGATCGAAAGTATGCTAGCCATCCGCATGACCCGGCACGGCGCCAAGAAGCGGCCGTTCTTCCACATCGTGGTCGCCGACTCGCGCAGCCCGCGCGACGGCCGCTTCATCGAGAAGCTCGGAACCTACAATCCGCTGCTGCCGCGCGAGCACGAGCAGCGCATCACGCTCGACAAGGAGCGCATCGCGCATTGGCTCAAGGTCGGCGCCCAGCCGTCGGACCGCGTCGCCCGTTTCCTGGCGACCGCCGAGCTGATGAAGCCGCGCGAGCGCCGCGAGCAGAGCAAGAAGCCGCAGCCCCGCGCCAAGACGCAGGAGCGCATGAAGGCCGCTGCAGCAGCGACTGCCGCCGCGGCACCGGCCGAGCCCGCCAAGGAGGCCGCGGCCACCTGATGAGAATCTTCCGATGACCAAGGGCCGCGTCCTGTTGGGCGTCGTCGCGGCGCCGCACGGTGTACGCGGCCTGGTACGCATCAGAAGCTACACGGATAACCCGATGGCGATCGCCTCCTATGGCCCGCTGTCGGACGAGACAGGACGGAAGCAGTACCGGGTCGAAGCGTTGAGCACCGTGAAGGAAGCGGTGCTGGCCCGGATCGAGGGCGTAGCCGATCGGACAGCGGCCGAGGCATTGCGGGGTTTGCGGCTCTATGTGGAGCGCGAGCGCCTGCCCGCCACGGACGAACGGGAGTGGTACGAGGCCGACATCATAGGCCTCGCGGCCGTCGGCCAGGACGGCCAGGATTGGGGCAAGGTGATCGCCTTCCACGATTTCGGCGGCGGGCGGACGATGGAGATCTCGGGAGGCAGCGCATCGCGGAGTTCGGTGATGCTGCCCTTCACCGCCGCGGCGGTGCCCGAGATCGACGTCGAAGGCGGCAAGGTTGTGGTCGATCCACCGGCGGGCGTGCTGCCGGGCGGTGAAACGAAGGAGGCGTAAGGCAACGTGTGGCGCGCGACAGCTCTGTCGCTCTTCCCGGAGATGTTCCCGGGCCCGCTGGGTGAAAGCCTGGCCGGCAAGGCGTTGAAGGAAGGTGTGTGGGAGTTGTCGGCCGTCGATATCCGGCGGTTCGCCAGGGACCGCCATCGCACGGTCGACGACGCGCCCTTCGGGGGCGGCGCCGGCATGGTGATGAAGCCCGACGTGCTGTCGGCGGCGATCGAGGCGGTCGCCGTTCCGGGAGTGCCGAAGATACTGCTGTCGCCGCGTGGCACGCCTTTTTGTCAGGCCCGCGCGAGGCAGTTGGCGGCGGGACCGGGCGTGTTGCTGGTGTGCGGAAGGTTCGAAGGCGTGGACGAGCGCGTCATCGAGGGCCATGCGCTGGAGGAGATTTCGGTCGGCGATTTCGTGCTTTCGGGCGGCGAGGTTGCGGCCATGGCGATTTTGGATGGCTGCGTGCGGCTGCTGCCCGGGGTGATGGGCGAGCCGGCATCGGCGAACGAGGAGAGTTTCGAGGACGGGCTTCTGGAATACCCGCACTACACAAGGCCGGCATCGTGGACCGGACCCGACGGGATCGAACGGCACGTGCCTGAGGTCCTGCTCTCGGGTCACCACGGCAAGGTCGCGGAGTGGCGGACGACGAGACGGCAAGAGATTACGCGGCGGCGGCGGCCCGATTTGTGGGCCCGGCGCCGGACCGCGACGGAAACTGAAGAGAAGTGACGAAAGGATGGATGCGATGAACATTCTCGATATGGTCGGCCAGACGACGATTGACAAAGTGCAGGCCGAACGGCCGGTGCCGCGCTTCGAGCCGGGCGACACGCTGCGCGTGCACGTCAAGGTTCAGGAAGGCAACCGCGAGCGTATCCAGGTCTACGAAGGCCTGTGCATCGGGCGCAAGAACGCCGGCGTGAACTCGTCGTTCACGGTGCGCAAGATCAGCTTCGGCGAAGGCGTGGAGCGCGTGTTCCCGTTGTACGGTCCGGGCATCTGGGAAATCGAGGTCGTCCGCAAGGGCGTCGTGCGCCGCGCCAAGCTCTATTACCTGCGCGATCTGCGCGGCAAGGCGAGCCGTATCGCCGAGGACACCGAGGCCCAGCGCGAGCTGCTGGCCGTGCAGGCCGAGGAGGCCGAGAAGCGTCCGCGCCGCGAGCGGATCAAGAAGGAAAAGCCCAAGGCCGAGGGAAGCATCCGCGCCGCCAAGGGCGGCAGCAAGAAGTAGGTGCATCATGGCGTTCCGCAAGAAGGCGGCCACGCCGCCACCTGAGCCGCCCAAGCCGCGCACCCTGTTCGAGAAGATCTGGGATGGCCACGTCGTCCATCGTCAGGACGACGGGACCTGCGTGATCTACGTCGACCGGCACCTGGTGCACGAAGTCACCAGCCCGCAGGCCTTCGAGGGCCTGCGGATGACCGGCCGGACGGTACGCCGCCCTGACGCCACGGTCGCCGTGGCTGACCACAACACGTCGACCCTGCCGGCCAGCGCCGGCGGCGTGGACGAGGAATCACGCATCCAGATTGAGACGCTTGAAAAGAACGTCGCCGATTTCCACGTGCCCTATTTCGGCATGGACGATCCACGGCGCGGCATCGTGCACGTGATCGGCCCCGAGCAGGGCCTGACCCTGCCCGGCATGACGATCGTGTGCGGCGACAGCCACACCTCCACGCACGGCGCGTTCGGGGCGCTCGCCTTCGGCATCGGCACCTCCGAGGTCGAGCATGTGCTGGCGACACAGACGCTGATCCAGAAGCCCGCCAAGAACATGCGCGTCGCCGTCGAAGGCAGCCTGCCGATCGGTGTCACGGCGAAAGACGTTATTCTCGCCATCATCGGACGCCTCGGCACCGCCGGCGGCACCGGCTACGTGGTCGAATATGCCGGCCGCGCCATCCGCGAGATGACGATGGAAGGCCGCATGACGGTCTGCAACATGTCGATCGAGGCGGGCGCCCGCGCCGGGCTGATCGCGCCCGACGAGACGACCTTCAAGTATCTCGAAGGACGGCCTTACTCGCCCAAGGGCGGCGCGTGGGACCTGGCGCTCGGCCAGTGGCGTCGCCTGCCCTCCGACAAGAATGCGACGTTCGACTCGCAGCTCGACCTCATCGCCGCCGACATCCCGCCGATGGTGACCTGGGGCACCAGCCCGCAGGATGCCCTGCCGATCACCGACATGGTCCCCGATCCGGCCAATGCGCCTGACGAGAACCGCCGCGAGGCCTGGGCGCGTTCGTTGGCCTACATGGGGCTGACGCCGGGCACCAGGCTGGTCGACGTGCCGATCGATCGCGTGTTCATCGGCTCGTGCACCAACGGCCGCATAGAAGATCTGCGCGCCGCGGCCGAGATCGCGCGCGGCCGCAAGGTCGCCTCGACCGTGTCGGCCATGGTCGTGCCGGGCTCCGGCCTGGTGAAGGCCGAGGCCGAGCGGGAAGGTCTGGACAAGATCTTCATCGAAGCGGGCTTCGAGTGGCGCATCCAGGGCTGCTCCATGTGCCTCGCCATGAACGCCGACCGACTCGAGCCCGGCCAGCGCTGCGCCTCGACCTCGAACCGCAACTTCGAAGGCCGCCAGGGCCGCGGCGGGCGCACCCATCTGGTGAGCCCGGCGATGGCCGTGGCCGCTGCCATCCGCGGCACCCTCGCGGACGTGCGGGACTTTCAGTAGGCCCCGGCGACAATCCTGCGAAAATCACCGGGCGGTGCAGCAATGCACCGCCCGGTTTCTTTTGGGGGCGGGAAGATGCACGGCCCCTGTGGTAGGATGGGTCCGCCCATCCTCCAGGGAGAGAGACCGCATGAGCGTTCCGAATTCAGGTCCCGCCGCCCCGCCACCCCCGGTCTGGGACGCCCATCCGGCAGCCGGAAGTCAGGTCGCCTATGGCGGCTTCTGGATCCGCCTCGTGGCCTACATCATCGACGCCATCCTGATCAGCCTCGTCATGGGCGCGGTCGGCGCCGTGGCCGGCTTCAATTTCTTCAGCCCCGACATGGAGAGCTACAGCTCCTCGGCCAATTTCGTATCGCTGCTGATTGCCTGGCTGTATTTCGCGCTGCTCGAAAGCTCCGAGCGCGGCGCCACGGTCGGAAAGATGGCAATGGGCCTCCGGGTCGTGAGCGACCAGGGTCAGCGGCTGAGCTTCCTGAATGCCACCGGCCGCTACTTCGCCAAGATCATCTCGGCCATCATCCTGTGCATCGGTTTCATCATGATCGCCTTCACCGACCGCAAACGCGGCCTGCACGACATGATCGCCGGCACCCTGGTGATCAAGACCCGGTGATCAAGAACCGCTGAAAAGTGCCCCTGTGGCCCCGGCTTGACCCGGGGCCCGAAAGCCCGTTTATTCCGGCGTTTCGCAAGGGGATCCCCATGGAAAAATTCACGACGCTCCGCGGCGTCGCGGCGCCGCTGCCAATGGTCAATGTCGACACCGACATGATCATTCCCAAGCAGTTCCTGAAGACCATCAAGCGCACCGGCTTGAAGGAAGGGCTGTTCTACGAGATGCGCTGGACCGCCGACGGCCAGAAGAAGGATTTCATCCTCGACCAGCCGGCCTACCAGAACGCCAAGATCCTCGTGGCCGGCCCCAACTTCGGCTGCGGCTCGAGCCGCGAGCACGCCCCCTGGGCGCTGCTCGACTTCGGCATCCGCTGCATCATCTCCGAGGATTTCGCGGACATTTTCTACAACAACTGCTTCAAGAACGGCATCCTGCCGATCAAGGTCTCCAAGGAGATCATCGCCAAGCTGATGGACGATGCGAGCCGCGGCTCGAACGCCATCATCGAGGTCGATCTTGAAAAGCAGGAGATCAAGGGCCCGGACGGCGGCACGGTCCATTTCGAGATCGACGCCTTCCGCAAGAAGTGCCTGATGGAAGGTCTCGACGATATCGGCCTGACGCTGGAGAAGAAGGCCGACATCGATTCCTTCGAGAAGAAGCAGAAAGAATCGCAGCCCTGGCTGAATAACGCGGCCTGATTACTGCTCGGGACGACAGCGGTTTCTGATCTGCAAACCAACTAGTCAACGGAAGACCTGACAACATGGCGTCCAACCGCAATCTGCTGGTGCTGCCCGGTGACGGCATCGGCCCGGAAGTGATGAACGAAGTCCGCAAGATCATCGCCTGGATGGGCAAGAAGCGCGCGGTCGGTTTCGATATCAAGGAAGACCTGGTCGGCGGCGCCGCACTCGACAAGCACGGCGTGCCGCTCAGCGACGACGCCATGAAGGCCGCACTCGAGGCCGATGCCGTGCTGTTCGGCTCGGTCGGTGGCCCGAAGTGGGACACGGCCGACTTCAGCAAGAAGCCCGAGCGAGGCCTGCTGCGCCTGCGCAAGGAGATGGACCTGTTCGCCAACCTGCGGCCGGCCAAGGTGTTCGACGCGCTGGTGGATGCCAGCTCGCTAAAGCCCGAGATCGTCAAAGGTCTCGACATCATGATCATCCGCGAGCTGACCAGCGGCGTCTATTTCGGCGAGCCGCGCGGCCGCCAGACCAACGCCAACGGCGACGTCGAGGCCTTCGACACGCAGCGCTACACGGCCCCCGAAATTCGCCGCGTCTGCGCCGTCGCCTTCGAACTGGCGCGCAAGCGCAAGAACAAGGTGCTCTCGGCCGAGAAAGCCAACGTCATGCACACCGGCGTGCTGTGGCGCGAGGAAGCGACGAAGCTGCACAAGGAGAAGTATTCCGACGTGGCGCTCACGCACATGTATGCCGACGCGCTCGCCATGCAGCTCCTGCGCTCACCGCGCGACTTCGACGTGATCGTCACCGACAATCTGTTCGGTGATATCCTCTCCGATGAAGCGTCGATGCTAACCGGGTCGCTCGGCCTGCTGCCCTCGGCCTCGCTCGGCGCGCCCGACGCGACCGGCCGGCGCAAGGCTCTCTATGAGCCCATCCACGGCAGCGCGCCCGACATCGCGGGCAAGGGCCTGGCCAATCCGATCGCCCAGACGCTCTCCTACGCCATGATGCTTCGCTACTCGTTCGACCTCGGCAAGGATGCCGACATCGTCGAGAAGGCTGTCGAGAATGTGCTGGCGGCGGGCTACCGCACCGGCGACCTGCTGGTCGGCGGCAAGACCGACGGCATCAAGAAGGTCGGCACCCAGGAAATGGGCGACGCCATCGTCAAGGAACTCGACCGGCTGGTCTGAGCTCAGCGCAGGATCGATCCCAGCACGCCGCGCAACACGGCGCCGCCGACGGTGGCGCCGATGCTGGCGGCCTTGCCCTTGCCAAACACCGCCTTTGCGGCCTCGCGCGCGGCTACGGTCGCCATGCTGCGTCCCGCAGCCTTGGCCACGGTCACGCCGATCGAATCGCGCGGCCGGCCGACCGGCGCCCTGGGCTTGGGTTCGGGCGCTGGCGAGGGCGGTTGCGCCTTCTTGAGGCGCGGTTCTGGACGCGGCGCTGGCGGCGGGGCGGGTGACTCCACAGGCGGCGAGCTCTGCGGCCGCGTCCCCCAGGGACCCGACGTGGTCGGCACGGTCGGCGGTACCGAGCCATATTGGCCGCGCCGCTTCGGCGCGCCGCCGGCCGGGGCAGCCGGCTCGGCCGGAGCCGCTGCAACCACACGGCCCGTCAGCTTTTCGTAGGCGGAGGCCCGGTCGATGGCCTTGTCGTACTTGCCGGCAAGCGGGCTCGCCGACATGACCGCCGCGCGCTCGGCATCCTTCGCGGGACCGATACGTCCCTGGGGCGGCGCGATCAGGCAGCGCTCGACCGGCGTCGGCACGCCCTTGGGGTCGAGGAACGACAGCAACGCCTCGCCCACCCCCAGCTCGGTGATGGCTTGGGCGACGTCGAATTTCTTGTTGGGGCGGAAAGTCTCGGCCGCGACCTTGACCGCCTTCTGGTCTCGCGGCGTGAAGGCGCGCAACGCATGCTGCACGCGGTTGCCGAGCTGGCCCAGCACCGACTCGGGGATATCGAGCGGGTTCTGAGTGATGAAATAAATGCCGACGCCCTTCGACCGGATCAACCGCACCACCTGCTCGATTCGCCCGAGCAGCGCCTTGGGTGCATCGTCGAACAGCAGATGGGCCTCGTCGAAGAAGAAGACGAACCTGGGCTTGTCGAGATCTCCCACTTCGGGCAGCACCTCGAACAGCTCGGAGAGGAGCCACAGCAGGAACGTGCCGTAGAGCCGCGGACTCTGCATCAACCTGTCGGCCGCGAGGATATTGATCGTGCCCAGACCCGCGGCGTCGCAACGGATCATGTCGGTGAGATCGAGGGCAGGCTCGCCGAAGAAGCCTTCGCCGCCCTGCTGGTCGAGCATCAGGAGCTGGCGCTGGATGGTGCCGACCGACTGCTTGCTGACATTGCCGAATTCGGTGGTGAGCTGACCGGCATTCTCCGCCAGCCATTGCAGCAGGGCCTGAAGATCCTTGAAATCGAGCAGCAGCAGGCCCTGCTCGTCGGCGACCTTGAAGGCGATGTTGAGCACGCCTTCCTGGGTTTCGTTGAGCTGAAGCAGGCGCGCCATCAGGACCGGGCCGACCTCGCTCACCGTCGTGCGGATCGGATGGCCCCTCTGGCCGAACAGGTCCCAGTAGGCCGTCGGGAAGGCGCGGCCCGCATAGGCCTCGATCCCCATCTGCCTGGCACGCTCGACCGCCTTCGGATTGTCGCCGCCCGGCTGGCTGATGCCTGACAGATCGCCCTTCACGTCGGCCATGAACACCGGCACGCCGAAAGCGGAGAAGCCTTCGGCAATGGTCTGCAGGGTCACGGTCTTGCCGGTGCCGGTCGCCCCGGCGATCAGGCCGTGCCGGTTGCCGTACTTCAGGAGGAGATACTGGTCGGCATCGCTCGCGCCCACGAAAATCGCCGCATCGTCGCTCATGCCGCCTCCCTCGATCGTCCATGAGACCTTAGCCAAAGACAGCGGCCGATAGTAGGGTGGCGGCATGACCTTGCCCCGCCTCGCACTCGCCGTGATCGGCGATGAAATCGGCCCCACCCTCGACGAAATGATATCGTTCTGCGCCGAGAACGACGTCCGCCGCCTCGATATGCGGACGGTCGGCGGCCGCAATCTGATTGGCATGAAGCTGGACGAGGTTGCCGCCATCGCCCGAACGATCGAGCAGGCCGGCCTCAGGGTGCCCACGTTCGTGTCGCCCCTGCTGAAATGGCCCATGCCCGGCAAGGAAACGGCCGGCGGCAAGGTCGACTTCGCCTTCGATCCCGCGACCTGCCCGGCTGATGACCCGCTGGTCCACGCCTTCGACGTTGCGACCGTGCTGAAGGCCCACAAGTTGCGGGTCTTCACGCATCTGCGCTACCCGGGCTATCGACCTGCCGATCTCGTCATGAAATTCGAGCGCCTGGTCGACTTCGCCGGCGGCTACAGCGTCGACCTGGAGGTCGAGAACGAACCCGTCTGCAACGTCGGCTCGGTGGCGGAACTCGCGGCGTTTTTCGACGAGTTCCCGGAGCCGGGATCCCTGAAGCCTCTGCTCGATATCGGCAATGGATGGGCGATCGGCGCGCCGCCAACCGATGCCGACATTGAGGCGCTGGCAAAACATGTCAACGCCATCCATCTCAAGGATCGCGACGTGGCGGCGAAGCGGACGGTGCCGTTGGGCGATGGCGACATTCCGTGGGCCGACGAATTGAGGCGGTTGCTGCGCGGCGTCAAAGTGCCCGAGGTGCTTGCCAGTATCGAGACGCACTGTCCGGGCGACGGCCGCAATGCCACGGCGCGTTCCGTCGCCGCCCTGCGCCGCATCGCCGGCGAGATCGGCGTCGAAGTCGTCTAGCGAGCCTGCCATGAAGACCTACACGTTCGTCACCGTCGACGTTTTCACCGACCGCCGCTTCGGCGGCAATCCGCTGGCCGTCTTTCCCGGCGCGCAGGGATTGTCGGACGCGGAGATGCAGTCCCTCGCCGCCGAATTCAATCTGAGCGAGACGACTTTCGTGCTGCCGCCGGCCGATCCGGCCAACACCGCGCGTGTGCGCATCTTCAATCGCACCAGCGAGATGCCGTTCGCCGGTCATCCCAATGTCGGCACCGGCTGGGTGCTGGCGCGGCAAGGCCGGGCGATAAACGGCGCGCTGCGCTTCGAGGAGATCGCCGGGCTGGTCGAGGTCAAGGTGGCGGGCGACATGGTCACGATCGATGCGCCGCAGCCGCTGTCGCTCGGGCCGGAGATGCCGGTCGACCTGCTCGCCGGCTGCGTCGGCCTTGCCACGACGGACGTCGTCGCAGCGACGCATCGCCCGATCATGGCCTCGGTCGGCAATTCCTTCGTCGTGGCCGAAGTCACGGGCGAGGCGCTGACGCGGGCCACGCCCGATCTCGCGCGTTTCCGCCAGGCCAACGAAGCCTTCACTGCGCTTGGGCCACGACGCCTGCCCGTCTATCTCTATGCAAGGGTCGATGCGACCAACCTGCGGGCGCGCATGTTTTCACCCCTGTCGGGCACCATCGAGGACGCCGCCACGGGAAGTGCCGCGACACCACTGGCGGCACTCTTGCTGTCCAGGACCGGCGCCAGCGAGGCGCGCTACGATATCGCGCAGGGCGTCGAAATGGGCCGGCCGAGCCTGCTGCGCGCCTCGGCGCATCGGGCAGCCGACGGCATCCGCGCCAGCGTCGGCGGTGGCTGCGTTGCCGTCCTGAAAGGCGAAGTTTCGCTCTAGCCGGCCTGAATGATGAATCCCACGCGCGGGAAGTGGACGACGACGTCGCCCACCCGCGGATCGTTACGGGCGATCGAGATGCGGTCGGCGGTCAGCCCGACCAGCGTGCCAGTTACAGGCACCTTGCCCGTGTCGTCGGGCGTGACGTTGAGCTTTTGGCCGGCCTTCAGCCCACTCGGATCGTTAGCATCGACGCTGGTCGAACCGGGCGTGGCCGCCTTGGCGATCTCGAGCGCGTCGGTTGCCTTGATATCGGTGCGCTTGCCCTCGCCCAGCGCCTTCATGCGTTCCGACCAGGCAACGATCCCCGGCAGCCGGTCGAGCGGCGCGGCCGTCTTGCCCAGATGCTGCTGGATGAACCATACCGGATTGTAGAGGGCGCAATCCGCCAGGCAGGGTTCGCTGCCCAAGACGAATTTACGGCCGTCCGCCAGCATTGCCTCGGCAAGCGAGAGCTGGCCATAGGTCTGGTCACGCACCATCGGCAGGGCGGCACGCATCCGCTCGGGGTCGAACGAGCGGCCGGAGAATTCGCTGCGATCCTTCTTGAATTCTTCGCCGAACCTGTCAGCGACCTGGCTCATGACCACGCCCACCGCCGGCGAGAAGATCTGGCGATCGAGCCACATGGTGATCGCCCGCGCCTCTCCCTCACGCCCCTTGGGCAGGAACGACGGCGATGGCAGGCGGCGCTCGAGCTCCAGCATGATGAGCTGGGTGTCGCAGTAGATGTCGGCGCCGACCTGCATCACCGGCGTCTTGCGATAGCCGCCGGTCAACGGCATCAGGTCGGGCTTGGGCATGACGTTGGGAATGTCGACCGACTTCCACGCCGCCTGCTTGAGGCCGAGGCCGATACGCACCTTTTCCGCGAAAGGCGACAGGCCGTAGTGGTGCAGGATGATGTCGCTCATGATCTCAAAGCCTTTATGTTGGCGGCATATTTGTCGGGCCCGCCGCTGAAGACCGCGGTGCCGGCCACCAAGACATCGGCGCCGGCCTTGATGCAGCGCCTGGCCGTCTCCGGATTGACGCCGCCATCCACCTCGAGGTCGATCGGCTTGCCCAGCGCGTCGATCGCCTTGCGCAAGGCAGCGATCTTGGCGAGCTGGCTTTCGATGAAGGCCTGGCCGCCGAAGCCGGGATTGACACTCATCACCAGCACGAGATCGATGTCGCCCAGCACCTGGTCGATGGCCGACAGGGGTGTGGCGGGGTTGAGCACGCAGCCCGCCTTCTTGCCCAGGCTCTTGATGAGCTGAACGGTGCGGTGAACGTGCGGGCCGGCCTCGGGATGGAACGAGATCACGTCGGCGCCGGCATCGACATAGGCCGGCACCATCGGATCGACCGGCGAGATCATGAGATGCACGTCGAACGGCTGCTTGCTGTGCTTGCGCAACGCCTTCACGACCATCGGGCCGATGGTGATGTTGGGCACAAAATGGCCATCCATCACGTCGACGTGAATCCAGTCGGCACCGGCCGCCGTCACCGCCTCGATCTCCCGACCGAGGGTTGCGAAGTCGGCCGACAGGATGGAGGGCGCAATGCGGACGGGTTGTTGCGGCATGGTGTTCCTCAGGTGCCGGGACGGGTCGGCGCTTCCCAGCCCTTGCGCCGGAAGGGATTGACCGGGAAGCTGCCGAGCAGCTTGAGTTCGTCCTTCTCGGAGAAGAACTCCAGCTCCTCGAGCGCGAGGTGCAGGCCGCGTTGCTCGGGATGGCCCTCGACTTCGGCATAGAACTGCGCCTGCTCGAAGCGCGCGCCCGACAGGTAGCTTTCCAGCTTCACGATGTTGACGCCGTTGGTGGCAAAGCCACCCAGCGCCTTGTAGAGCGCGGCCGGCCGGCTCTTCACCCGGAACAGGAAGGCGGTCATGCACTGCACGGTGCGCCAGTCGAGTGCTGCCTCCTCGCGCGAGAATACCAGCATGCGCGTGGTGTTGTGGTCGGCATCCTCGATGTTCTTGGCGAGGACCTTGAGATTGTAGATTCGCGCCGCCAGCGAGGAGGCGATGGCACCGACGCTCTTGTCGCCGATCTCGGCGATCTCGCGCGCCGCGCCCGCGGTGTCGGCGTGGACCAGCGGCTGGAAGCGATGCTTCTTGAGGAAATTGCGGCACTGGGCCAGGGCCTGGACGTGGCTCTTGACCGTGCGGATGGACTTGAGCGAGGCACCCGGCAGGGCGACCAGGCAATGCTCAACCCGCTGGAAATGCTCGGCCACGATCTTGAGCTTGGTGTGCGGCAGCAGACTGTGCAGGTCGGCGACCCGACCCGCGATCGAATTCTCGACCGGAATGATGGCCAGTTCCGCCCGCCCCGCCTGGACTGCCGCCATGGCCGTCTCGAAGGTCGGACAGGGCAGTGTCGTCATGTAGGGAAAGGCCGCCCGGCAGGCCATGTCCGAGTTCGCCCCCGGCTCGCCCTGGAAGGCGATGATGTTGCTGCCTTTTGCCTTGCCGACCCGCGCTTTCGCCATGTCCAGATCTCTCCCCATGCCCCCACCCGAGGCTCGCCGACAGGCGAAAAACCCCGCAAAATCCGAGACTTGCGACGTTCCGCCGCGCGAGCCCGAGGCAGCGATCGGATACTACTGGCGACTGTCCGGGCGTGCTACAGCAACGTCCGAAAATACTGCCGCTTTGGGATCCGACTGATGGCCAATTTCAACACGGTTGCGGGCTGCGTTCTGGCCTCGGCCCTCTTCGCGATGGTGGTTGGCAAGGTTTCCAACGCCGTGGTTCATCCGCAAAAGCTCGACAAGCCCGCGCTTGCGGTCGTCGACGAAGCGCCGACGACCCAGACGGCCTCCGCCGCGCCGGTCGAGTTGCCGCCGATCGGACCCAAGCTCGCCGGCGCCAATGTCGAGGCGGGCAAGGCGATCTTCATGAAGCAGTGCTTCACCTGCCACACCACCGACAAGGGCGGCGCCAACAAGGTCGGCCCCAACCTGTGGGACATCGTCGGCCGCAAGAAGGCGAGCCACGCCGGCTTCGGCTACTCCTCGGCGATGTCGGCCAAGGGCGGCGACTGGAGCTACGAAGACATCGACCACATGATCTTCAAGCCGACGGCCTATGTCCGCGGCACCAAGATGGCCTTCGTCGGAATTCCCAAGGAGCAGGAGCGCGCCGACGTGATCGCCTACCTGCGCACCGTGGCCGAAACGCCCAAGCCGCTTCCCTAGGTCGTTGGCCTAGGTGGTCGAGCCCTGCTTCGTCCAACTGGCCAACGCGCTGGCCGACGCCGCGCGGCCGATCGCGGCGCGATATTTCCGTACCCCCGTCGCGATCGACGACAAGACCGACAATAGCCCGGTCACCATTGCCGACCGCGAGGCCGAGACGGCGATGCGCGACCTGCTGACGCGCCATGTGCCGGAGCACGGCGTGTTCGGCGAGGAGCATGGCGCCGTCAGGACCGACGCCGAATATGTCTGGGTGCTGGACCCAATCGACGGCACCAAGGCCTTTATCACCGGCCTGCCGATCTTTGGCACGCTGGTGGCTCTCCTTCACCGCGGCAAGCCGGTCCTCGGCATCATCGACCAGCCGATCCTGAAGGAGCGCTGGCTGGGCATCGACGGCCAACGCTCGACCTTCAATGGCCAGCCGATCTCCGTCCGCGCCTGCCCGTCACTTGCCAATGCGTACATGTATTCGACCGCACCGATCATGTTTCCCGGCGCCTACGAGGCGCCGCACGAGAAGCTCACGAAGAAGGTGAAACTCTTCCGCTGGGGCGGCGACTGCTACGCCTACGGGCTGCTGGCGTCGGGCCATGTCGACCTGGTGGTCGAGGCGAGCCTGAAGCTCTACGACTTCGCGGCGCTGGTGCCGGTCGTCAAGGGGGCGGGCGGGCTGATCACCGACTGGCGGGGCGGCGAACTCGACATGAATTCCGATGGGTCGGTCCTGGCGGCTGGCGATCCGGCCGTTCACCGTGCTGCGATCGACACACTCGCGGCATAGTCCACCCGGCCCACGTCGAACCAGACGATGTCCTTGAATTCTCGGTAGTTCACGCGCTTTCGATAGGTGAGGCCGATGCGTTTCATCACGGCCTGCGAGGCGAGATTGTCCGGCATCGTGATGGCGAAGATCAGCCCCAGCCCCAGCGTCTCGAAGCCGTAGGCGAGCGACGCCCGCGCCACCTCGGTCGCATAGCCCTTGCCCCAGGCGTCGGGATGGAGCGCCCACAGAACCTCGGTCTCGCCAAACTCAGGCACGTAGTTCAAGCCGCCATGGCCGATCAGCTTGCCATCGCGAAACACGCCCCACGGCGCGTAGCGGCGCTCCTCCCAGGAGGCCGCGAACCGCTCGATCACCCCCGGCAGGGGCTTCGGCACCCATTTCGCCACCTCGGGATGATGGCGGATCGCGAGATAGGCCTCGGCGTCGTCCGGCAGCAGCGGCCGCAAGGTCAGCCGCTCGGTCATCAGAATGGTCATGGTCCTAGACTTTACACAACTTTACGGCGGCGAGACGACGGCGAAACCGCCGGCCTCCATATCGCTGGAACGGGGACAGTCACCCGACACAGATGGAGACAGACATGACGACCCTCAGCATGAAAACGATGATGGCAGCCCTCCTCGCGGGCAGCCTCGCGATGACCGCCGGCGGCACCGCCTTTGCGCGCGCCGACGGCGCCGGGTTCGATCCGGCCAAGTTCCAGCAGCGCATCGAGAAGCGCGTGGACAAGGCGCTCGACGGCACGACCGCCACCGCCGACCAGAAGAAGCAGATCACCGGCATCCTCCAGGCGGCGTTCACCGACATGAAGGGCCTGCGCGGCCAGCGTGCCGAGATCCGCAAGGCCCTGACCGAGGCGATGAGCGCGCCCACCATCGACACCGCCAAGGTCGAGGCGATCCGCGCCCAGCAGGTCAAGCTGATGGACGACGGTTCCAAGCGCTTCACCAAGGCCCTGATCGACGCCGGCAACGTGCTGAACGCCGATCAGCGCAAGGCCTTCTTCGACAAGTGGAACGCCCGCTTCGAAGGCAAGCGCAAGGGCTAACGGCAGATGACATCGGGACGGCGCTGGCACGATACTGAGACGATGGCCGAACGCATCCTGATGATCGACGACGACAACCGCCTCGCCGGGATGGTCCAGGACTATCTCGGCGGGGCGGGCTTTCGTGTGACCGTGGCCGGCACCGGCCGCGAGGGCGAGGCGCTCTTGAAGCGCGAGACTTTCGACGCCGTCATCCTCGACCTCATGCTGCCCGACGCCGACGGCCTCGACCTCTGCCGTCGCCTGCGCACCACCAGCGACGTGCCCATCCTGATGCTGACCGCGCGCGGCGAGCCGATGGACAAAGTCGTCGGCCTCGAGATCGGCGCCGACGACTATCTCGCCAAGCCCTTCGAGCCGCGGGAGCTGCAAGCGAGACTCCGCGCCGTCCTGCGCCGTGGAAGGGGCATGGGTGGCAGCGGCGGCACCGCCCCCACCGAGATCCTGCGCTTCGGCCGCCTCGAAATCGACAAGGGCGCCCGCGTCGTGCGCGTCGATGGCGAGGAACGCACCATCACCTCGTATCAGTTCGCGATCCTGCTGGCGCTGGCCGAGCGCGCCGGCCGCGTGCTGTCGCGCGACGCGCTGATGGACGTGCTGAAGGGCGAGAAGCTCGAAGCCTTCGACCGCTCCGTCGATGTCCACATCAGCCGCATTCGCGCCGCCATCGAGGACGACCCCAAGAAGCCGCGCCGGATCCTGACGCTGCGCGGCACGGGCTACGTGTTCGCGAAGGACCAGGACCGCTAACCATGCAGCGCCTCTACCTCCAGTTCTACGTCACCATCCTGGTCGTGCTGGCGGTGTTCGTGGGCGCGGCCGTGCTGTTGTGGCGGGTGGCCGACGACGACAACCGCACGCCGCAGTATCTCGACGTCGCGGCCGAGCTCACCGGCGCGCTGCTGCCCGAGCAGAGCGCGCCGCGTCCTGAACAACAACGCGCGATCGAAGCGCTGCAGCGCAAGCTGCGTTTCGACATCGCGCTCTACGAATCCGACGGCGACATGATCGCCATGGCGGGCAAGGCGCCGCCGCGCTTCAATATCGAGCGCGCCCGCACCGGCTGGCGGCGCGGCCCGGGCGGGCCCAACTTCACGCTGCAACTTCCCGACGGCCGCTGGCTGGTCGCGCGCCAGGTGCGCGAGCGGCCCAACCCGATCTTCTGGATCGCCGCGGCGCTCGGCATGGTGGCCATCGCGGTGGCGATCGCGGCCTTCCCCGTCGTGCGCGGCCTCGGCCGGCGGCTGGAACGGCTGCGCGCCGGCGTCGATCGCCTGGGCGGCGGCGACCTGGCCGCGCGCGTCAAGGTCGAAGGCCGCGACGAGGTGGCCGCCCTCGCCGAAAGTTTCAACCGCTCGGCGCAACGCATAGAAGAGCTGGTGACCGCGCACCGCCTGCTGCTGGCCAACGCCAGCCACGAGCTGCGCACGCCGCTCGCCCGCATCACCGTCGCCGTGGCATTGTTGGGCCAGAACGCCGACCCGAAGACGCGGGACTCGCTCAAACAGGACGTGGCCGAACTCGACCAGCTCATTGAGCAGATCCTGCTGGCGAGCCGCCTCGAAGCCGTGCCGACGCTGGAGCATCGCGAGCCGGTCGATCTCCTGGCGCTGGCGGCCGAGGAGGCCTCGCACTACGACCTCGAGGCGACAGGCGAATCCATCACCGTCTCGGGCGACCGAACCCTGCTGCGCCGGCTGGTGCGCAACCTCGTCGAGAACGCGCAGCGCTACGGCGGCGCCGGCCCCATCGCAGTGTCCGTAACCCACGAAGGCGGCCGCGCGGTGCTGAATGTTTCCGACCACGGCCCCGGCGTGCCCGAGGCCGAGCGGCAGCGCATCTTCGAGCCCTTCTATCGCCTGGCCGGCGGCGCCGAGACCGGCCGCGGCAGCGGCCTTGGCCTCGCCCTGGTCATCGACATCGCGCGCCGCCACGGCGGCGATGCGGTGTGCCTGGCGGCGGAGGGCGGCGGCAGCCGGTTCAGGGTGGATTTGCCGGCGGTTTAGAGGAAGGTCCTCTTCGCACTTCGGGCAACAGACCCTTAGGCAGGCCGTTGGCGGCGAGATGGCCGCCGCTGAAGCGCGGATCGTCCGTCACTTCGCGAATGGCGAAATCGGGCATGGCGAATGAGGCCATCCGCTCCGCCGTATCGAACTCGGCCTCGACCATCCTGAGGCCTTCGAGATCGCCCCGGAACTCGTCCGCGGACAGCACGACGCCGGGCGGCGCCTTCAGCCGGTGGCGGATCTTCCGGATCCTGAGGCCGGGCAGAGACGCGGCCAGGACGGCGAATTCGCTTTCCGGCAGGTAGATCGACGTGACCAGCCTGGTGCGGGCATCGACATCGCCCTTGCGGCTGAGCCGCAGCATCGCCGGATCGCCATTGTGGGGCCGCGCCTCCCGGAGGCGCAGCCGCGCCCCGGTGACGTAGAGATCGACGATGGTCTCGGTCCGCATAATCCGCTCACGTGGCACCTCGTGGCAGAGCCAGCGGCGCTCGCGTTCGACCACCGTATAGGCCGGCTTGGGAAAGCCGAGGGACTTGGCGATTGCCGGGTCGATGTCCATCGGTCCTTTATGGCACAGGCGGCCGGCGGGCTGTTATGCTGGCCGCCAGCGGAGGCGCCGGCGATGTCGACCCTGATCTGGATGATCCTTGCCCTGCTGGGCGGCCTTCTCGCCTGGGAAGGTGCCGCGAGGCTGCGGCGCTGGCAGGCCGGCCTCTCCGGCGAACGGCCGGGGACGCCCGCCGATGGCGGCCGCCATTACGCGCCCGAGGCCGAGCAACGGCGGGAAGCCGATGCCGCCGCCAGCCGGTCCGGCCATGCCGCCGCCGCCGGCATGAGAAATCCCGCCGAGCCTCGCCGAAGATTTTAAGAGCGGAACCCTCTAGGATCGGCGGTGAACGACCGTTCATAAGAGGAAGCGCGCCATGGATTTCACCATTCCCGCCGACATCGCGGCCTATATCGCCGAACTCGACGCTTTCATCGAACGCGAGATCCGGCCGCTGGAACGCGAGAACGACAACATCCGCTTCTTCGACCATCGCCGTGAGCATGCCCGCACCGACTGGGACAATGACGGCCAGCCGCGCCACGAATGGGAAGAGCTTTTAGCCGAGATGAAGCGCCGCGCCGACAAGGCCGGGCACCTGCGCTTCGGCCTGCCCAAGGCGCTGGGCGGCGAGGATGGATCCAACCTCGCCATGGCGCTGATCCGCGAGCATCTCGCGCACAAGGGGCTGGGGCTGCACAACGACCTGCAGAACGAGAGTTCGATCGTCGGCAATTTTCCTGTCGCCCTGCTGCTGCACCGCTTCGGCACGCAGGAACAGAAGGACCGCTACATCGAGGGCATGTTCCGCGGCTCTGAGCGCATCGGCTTCGGCCTCACCGAGCCGCTGCACGGCTCCGACGCCACCTTCATGGAAACGGTGGCGGTCAAGAAGGGCTCGGACTGGGTGATCAACGGCATGAAGCGGTTCAACACCGGCATGCACACGGCCACGGTCGACCTGGTGTTTGCGCGCACCTCGGGCAAGGTCGGCGAGCCGCGCGGCATCTCGGCGTTCCTGGTGCCGGTGAAGACGCCGGGCTTCAAGATCGAATACATGTGGTGGACCTTCAACATGCCCTCGGACCATGCCGAGGTGTCGCTCACCAACGTGACGGTGCCGGGCTCGACCATGCTGGGCGAGGAAGGCCGCGGGCTCGACGTGGCGCAGACCTTCGTGCACGAGAACCGCATCCGCCAGGCCGCCTCCAGCCTGGGCGCGGCGCAATACTGCATCGACATGTCGGTGGCCTACGCCAAGAACCGCAAGGTGTTCGGCAAGGCGCTGGCCACCAACCAGGCGATCCAGTTTCCGCTGGCGGAGCTGCACACCGAGGCCGAGATGACGCGCGGCCTGGTGCGCAAGACGGCGTGGCATCTAGACCGCGAGCACCACATGAGCGTCTCCGAATGGGTGGCGATGTCGAACTACCGCGCCAACCGTCTGGTGTGCGATGCCGCCGACCGCGCCATGCAGGTGCATGGCGGCATCGGCTATTCGCGCCACACGCCGTTCGAGCATATCTACCGCCACCACCGCCGCTACCGCATCACCGAGGGCTCGGAGGAGATCCAGATCCGCCGCGTCGCCGGCACGCTGTTCGGCTTCTGGGGCGCACAGAAGGCGTCGACGGCCCCCAAGCAGTGAAGCCCCAGCAGTGAGGACAGGGTCGCGCTACAGCGGCGACATGCTGATGTTCGGCACGGCCATGCTGATGGGATCGAGCTATCCCTTCGCCAAGGACGTGCTGGCCGTCATGAGCCCCCTGCTCTACAGCGCGTCCCGCTATCTGGTGGCGGCCCTGTTCCTGTTCGCGGTGCTGGCGCTGATGCGAAAGCCCGTGGCGCTGCCGCGGCGCGACTGGCTGCCGATGCTGCTGCTGTCGCTGGTGGGCGTTAGCCTGTTCCAGGCCTGCTGGGGACTGGCCATGGCCCGGAGTGCGCCCAGCGTCGGCTCGATCGTGATGACCACGACCACGGCCTTCGCCGCCATCCTGGCCTGGTTCGGCGGGCGGCGGCTCCCGGCGCTGGGCTGGGCCGGCATCGTGCTCGCCTTCGCGGGCGTGGTGCTGGTGGTGAACAATTCGCTCCAGGCCTTCACCCTCTCCTTCGGCAGCCTCGACGGCACACTGCTCTGGATGCTGGCGGCCTTCGCCTGGGCGTTTTATGTCGAGCGATGCGCGCCCTACAATCTCCGCCTCGGCGCATTGCGGGTGATGGCCTGGACGACCCTGCTTGGCTCGCTGGTGCTGTTGCCGATTTCGCTCGCCTTCGACTCGCTCGGCGAGTTCGGGCAGCTGGACGACCGGCTCCTGGGCTTCTGGATCTACACCGCCATCTTCCCGGTGGGCGTGGCTTTCCTGGGCCTCACGGCCGGGCTCGAGCGCCTCGGGGTGAGCCGGGTCATGGTCTACATGTACCTGATCCCGGTGGCGGGCGTGGGCCTGTCGGCGGCGTTTTTCGGCGATCCGCTGACCGCAGCCCGTGTGCTGGGAGGCCTGATCGTGCTGGCGGGCGTCATTCTGACGCGCGTCGCGCTCGACCGTGGGGCCCGCGTTCCTGTATGACCTTGCCATGGCCACGACCCTCGAAACCCTGAAAACACCCGGCAGCGGTGGGCGGCGTGCGTCCGTCACCCGCGCCACCAAGGAGACCCGGATCTCCGCCGCCATTAATTTGGACGGCACCGGCGTCTACGACATCAAGACCGGCATCGGCTTCCTCGACCACATGCTGGAGCAGCTCTCGCGCCACAGCCTGATCGACATCACGCTGCGCGCCGAGGGCGACCTGCACATCGACTATCATCACACGACCGAGGATTCGGGCATTGTGCTGGGCGAGTGCCTGGCCAAGGCGCTGGGCGACCGCGCCGGCATCCGCCGCTACGGCAGCGCCGTGATCCCGATGGACGAGACGCTGACCGAGGTGGCGCTCGATGCCTCGAACCGGCCGTACCTGATCTGGAAGGTGGCTTTCTCCAAGCCCAAGCTCGGCACCATGGACACCGAGCTGTTCAAGGAATGGTTCCAGGCTTTCGCCCAGCTGGGCGGCCTCACGCTGCATGTGTGGAACCACTACGGCGACAACAACCACCACATCGTCGAGAGCTGTTTTAAGGGCATCGCGCGGGCACTGCGCGTCGCGGTCGAGATCGACCCGCGGCAGACGACGGCTGTGCCCAGCACCAAAGGCGTCCTCTGACGCGCGCACGATGACCGTTGCCATCGTCGATTACGGCTCCGGCAATCTCCGCTCCGCCGCCAAAGCCTTCGAGCGCGCCGCACGCGAGGCCGGCACGCACGAGCGCGTGCTGGTGACGTCGAACCCGCGCGAGGTGGCCGAGGCCGACCGCATCGTGCTGCCGGGCGTCGGCGCTTTCGCCGACTGCCGCGCCGGACTCTACGGCGTGCCCGGCATGGTCGAGGCGCTGCAACGCGAAGTCATCGAGCGCGCAAAACCCTTCCTCGGTATCTGCGTCGGCATGCAGTTGATGGCCACGCGCGGCGTCGAGTACGGCATCCATGCCGGCCTCGACTGGATTGCCGGCGACGTGGTGCGCATCGAGCCCGGGAAAGATCATCTCAAGATTCCGCACATGGGCTGGAACGAGCTGCGCGAACTGAAGCCGCATGCGTTGCTGGCCGGCATCGCCGAGCGCGACCATGCCTACTTCGTGCATTCGTTTCAGTTGAAGGCGAGCCGGCCCGAGACGGTGCTGGGCATCGTCGACTACGGCGGGTCGGTCACCGCCATGGTCGGCCGCGACAATCTTGCCGGCACGCAGTTCCATCCCGAGAAGAGCCAGGCGACCGGGCTGCGCCTGATCGCCAACTTCCTGCGCTGGAAGCCCTAACCGCGCGCGATCAGCCCCTCGGCGGCAAAGTGAAGCGGGCGTTGAGCAGCTTGCGCTCGAGCACGGGAATGGCCTCAGCGACCGTGCTTTCCTGCTTGCACTGTGCAAGAGCCACGCCGCCCACGACATCGGGGGTGACGGGCGCCCGGGGGCCGGCCTCCGACCGTCCGACATAGCGGATGTAGAGGTCGCTGAGGGCGGCGCAATACTGCATGTCGGCGTTGGGATAGCCGCCGAAGGGCTTCTGCTGGGCCTCTGCCACCGGCGACAGGGCCACGAGAGCGATCAGAAGCGCTGAAGTTCGCGACATGACGGAAAGGTTCCCTCGGTTGACGTCGATTTACAGGCAATCGGCGGGGCTTGCGCCACCGCAACCGGCATGACCTGATGGACCCTCACGGGGCATGGAGTTCACCATGGACAATCGACCAATCGACCTCAGCCCCAACGAGGCGATCACCTTACGGCGCATCGCCTACGGCGTCACCAATCTCGACAGCCTCCGGCCCGACGACATCGACCGCCTGAAGGCGCTTTTGCTCGTCGAGGAACGGCGCAGCGGCATCGTGATGACCCAACTGGGCCGGAGCCGCATCGCGCAACTGCCCGCCCTGCGGCTGATCGTGACGCCCCAGGCCTTCGACGAACACGTCGTCGCCTTCTCCCGCGTCATCCGCCGGATGCGCCTGCACTGAGCGGCTACCGCCGCGGCCGGCGGCGTGGGCTATAGTGTCGCCGTGAGACCAAGACCAAACCGTTGGCGGGCCATGGCGCTGGCAGCCCTGGCGTTTGCCAGCCCAGCCGCGGCGCAGCAACAGCACCACCACTCCCATCACAGGTTGGTGGCAACCCCCAACAACGACCTCTGGCTCACCAACATGGTCGGGATCGAGTACGCGATCGACCAGCGATGGTCGTTCCATCTCGAGACACAGCTGCAGATCGACCGCGACATCACCCGCCTGCGCGACCTGCAGGTGCGGCCGGGCTTCGAGTACGCCTTCTCGCCCAACTGGGCCGCGGCGGCGGGCTACGTGCAGTACCAGCGCTATCCGGCACCGCTGCGCACGACGCGCGGCCCGTTTCAGGACCTCCTGCACCGCAGCAAATTCGGCAAGATCAACTTCGCCGCCCGTTTGCGCGGCGAGGAACTGTTCTTCGAGAACACCGCCCTGCTGGTCCGGACGCGGATGCTCGCAGGCATCCGCATTCCGATCGGCGAGTCGCCCTGGGAGTTCGCCTTCTCGGACGAGATTTTCATCAATCTCAAGGTCGACGGCACCGGGCGTCAGGCCGGCCTGCACCAGAACCGGACCTATGTCGGCTTCGGCCGCCCGGTCAGCGAACACCTAAAGATGTCGGCCGGCTATGAGCTGGACACCTACGAGGCGCACGGCATGTACCGCAACGTGCATCAGATCCGGCTCGGCTTCGCCTACAGGCTCAACTGACCGCCCTGCTTTTCGCCAAAGGCCATAGCGCGGTTGCCCGCCGCAAGGCGTAGGGGCGGTGGGCGTTGCGCTGGGCGGCATCCCACATCAGGCGCGGATCGAACGCTTCGGCGGCAAAGATGGTAATGAAAACCACGGCGCAGAAGGCGAGCGCACCCATGCCGGGCTCGATGGTCACCACCCGGCCGAACTGGACCAGCGCACCCAGCAGCGATTCCATGAAGATGTCGACCATCGACCAGCGCCCGATCCAGGCGACGATGTAGTAGAGCGTCGTGCGCTGGCGCAGCAGCACGGCAGCACCGGCCTCCGTCGTCACGCCCATGGTGGCGCCCAGCATGACGGCGAGGCCGATCAGCTTGAACATCGGCACCATGATGCTGGCGAAGAAGACCAGCAGTGCCAGCGGATACATCTTGGAATCGAGCAATTCCTCGACGCCGCCCAGGATGGTGCTGGGCTGGCCGGCGCCGCCCTGCATCACGGTGAGCACGGGATAGACATTGGCCGGGATGTAGAGAACGGCGCCCGCGATCACCAGGGCCCAGGTGCGACTGAGGCTGTTGGGCTTGCGGGCGTGCAGCGCGGCGCCGCAGCGCGGACATCGGTGATCGCCATCGCCCTCGTGCTCCGACACCAAGCCGCAGCTCTCGCAACCGATGGCACCCGGCCGGAAGTCGAGGAGTGGCGCGTCGGCGTCCGGAACGGGCATCGGCGCATGGGTCTGGCCGCGCCGCTCGATTGCCTCCCACACGGCATGAGGGTCAAGCGAGGTTTCGGCCCACACGATGACGATGGAATAGAGGCCGAGCGCATAGACGGCGGGGCCGATCTCGATCTGAACCAGGTCGCCCAGCTTGGTGTAGGCCACGAACACGCCCAGCAGCAGCACTTCCAGCATCGCCCAGGTCTTCAGGCGCAGCGCCAGCCGGAAGACGCCGCGCAGGTTGGGCGGCATGGTCGGCAGCTTGAGGCCGACCAGCACGTAGAGCATGCCCGAGAGCCGCACCAGCGGCGCAAAGGCGGTGGTGAAGGCGACGGCCAGCGCCAGCGGCCACAGGCCACGCTCGATGAGTTCGAGCGGTCCGGAATTCAGCGTCGTCTCGTGCACGATGCCGGCCGTCGAGACCTTCATCAGCATGGCGAGCCACAGGACGGCGAGCAGCACCAGGGCGGCGGCGGTGAGCGCCAGGCAATGGTCCATCGGCTCGGCGCGGGTGGCGCGCAGCACCGTACCGCAGCGCCCGCAGCTCGAGCGCAGGTCGGGGCCAAGCGCCGGCACGATCTGGAACAGCCCGCAGCCCGGACACTCGCGGAGCTGCGGCCGGGTGATCGGTCCTTCTGCCTGGACCGCGGTCATCTAGGTCTGCAGGAGCGCCGCGATCCCGTCGGCGAGTTCAGCCACGGCGTCGCTGGTGGCGGCCACGTGGCCCGCAGTGTCGGGCGTCGCCACGGGCTTGGTGATGGCGAAGTTGCGGGCCACCGAGCGGGTCGGACGGTTGAACTGCACGGCGACCTGGGCCAGCAGGATGACGGCGCCTGCCTTGTCGGCGTCGAGGCGCTGGATGTCGACACCGACCACGGCATTGGGATCGGTCGTGATCGCGCCGCTCTCGCTATAAACCTTGGAATTGGGCAGGCGCTGCGAAAGCTCGATGACCAGCACACGGCCCAGCATGCTGCCCAGCGGCTCACCCCACCAGGCATTGGCGCGGACATCGAGCTTGTAGTCTTCCGAGGAGCGCACGATCTCCTTGCGGTCGAGATAACCCGGCAAGCCAATGTCGCGGAGTTGTACGACGCGCGGACCTTTCGGGAGGCTCGGGCCTTGCCGCACGGCGAGCGTGTAGAGGCCGGGCTCCGGCGATGAGCCGCAGGCCGCCAGGGCGGGCAGCCCGAGGGCCGGGAGTGCCAGAACGCCGAGGCGGCGGCGGCCGAATCCGATCGGTTTCATTCCTTGCCCGTGTTGGTGCGGCCCTTGATCAGGGCTTCGGGGTGACGTGACAGAAGATCGGCGAGCGCGCGGATCGAGCGCGCCGTGTCGGTGAGCTGCGGGATCAGGCGGTCTAGATCGCGATGGAACTTGGAGCTGGCGCCATAGCCCTGGTCGACCGAGCCGATCAGGCGGTTGGCCTTGGTGACCGCGTCCTGGAACTGGTTGGCGATCTCCGGCAGGCGCTTGAGGGCGGGCGAGGCATCCTTGTCGAGCTTGCGGGCGATGTCCTGAACATCGATCATCGCGCCCTCCAGCGCCGCCAGCGTCTTCTTGAGCTGCGGTCCGTTGATCGTGTCGTCGAGGCCCTGGGCCGCCCCCGACAGGCTGCGGCCGATACGATCGAAATCGATGCGGTTGATCTTCGACAGCAGCTCGTTGGCCGACCGGGTGATGCTGTCGAAGCCGCCGACCTCGTAGGTGGGCACGACGAAGACGTCGCCGTTGCGGCCGAGATCGGCCGCCGGCGCATCCGGCACCATCTCGAGGGCGACGATCTTCTGGCCGGTGATCAGGCTGGGCGCCTGCAGCGTCGCCCGCAGCCCGCGCTTGACCATTTCGTCGGCGAGATCGCCCGGAATCATGCCCTTGGTCGCCGACGAGATGCCGGTCACGCGATCGGCTTCGATACGGTAGTGCACCGGCGCAACGATGCGATCCTTCGCGCGATCGTAGACGAGGCTGACGTCGGTGACCTCGCCGATCTTGAGCCCGTACAGCGTTACGTCGGCACCGACGGCGAGGCCGGCCACGGAACCCTCGAAGTTCGAGACCAGCTGCAGCTGCCGGCCGAAGCCCGCTGCCTTCGCCACCTCGATGCTGGCGTAGAGCGGGAACCGGAAGTGCGACGGGGCGACCGGCGACGCCGGGACGGCCGGCGTATCGAAGGCGATGCCACCCAGCAGCAGGGCCCGGAGCGATTCGAACTGCACGTCGATGCCGCTGGCGGTGAGCTTCACCTGCAGGCCCGAGGCGTTCCAGAAGGACGAATCCTGGTGCACGTACTTGTCGAACGGGTCGCGCACGAAGGCATGGATGGTGACGTTGTTGGCGAGATCGCCGATGTCCCAGCCGAGCACGGTGCCGACATCGAGGTCGCGGAAGAACACCGGCGAACCCAGGCTGATCGACCCGAGCCGCTTGCTCTCCAATTTGAACGTAGTGCCCTTGGCCGAGGCCTGAAGCACCGGCGGATCGCGATTGCCGATGAAGCTGCGCTGCGGCGTGCCCTTGTCGGTCGTCGGGCGCATGCCGATGTAGGAACCGGACAGCAACGTGTCGAGGCCGGTGACGTTGCCGGCGAAGAGCTGCGGCTTGACCACCCAGAAGATCGTCTTGTCGGTCAGCAGGTTCTCGGCCTCGCGGACGGTTTCCACCGTCACCAGCACCTTGGACAGGTCCGGCGCGACGGTGATCGTCTTCACCGTTCCCATCACGACGTTGCGGTATTTGAGCTGGGACTGGCCGGCTGTCAGCCCGGCTGCGGTGTCGAAGGCGATGGTGATGGTCGGGCCGCGCTGGGAATAGGTGTCCCAGGCAAGCCACGCCGCGATCAGCCCGGTGAGAATCGGCACGATCCAGACCAGCGGGATGCGGCGCCGGCTGTGCACGCCCGCGGTTGGCACCTTGGCCGGCTGAATTTGGTCGGTCATCGTCCTCAGTTCCGCGGCGAGCCCCCGCCGATATTGCCTGAAAGTAATGGATTCCGGCCTAGCCGCAACCGCCTCGCGATGTCAGCGCCCCGGCAGCGGTGCCAGGGCGTCGCGCAGCCCGATATTCGGAATCTGCATCAGACCGTCGAACGGCTGCCCCAGCTCGAGGATGAGGAAGATCGCGGTGGAAGCCGAAAAGACGCAGACGAACAGGACCGTGACGATCGTGCGGTTGGGCGGCGCCGACACGGCGAAGCTGCCGAAGATGAAGGACAGCCACAGAACGAGCGCCGTCATGAACGGCCGCGAGATCGAATCGGCAAGCTGAGTGAACAGGATCAGGCGGATCTGCGAGATATCGGTGCTGAGCTGGAGCGCCCGCGCCTGCAACGAGGCCTGAACAGGGTTGCTTGGCACCAGGGTGCGAACGCCATAGAGAACGGACTCGCTGCGCAGGCTGGCCTGCCCGACCTTTGCCTTGTCGATATCCTCGCGCCAGATCGAATCGATCATCGGCGTGATGCTCGAGCGCAACGCCTTCCTGAGCGGCGTGGCTTCGGGGCCATAGTCGTCGAGGACGTGATCGAGCTCAATGATGTCGGCGGTCAGGCGGGTGACTGTGGCGCTGGTCTGCTCGAATGACCCCCGCGTCGAGGCGAACAGCAGAGCCAGCACGACCGCGGACATGGTGGCGATCAACGCCGTCGCCAGCCGGATGACGTCCTTCGAATCTCCGGCCAGGTGGTGATCGGGCACCCTCGACCGGATGAACATCCCGAACAGCGTGCTGCCGAAGATCAGCACAAAGGCGATCGAGGCGGCAGCGATGGCAGGCATGCGATCAGCGTTCTCGATCGTCGATATCGCGTGCCAGGACTTCGCGCTTGCCGACATGGTTGGCAGAACTCACGACGCCCTCGCGCTCCATGCGCTCGACGATGCGGGCGGCCCGGTTGTAGCCGATCTGCAGGTAGCGCTGGATGAAGCTGGTGCTGCACTTGCGTTCGCGCGCCACCAGGGCGATTGCCTGGTCGTAGAGCTGGTCGCTCTCGCCTTCCTCGCTGTCGCCCGGCAGGCCGAGGCCTTCGGCGTCGGCATCGGGATCGTCGGTGACCGATTCGATGTAGGCCGGCGCGCCCTGGGCACGCAGGTGGCGCACCACCTCCTCAACCTCACCGTCCGACACGAACGGCCCATGCACGCGCGCGATCTTGCCACCGCCTGCCATGTACAGCATGTCGCCCTGGCCCAGCAGCTGCTCGCCGCCCTGCTCGCCCAGGATGGTGCGGCTGTCGATCTTGGACGTGACCTGGAAGGAGATGCGGGTCGGGAAGTTGGCCTTGATGGTGCCGGTGATGACATCGACCGACGGCCTCTGCGTCGCCATGACGACATGGATGCCGGCGGCGCGCGCCATCTGCGCGAGGCGCTGCACGGTGGCCTCGATCTCCTTACCCGCGACCAGCATCAGGTCGGCCATTTCGTCGATGATGACGACGATGAACGGCAGCGGCGTGAGGTCCATCTCCTCGTCTTCGAAGGTGGGCTTTCGCGTCTCGGGATCGACGCCGGTCTGGACCTTGCGGGTGAGCGAGGTGCCCTTGCGCGCCGTTTCGATCAGCTTCTCGTTGTAACCCGCGATGTTGCGCACGCCGACCGCGCTCATCGCGCGGTAGCGGTCTTCCATCTCGCGCACCACCCACTTGAGCGCGACGATGGCCTTGCGCGGCTCGGTGACGACGGGTGTCAGCAGATGCGGGATGTCCTGATAGACGCTGAGTTCCAGCATCTTGGGATCGATCATGATGAAGCGGCACTGATCCGGCGTCAGCCGGTAGAGCAGCGACAGGATCATGGTGTTGACCGCCACCGACTTGCCCGAGCCGGTGGTGCCGCCAATCAGCAGATGCGGCATGCGGGCCAGGTCGGCGATAACGGGATCGCCGCCGATGTCCTTGCCCAATGCCAACGGCAGGCCGAGACGATTGTCCTCGTAGTGCCGTGTCGACAACAGCTCCCGCAGGAACACCGTCTCGCGCTTGGCGTTGGGCAGCTCGATGCCGATGACGTTGCGGCCGGGCACGGTGGCGACGCGCGCGGAGACGGCGCTCATCGAGCGGGCGATGTCGTCGGCGAGGCCAATGACGCGGCTCGACTTGGTGCCGGGCGCCGGCTCGAGCTCGTAGAGCGTCACGACCGGACCCGGCCGCACTTTCACGATCTGTCCCCTGACTCCGAAATCGTCGAGCACGGTCTCGAGCAGGCGCGCGTTCTGCTCCAGCGCCTCCTCGTCGATCTTGGGCTGGGCGGTGACGCGCGAGGGCAGCGACAGTATGTCGAGCGGCGGCAGTTTGTATTCGCCGGCTGCGAGGTCGAGTTCGCGCTGGCCGGCCTTGGCGGCACGCTTGCCCTGGGTGAGGCCACCCGCCTTGCGCGGAATGATTTTGACGCCAGGCGTGGCCACCACTGCGGGCGCCTGCTCCACCGGCAAGGCGTCCGGCGTGAAGGGATTGTCGTCGTCGGCAGATTCGCCAGACGCTTCGGCCACGGCCGGGAACTCAGGTGCCGGCGCTGCCACGTCCACGACCTCGTGGGGCGCGCCCATTTGCGGCGCGGGTTCGACGTGCTCCGCGGCCTGGTTACGCCGCGCCATGAACGGCTCGATCCGCAAGCCGGCCAGCCGGTCGAACAAGGTGCGCTCGCGCACCGAATCGGTGGCCCCGCCGCCGACCTGGGGGCCCTGCGGGTCGAGGGGGACGGGCGACTCGGGAATCTCCGGGGCCGGCCGCTCGATCGGGGCGTAGGGCGCATCGACCAGCAGCGAGTCGCGCGGCGGCATCGGCGTGCCTTCGTCGGGAATCTGCTCGACGCGGGGCTCGAAGTGGCTGGGATCGTACTGGCTGGCGTCGATCTCGCCGGGGATTTCGGCATAGCCGATCGGCGGCGCCGGCAGGTCGGCATTCTCGTCGATCACCGGCGGCTTGCCGCGCCACAGCGCGATTCCGGCCCGGACCAACCACATGCACCACAGGAAGGGCGCGCGCAGGATGCGGAAGATCAGGGGAAGATCAGTCCGGTTCATGCCGAGCGCCGGCGCCATGGCGATAAAGGCAAGCGCTGCGCAGGCCGGCTCGATCAGGGCCAGGCTGCCGCCGCTCGAATGGGTGAGCACCAGCTCGCGGAAGCGCCCGACGAGCGCCAACCCGACCAACCCGCCGGGGCCCGCATGCGTTGCAGCACCACCGACGTCGCCCAGTCCAACGCAGGCCACGCTCATCATCAAGAGCGCCAGCAGCAGCAGCGACAGCCGAAGCCCGAAGAAGCCGAGGTGATGGGTGCGCAGCATCCGCACGCCCCAGGTGATCAGCGCCACCGGCACCAGGATGATGGCGAGCCCGAAGGTCTGCAGCAGGAGGTCGGAGATGTAGGCCCCGGGCACGCCCACGAGATTGTGCGGCGCGCGGCCGGTGGCATGGTTGAGCGACGGATCGCCCGGACTGTAGGTGAACAGGGCGAGCAGCAGCACCACGCCGGCGCCGGCGACGCCGGCGCCCACCAGCTCCATCATGCGGCGGCGCAGGAAGTCGCGTCCGCCTTCCGGCAGGATCGCCGTCTTGCGGTGCATCTCCGAGGTGACGCCGATCATGGCCATCGCGCCTTTGGTGCTCCCTATAGGACCGCGGCGAGGCGCGTCATTCCCTCGCGCGTCGTCTTTTCGTCATGCACCAGCGCCACACGGATGTAGCGGTGCGCTGTATTCACGCCGTTGGTTTCGCGGCAGGCGTAGGCGCCCGGCAACACCTTGAGGTGCGCCTCGGCCCACAGCCGGCGCGTGGCTTCCTCGCCATCGCCGACGTCGAGCCACAGGAAGAAGCCGCCACCTGGCGTGTAGTAGCTGAACCGGTTGTGCAGGATCTGCTCGGCGACGCGGAAATTCTTGCGGTACCATTCGCGCGTTTCGAGAGGATGAGTCTCCTCCCGCCACAGCGCCGCCGACGCCTTCTGGACCGCGAAGGGAATCTGCGGCCCGCCATAGGTCCGCCAGCGCAGCACCATGGCGACCAGCTTGGGATCGCCCGCCATGAACCCGGAGCGAAGACCGGCGGCGTTGGAGCGCTTGGAGAGCGAGTGGAAGACCGCGAGGTTGCGGAACGGATCCTTGCCGCCCGTCTCGTCCATCGCCAGCGCTGCCTCGAGGCCGCCCGCCGGCGGCTGGCCGGTGTAGATCTCGGCGTAGCATTCATCGAGCGCCAGAACGGCGTCGTGCCTGCGGCACAGCCGAAGCAGTTTCTGCAGATAGTCCATGCTGGCGATGGCGCCCTGCGGATTGGCCGGCGAGCAGAGATAGACGACTGACATGCGCTTCCAGGTCGCTTCGTCGATCTTGTCGAACTCCGGCAGGAAGCCGTTCTCGGCGTTGGCATTGACCAGCAACGGCTCGCCGCCCGAGAGGACCGCGCCGCCGAGATAGGCTTGGTAGAACGGGTTGGGCAACGCCACGACCGGCTTGCCGCCGCCCTTCTCCTGCGGCGTGGCGACGGTGGCGATGACGTAGACGCCCTCCTTGCTGCCCGCCGTCGGATGGACGTGCTGGTCGGGGTCGAGCAGGCCCTTGGGCAGCTTGTAGCGCCGCGTCAGCCACTCGCAGATCGCGAGGTTGAGGTCGGGCAGGCCCTGGTTGGGCGGATACCTGTTCCAGCCATCGACCTCGTCATTCACGATCTGGCGGGCGAAGGCCGGCATCGCTCCCTGCGGCTCGCCGACCGACATGTTGATCATCGACAGGTGCGCCGGCGGCGTGAGGGGCGCGATCAGCGCGTTCAGCCGGGCGAACGGAAAATCGGTCAAAGTCTCCGTCAGGCGCGGATTGAACATTCTAAGCCATCCACTGGGGCCGCAACCGGCCGAAGCAAAGCGGCAACACCCGCCGGAGGGGGTCCGGGCGGACTTGCTATTGGCTCATTGTATGAAACAAATTAACCAATAACAACAAGGGAATAGACCACTTTCTTCATACGGAAGAAGGGTTTGGGACCTGACCCCGTCAGAGCCACTAGCGCTAGGGGCCTGCTACTGCACCCGCTCCCCATGCAAGGCGGTGTCGAGGCCTTCGACCTCTTCGTCGCGCGTGACCCGGAGACCAACCATGGCGTCGACGATCTTCAGGATCACCCAGGTCGCCACCGCACAGAACACGGTGACGGCCACGACGCCGTAGATCTGGGTCAGGATCTGGCCGGCGTTGCCGTCCACGAGTCCAACCGGCTGGCCCTTGGCGACGTCATTGATGGCCCGGGTAGCGAATACGCCGACCAGGATCGAGCCAAGGATGCCGCCGACGCCGTGCACGCCGAAGACGTCGAGCGAATCGTCGTAGCCCAACCGGGTTTTCAGGATTACCGAGGCCCAGTAGCAGACCGCACCCGCAGCGACCCCGATGACCATGGCGGCCCAGGGTTCGACATAGCCTGCGGCGGGCGTGATGGTGCCAAGGCCGGCCACGGCGCCCGTCAGAATGCCAAGGACCGAAGGCTTGCCCCGGCTTGCCCATTCGATCGCCATCCAGACCAGCGCGGCCACGGCGGCGGAGATGTGGGTGTTCAGCATGGCGCTGCCGGCCAGCTCGCCCGACGACAGCGCCGAGCCGGCATTGAAGCCGAACCAGCCGACCCATAGCAGCGAGGTGCCGACCAGGGTGAGCACCAGGTTATGTGGCGCCATGTACTCTGTGCCGTAGCCGTGGCGCTTGCCGATCACCAGGCAGCAGACCAGCCCGGCGACGCCGGCGTTGAGATGGACCACCAGGCCGCCCGCGAAATCGAGCACGCCGGCGGCCCCGAGGAAGCCGCCACCCCACACCCAATGCGCGACCGGGACGTAGACGAACAGCAGCCACAGCGCCATGAACCACAGCATGGCCGAGAACTTCATGCGCTCGGCGAAGGCGCCGGCGATGATCGCCGGGGTGATGACGGCGAAGGTCGCCTGGTACATCAGGAAGACGTTCTCCGGCACGGTCTTGGCGAGCTCATGGACGCTGCCCAGGAGTCCGACCCCGAAAGCCCGCGACAGGGACCCGATGAAGCCGTTCAGGGCGCCGCCGTCGGTGAAGGCCAGCGAATAGCCGACCATGAACCACAGCACGGTCACCAGGGCGGCAACGGCAAAGGCCTGCACGGCGGTGGCCAGGACGTTCTTCTTGCGCACCATGCCGGCGTAGAACAACGCCAGGCCCGGGATGTTCATCATCAGCACCAGCGCCGTGGCCACCAGCAGCCAGGCGGTATCGCCGGTGTCGATTTGCGGCTTGTCGGCCGCCCATGCGGCCGTGCCGGCCGGTACAGCAAACATTGCCAGCGCGCTCGTGCGCGCGATCGCCTTCAGCATTGTTTCCCCCGTGTCGTCTTCTTATTTGCGTTGTCGTGCTTGAAACCTAGAGCGCGTTGGACCCCGATTCACCCGTGCGGATGCGCAGAGCCTGCTCAACCGCGGTGACGAATATCTTGCCGTCGCCGATCTTGCCGGTGTGCGCGGCCTTCTGAATGGCCTCGATGGCCCGTTCGACCTGGGCGTCGTCGACCACGATCTCGATCTTGACCTTGGGGAGAAAACTCACGAGGTACTCGGCGCCGCGGTAGATCTCGGTCTGGCCTTTCTGCCGGCCGAAACCCTTCACTTCGCTGACCGTCAGGCCTGAGACGCCGACGCCGGTCAAGGCATCGCGCACCTCGTCGAGCTTGAACGGCTTGATGATGGCGGACACGAGCTTCATACGCTTCCCTCCTGCCTTTTCGGCTTGTCCGCCTAGACTGGCGTCTGGCGTCGGCGGCGTCAAATTCAGACACAAATAAGGCCCGGCGAGCAAATCGCCGGGCCTTTTAGGTCGCCGCCGCGACACGGAAGCGGCGGTCGAGCGGGAACCAGGGAGGAGGCTGGTTCCCGATGGTCGACGGAGAGGCCTAGTGGACGGTCTCGCCGTGGAGGTTGATGTCGAGACCTTCGACTTCCTCTTCGTTGGTCACGCGCAGGCCGATCAGGGCATCGACGACCTTGAGGATGATGAAGGTGCCGATGGCGCACCAGGCGATGACGACCAGCGTGCCCCAGAGCTGGGTCAGGACCTGGCCGGCGTTGCCGTCGATCAGGCCCTTCTTGCCCTCGCCACCGATCACCTCGACGGCGAAGACACCAGTGAGGATCGCCCCGACGAAGCCGCCGATGCCATGGACGCCGAAGGCATCGAGCGAGTCATCGTAGCCCATCGCCTTCTTGAGGCCCGTGGCACCCCAGAAGCAGACCAGGCCGGCGACGATGCCGATGACCAGCGAGCCCATCGGCGTGACGAAGCCGGAAGCCGGGGTGATGGCGACGAGGCCCGCCACTGCGCCCGAGATGATGCCGAGCACCGACGGCTTGCCGCGCGTCACCCACTCCGCGAACATCCAGGCGAGCGCCGCAGCTGCCGCAGCGAACTGCGTGACCGCCATCGCCATGCCGGCGTTGCCGCTGGCACCGACCGCCGAGCCGGCATTGAAGCCGAACCAGCCGACCCACAGCAGCGAGGCGCCGATCACCGAGTAGACCAGGTTGAACGGCGCCAGGTTCTCGGTGCCGAAGCCCTTGCGCTTGCCGATGACCAGCGCGCACACCAGACCGGCGACGCCGGCGTTGATGTGCACGACGGTGCCGCCGGCGTAGTCGAGCACGCCCCAGTCACCGAGGAAGCCGCCGCCCCACACCCAATGGGCGACCGGCGCGTAGACGATCAGCGACCACAGCGCCATGAACCACATCATCGCCGAGAACTTCATGCGCTCGGCGAAGGCGCCGGCGATCAGCGCCG
>JBQTJT010000087.1:0-85210 GCA_052386855.1 Reyranella sp.
ATGCTGGCGCTGGCCCGCGCCAACCTCGCCCGCGCCGGCCTCGACAATGTCGAGATCCGCCAGGGCGACATGTATGCGCTGCCCTTCGAGGCCGACGGCTTCGATGTCGTCACCATCCATCACGTCCTGCACTATGCCGACGATCCGGCCGCGGCGCTGACCGAGGCGGCCCGCGTCGTGCGCCCGGGCGGCACTGTCCTTGTGGTCGATTTCTCGCCGCACGACATGGTCGAGCTGAAGCGCGAGCATGCCCATGTCCATCTCGGCTTCGCCGACAACCAGGTCCAGGGCTGGCTCAGGAGTGCCGGGCTCAATGTGCTGGAGCCCATCCACTTCCCCGGGCGCCGGTTGATGACCGGCATCTGGCGCGCCGAGCGCGAGCTCGTGCAACGCCCCGCCCTTGCCGCCGATCATTCGCACGGAGTTCCCCGATGAGTCCCGATACCGGTCCGCTAAGCGTCGGCGCTTCGCCCACCGAGTTCCCCGCCCGCGCGCCGCAGCGGCTGAAGGTCTCGTTCGAATTTTCGCCGCCCAAGACCGAAGCGGCCGAGCGCACCTTGTGGGAAACGGTGACCCGACTGACGCCGCTGCAGCCGACGTTCTTTTCCGTGACCTATGGCGCCGGCGGCTCGACGCGCCAGCGCACGCACGAGACCGTCGCACGGCTAAAATCCGAGACCGGCATCGATGCCGCCGCCCATCTCACCTGCGTCGCCGCCACCCAGCGCGAGATCGACGAGGTGGCGCGCGCCTATTGGGATGCCGGCATCCGCCACATCGTGGCGCTGCGCGGCGATCCGCCGTCCGGCATGGGCGGCAAGTACAGCCCCCACCCCGGCGGCTATGCCAACGCCGCCGAACTGGTGGCCGGCCTGAAGAAGATCGGCAACTTCCAGATCAGCATCGCGGGCTATCCCGAGAAGCATCCCGATTCGGCCGATGCCAAGGCCGACCTCGAGAACCTGAAGCGCAAGGTCGATGCCGGGGCCGACCGCTGCATCACCCAGTTCTTCTTCGATGCCGACGATTTCCTGCGCTTCCGCGACGACGCGGCGGCGGCCGGCGTCCATGTGCCGATCGTGCCGGGCGTGATGCCGGTGTCGAACTTCCAGGGCATCGCCAGGATGGCCGGCCTCTGCGGTTCCAAGGTGCCGGCCTGGCTCGCCGAGATGTTCCAGGGGCTCGACGACGACGTCGAGACGCGGCGCATGATTGCGGCCACCGTGGCCGGCGACCTCTGCCGCCGGCTGCAGGCCGAGGGCGTGGACCAGTTCCATTTCTATACGCTGAACCGCGCCGACCTTACCTTTGCCACCTGCCATCTGCTGGGAGTACGTCCGCGATGACCCGGGCTGAAAAAGCCGACCTGCTGCGCGAGATCGGCGCCGAGAGAATCGTCGTGAAGGACGGGCCCTATGGCTCGATGATCCAGAGTTATAAGCTCGACGAGGAAGGCTTCCGTGGCGGACGCACCTTCAACCACGACCAGAAGGGCAACAACGACCTGCTCAACCTGACGCGGCCCGATGTCGTGGGCGAGATCTGCAACGCCTATCTCGATGCCGGCGCCGACATCGTGGCGACCAACACCTTCAACTCCAACGCCATCAGCCTCTCGGACTACGGCATCACCGGCATGGCGCGCGAGATCAACATCGCTGCAGCCAGGCTCACGCGCGCCTGCGCCGATGCCGCGACGCTGCGCGATCCGGCCAAGCCGCGCTTCGTGGCCGGCGCCCTGGGTCCGACCAACAAGACCCTGTCGGTGTCGCCCAACGTCAACGATCCCGGCTACCGCGCCGTCACCTTCGATGAGGTGAAGGACATGTATCGCGAGCAGATCGACGGGCTGCTCGACGGCGGCGTCGACTTCATCCTGATCGAGACGGTCTTCGACACGCTGAACGCCAAGGCCGCCCTCGTTGCCGCCGACGAAGCCGGCGAAGCGCGCGGCGAGGAACTGCCGGTGATGGTGTCGATGACGCTGACCGACCTGGCCGGCCGCAACCTCTCGGGCCAGACGGTCGAGGCGTTCTGGCATTCGGTGCGGCACGCCAGGCCGCTCACCATGGGCCTCAACTGCAGCTTCGGCGCCACCGAGCTGCACCCTTACGTGAATGCGCTCAACCCGCAGGTCGAGGGTCTGCTCTGCGTCTATCCCAACGCCGGCCTGCCCAACGAGCTCGGCGCCTACGACGAGCCGCCCGCCATGACCGCCAAGCTGGTCAAGGGCTGGGCCGAGAACGGCTGGCTGAATGTGGTCGGCGGCTGCTGCGGCACGACGCCGGCCCACATCAAGGCGATCGCCGAAGCGGTAAAGGGCGTAAAACCCCGGCAGTGGCATGCGCTGCCGCCGGCGCTGCGTCTCAGTGGTATGGAAGCAGCGAGTTTCTTCTGATGGCCGACGATCAAGTGACAGAGCAGACGACAGGTCCACGCGCGACCTTCATCAACATCGGCGAGCGCACCAACGTCACGGGCTCGGCCCGGTTCAAGAAACTGATCCTGGAAGGCGATTACACGGCCGCCGTCGAGGTCGCGCGCCAGCAGGTCGACAGCGGCGCCCAGATCATCGACGTCAACATGGACGAGGGCCTGCTCGACGCCGAGAAGGCGATGGACACGTTCCTGAAGCTGATCGCCGTCGAGCCCGACATCGCCCGCGTGCCGATCATGATCGACAGCTCCAAGTGGAGCGTGATCGAGGCCGGCCTCAAGTGCGTCGCCGGCAAGCCGATCGTGAACTCGATCTCCATGAAGGAGGGCATCGAGCCCTTCATCGCCCACGCCCGCAAGGTCCGCCGCTACGGCGCCGCAGTCGTGGTCATGGCGTTCGACGAGAAGGGCCAGGCCGACACCAAGGAGCGCAAGGTCGAGATCTGCGCCCGCGCCTACGACATCCTGGTGAACCAGGTCGGCTTCCCGGCCGAGGACATCATCTTCGACCCCAACATTTTCGCGGTCGCGACCGGCATCGAGGAGCATAACAACTACGGCGTCGACTTCATCGAGGCCACGCGCGAGATCAAAGCGCGCTGCCCGCACGTGAAAATCTCCGGCGGCGTCTCCAACCTGTCGTTCGCCTTCCGCGGCAACGAGCCGGTGCGCAAGGCGATGCACTCGGTGTTCCTGTATCACGCCATTCAGGCGGGCATGGACATGGGCATCGTCAACGCCGGCCAGCTCGAGGTCTACGACCAGATCCCGGCCGAGCTGCGCGACGCCTGCGAGGACGTGATCCTGAACCGCCGTCCCGATTCGACCGACCGGCTGCTCGAGCTCGCGCCCAAGTACAAGGGCACCGGCGAGGCGGCCGAAGTCGTGGACGCCGAATGGCGGAGCTGGCCGGTCGACAAGCGGCTGGAGCATGCGCTGGTGAAGGGCCTCGACCAGTGGGTCGTGGCCGACACCGAGGAGGCGCGCCTCCTGATCGCGCGGCCGATCGAGGTCATCGAAGGCCCGCTGATGGCCGGCATGAACGTGGTCGGCGATCTTTTCGGGGCCGGCAAGATGTTCCTGCCGCAGGTGGTGAAGAGCGCCCGCGTGATGAAGAAGGCCGTCGCCCACCTGCTGCCCTACATCGAGGCGCAGAAGACCGCGGGCTCTCGGCCCAAGGGCAAGATCGTGATGGCGACCGTCAAGGGCGACGTCCACGACATCGGCAAGAACATCGTGGGCGTCGTGCTCCAGTGCAACAATTTCGAGGTCATCGACCTCGGCGTCATGGTGCCTTTCCAGGACATCCTGAAGAGCGCCAACGACAACAAGGCCGACATCATCGGCCTCTCGGGCCTGATCACGCCGTCGCTCGACGAGATGGTGACGGTGGCCGAGGAGATGACGCGCCAGGGCATGAACCTGCCGCTGCTGATCGGCGGCGCCACCACGTCGAAGGTCCACACCGCGCTGCGCATCGCGCCGCGCTACAACGGCACCACCGTGCATGTCCTCGACGCCTCGCGCGCCGTCGGCGTCTGCTCGGCGCTGGTGTCGGAATCGGGCTCGCAGGCCGAGGATTTCGCGATCAAGGTTGCCGCGGAGTACGAAGCCATCCGCGTCGAACGGGCCGGCGGCACCAAGGAAAAGGTCATCGCGCTGGAAGACGCCCGCGCCAACGCCTTCAAGATCGACTGGCAGGCCTACACGCCGCCGAAGCCCGCGATCACCGGCACGCGTGTCTTCGCCGAGTATCCGCTGCACGAGCTGATCGAGCGCATCGACTGGACGCCGTTCTTCCGCGCGTGGGAGCTGGTCGGCAACTATCCGGAGATACTGGAAGATCCCGTGGTCGGTGACAGTGCCAAGAAGCTCTATGCCGATGCCCGCAAGATGCTGGACCGTATCGTGCGCGAGAAGTGGCTGACGGCGAAGGGTGTCGTCGCCTTCTGGCCGTGCCGCCGCGACGGCGACGATGTCGTGCTCTACAGTGACGACACGCGCACCAAGGAGGTCTCGCGCCTCTATTTCCTGCGCCAGCAGATCGAGAAGCGCAGCCCCCGCGCCAACATGTGCCTGTCCGACTTCATCTCGCCCGAGGCCGACTGGATCGGCGGCTTTGCCGTCACCGCCGGACACGGCATCGAGGAGCACCTCAAGCGCTTCAAGGCCGACCACGACGACTATTCGGACATCCTGCTGAAGGCGCTGGCCGACCGCCTGGCCGAGGCCTTCGCCGAGCGACTGCACGAGCGCGTGCGCAAGACGCTGTGGGGCTACGCCCCCGACGAGGCGCTGACCAACGACGAGCTAACGCGCGAGAAGTATCGCGGCATCCGCCCGGCGCCGGGCTACCCCGCCTGCCCCGACCACAGCCAGAAGCCCGAGCTCTTCCGGCTGCTGAACGCGGGCCAGAACGCTGGCATCACGCTCACCGAAAGCTTCGCGATGATGCCGACGTCGGCGGTGTCGGGTTATTACTTCGCCCATCCCGACGCGCAGTATTTCGGCGTGGCCCGCATCGGCCGCGACCAGCTCGAGGACTACGCCCAGCGCCGCGGCGTTTCGATCGAGCAGGCCGAGAAGTGGCTGCGCCCCAACATTGGCTACTGATCCCTACCTGACCTACGCCCTCGTGCTCGCGGTCGGCTATGCCGCGGGGATCGTGAGCGGCATCGTCGGCACCGGCGCCACCATCATCCTGCTGCCGATCCTGGTCCTGGCGTTCGGCCCGCGCGAGGCCGTGCCGATCATGGCCGTCGTCGCCCTGATGTCGAACTTCGCCAAGATCACCTCGTGGTGGAAGGAGACCGACTGGCGCGCCTGCGCCGCCTATGCGCTGGGCGGCATTCCGGCCGCGGCGCTGGGGGCGCGGACCCTGCTGATCCTGCCCGAGAAGGCCGTCGATGTGGCGCTCGGCCTCTTCTTCCTGGCGATGATCCCCGGCCGCCGCTGGCTGACCGCGCGGAATCTCAAGTTCGGCTTCTGGCATCTTGCCGTGGCCGGCGCCGTCATCGGCTTCCTGACCGGCATCGTGGTCTCGACCGGCCCCCTCAGCGTGCCTGCCTTCGCCGCCTACGGGCTGGCCAAGGGCGCCTTCATCGCCACCGAGGCTGCCGGGTCGCTGGCCCTCTACATCAGCAAGGCCATCACCTTCCGAACCTTCGGCGCGCTGCCCCTGGACATCGTGGCCAAGGGGCTGATCTCGGGCTCGTCGGTCATGGCCGGCACCTATACCGCGCGTTTGATCGTGGATAGGTTGAGCGTCGCCACTTTTCAGCGCCTGCTCGACGGCGTAATGGCTGTGTCCGGACTGGCGCTCCTGTGGGCGGCCATTCGCTAAAGGAGTGCTTGATGAAGAAGATCGCCATGGCCGTCGCGACGGCAGCCCTCGCCCTGACCGTCGGCGCTTGCATGCAGCAGTCGACGCCGCAGCAGCTCAATACCACCAACGCCAATTCCCGGATTTTCATCGGCTCGCTGAGCTGCAACATCGCCGGCGGCACGGGCTATGTCCTGGGCTCGAACAAGAGCATGGACTGCGTCTTCCTCGCCAACGACGGCGTGCATAGCGCGGAGTACACCGGCTCGATCACCAAGGTCGGCATCGACATCGGCTACACCAAGGCCGTGCACACGATCTGGCGCGTCTACTCGCTGGGCTCGACCCGCGGTCCCAGGGATCTGAGCGGCAACTACATCGGCGAGCAGGGCACCGCCGCGGTCGGCAGCCAGGCCGGCGGCAACTGGATCTATGGCGGTCCCAACGCCGAAATCGGCATGATCGCCTCGGGCATCGTCAAGGACGCGGGCTACAATCTCGCCATGGGCATCGGCGAGATGTCGCTGAAGCTCAAGCGCTAGATCAAGGCCTCTAGGCCGTCGCCGCCTGCAACGCGCAGCCGGCGACGGTCCGCTTTCGGCCGCCAAGCGGTCGCAGGCCGCCGACAAACGCCGCGGATCGCGCTACACTGCCGGCTGCTTTCGGCTCTGCGGAGGATCGCATGCTGGCCAACACGACCCGGACTCTGACCGAGGCGCAGCGCGAACAATGGGCGGTTGACGGCTACCTTCAACTCGAAAGGGCATTGAGTCCGGCGGAAGTCGACTTCTTCTCCGACCAGCTCGACCGCGTGCGCACACAGCCGGGCTACGAGCCCGCGGCGACCGAGCTGCAGCGCGGCCACTACGCCTGGAAGTTGCCCGACCAGAACAAGGACGCGTTCATGGACCGGCGCGACCTGCTTCCTTACCACCAGGCGTTCATCGACCTGATCGACCGGCCGGCCATCTTCGACCTGATCCTCGATCTGATGGGCCCGTACATCCAGTTCTCGATGAGCCAGGCGATCATCCGCGCATCGACCGACATGTTCCCCGGCTACATCCATACAGACGGCGGGGAAGCGCAGAAGAGCATCCGCGTCACCGAGACCAGCCGGCCGCTCGCCGTGAAGGTGATGTACCTGCTGACCGATGTCACGGCGCCGGACAGCGGTAACTTCACGATTTTCCCCGGCAGCCATCTGCGGCCGTTCCCCGAGCGCTCTGAGCGCATTCCAGGCCCGAAGTCGCCGGGCACGGTACCTCTGCTCGGCAAGGCGGGCGATGCCTATGTCTTCCCGCACGCGATCTGGCATGGCCCGTCGCCCAACCACTCCGGCAAGGCGCGCAAGACCATCCTGTACAATTACTGCCAGATGTTCATGAAGCCCTACGATTTCGGCGGGCCTGTGAAGGAGCTGTTCGAACGCTGCACGCCGCGCCAGCGCCGACTGCTCGGCGATCTCGGCCACGACTTCCGCCCCGGCGATTTCTTCTATGCACCGCTCGACCAGGAAGCGCTGATGACCGGCCGCGCCTGACTGTTTGTCAGGGGATGGGCGTCAGGCGCTGGCGGCCTCGAGCTTGCAGCCGGCGACTGTGATGCGGTGCATCAGGCGGCGCTCGCCCTGATAGTCGTTGGCGGCGTAGTGCCAGGTGGCGCGATTGTCCCAGAAGGCGATCGAGCCCTCGCGCCAGTGAAAGCGGCAGGTGAATTCCGGCCGCGCCGCGTGCTGGTAGAGATGCTCCAGCAGCGGCTTGCTGTCCTCGACCGTCCAGTCCGCGAAGCGCAGCGTGAAGGCGCGGTTGACGTAGAGCGCCTTGCGGCCGCTCAGCGGATGCCTGATCACGACCGGATGCACGACGTCGGCGCCGACCTTGTCGTGGTTTTCGTAGCGGCTCGCACCTTCGGGATTCATGTCATTGACGCCGCCCTTGCCGAAGATATGCGCCGAACCGTGGACGGCGCGCATGCCTTCCAGCGTGCGCTGCAGGCCGGGCGAGAGCGTCTCGAAGGCGCGATACATGTTGGCGAACAGCGTGTCGCCACCCTCCTCCGGCACTTCGCGCGCCAGCAGGATCGAGCCCATCGCCGGCTCCTGGTCGTAGCTGTGATCGGTGTGCCAGCCGCCGCCGATATTGGTCTTCTGCTCGGGCTCCTTGCGCACCTCGGCGATCTCCGGATAGCCCGGCGCGGCCTTGAAGAAGCGGTTGACGTCGATCGGCGCCCAGCGCCGCGCGAAATCGATGTGCTGCTCGGGCGTGAGATTCTGGTCGCGGAAGAAGATGACGCCGTGCTCGACGAAGGCGCGCTGCACCTCGTCCCACTGGCGGTTGCTCATCGACTTGAGATCAATCCCCAGGACCTCGGCGCCACAGCCGCCAGTGAGCTTGTGCACCTGAACCGTTTCGTAACCCATGGCCTGCCCTCCGTGCTTCAGTCTAGCGCGCCTGGACGCCCAAAAGCAGCAACGCAATCGACAGCGTGAACACGCTGGCCGCCGTCGAGATGACGACGGCATTGGTCGCCCGCGCGACGCCGATGCCGTACATCTGCGCCACCAGATAGACGTTGGCGCCGGCCGGCAGGGCGGCGTTCAGTGTCGCCACGGTAAGCCACAGCGGATCGAGCCGGAAGACGTAGCGTCCCAGCATCCACACCAGCAGCGGCAGGGCGGCCAGCTTGAACGCGGTGGCGACCGCGACCGACTGCCAGTGGCCCCGGAGGCCGACATGGGCGAGCGAGGCGCCGACCATGATCAGGCCGCAGGGAGGTGCTGCCATCGCCAGTGCCTGCAGGATGCGGTCGATCACGACGGGCGTCGCGAGACCCGGCACCAGCCGCGTGAGCTCGCCCCAGGCGAGCCCGGCGAAGATCGCCGGGATGACCGGGTGCTTCAGCATGTTGAGCGCCGCCCCGCCCAGCCGGCCGAGCAGCCGGCGGCGGACGCCGCCCGGGGCATCCATTTCCATCAGGAAAGACGAAAAAGTGAGCAGGATCAGCGAATGCACGCTGATGATCATCAGCAGCGGCACCAGCCCCCGCTCGCCGAAGGCGTAGGTGATGAAGGGAATGCCGATGCCGACGCCGTTGGAGAAGACGCCGCTCAGCGCCAGCACGGTGCGGTCGCCCATGGTCATGCCGGCGGCGCGGCCGAGCAGCATCAGCACGCCGTAGAGCAGGAAGACGGCGCTGAAGAAGACCAGCAGGATGTCGGGCTCGAGCGCCTCGATCCGCACCTTGGCCATGGAGCGGAAGAGCAACGCCGGAAACAGCGCGTAGAAGGTGACGCCGGTCAGGCCGCGCAATCCCTCGGCGCTCAGCAGCGGCGAGCGGCCGATCACCCAGCCGACCAGCACCATGCCGAAGACCGGCACGATGATGTCGACGATCGCGCTCATGCTCCCCGCCGCAGCGAAGCGGCGGTTACGCCGCCATCGCGAGGTTGCTGTAGCGCGTCAGGTGATGCTGCTGGTTGCCGAACATCAGGTCGATCATGGTCAGCCGCTTGAAGTAGTGGCTGACCGAGAGCTCGTCGGTGACGCCCATGCCGCCGTGCATCTGCACCGCGCTCTGGCCGCAGAACTTGCCCGACTTGCCGATCTGCACCTTGGCGCCCGAGGCCGCCTTGGCGCGCACCGTGGCATCCTTGTCGTCGATCTTGAGCGACGCCATCAGGGTCATCGAGCGGGCTTCCTGGGCATTGGTGAAGCAGTCGACCATGCGATGCTGCAGCACCTGGAATTTGCCGATCGCCACGCCGAACTGCTTGCGGGTCTTGATGTATTCCAGCGTGGCCGCGTTGATCGCGTCCATGCAGCCGGTGGCCTCGGCGCAGAGCGCCACGATGGCGCGGTCGACACCGTCCTCGACGATGCCGAAACCCTCGTCGACCTTGCCGAGGACCGCATCGACGCCGACCGAGACCTTGTCGAAGGTGAGTTCGGACGCCCGCAGCGCGTCCTGGGTCGGGTAGTCGCGGCGGGAAAGCCCTTTGGCCTTGCCATCGACGATGAAGAGCGTGAGCCCCTTGGGCTCGCGCGCGCTGCCGGCGGTGCGGGCAAGCACGATGATGTGGTCGGCCGAGGCGGCGTTATAGACCACGCCCTTGTGGCCCGACAGCGACCAGCCGGCGCCTTCCTTGGTGGCCTTCAGCGAAACATCGGCCAGGTTGTAGCGGCTCTGGCGCTCGAGCCAGGCCAGCGCGAACTGCTTCTTGCCCTCGATCATCGGCGCCAGCAGCGCCTCCTTCTGCGCCTTCGAACCCGAACGGGCGATCATGCCGCCACCCAGCACGACGGTCGGCAGGAACGGCTCCAGCACCAGGCCTTTGCCGAACTGCTCCATCACGATCATGGTCTCGATCGGACCGCCGCCGTAGCCGCCGTCTTCTTCCGAAAACGACATGCCGAGCCAGCCCAGCTCCGCGAACTGCTGCCAGTTCTCGGGCAGCCAGCCGCGCTCCGTCGCCGCGATCTTGCGGCGGGCATCGAACGCGTACTTGTCGCGCACGAAACGCTCGGCCTGCTCCTGCAGCTGCTTCTGTTCGTCGGAAAGGGACAGATCCATCTCGTCTTCCTCCAGATATTGCGCGTCTTATAGCCCGAGGATGGCCTTGGACACGATGTTCTTCTGAACCTCGGTGCTGCCGCCGTAGATCGTGGTCTTGCGCATGTTGAAATAGCGCGGCGCGGCCGGCGGCGCATGGTCGGGGCCGATCGGCGTCTCGTTCGTATCCTGAAACAGCATGCCCGGCTGGTAGGGCGCGGCGTACTCGCCGCAGGCTTCCATGGCCAGTTCCGCGATGCGTTGCTGGATCTCCGAGCCGCGCACTTTCAGGATCGAGGCCTCGGGTCCCGGCGCGCCGCCCAGCGCCATGGTCGACAGCGCGCGCAACTCGCTCATCTCCAGCGCCTGGACCTGCAGGTCGACGTCGGCAATCTTCTCGGCCATCGACGGATCGTCGCTGATCGTGCGCAGCATCGAGACGCCGCGCTTGGACGACGGCACCTCGGCGATGCCCAGCCGCTCGTTGGCGAGCAGGAACTTGGCGCAGGTCCAGCCCTCGTTCTCCTTGCCGATCAGGTTGGCGACCGGGACCTTCACATTGTCGAGGAACACGTCGTTCACCGCATGGGCGCCGTCGAGCATGACGATCGGCCGCACGGTGACGCCCGGCGTCTTCATGTCGATCAGCAGGAACGAGATGCCCTCCTGCGGCTTGGCCGAGGCGCCGGTCCGCACCAGGCAGAAGATCCAGTCGCCCCAGTGCGCATAGGAGGTCCAGGTCTTCTGGCCGTTCACGATGTAGTGGTCGCCGTCTCGCTCCGCCTTGGTGCGGAGATTGGCAAGGTCCGATCCGGCCCCCGGCTCGCTATAGCCCTGGCACCATGACACGGTCGAGGAGCGGATGCCCGGCAGGAAGCGCGCCTTCTGCTCCTCGTTGCCGAACGTGTAGATCACCGGCCCGACCATCTTCGGCCCGAACGGCAGGATGCGCGGCGCGCCCTCTTCCGCCAGCACATTCTCGAACAGGAAGCGCTGCGTCACGTCCCAGCCCGGCCCGCCGAACTTCTTGGGCCAGGTGTAGGCGAGCCAGCCTTTCTTGCCGAGCGCCTGCTGCCAGACCATGTGGTCGGCGCGGTCGTAGTGCTTGCCGGAGAAGGTCTTCTCCTTGGTCGCGGGCGAGAGGTTTTTCCGCGCGAAGTCTCTTACTTCGTCGGCGAAGGCCTTGTGCTCGGGTTTTAGGGCGAGATTCATGATCTTGTCGTCCTGAGCGAAGCGAAGGACCTAACGGAACGATCACCGAGTCCGTAGCCAGCGTGAGATCCTTCGCTACGCTCAGGATGACAACGGAGGGATATGGCGACGGGCATCACAGCCCCAACACCATCTTGCTGATGATGCCCTTCTGGATTTCGTTGCTGCCGCCGTAGATCGTGGTCTTGCGCGTGTTGAAGTAACGAGGTGCTGCGAGATGGGCATACTCGGGTCCGACCGGCGCCTCGTTGGTGCCCTGCCACAAAAGGCCCGGCAGGTACGGCGCGGAATACTCGCCGACCGCTTCCATGGTGAGTTCGGTGATGCGCTGCTGGATCTCCGAGCCGCGAATCTTGAGGCCCGACACTTCCGGCCCGGGCTGTCCGCCATGCGCCATCGACGACAGCACGCGGAGCTCGGTGTACTCAAGCGCCGTTACCTGGATTTCTAGGTCGGCGATCTTCTCGGCGAAGCTCTGGTTCTCGATCAGCGGGCGGCCATTGTCCTGCTCGACGCGGGCGATGTCCTTCAGTGCTGCGACGCCGCGCTTGGACTGCGGCACCGCCGCGATCCCCAGCCGCTCGTTGGCCAGCAGGAACTTGGCGCAGGTCCAGCCCTCGTTCTCCTTGCCGACGAGGTTGGCTGCCGGAACCTTCACATTGTCGAAGAAGACCTCGTTCACCTCGTGGCCGCCGTCGGCCATGATGATGGGCTTCACGGTGATGCCGGGCGTCTTCATGTCGATCAGCAGGAAGGAGATGCCCTCCTGCGGCTTGGACTTCGAATCGGTACGGACGAGGCAGAAGATCCAGTCGGCCCAGTGCCCCATCGTGTTCCAGGTCTTGGACCCGTTCACGATGTAATGGTCGCCCTCTTTCTCGGCCTTGGTGCGCAGGCTCGCGAGGTCGGAGCCGGAGCCGGGCTCGGAATAGCCCTGGCACCACCACACGGTGCTGAGACGAATCGGATCGAGGTACTTCGCCTTCTGCTCCTCGGTGCCGAAAGTGTAGATCACCGGCCCCACCATCTTGGTGCCGAACGGGATGATGCCGGGCGCGTATTCCTCGGCGCAGATGTTCTCGAAGATGTAGCGCTCAGCGGGCGTGAAGCCCGGGCCGCCGTGCTTCCTGGGCCAAGTGTAGACCAGCCAGCCCTGCTTCCCGAGCGCCTGCTGCCAGCGCATGTAATCGTCGCGGCCAAGATGCTTGCCGTTCTTCACCTTGCCGCGCACGTCGGCCGGCAAGTTGGCGCGCACAAAGGCGCGGACTTTGTCGGCAAATTTCTGTTCTTCAGGCGTGAAAGCGAGGTCCATGCGTCCCTCCCGGGCCGGGTTTTCGATTTGGCCGGAGTTTAGCCGCGAGCCCGTTCCGGACAAGCGCCACGCTATCGGCAGGCGGCTGGATACGCCGCGAAGCGGAACAAGTTTACGTAGGAATCCGGCTTGGTAAACCCTGTCCCGGCTCAGCCCGTCACGCCATAGCGCTCCGCACGCAGGGCCACGGCAAGCCCTTCCCGCATCGCCTCGCCGCGCTCCATGCGGCCGCGATTGTCCTCGGCGACGGTGCGGTAAAAGGCGAGCGCCCGGCGATCGTCGAGCGACCCGGTGTCCTCGCCGACCCGCAGCGACAGCAATCGCCGCCTGAGATCGCGCACGACGACCGCATCCCAGAACGAAGCATTCATCTCGCAATGGCCGTTCAGCGAGAAGGCGTGCAGGTTGCAGGAGCCTATCGTAGCCCAGGCATCGTCGACCAGCATCACCTTGGCGTGGACATAGACCGGATCGGAGTCGCCTGCGTCCCGGCCGCCAATACCCGACATCAGAAAGTTCGGATGGCGCGCCAGGAGTTCCATGCCCTCGAAGCGCGGCTGTTCGGCCGGGTTCAGGCGCGCGGCGAAAACGTATTTCTCCGGAAATGTCGGGACCAGCAGAACGACATCGACGCCGCGCTCGAGCGCACGCGCGAGCGGCGCCGCGATCTCCATGATCGGAATGGACTGGTTCTCGAGGTAGATCGTGCTCCGGGCCGCTTCGATCGCGCGCACATACTGCTCGGCGACCGAGCGCTCGCCGCCCGCGATGTCGAAGCGGCGTCCGCCGGGCACCGGATGGCCGTCGCTGTAGCGTCCGGCATGCATCAGGCGCTGGATCTGCCCCGGGCCGGCGCCGCGCGGCGCCGGGGGCTGCTGCGGAAATGGCAGCAGGTCCGTCGGCGCGCAGTTCCAGCTGCCGTCCGGCACCCCGCGCTCGCTCGATTCGTTCCAGCGCTGCACGAAGTTGTGCCTGACGTCGGTCACGGCGGGGCCGTCGATCTCGAGATACAGATCGTGATGATGCGACGACCGTACGGTCAGGTTGATGCCGCCCACGAAGGCGATCTCCGACGGCAGGCCGGCATCGATCACCCAGCTCTTCTGATGCTGGCAGAACCGGTCGATCGCACGATCCCAGCGAACCTTGATCTGCGGCGCGCGCGCCCGGATCAGCTCGCGATCGTCGGGCGTGCCACGAAACATGATCGGAAGGTCGCCCGCCTGCGGATTGGGCCGCCACATGAGCAAGCGCACATCGACACCTCGCCGGGTGGCGCGATCGAGCAGATCGAACACCGAGCCACGCCCAGGCAAAGTGAAGTCGCGGCCGAGGAAGGCAACCGTGATCCAGAGACTCTTCTGCGCGCCTTCGGCAGCCTCTCCAAGGCGCGTAAAAATCTCCTTGCTGTCGATGAGCGGGCGAACCCTGTTGCCCTCGCGAATCGGGTAGGAGCCTGCGACCGCGCCCGGAATGTAGGATGCCGCGCTCACGCCGGCACGATCAGCGCCTTGTCCGCCTTCAATTTCTCGATGGCGGCGGTGCTCAGGCCGGCCTCGCGCAGCACTTCGATGCCATCGCCGCCGATGCGGGGCGCGTGGCGGCGAAACTCGGTCTTGGTCTTCTCGAAATCGAGCGGACTCGCAAAGGTCGTGATCGGGCCTTCGGTCGGGTGCTCGCGCTCGGTGAAGAAGCCGGTCGCCTTGAGGTGCGGGTCCTCCATCAACTCTTCCAGCGTCAGCACCGGCATGGCGGGAATGTCGGCCTTGTCGAACGCCTCCAGCCATTCCTCCGTGGTGCGGTGCTGCAGCAGCGAATCGAGCACCTGGTAAAGCTCGCTGAAATGCTTCGGCCGCTCGACCTTGTCGACGAACTTCTTTTCCTTCGCGAGGTCGGGGCGGCCGGCCAGCTCGAAGAAGGCGATCCAGTGCTGATCGGTGTAGGGCAGCGCGCAGATGTAGCCGTTCTTGGTCGGAAACGGATGGCGATACTTGTTGATGATGCGGTCGTAGCCCATCGTCCCGCGCTCCGGCCGCCACGTCTTGCCGAACAGATGCTCGGTCAGCCAGAACGAGGCCAGCGTCTCCAGCATCGGTACCTCGATCATCTGGCCCTCGCCGGTGCACTTGCGATGGTAGAGCGCGCCCAGCACGGCGATGCAGAGATGAAGCCCCGTCGTCTTGTCGGCGATCAGGCTCGGCATGAAGCGCGGCGGCTCGCCGTCGACCCTCGACTGCAACGACGCCGCGCCGCTCACGCCCTGCACGAGATCGTCGAAGGCGGGCTTGTGGCCGTACGGCCCCTTGCGCGCGTAGCCCAGCGAATAGGCGTAGATGATCGAGGGGTTGATCTTCTTCAGGTCTTCATAGCCCAGGCCCAGCCGCTCGATGGCGGCAGGCCGGCTGTTGTGAATGAACAGGTCGGCCGTCTTGATCATGTCCTTCAGAACGGCGCAGGCGGCGGGCTTCTTGAGGTCGAGGCAGATCGAGCGCTTGTTGCGGTTGGCCGCCATGTAGATCGGGCCCATGCCCTTGTCGCGGCCCATCACGCCGCCCGAGAGCCGCAGCAGGTCGCCTTCCGGCGGCTCGACCTTGATCACGTCAGCACCCATGTCCGCCAGATGCTGCGTGGCGAATGGCCCCAGCAACACCGCCGTCAGATCGATCACCCTGATGCCCGTCAACGGTCCCGGCATTGCTCTCCCCGTCTCTTCATTCTCGGTGTGTCCTTCTCGGTGTGGCGCGCACTATGGCATAGCTCGGGAGGCTAAGGCATGTTGCGGGCCCCGAATGGAGAGAAGATCTGAAATGTCTGGAGCGTTGGACGGCCTCTTGGTGGTGAGTGTCGAACAGGCGGTGGCCGCCCCCTACTGCGCCGCTCGCCTGGCGGATGCCGGCGCCCGCGTCATCAAGATCGAGCGGCCCGAGGGCGATTTCGCCCGCGCCTACGACGGCTACGTGAAAGGCGAATCGAGCTACTTCGTCTGGCTGAACCGCGGCAAGCAGTCGGTCGCACTCGACTTCAAGCAGGCCGATGATCTTTCGCTGCTGCACCGCATGATCGCCAAGGCCGACGTGCTGATCCAGAACCTGGCGCCGGGTGCCGCCGAGCGCGCGGGCTTCGGCTCTGCCGCGATGCGGACCAGGCACAAGAAGCTCATCACGGTCGATGTCTCGGGCTACGGCGATCATGGCCCCTACAAGGACCGCCGCGCTTACGATCTGCTGGTGCAGGCCGAGAGCGGCCTCGCCTCGATCACCGGCACCGAGCATGCGCCCGGCCGCGTCGGCATCTCCGCCACCGACATCGGCACCGGCATGTATGCCCATGCCGCCGTCCTCGAAGCGCTGCTGGCGCGTCACAAAACCGGCGAGGGCCGCGCCATCTCGGTCTCGCTGTTCTCCTCGATGGCCGAATGGATGACCGTGCCGCTGCTGGCCATGGACTACGCCGCCTACGAATGGCCGCGCCTCGGTCTTACCCATCCGTTCATCGCGCCCTATGGCGTCTACCCGAGCGCCGACAAGGTGCCGCTCCTGATCTCGATCCAGAACGATCGCGAGTTCGAGCGCCTCTGCCACGGCGTGCTCGACCGGCCGGGCCTGGAGAAAGATCCCGATTACGCCACCAACAAGGATCGCAATTCCCGGCGCGATGCCACCAACGCCATCGTCGCCAGGAGTTTCGGCGCGCAGAGCTTCGAGACGCTGGCGGCCAAGCTCGACGCCGCGCAGATCGCCTGGGCGCGCGTGAGTTCGATCGGCGATCTTTCCAAACACCCGCAGCTTCGCCGCACCGTCTTCACCTCGAACAAGGGCGAGGTTTCCATCCCGGCGCTCGCGGCTTCCTACGCGGGCGAGCCCGAGCGGCTGGGCGACGTGCCGGCGCTCGGCCAGCACACCGACCAGGCACGCCGCGAGTTCGCTGCCTGATGTCCAAATGGCTGACCGGCCTGCGGCTCGCAGGCTATGGCGGCGCCTACTTCTTCGCCGCCGGCGCCTTCATGAGCTACTGGCCGGTGTGGCTGCGCGACCGCGGCGTCACCGACACCGAAATCGGCACGCTGTTCATGTCGCGCCAGCTCGTCTCCGTGGTGGCCACGCTGTCGGTCGGCTGGATCGCCCATCGCCTGGCCGGCCCGCGCGGCGTGATGGTGACCTTGGGCCTCGCCGCCGTCGTCATGATCGTGGCCTACGATTTCTCCACCTCGTTCCTCGCGATCTTCATCGTCACCATGATCTGGGGCTTCCTCTGGTCGCCTCCCATGCCGCTTTACGATGGCGTGCTGGTGACCGAAACCAAGCGCCGCGGCCTCGACTATGCCCGCGTACGCATGTGGAGCTCGGTCGCCTTCATCGTCGGCACCTTCATGGCCGGCATCGCCGTCGAGCGCTACGGCCCGCCCTGGGTGCTCTATGTCGGCCTGGCCAGCATCGTGTTCCTGGCGCCCTGCGCCCTGCTGCTGCCCGCCGCGCCCGCCCGGGCGCCCGGCGTCGAGCCCGCCCATGCCGCGATCAGGATCGGCGCCCTGCTGCGCCAGCCGGCGTTCCTCTTGTTCCTCGCCGCGACCGGCCTGTGCGCCGCCAGCCACTCCGTGCTCTACAGCTTCGGCACGCTGACCTGGCGGGCCGCCGGCATCGACGACGTCACCATCAGCGCGCTGTGGGCCGAGAGCGTCGCCATCGAGATCGTGCTGATGTTGTTCGGCGGCTGGCTGCTGGCGAAGCTGGGCGTCTGCGGCCTGATCGGCCTCGGGCTTGCGGCCGGGCTGCTGCGCTGGACCGCCATGGCTTTCACCACCGAGCTCTGGGCCCTCGTCCTCTTGCAGGCGCTGCACTCCTGCACCTTCGCCGCCAACCATCTCGGCGCCATGGCCTTCCTGCAGCGCGCCCTGCCCGCCCACGGCGCCGGCATCGGGCAGTCCCTCTATTATGCGCTGGGCACCGGCCTCACCCAGGCGCTGGTCTTCCAGTTCTCCGGCCTGCTCTATGCCAGCTACGGCCAGCATGCCTTCCTCGCTATGACGCTCGTCAGCGCCCTCGGCATGTGCGCGCTGCTGCTGCTCGCCCGCACCTGGAAGGGCGGACTGCTGGTGGGCCAGATCTAGCGGGAACGGCCACTCGCCGCTTCGACAATGACCTGCCATTGGCGAAGCACGTTCGCGTTATGCTCCCACCAGTGCTGAAGACGCAGCGCCGCTTCCAGTCCCTCAACTACCTTGTCGAGTTGTTCGGCGAGAGACTGCTGTGTTTCGAGGCGCGGCGTGTCGATGACAATACCCAAGGATCGACCAGCAGGCCGCAAATAGGCTCCTAGGTCCTTGAGCGATTCGCATGCCGGGATGGACGAGCAGAAACGGCCCCACCCCCCGATCATGATCTTAACGGAAGCCGATGCGACCGATTGATCCAAACATTGAAGGGACATGCGCGGCACGGGCAGATCGCCGTGAAATGCGAGCGTCTTCTTCACATCAAAGTAGATCGTGCGAGAATCATCAGGCCGTATGCCTTTGCTATTGGGCTCCGTCTTCAAGATCAAGATGGGGAACCGTTCCATGACCATCGCGCGGTAAGCAGAAAAGAACTCCCCGGTCCGAATATTCTCGAGCGGCTCATAGGGCAATTCGGCCTGTGCAATCGCCCGCTCAACAAAAAACCGATGGTCTCCAGAAAGCCAGTCGACGATTTGCTCGTACTCCACTTGGTATTCAAAGATGCAAGCCGACTTTGACGACTGGAGGTATTTGCGCGGCGCGATCAGTACCGAAGAAACCTGTTGTCCCGCCTCTCGGTAAGCACTGACGGTTCGGAGGTAACGTTCGGGTTGGCCGTCACCGTGCCTTGTAACGCTGTACCCAGCGTCGATCTTGTTCTCGATGATGAAACGTCGACCTGACTTACATCTAATATCGACGTCTATCGTCCCCGACGCGTCGCGGTGTCTGGTCTGCCTGCTGACACTGACGACACTATCCTTATCCAGAATTCCAAAGAGGCCTAGGATTTTACCGGCAAACACGTCGTCGCTTCGAAGCCGTTGGACGATTACTTCATCGATATGCCGCTCATATATCCTGTCGACACTCACCGCGATCTGCCGCGTCCCGTGACCGGCCAGATCTCGACCAGCGTGTCGCCCTTCACCACGTGATAGCTCTCGTACATGTTGACCGTCGGGTCGCAGTGCGGCGGCACCAGGATCACCTGCTCGCCCAGCGCCGGCGCCGCCTTGCCCTCGGGCGCGATCACCGCCAGATGCTCGTCGCCCATGAAGCGCGTCGTGGCGCCCGGGGCGGCGCCTTTCAGGATCATCGGCGGGCCCTTCTCGGTGGCCATCGCCTTCAGGCCGGCATCGACCGTCACCATGCCGGCGGTGTTGGCGCTCACCACGCGGGCATCGATCTGCAGCGCCTGCTCGAAGGTCGGCTTGTCGAGGCCCCGCAGGTCGCAGACGTTGTAATCGTGGTCCATGAACACATAGGAGCCGACCTGCAGCTCGGTGAAGACGCCCAGCTTGGCATCGATGAGATGCGTGCCGGTGCCCGAGCCGGTGATGATCTCGGGTTTCAGTCCGGCGGCCTCCAGCTTGGCGAGGATGCCTTTCAAGTATTCCGTGCGCTCCTCGATCTCGGCCTTGCGCTGGGCGAAGTCGATGATGTGCTGGTGCCGGCCGCAATAGAACTGCACGCCACCATACTTCAAGGCCTTCTGCTTCACGACCAGCTGCGCCAACTCGACCGCGGCCTCGGGACTCGCCACGCCGGTGCGGTGGATACCGGGGTCGATGTCGACGATCACCTTCAGTTTCTGGCCAGCCTTTGCGGCAGCGGCAGCCAGCGCCGCGACGTTGGCGGGATGATCGACCACGACCATCAGCCCCTTTACCTTGGCGTTGAGTTCGATCAGCCGCGCGATCGCCTGCGGCGTCACCACCGGCGAGGTGATGTGCAGCCCCTCGATGCCGGCCTCGCCCAGCGCCTCGGCTTCGCCCAGCTTGGCGCAGCAGACGCCCAGCGCGCCCGAGGCGACCTGACGGCGCGCAATGTCGGCCGATTTGTGCGTCTTGGAGTGCGGCCGCAGCTTCATGCCGTGCGCCTTCGCGAACGACGCCATCTCGGCGATGTTGCGGTCGAGCATTTCCAGGTCGAGCACCAACGCCGGCGTGTTCAGCGAGCGCCTCGACCCCTGCTGGCCGATGAGATGTCCGTGCAGTTTTTGCGCTTCGCTCGTCATTTCTTCTGGTCTCCAGGCTGAAGGTTGCGCACGACCATGGCCTCGCCGGTCGTGCCGCGATTGACGCCGGCGCTCTTCATGAAGATGTTTTCCTTGCCCGTGCCCCAGAGCGCCACGCCCCGGGCCATCAGGCCGCCATCCACCTTCACCGTCTCGCCGGTGATGAAACGTGCATCGTCGGAGCAGAGGAACGCCGCCACATCAGCGATGTGCTCGGGCTCGCCGCGGTCGGGCCACGGCTGCTGGGCGAACTGCTTCTCGAATTTCTCAGGCCGGCCGCGATGGACCAGCGGCGTGGAGATCACGCCGGGGGCGATGCCGACCACGCGGATGCGGTCGGGGCCGAGTTCCACCGCGACGTTCTCGATCAGGCTGATGCAGGCGGCCTTGGCCGCCGAATAGGCGTGGCTGCCACCGCCGCCCGCCATGCCGGCGATCGAGGCCGTGACCAGGATCACGCCGCCACCATATTTCTTCATGGCGGACGAGGCATGCTTCATGCCGAGGAACACCGAGCGTGTCAGCACGGCGAAAGTGTAGTCCCAGTCCTCGACGCTGGTCTCGGCGATCGGCCCGAAGGCACCGCCGACGCCGGCGTTGAGATAGGCGATGTCGAGCCGGCCGAAGCGCGTCTCGGCCGCGGCCACCGTGGCGGCGACATCGGAGTCGTTGGCGACGTCGCAGCGCACGAAGGCGATGCTGTCGCCGTGGCCCTGGGCCTTGGCGATCGCCAGCGTCTCGGCGCCGTTCTTCTCATTGAGGTCGGCCACCAACACCTTCGCACCGTCGGCCAGGAAGCGCATGACGGTCGCGCGGCCGAGGCCGCTCGCGCCGCCGGTGACGATCGCCACCCTGCCTAAAAGTCGTTTGCTCATGGCCTCATCCTACCTCGATCACACCTTCGCCGCCGATATAGAGTTTTTCGACCAGCGCGCGGCGTCTCTCCAGCGTGGCGCGCTGGTTGATGTAGCCCTTGTCGGTGATCTCGTGGCCGTCGACGGCTGGTGGCTCTTCCATCAGCAGCGCCCGGCGCACCCGCATCGAAGAGCCCTTGCTGCCGGCATTCATGCCCGCGAGGCCGTCGCGCACCGCGGCGACCACGGCGGGATGGGCTAAAAGCTCGGCCGCCGTCAGCCGCGCTTCCTCATCGCCCGCGAGCCGTCGGCAGGCCGCCATGTTGGGAAAGCCGAGGAGGCCGACATAGTCGCGGTCCTGGCCGCAGATCACGGCGTCCTGCAGCACCGGCGTCGCCGCCGCAATCGCCGTCGTGCGGAGCGTGCCGACCAGCACGAAGGTGCCGCTGGTCAGCTTGAAGTCCTCGACGACGCGGCCGTCGAAGATCAGGCCCCAGCTCGGATCCTCGGGATCGACGAAGCGGCCGGCGTCGCCGATTTTGTAGAAGCCTTCCTCGTCGCACATCTCCGCCGTGAGGTCGGGCCGCCGGAAGTAGCCCGGCGTCACGATCACGCTCTTGAGCCGGAGTTCGTAGCGCCCCTCCTCCCCCGTCGGCACCATTTTGAGCTGCACGCCGGGATAAGGCAGCCCGACGAGGCCGACACGATCCGACGCCCAGTGCACCGATGTTGCCGTCGGCGCCGTCTCCGTCGAGCCCCAGCCGGTGACGAAGGGAATGCGGTAGCCGGTGTGCTTGACCGCCAGCGTCTCCATGCGCTCGTAGAGATCGTTGGGCAGGGTGGCACCGCCATAGGACAGCACGTTGATGTTCTTGAAGAAGCGCTTGGCCAGGCTCTCGTCCTTCTCCAGCGCCGTCGCCAGCATGGCGTAGCCCGCCGGCACGTTGGAGAAAGACGTCGGCGAGACCTCGCGCAGGTTGCGCAGCGTCTCCTCGAACAGGCCCGGCAGCGGCTTGCCGTCGTCGATCCAGGTCGTGCCGCCCTCGTTGAGGTTGCCCTGGAAGGTGGCGTTGCCGCCCATCGTGTGGTTCCACGGCAGCCAGTCGAGCATGACCGGCGCGGGATCGGTCGGCTTGCGGATGCGCGCCATGCTCATCATCGCCACGTTGGCGCACATCATTTCCTGGGTGTTGATGACGGCCTTGGGCATGCCGGTGCTGCCCGAGGTGAACAGGAACTTGGCCACCGTCTTGGGCTCGATCATCGCCACCGACTTCGCCACCGCATCGGTCGCCTTCGTGGCCACCAGTTCGCTCCACGGCAGCGACTGCCTCTGCGGCGGCGGCTTGTCGACATGGACCAGCAGCACGCCCTCCAGATCGAGCGCCTCAAGCGCGCGGGCATAGATCTCGCCGTTCTGCACGAACACCAGGCCGGGCTTGATGAGGTCGAAGACGTATTTCAGCTTGGCGTGATCGGCACTCATCACCGAATAGGCCGGTGACACCGGCGCCACGGGCGCGCGCGCCTGCATGGCGGCGAGGGTGAGCAGCGCGAACTCGATCGAATTCGACGACAGGATCATCACCGGCCGGTCGGGACCGAAGCCGCGATCGAGCAGCGCCTGCGTCACCGCATCGACCTGTTTCTTGGCCTCGGCATAGGTGAGCTTCAGCCAGTCCCGGTCCGGCCCGCGGCGCTGCGCCAGCCACAGCCGGTCCGGCACTTCGCTTGCCCACTTCGCCAGCAACGCCGGGATGTGCCTTGCGTAGGGCTTCAGCGGATGGTTCGACTGCAACACGACCGTGCCGTCGTCCCGCCGCTCGACCTTCACGTCGCGGCTCAGGAATTCGATGGGCTTGAAAGGAGGCTGCGCAACACTGTCCAACGACGGTTCCCCCGACATTTTCCTAGCATCGATTTAGGAGGGTAGCTGGGTCGCCCGCAAGTGACTTGCTAGGATTCGTCGATGAGTCTTTCGCAGAACGCGACAAAGGCAGCGGCATCGTCGCGAGCGGCACTTGCATCTTCTGTTTTCAAAATGTCTACGGCGTCATAGTCGGCGATCAAGCGGCGCTCCAGGGCACGCCCCAATCTTCTGACTTGATCTCGTCCATCGGCCTCGACGTGCCGAAAAATGTTCGCTGAAGCGCGCATTGACCCCCGCATGGGTCTTGGGCAGCGGCACACTGCGCCTGCCGAATAGCGCGATCGCCGCATGGTACATCGCATAGTAAGCAGTGTGCGCCACGATCTCCGGCAGTTCCTGGTCCCATCGACCCTCTACCATTGTCAGGAGGCGCCGCGCCCGCACCCGGTGTAGCCGGACCTCCTCGATCACAAGGTAATCCCTTCCGAGCGGATTGCCCGCATCAGATAGCTATCCTCGACTTCCCTGCGCGACGGAAGAGCCACCGACTGAATGACTTGGCCGGTATCCATGAGAACATCGCTGCCGAGGTCGGTCAGCAGATGGCGATCCTCCATCGTCGGATCGTCGGTCAGGAAAACAGCGATGTCCCAGTCCGACTCCTCATGCGCCTCCCCGCGCGCGCGCGACCCGAATAGCACCAGCTTGGCTACGCGGCCGTTGAAGGCGCTGTCAACGCGACGCTTGTATTCGCGCGCAAGGGAAAGGTCCGGCTTCATGATATCAATATAACACGTCGTCTTGGGGAAGGCTGCGCCCGCGGCCTACGCCTTGAACCTGGCGATCGCCTTCTCGTCGAACTTGAGACCGAGGCCGGGCTTGGTCGGCAACACCAGCTCGCCCTTCTCGATCGCCGGCGTCTCTTCGTAGAGCGCCAGCATCCACGGCATGTATTCCACCGTGAGGCCGTTCGGGCAGGCGGCCACCATGTGGCACAGCACTTCGGGCATGACATGGCTGACGATCGGCAGGTTGAAGGCCTCGGCCATGGCCGCGACCTTCATCCACTGCGTCGGACCGCCGACCCGGGCGATGTCGACCATCACGATGTCGACCGAGCGCGCCTCGATCATGTGACGGAAGGGCACGATGCCCCAGACATATTCGCCACCCGCGACCGGGGTCTTGAGCGCGGCGGTGACGCGGGCGAGGCCCGCATAGTCGTCGGCCGTCGTCACGTCCTCCAGCCAGAACAGGCCGATACCCGCCTGCTCGACCCTGGAGCCGATGTCGATCGCCTGCTCGGGCCGCCAGCGCTGGTTGATGTCGCACATCAGCGGGATGTCGGGACCGATCGCGTCGCGCACGACCCGCATGCGGCGAAGCTCGTCGGCCGGCGTCGGATCGCCGGGCAGCGCCATCTGGGTCTTCATCGAGCGGAAGCCCTTCTGCACCAGGATGCGCGCGGCCTGCTCCGTCTGCTTGTCGGTGAGGCCGCGGCGCAGCGACCCCGAGGCATAAGTCGGCACGCGGTCGCGATGGCCGCCCAGCAGCTGCCACAGCGGCTGGTCCAGCGCCTTGCCCCTGATGTCCCACAGCGCCGTGTCGATCGCCGACAGGGCGAGGGTGAAAATGCCGCCTGGGCCGCCCGAGCCCGCGGAAATGTCACCGCCGCGCAGCTTGGCGAGAAGCGCCTCGTTGCGCATCGGGTCCTCGCCGACGATGCCCGCGCACAGGTCTTCCATCATCGCATGCAGGCTGCGCGTCACGCGGCCGCCATAGAGCGTGACACCGATACCCTCGATGCCGCTGTCGGTGCGCAGGCGCAGGATCACCGTCGGCCGCTTGCGGTTGGCGTCCTCCGGCATGTTGGCCAGTGGATCGTCCTCCGGCACCGCGAGTGTCATGACCTGGTAACTGGCGATTTTCATTACGTTTTCTCCATCATCCCGTCCGCAAGCCGAAACCCCCGACCTGAGACCTGGGTGCGGCCTGAATGCCCGTTCACATTGCCCCCATTTTCGGCCAGAGTCCGCCGCAGCACAAAGGGAGAGAGCGATGGACTTCGAATACTCGGATCGCAGCAAGGCGCTGCTCGAGAAACTCAACAAATTCATGGACGAGGTCATCTATCCGGCCGAGCCCGTCTACGAAGAGCAGATGGAGAAGGCCAAGGACCGCTGGCAGCTCCCGCCCGTCATCGAGCAGTGCAAGGCCGAGGCGAAGAAGCGCGGCCTCTGGAACATGTTCCTGCCGGCCGATCGCGAGACCGGTGACACCCACGGCACCATGGGCCTCTCCAACCTCGAATACGCCCCGATCTGCGAAGTGCTGGGCCGCTCCTCGATCGCCTCGGAGTCGGTGAACTGTTCGGCGCCCGACACCGGCAACATGGAAGTGTTCGCCCGCTACGGCACCAAGGAGCACAAGGAGAAGTGGCTGAAGCCGCTGCTGAACGGCGAGATCCGCTCCTGCTTCGCCATGACCGAGCCGGCGGTCGCCTCCTCGGACGCGCGCAACGTCGAGTGCCGCATCGAGGCTGACGGCAACGACTATGTCATCAACGGCCGCAAGTGGTGGTCCTCGGGCATGGGCGATCCGCGCTGCGCCGTCATCATCCTGATGGGCAAGAGCGATCCCAACGCGCCGGCTTATCGCCAGCAGTCGATGATCGTGGTGCCGCGCGACGCCAAGGGCATCAAGATCGTGAAGATGCTGCACGTGTTCGGCTATGACGACGCCCCGCACGGCCATGCCGAAGTGGTCTACGACAACGTCCGCGTGCCGAAGTCGGCCATTCTCCTCGGCGAAGGCCGCGGCTTCGAGATCGCCCAGGGCCGCCTCGGTCCCGGCCGCATCCATCACTGCATGCGTGCGATCGGCGTCGCCGAGCGGGCGCTCGAGATGGCGATCAAGCGTGCCAAGAGCCGCGTCGCCTTCGGCCAGCGCATCTCGGAGATGGGTGTCACCAAGGCCCATGTCGCCGACATGCGCATGGAGATCGACATGGCCCGCCTGCTGGTCCTCAAGGCCGCCTGGGCGATGGACAAGTTCGGCAACAAGGAAGCCCGCCAGCAGATCGCGATGATCAAGGTGGCGGTGCCCAACATCACGTCGAAGGTCGTGGACCGCTGCCTGCAGCTGCACGGCGCCGGCGGTGTCTCCCAGGTGTTCAAGCTCGCCAGCATGTACGCCCACCAGCGCACGCTGCGCCTGGCCGACGGTCCGGACGAGGTCCATCGCGACCAGGTCGGCCGTCTCGAGATCGCCAAGTACAACTGACAAGCCGGCTTCATGCCAGCAATGCGGGGCGCGACCTGCCGGGTCGCGCCCCGTTTCGTTAAGGCCCATTTCGTCAAGGTCAGAACGACATGACCATCGCCAGCTATGCGCGACGCAGCGCCGAAGCCCTCGGCCCGACGACGCGCGGCATCCTGTGGATGGTGCTGTGTGGCCTGAGCTTCGCCCTGCTCAATGCGCTCACGCGCATCGTGACCGCCGACCTTCATCCCTGGCAGACCCAGTTCCTGCGCTATTGCTTCGGCGGCGTGGTCATCCTGCCTTTCCTCCTGCGCGGCGGACTGCACCTGCTGCGGACGAAGAACCTGCGGCTACAGATCGGCCGCAACCTGGTGCACACCGTGGCCTCGGGCCTTTGGTTCCTGGCGTTGCCGCTGGTGCCGCTGGCCGAGATCACGGCGATCAGCTTCACCGGTCCGATCTTCATGACCATCGGCGCAATGCTGTTCTTCGGCGAGACCGTGCGCGCGCGGCGCTGGATCGCGATCGCGCTGGGATTCTTCGGTATCCTGATCGTCCTCTATCCCAAGCTGCAGCTCGGCATCTCGGCAAGTTCGGCGAGCCTGCTGCTGCTCGTGGCGGCACCTGTGTCGGCCTGTTCCTACCTGATGGCGAAGGTCCTGATGCGGCAGGACCAGCCCGAAACCATCGTGCTGTGGCAGTCGCTGCTGGTCTCGCTGTTCACGCTGCCCTTCGCTTTGTGGTTCTGGCGGCCGGTGGCCGACATGCACCTCGCCCTGTTCGTCCTGGCCGGCATCCTGGGCTCGACCGGACACTACGCCCTCAACAGGTCGATCAAGGCCGCCGACATTTCCGCCACCCAGCCCACACGCTTCCTCGAACTGGTTTGGGCATCGGCGCTGGGCGCCCTGATCTGGGGCGACGTGCCGCCGGTCTGGACCTTCGTGGGCGCGATCGTGATCTTCGGCTCGACGACCTACATCGCTCGCCGCGAGGCGATTGCCGACCGCGAGCGGCGCAGCACATGACCTGAAGGGAGACGCCATGGACGGTCCGAAGAAGAACCCGCACGTCACCGAGCATCTCGCCAACGAGCGCACCTTCCTCGCCTGGATCCGCACCGCCATCGCGGTGATGACCTTGGGCGTCGCCATCAACCGCTTCGCCCTCTTCCTGGTGGAAATCCATCAGGTCCTTCCCGAGGTCCGCCACCTCGCTAACCGCCACATCGAGAAGCTCGGCATCGGCCTCGTCATCCTGGGCATCGTCATGCTGATCGGCGCGACCTGGCACTACCTCCATGTCGGCCGCACCATCGAGGACGACACCTATCGCCCGGCCAATCGCATCATGGTCGGCACCGCCATCGTCGTCATGCTGATGGGCGGCTCGTCTTTGGTCTGGCTTTTTTAGCGCGACTGCCCCGCCGCCGGCGGACCCTCCGGCATCTCGAGCAGTTCGCTCTCCGGCGCCCCGGCCTCGTAGGCCCGCACCAGCGCCTCGGGATCGAACACGATGCCGATCGGGTTCTTCTTGAACGCCTCGGTGTGGAAGTAGGCCGCGGTCGCCTCCTTGGTGGCGTAGCGGTCGACCTGCAGCTCGACGCCGTTGCCGTCGGGATCGCGATAATAGATCGACACCGTCGGCCCGTGATGGATGCAGCGCGCCGGGGCGATGCCGAGCTTCTTCACGCGGCGGTAGGTCGAGAGCAGCGTGCCAATGTCGGCGAAGGTGTAGGCGACGTGCGCCAGGCCCGAGTTCTGGGCGTCGGGCGCCTTGAGGCCGGCCAGGTTCACGATGCCCAGCCTGTGATGCTCGTCGTCGTAGGTCAGGAAGCAGATGTAGTCGGTGCGCTGCACCACATGCATGTTCAGCACCGCCGAGTACCAGTCGATCATCGGCTGGATGTTCGACGAGCGCAGCACGAAGTGGGCAAACAGCACCGGCGTGGCGGGCTTGGGGTCGAGCGTGCGGCGGCTACGCGAGGTCGTCTCGAGCACTGTGTCCATGGGAGCCTCCAGAGCCCGAGTTTAGGCGCCGCGTCTGGCCGCGTCACCCCGGCCGCGTCACCGGGGCTCGAAGTATGGTAACCTGCCGCAACGCGTTTGGGGGAAACGAACATGCGGATTGCCGCACTGCTCTGCAGCATCCTGGTGCTTGGCGGCACCCAGCCGGCAGCGGCCGAAGCCGTGTTTACGCTCGCCGAGAACAAGGTTCCGGTCGCCCTGGTCGAGGTCTCGAAGTCGCCGCGCTACACCGAGGTCAGACTCCAGGCGCAGGCCGCGATCACCGGCGTCTGCTGGACGTCCCAGGGCCCCGACAGCCCCTTTCTGCTGGCCGGCGGCCGCCGCTATCGTTTTCTCGGCGGCGACGGCATCACGACCTGCCCGGCGGTGCGCAACTACGTGGCGCGCGAAAGCATGGCGCTGCGCTTCGAGCGGCTCGATCCGCAGGTCAAGGAGTTCTCCTTCGTCGATGGACAGGTCGGCCAGAACCGGATGAGCGACCCAGAACCGGCCAAGACGCGCGTCTGGAACTTCCTCCGCGTCACGCTGAAGTAGGTTCACGCAAACTCGCCCTGCATCTGCGCGACGCCCCTGCGTTCGAGCAAGGTGAGGATTGCAACGGCGGCGGCCTGCGAGCCGATGAAGACCTGGCCCAGCAGATTGGGTGCGATCGCGCCGCCCATCGCGAGGTACAGGCTGCCAACCACCCACGCTGCATTGCCGACGATGATCAGCCACACTGCGGGCTTCGACAGGATGGGACGAGTCGCGACGAAGGCCATGAAGGCGGCGATCAGGAACAGTGATAACCCCGCAGGTAATAGAACCGTCGTCGGAATGTTCGTGAGGCCGTTGACGAGCGCTGCGCCAAGAGCCATCACGGCGCCGGCAACCACGCAGGTGGCGGCATCGACGAGCAGGACGGTTCGCAGGGCTTTGTTGTCGGATCTGATGGGCATGGTGAACTCCGGTTCGGTGTGGATGCCCGACCGTTAGCGCCGCGCTTCTCCTCTGGCGACGCATAAGAAATGCAGGGACCGACAGAACGGAGAACCCAATCCATGAACAGCCAACCGATACCCGTCATCGGCCACGCCGACCGATATCTCGGCGAGTGCCTGCGCACCTGGCGCGTGCTGAACCGGGTCAAGCAGGCGCACGCCGCCGAGCTGCTCGCGATTTCGCAGCCCACGGTCTCGCGCATCGAGAAGGGCCTCATGCTGCCCTCGCCGACCGAGCGCGCCGCCATCATGGAGCTGCTCGCTGCACAGTTGACCTCCGCCGCCGACCGCGAGCTCATCCATCTCGTCAAGACCTCGACATCGCCGGTCCATATCGTCTGCGACCTGACCCACCGGCTGATCGCCGCCTCGCCCAGCCGCATCCGCGAGTTTCGTGTTCCCGAGTCCGACCTGCTCGGCCGCTCGCTCTGGAAATTCGCGACGGAAGAATTCGAGCGGCTCGAGGACAGGCTGCCCGAGTTCGGCTGGTTCGACGGCACGGCGCCCGCCATCGAAGTCCGCACCCGCGGCTGCGAGTACAACGAGGTCGTGGTGCCGCATGGCGAGTACAAGTATGTGCGATTTCGGTTGGCGAACGGCAGCCACGCGCGGTTGATCGAAACGACGAACTATTTGGGATCCACGGCCAAGCAGGCCGCTTGACCGGCGACGGCTGCACAGGCAAGCCCGAGCGTCATGGCTGCGCCCGCGATCGATGCTCCCGATGCTTTGAGTCACCTGATTCCGTCGCGGGTGGCGCGCGGCTTCTTCCTCGCCATCGTCGCCGGCCTGTTCTTCAATTTCCTGAACGGCGCGGTCAAGGAGCTGGCGACCGACATGCCGCCACTCTACGTGGCGTGGGGACGCTGGATCGCCGGCATCGCGCTGGTCGCGCCTTATCTGTGGTGGCGCGTCGGCCTCGACGGCATGCGCACCCACGACATGAAGCTCCATTGCCTGCGCGGGCTCTTCCACACGCCGGGCTACGGCCTGTGGTACGAGGCCGTCGTCTGGCTGCCGCTCGCCACCATGGCGGCGCTGGGCTTCACCGGTCCCATCTTCGTCACCCTGGGCGCCGTGCTGTTCCTGCGCGAGACCGTGCACTGGCGGCGCTGGCTGGGCGTCGCGGTCGGCTTCGCCGGCATGCTGGTGATCGTCCGCCCCGGCATCATCGAGATGAACCCCGGCATATTGATGATGATGGTGGCGGTGCCGCTGATCGCCGGCTCCAACCTCATCGCCAAGGTCGTGTCCGGCCGCGACAAGCCCGCCGTCGTCGTGCTGTGGCAGAGCGTGGTCGGCGCGATCTGCTTCACGCCGCTCGGCATCTGGTTCTGGCAGACGCCGACACTCACCCAGCTCGGCCTGTTCGTGGCCTCGGGCTTCTTCGGCACGATGGGCTACTTCTTCATCACCTGGGCTTACCGGCTGCTCGATATTTCCGCCCTGCAATCCATCACCTTCCTCGGCATCGTCTGGGCCGCCTTGATGGACGTGGCGGTCTGGGGCAAGACGGCCGACGTCTGGACCTTCATCGGCGCCGCGATCATCGTGGCGTCCACGACCTACATCGCCCATCGTGAATCGCGCGCAGGCGCCGCCGCGGGAGGAAAAAGGAAATGACCGATCGTCTGGCCGGCAAAGTGGCCCTGATCACCGGCGGTTCGTCGGGTCTCGGCGAGTGCTCCGCCATCCTGATGGCCCGCGAGGGCGCCAAGGTGGTGATCGCCGACATCCAGGAGGACAAGGGTCGCGCGCTCGCCGCCAAGATCGGCAAGGCCGCGCACTTCATCCGCCTCGACGTCACCAGCGAGGACAATTGGCAGGCCGCCATCGCCGAATCGGTGAAAACCTTCGGCGCGCTGCACGTGCTGGTCAATTCCGCCGGCATCGGCCTCACCAAGACGGTCGAGGACATCACGCTCGAGGAATGGCGCCGCGTCCATGCCATCGACCTCGACGGCGTGTTCCTGGGCTGCAAGCACGGTGTCGCCGAGATCAAGAAGCACACAAAGACGCTGGGCGGCTCGATCATCAACATCTCGTCGATCTCAGGCATCATCGCCGGCGCCAACATGGCGGCCTATAATTCGGCCAAGGCGGGCGTGCGGCTGCTCAGCAAGTCGGTGGCGCTGCATTGCGCCAAGTCGGGCTACAACATCCGCTCCAACTCGGTCCATCCCACCTTCATCGACACGCCGATCCTCGACCGCCACCGCGTCCGCTTCGGCCAGGAAGTGATGCAGCAGAAGCTCGGCAAGCAGGTCCCGATCGGGCGCCTCGGCCGGCCCGAGGAAGTGGGCTGGGCGCTGGTCTTCCTCGCCTCGGATGAATCGAGTTTCATGACCGGCTCGGAAGTCGTGATCGACGGCGGCATTTCGGCGATGTGAATATTTGTCGTCCTGAGCGCAGCGAAGGACCTCGCATTGCGATCAGACGGCGCCCTTGGCTAACGTGAGATCCTTCGCTTCGCTCAGGATGACAGGATAATCAAATGCTTCTTTCCCTCAATAACCGGCGCGTCTATTTCGATCTCGCCGGGCCGCAGAACGCGCCGGTCGTCTGCTTCACGCATTCGCTGAATTCCGACGGCGGCATGTGGGTCGAGCAGATGGTGCCGCTGCTGGCCGCCGGTTACCGCGTGCTGCGCCTCGACATGCGCGGCCATGGCGGCAGCGAGCCGGTGCCGGGCGACTACACGATGGATGCGCTGGCGGCCGACGTGAAAGGCGCGCTCGATGTGCTGGAGATCAGGAAGGTCCACTACATCGGCCTCTCGATCGGCGGCATGATCGGCCAGGGCTTCGCGCTCGCCAATCCCGACTATCTGGCGTCGCTCTGCCTCTGCGACACCCAGCCCTCGACGCCGCCGGGTTCGGCCGGCACCTGGGAAGAACGCAAGGCCACCGTGCGCAGCAAGGGGCTGGCGGCACTCGCCGACGCCACCATGCAGCGCTGGTTCACTGACGAGTTCAAGCAGGTCAATCCCGTGCGCTGGCGCGAGATTCGCGACACGATCAGCGGCACCACGCCGGACGGTTCGGCGGGCTGCATGTCGGCGATCCAGCATTTCGACTATCTCGACCGCCTGCCCACCATCAAGCTCCCGACCCTGGTGATCTGCGGCGATCAGGACGAAGGCACGCCGCCCGACCGCAACAAGTTGATCGCGGCCAAGATCCCCGGCGGCCGCTACGAGGAAATCGCCAAGGCCCGCCACCTGCCCAACGTCGAGCGGCCGGAGCAATTCAACCGCATCATGATGACGTGGCTGGCGGCAAACCGCTAAGTCACCGACAAGGATACTGAAATGGATTTCGCCTTCACCGAACAGCAGCTCGCCATCAAGGACAGCGTGGCGAAGCTGTGCGCCCAGTTCGACGGCAAGTATTGGCTGAAGAAAGACAAGGACGGCGGCTTCCCCGAGGATTTCTACCGCGCCATGGCCGATGCCGGCTGGCTGGGCATCGCCATGCCGGAGGAATATGGCGGCGCCGGTCTCGGCATCGCCGAGGCTGCGATCATGATGCAGGCGGTGGCGGAATCAGGGGCGGCGCTGCAGGGCGCCTCGGCGGTCCATCTCAACGTCTTCGGTCCCAACCCGATCGTGGTGTTCGGCACCGAGGAACAGAAGAAGCGCATCCTGCCCGACATCATCGCCGGCAAGGTAAAAGGCTGCTTCGCCGTCACCGAGCCCGATGCCGGCCTCAACACCACGGCGCTGGAAACCAAGGCCGAGCGCGATGGCAACGGCTACGTGGTGCACGGCAAGAAGACCTGGACCACGACGGCCCAGGTCGCCGACAAGATGCTGCTGATTGCCCGCACCACGCCCAAGGACAAGTGCAAGAAGGCGACCGACGGTCTCTCGCTGTTCTACACCGACTTCGATCGCTCCAAGATCGAGGTCCGCGAGATCGAAAAGATGGGCCGCAAGGCGATCGACACCAACCAGGTGTTCATCGACGGATTGAAAGTGCCGCTCGAGGATCGCATCGGCGAGGAGGGCAAGGGCTTCCACTATCTGCTGCACGGCCTCAACCCCGAGCGCATCCTGATCGCCGCCGAAGCCATCGGCATCGGCAAGGCAGCACTCGCCAAGGCCACGCAATACGCCAAGGAGCGCATCGTGTTCGGCCGGCCGATCGGCAAGAACCAGGCGATCCAGCATCCGCTGGCCGAGAGCTGGATGCAGCTCGAGGCGGCCAATCTGCTCACCTTCAAGGCGGCCTGGCTCTACGACAATGGCCACGACTGCGGCGCCGAGGCCAACTCGGCCAAGTATCTGGGCGCACGCTGGGCCTACGACGCCTGCGAGCGGGCGATCCTGACGCACGGCGGCTACGGCTACGCCAAGGAGTTCCACGTCGAGCGCTTCCTGCGCGAGGTAATGATCGCGCGCATCGCCCCGGTCAGCGAGCAGCTGATCCTGTGTTACGTGGCGGAACGCGTGCTGGGCCTGCCCAAGAGCTACTGAGGCCCGCAACCTCCGGCCGTCACAGGGCGTTCCCTTCCCGTACCGTGATCAAGCGGGAGATGGAGAACGTCCATGACCCATACCCAGACCCACGCCGGCCTCGCCTTCGTCAGCATCGTCGTGCTGGCGGGCATCGCGCTCATGGCGCCGCCCGTGCCGCCGGCCTCGGCCGAGGTCCAGGCATCGCGCATCTGCCGCGAGGAGGGCGTGAAGCCCAATACGGCCGGCTACGACTACTGCTTGCTGCAGGCCGAGCGCGCCCTGGAGTGGGGCGAGCCCGCGATGGCGCGTGCCTATGCCCGCGTGGCCGCGGAATCGCGCGAAGCCTGCCAATCCTACGGCCTGCAACCCACGAGCAGTGGCTACAGCAGTTGCATGGAGCGCGAAACCAAGGCGCGCAGCCTGCTGGTGTTCAGCGAGGAGAAGCTGAGCTTCGGCCCGCAGATCGCCGCACCCCAATAGCGGCTACGGAATGCGCTTCTCGTAGTCCTGCTCGATGTCGCCGAAGACCGTCCAGAAGGCCTTTGGCACGCGGCCGTTGGCGCGCTCGACCAGGATCGCCAGGTGGGTGTGCCAGCCGCCCGAGGTCTGAACCATCTCCGCACGCGTGGGCAGCTTCCGGTGGGTCAGGATCAGCCGCACGTTCTTGCCCTCCGGCACGAGTTCGAACGTCACATCCGACGTGCCCCACGACATCACGAGCAGCCGTGGCGGCTCGACACGCAGCACGCGCTCGCGGCTGACATGGCCTTTCTCGTCCATCTCCTTGAAACGCTCAGGCGGCGCCACCTTGTGCGGCGACAGATCGCGATGCTGGAAACGCAGTTCGACCGCGCCGCCCTCCTTCAGCTCCATCGGCCCGCTGGCCAGCCACTGGCCGCGCTTGTCTGAATCGACCAGAAACTCCCACACCGTCTCGATCGGGCCGGGCAGCAGGCGCTCGAAGCGCACCTCGGCGGGCGCGATGACGCGGCCATAGTCGGTATCGGTCATTTGCGGCTCCTTTTCGTTTTGCGAGCATGGCGCAGCAGCGCTGTCTCCAGGGCGTCGAGGCGGCCCGTCCAGAAGCGCTGATAGTAGGCGATCCATCGGTCGGCCTCGGCGAGGGGACCGGCCTCGATGCGGCAGCGGTGCGTGCGGCCCTCGACGGTGCGGCTGAGCAGTCCGGCCGTCTCCAGCACCTTCACATGCTTGGCCGCGGCCGCGAACGACATGTCGAACGGTTCGGCCAGCTCGCCCACCGTCCGCTCGGCGCTGCTGAGACGCCGCAGCATGGCGCGGCGGGTGGGATCGGCCAGGGCCTGGAACACGCGATCGAGATTTTGTTCAACCATGTGGTTGAATATAAGGCCATCCAGAGTGACATTCAACCATTAAGTTGAATGAACGTTTCTGGTGCCGCGCGCTGTCGAGTTAACGTAGGCTCCCGGTCCTGACCCTCACGCCACGGATCGCACAATGGAACCGCTGCCCTCTTCCGTCCTTCCCGCCGGCGTGCGCAGCCGCATCCTGCCCGGCATCAACGGCCTCGACATCCATGTGCTCGAGTCCGGCTTCGAGCAGCCAAATGGGGGAAAGTCCCGCCCTGCCGTCCTGCTGCTGCACGGCTTTCCCGAGATCGCCTACAGCTGGCGCAAGCAGCTGCCGGCGCTCGCCGCCGCCGGCTATCACGCCATCGCGCCGGACCAGCGCGGCTACGGCCGCACCACCGGCTGGAGCGCCGACTACGACGCCGATCTCTCGCCCTTCCGCTTCATGATGCTGCTGCGCGAGGCGATCGGCGTGCTCTATGCGCTCGGCCATCGCACCGCCGAGGCCGTGGTCGGCCACGATTTCGGCGCTGCGTCGGCTTCGTTCCATGCCCTGGTGCGGCCCGACATTTTCAAGCGCATGGTGCTGATGAGCGCGCCGTTCGGCGGCCCACCCGCCGTACCGTTCGACACCGCGGACAAGCCGGCCTCGACCGCCAAGACCGCCGATTTCCACGCCGGGCTCGCGGCCCTTTCGCGTCCGCGCAAGCATTACCAATGGTACCAGTCGACACGCGAGGCCAATGCCAACCAGTGGCAGGCCAAGCAGGGCGTGCACGATTTCCTGCGCGCCTATTACCACCACAAGAGCGCTGACTGGAAAGCAAACAAGCCCTACGAGCTGAAAGGCTGGATCGCCGAGGAACTGGCCAAGATGCCGACCTACTACATCATGGATCTGGCCGAGGGCATGGCCGAGACGGTGGCCAAGGAGATGCCGAGTGCCGCCGAGATCGCGGCCAACAAGTGGCTGACCGAGCCCGAGCTGAAGGTCTATAGCGGCGAGTACCAGCGCAACGGCTTCCAGGGCGGTCTCAACTGGTATCGCGTGCGCACCACCGGCCAGATCGAACGCGAATACGCCGCCTTCACCGGCCGCACCATCGACCAGCCCTCGACCTTCATCTCGGGCGCCAGCGACTGGGGCAACTACCAGTCGCCCGGCGCGCTGGCGCGGATGCAGAAGAGCGCCTGCACCAACATGAAGGAAATCCACCTGGTCCCGGGCGCCGGCCACTGGGTGCAGCAGGAGCAGGCGGCCGAGGTCAATCGCCTGCTGATCCAGTTTCTGGAAACGCCCGCCAGTTGACGCTCGACCCTGGATTGGCCGGCGCACCTCATTCCCGGCATCGAACTTGACGCATTAGGACATTTGTCCTAAAACTGCTTCAGGATGAGTTCAGCGAGCACGCGTGAGCAGATTGTCGAGGCGGCCGACCGGCTCTTCTACGAGCAAGGTTTCGAGGCAACGTCCTTTGCCGACATCGCCTCGGCCGTAAGCCTCTCGCGCGGCAACTTCTATTACCACTTCAAGACGAAGGACGAGATTCTCGACGCGGTGATCGCCCTGCGCCTGGCGAACATACGGAAGATGCTCGATGCCTGGGAAGCCGAGGGTGGAGCGCCGGCCGATCGAGTCCGCCGCTTCATCCATATCCTCATCGCAAACCGGTCCAAGATCATGCGCCATGGCTGTCCGGTCGGCACGCTCTGCAACGAACTCGCCAAGCTCGACCACGGCGCGCAGCGGAAGGCAGGCAAGCTCTTCATCCTGTTTCGCGACTGGCTGACACGGCAATTCGCCGCGCTCGGCCGCAAGGGTGACGCCGACGAACTTGCCATGCACCTGCTCGCCCGCAGCCAGGGCGTTGCAACTTTGGCAACCGCGTTCCGCGACGAGACTTTTATCCGCCGGGAGGTCGACGACATGTGCATGTGGCTTGATGCTCACCTGATGGAGACCACCTGATGTTCGTCGTGACCCTCAGATTTTCCGCCAACAAGGCCAAGGCTCCGCGGTTCGTGGCAGGTCACAACGCCTGGATCAGGCAGGGTTTCGAGGATGGCATTTTCCTTCTGACCGGCAGCCTTCAACCGAGCGCCGGCGGTGCGGTTCTCGCCCACAACATCTCGCGCACCGATCTCGAAGCACGGTTGAAGGAAGACCCGTTCGTGGCCGAGGACGTGGTCAGCACCGACATCCTCGAGATTGCCCCGGGCCGGACTGACGATCGCCTTGTCTTCCTGAAGGCGTAGGTCATGGGCGCCATGGTCCCTGGCCCAGATGGCCAGTCGGCGGTCACAGGACCGCATAGACCGTCGTCGCCACCAGTGCCGCCGCGAAGGTAAGATTGATGCGCCGCGCCCACACCGGATCGTGGAAGACCCGTGCGAAGGCAGCGCCTGCCAGCAACCAGACCACGTGGATCAGCACGATCATCGCAGCCAGGACCGCGGCCTTCAGGGCCGCGTCGAGCGCCGACGCCGCAAACACTGCCGCGATCGCCACATAGGCCTTGGGGTTGGCCAGCGCCAGCAGCACGCCGCCCCAAAAGGACGGCGCCGCCACCGGTCCGTCGTGTGTCGACAGCGGCGGCGCGGTGGCGATCCTGTAGGCGAGATAGAGAATGTAGGTGGCGGAGGCCGCGAGCAGCACCGGCGAGAGCTGCGGCACCGCCAGAAGGACGGAGACCACGCCCGCCGCCACGGCCAACAGCACGGCAATCGTGCCCGCGACCAGCCCCGACAGGTAGGCAATGGACCGTCGCAATCCGAACGCCGCACCGACCGCCGTCACGCTGATCGTCGATGGCCCGGGGCTGCCCATGACGAGGAGAGAGGCCACGACCAGCGACAGCAACATGGGCGAACGCTATCGCGGCCCGGCAGGCGACGTCTTGAACGATCGTGCGGCTTCTAGTTCAGGATCCTGGCGAAGAACGCCCTGGTCCGCGCTTCGGCGTCGGGCGCGCCCACGGAATCGTAGACCAGCCGATGCGTCTTGCCGCCGCTGCCGGGTACGGTGCGATCGGGCGCCTTGTTGTCGAAGCTGTGATAGGCGTTGGGATAATAGACCGCCTCGACCATCGCCGGCCTGGCAAGACCGGCGACCATCTGCCGGCAGCGGTCGGCCGGTGTCCAGTCGTCCTTGTCGCCGGCCAGCAGCAGGACCGGCAGGTCGATGCCGGTGTCGAACGCCGGATTGCAGCCGGGATAGTAAGCGACGCCGCCGGCGAGGCCGCGCCTGGCGAGGTCGAAGCTCTTCTGAGTCGAGCGGATGGTGGTCGAGCCGCCGTGGCTGTGGCCGATGATGCCGACCTTGCCCTTGATCACGTCGGGACGGGTGGCGAGATAGTCGAGCGCGCCAGCGATGTCGGCGATGCGCATGTTGGGCGTCACCGTGCCGGGCGTGGTGCAGACCGCCTTGGTGCCGCGCGGGCCGAACGAGTCGGGCGCCAGCACGAGGTAGCCCCAGCTCACCAGCAGCCTGGCCCAGACCTCGGTGTGCGGGCTCGTGCCGGAGCAGGAGTGCGCCAGGATGATGGCGCGAAACGGCCCCGGGCCGGCGGGCTTGTAAATCCATCCCTTGATCTCCGGGCCGGCGGCCGCACTGCCGACGGCGACGCTGGGAAAGGTGACGGACTGCGCCGAGGCGACGCCGGCAAACAGCACAAGAAAGGCAATCGCGAGCGCGCGGATCATGAGCGATCCTAGTCCAGCCGGCGGCGGACACCCACCGTTCGCTGTTCACTCCGGCTGAATACCCGCTTCCTTGGCGATCTCGCGCCAGGTCGCCAGTTCCTTCTTGATACGCTCGGCGTAGACATCGGGCGCCTCGCCGCCGGGCTCGCTGGCGAGATCGGCGATCTTGGCCTTGACCTCGGCCTCGGCGAGGACGGCGACCACGTCGTCGCGGATGCGCCGCGCCAGCGCCGGCGGCATGCCGCCGGGACCGAGCAGCCCGAACCAGGCCGACTGGTCGACGCCGGGGGCGCCGATCTCGGCCATGGTCGGTATCTCGGGCAGCACCGCCAGCCGCTTGCCGCTGCTCACCGCCAGCATGCGCAAGGTTCCGGCTCGATGGTGTGCCATCACGGTAAGCGGGCTGGTGAAGCCGACCGGGATATGGCCGCCGGCCAACTCCTGCATCATCGGCGCCGCGCCCTTGTAGGCCACGTTCTCGATCTTCAGCCCGCTCTTGAGGCGAAACAGCTCGCCCACCATGCGCGTCGTGTTCTCGGTACTGCCGAACGTGTACTTGCCCGGCGCAGCCTTTGCCGCCGTCATGAATTTCTCGGCCGTGTCGAAGCCCGCCTTCGGCGAGCCCACCAGGGCGATGACGCCGGCCACCAGCGGCGTGATCGGCGTAAAATCGCGCTCGGTGTCGTAGGGCAGGGTCTTGGTGGTGAAGGGGTTGATGGTGTGGGCGCTGGTCATGATCAGCAGCGTGTAGCCATCGGGCGCCGACTTGGCGACGATCTCGCTGCCCAGGATGCCGCTGGCGCCGCCCTTGTTGTCGATGACGACCGTCTGCTTCCAGCGATCGGCCAGGCGCGGCACGATCAGCCGCGCCACCAGGTCGGTGCCGCCGCCCGCCGGATAGGGCACCACGACGCGGACCGGCTTGGTCGGAAACTCCTGTGCGCGAACGACTGCGGGCGCCAGCACGAGGCCGGCTGCGCTTGCGGCACCGGCAATCACGACGCGACGCTTCAACCCAGTCATTTGATCCTCCCAGATCGTCTTCGTTGCCGCGCAATCTAGAGGGATTGCGTCTCGGCAACCAGCGTCTGCAGCCCGGCGAGGTGCTGCGGAGCTTCGCTGCCTAGCCTGGCCGGGGCGAAACCGATTGTGATTGCCTTTCGCGGTTGCTAATGATCGCGCGGCGATGGGGGTTGCCGCTCATGATTGCTGCCGATGTCGCCTATGTGAGGCGCTGCCTCGCACAGGGCTGGATCGAGGGCCCTTGCCTCGAACTCGGCGCTGCAATCGCGGAGCATTCCTGTCACGCCCTGCTGGAAGACGCGGGCCTCGAGGCGGTTCGGACCGACATGATGCCGGGGCCGGGTCTGGGCTTCAGCGTCGACTTCGAGGCGGATGTCGCCGTGGTCGAGGCGGCAAGCGGCGGCCGGCGCTTCCGGACGGTCCTGGTCCTCAACGTCCTCGAGCACACATTCGATCCGGTCCGCGTCCTCGACAATGCGCTGGCGCTGGTGGCGCCGGGCGGCGCCCTGGTCGTCATCACGCCGACGGTGTGGACGCTTCACTCCTACCCGATCGACTGCTGGCGCCTGAACCCGGACTTCTACGTGGCCTATTGCGCGCGGCGCGGCCTGGAGCTCGTCGAGGGCTCGCTCGAGTTCGTGGGCTTCGGACCGGTCAAGCGCGCGAAAGAGGGAAATTTCGAGCTGCCCGCGCCGGGTTCGTCGGCCGCGCACCGCGGATGGTCGCGCCTGATCCACAAGCTCTTCAATACGGCCGGGCGCGGCCAGTTCTTCCCATCCCATGTCGCCTGCGGCGCGGTGATGCGAAAGCCGGCGTGACGAATACAACTTCAGGTTTATAGAACTTTTAATAATACATCCTATGGTTTCTCCCTCTTCAGGGAGGATCACCATGGGTTGCCTGCCGCCGGTTCGTGCCTCCATCTTGGCCCCCGTTTTGGCCATCGCCCTTGCCACCGCCGGCTGTTCGGCCACCGCGCCGGTCTATGGCATCGTCGGCAACGAGGACGACCTCTATACCGGCTCCGCCACGGGCTACATGTCCCGGACCGGCACGATCGAACTCGAGAATACCCAAGGCAACCGCTGCTCGGGTGACTTCGCTTACTATCCCGGTGTTCTCGCCGGCCGCGGCATCATCGGCTGCGACGACGGCCAGCGCGCCATCATCGAGTTCATCGGCCTGACGCCCATGAGCGGCTACGGCACCGGCATCGCCGGCAACGGCCATCGCGTGGCCTTCACCTACGGCCTCAGCCGCGAGCAGAGCATCCTCTATCTCGGCTTCGGCAGTAGTGGCGCCAGCACCCGACCGCAAAGCCGACCGCGGTCGTGATCGAACGCCGCTCGCGCTAGGGCCAGCGCGTCACCTTGCGCGCGGCGGCGCCCAGCGCATTGTCGAGATCGTTGCGGGCCTTGCCGCCTTCGGCCGGAACACTGTCTATATAGACGGCGATATTGACGTCGAGCGCGCTCCAGCGCACCGCGAAGGTGGCGTAGGCGATGTGGAGCGGCCCGTCGAAGGCGCCGGTCAGGTTGAAGGCCCAGCTTCCCCAGTGCCAGAAGTTGCCGCCGCCGGGCGTCGGCCGCACCATCGTGCCGAGGCCGTAATGGACGCCGCCGCCGATCTGCTTGCCCTCCAGTGACATCATCCAGCGCCGCGCCTCCGGCCCGATGGCGGGATTGTTCGCGGCGAAGGCCTGGTAGAATCGGACATAGTCACTGAGCGGCATGCGCCAGCCGCCGTAGCTCGACATGATGCGCCACTGCGGGTCGAGCGCCGCGCCGCGGACTCCCAGTGGCGCCAGGGCCGCGTTGCGGCAATAGCCCTCGTAATCCTGCCCGCTCGCCTCCTCGATGACGGCGCCCAGCACCAGATAGGCCGCGTTGGTGTAGACATAACGTTCGCCGGGCGCCAACGGCAGGCGACGCCGCAGCACCCACCTCATCTGCTCGTCGATCGACGGCCGCGTCGCGGTGGCGCTGCGCAGATAGATGCCGAGTTGTCCGGTCACCGGATCGCCACCCTCGGTGCGATCGAAACCAGCGCGATGAACCAGCAACTGGCCGATCGTGATCAAGGGGAATCGTGGATCGGCCGGCGCGCCCAGGCGCGCAAAGGTGCGGGCGAGCGCCTGCGACAGCGGCGTGTCGAAGGCGAGCCGGCCGCGGTCGACCAGGCCGGCGACGCAGACGCCGGTGATCGCCTTGGAGAGGCTGGCGAGCGGCACGGCATTGCCGACCGCCTCGCCGCCCATCACGGCCTGGTGCGCGATCCTGCCCTGGTGCATCACCGCGAGGCCGCCCGCGCCCCGGCCGTTCATGGTCATCCAGCCGCGCCAGGCCGCCTCGATGTCGGCCACGGTCTGGGCGCGCGCCGGCCAGGCGGCGGCGGCCAGCAGCAGGGACAAAATCAGGACGGGAAAGCGCATTGCAGAAAGCCTCTCGGGGCGGGTAAAAGCGGCTCCAACATCAAGGATACACCGGCATGGCCGTCCAATACTTCGCCAAGGTCTCCGCGACCGACCACGAAAAGCTGCAGAAACTGGTCAAGCACTATCCTGCCTCCTCCTATGCCGACTGGCACCTGAAGGAAGCGGCGCGGATGGCGGAGTGGCGGGCAAGGCGGCACTCCATCCAGATGGTGCCGGTCACGCCGGAAGAGTTCGCGGCCTTCTGCGAGCGCACCGGCGCGCCGTGCGACATCATCACGTTCAAGGCCTTCATCTGCCGCTGATGGCGGCGCAACCCAGGTTCGTCCTTTCCGTTGAGTCGTCATGCGGCGGCTCACGGGACTCGTCATGGCACTTGTCGGCATGCTGGGCGGATGCTCGGCGGACCCCTATTCGCCCTACGACTTCAAACGTGTTCCCGGATACACGCCGGCCGGCGGGGCATCCTCGCCTCCGAAGCTGACGAACCTTCCGCTGGAATCACAGCGTTGAAGAGATAGTTGAAATATCTCACCGGCCATGGGCCGCCTGCAGCCGCTTTTCCTGCGAGCGGCTCCATTGCGAGAGGCCGAAGCAGGCGAACCAGTAGATGGCGCCGGCGAACACATAGGCTTCCATGTTCATGCCGACCCACGCCGGATCGGCAAGGGCGGCCTGGGCGATGCCCAGCAGGTCGAAGATCGACACGATCAGCACCAGCGTCGTGCTCTTGAACAGCGAGATGAATTCGTTGGTCATGGCCGGCAGCGAGATCCGGAGCGCCTGCGGCAGCACGATCAGCCGCGTGACGCGCCAGTAGCCGAGGCCCAGCGCCTGGGCCGCCTCGGTCTGGCCCTCGGGCACCGCCTGCAGGCCGCCGCGCACGGCTTCCGCCATATAGGCCGCGATCACGAAGGCAAGCCCGATCACGGCGCGCGCCAGGCGATCGACGTTGAAGCCGGTCGGCATGATCAGCGGCAGCAGCAGCGAGGCCAGAAAAATCACGGTGATGATCGGCACGCCGCGCCAGAATTCGATGAACACGACCGAGGCGAAACGGATCAGCGGCAGGCGCGAGCGGCGGCCGAGCGCCAGCAGGATGCCGAGCGGCACCGCGATCAGCCCGGCATAGATCGCGAGGAACAGCGTCAGCATCAGCCCGCCCCATTCGCGCGTCTCGACGATTTTCAGCCCCAAGCCACCATGCAGCAGCCAGATGCCGAGGGGCGGCAGGATAATCACAGCCGCGATCGTCGCTTCCTTGCGCAACGGCAGCCGCCGCCATGAGAGCGCGAGGCCCGCGAAGAGCACCAACAGGCCCAGAAGGTCGACGCGCCAGCGCTCAGGAACTGGATACTGGCCGTACATGAACTGGGCAAAGCGGGCGCGGATGAAGACCCAGCAGGCGCCCGAGCTGGTGCAATCGTCGCGCGAGGCGCCCTGCCAGTTGGCCTCGATCAACAGCCACTGCACCAGCGGCACCGAGATCCGCCACACGACGTAGAGGCAGAGCAGCGAGACCACGGTGTCGAGCCAGGTCGCGAACAGCCGCTGCCGCAGGACGGCGAGCCAGCCGGGCAGCGGAGGTGCTGCGGTCTTCATCGCGTCACCAGCTTGTGGCGCGCGTTGTACCAATTCATGAACACCGACACGGCGAGGCCGATGGTGAGGTAGATGCCCAAGGTGATGGCGATGATCTCGATCGCCTGGCCGGTGGCGACCAGTGCCGAGCCCATGAACACCGCCACGATCTCGGGGTAGGCGATGGCGGCACCGAACGAGGAATTTTTTATCAGGTTGAGATACTGGCTGGTGATCGGCGGGATGATCACCGGCATGGCCTGCGGGATCACCACCAGCCGCACGACCCGGCCCGGCGTCAGGCCCAACGCCCGCGCGGCGTCGATCTGGCCCTGGCGCACCGACTGGATGCCGCCGCGCACGACCTCGGCGATGAAGCCCGCGGTGTAGGTCGAGAGCGCCATGAACAGCGCCACGAACTCCGGCACCAGCACGAAGCCGCCGCGATAGTTGAAACCGCGCAGGATCGGCAGGTCCCAGCTCGTGACCGCACCGGCCCACACGAAGAAAGCGAGCGGCAGCGCGCCGCAGAGCATGAAGCCCGCGCTCCACAGCGGGAAGTCCTGCCCCGTCCGCGCCTGCCGCGCCCTGGCCCAGCGCGCGAGGCCGATCTGCACGCCGGCCAGCACCAGGGTGGCCAGCAGCGCCAGATGGAAGCCCGAGACGTCGTTGGGAGTCGGGATCGAGAGGCCGCGGCGGTTGAGGAAGATGATGCCGAGAAAGTCGAAGCTTTCCTTGGGGGTCGGCAGCGCCGCCAGCACGCCGAAGTACCAGAACAGCACGAAGAACAGCAGCGGGATGTTTCTGACGAACTCGATGTAGACCGCGGCCAGGGTCGAGAGCAGCCAGTTGTGCGAGAGCCGCATCAACCCGACGGTGAAGCCGATCACGGTGGCCAGGAAGATCGACGCCACCGACACCAGGATCGTGTTGACGATGCCGGTCCACAAGAGCGCCCAGATCGTGTCGCTGGGCTTGTAGCCCGTGAGGTTGAACGGCACCTCGATGCCGGAGTCACGCCACAGGAAGTTGAAGCCCGACGCGATGCCGGCCTTCACCATATTGTCCGACGCGTTCTTGACGAAGAACACCACGACCGCGATCAGCGCGATCGTGGCCATCACCTGCCAGAAGATGTCGCGAACCTTGCGGTCGCGAAACTTGAGGAGAAGTGCGTTCATCACCCTGGCTCATGCCTCCTCTCCCCCACTCGGGGGAGAGGACGGGTGAGGGGGTTACGCACGTCGCTGCCCCCTCACCTAGCCTCTCCCCCTAACGGGGGAGAGGAACATGAAATCACTGGAACGGCGGCGTGAACAGCAGCCCGCCCTTGGTCCACAGCGCGTTGGCGCCGCGCTGCAGTTTTAGCGGCGAGCCCATGCCGACGGTGCGCTCGTAGCTCTCGCCGTAATTGCCGACCTGCTTGATCAGGTTGAAAGCCCAGTCGTCGGACAGGCCCATCATGGCGCCGAACTTGCCGTCGGCGCCAAGCAGCCGGCGGACTTCGGCGTTGGTCGACTTGGCCTTCATCTCGTCGACGTTCTTCGAGGTGACGCCCAGCGCCTCGGCCGCGATCTGCGCGTTCAGCACCCAGCGCACGACCAGCTGCCAGCGCTCGTCGCCCCAGCGCGTCACCGGCCCCTGCGGATCGTTGGAGATGATCTCGGTCAGGATCTGGTGCTCGGCGGGATCCTTGAACTTGATGCGCTGGCCGGCCAGCGCGCCGACGCCTGCCGTATAGGCGTCGCAGCGGCCCTGGTCGTAGGCCGAGATGGCATCGTCGTTCTTCTGAAAGTTGATGATGGTGACCTTGAGGTTGCGCTCGCGGAACCAGTCGGCCGCCATCTTCTCCTCGGTCGAGCCCGCGGCGACGCAGATCGTGGCGTCGGCCAGGTCCTTCACCGCCGCGACCTTGGCCTTGGTGCGCACCACGAAGGTCTGGCCCTCGTAGAAGTTGATGCCCTGGAAGTTCACGCCCAGCGTGGCGTTGCGTGAGAAGGTGATGGTGGTGTTGCGCGACAGCAGGTCGACCTGGCCGGACTGCAGCACCGCCCAGCGCTGCTGCACCGAGGTCGGCGTGAACTTCACCTTGGTGGCGTCGCCAAGGACCGCGGCGGCCAGCGACTTGCAGTAGTCGACGTCGAGGCCGGTCCACTCGCCCTTGTCGTTGGCGAAGGAGAAGCCCGGCAGGCCGAGATGGACGCCGCATTCGATGTGGCCGCGCGCCTTGATGGCGTCGAGCGTCGGGCTGGGTGCCAGCTGCTGCGCGGAGGCTGAACCCGCGACGAAAGCCGCGGCAGCGGCGGCGGCCAAAGCAATGAACTTCATGAATTCCCCCTCAACAGTGCTGGAACAGGTGCTGGCCGATACCGTACAAGCCATCGCATGGCGAGTAAATTGCACCTCAAAACGGCGCTGACGCCCGACGGCTGGCAGCGCGACCTGGTGGCCACGATCGAGCACGGGATCATCGTGCGCCTGGACCCGGCCGACCCGGCAAACGACGCCGTGCGGGCCTCGGGCGTGGTGCTGCCCGGCCTGCCCAACCTGCACAGCCACGCCTTCCAGCGCGCCATGGCCGGCCTCACGGAACATCGAGGGCGCGGCGGCGAGGCCGATTCTTTCTGGTCCTGGCGTGAGCTGATGTATCGCTTTGTGGCGCACCTCTCGCCCGACGATCTCGAAGCCATCGCCGCCTTCGCCTACATGGAGATGCTCGAGGCGGGGTTCACCTGGGTGGCCGAGTTCCACTACCTCCATCACCAGCCCGACGGCAGGCCCTACGACAATCTCGCCGAAATGTCGGAGCGCCTCGTGGCCGCCGCCGACACATCGGGCATCGGCCTCACCCTCCTGCCCGTCCTCTATCGCCAGAGCGGATTTTTAGGCAAGCCGGCCAGCGAGGCGCAGCGGCGATTCCTGAACGACCGCGACTCCTATGCGCGGCTGATGGAAACGCGCGTCCCCGGCGGCAACATCGGCATCGCCCCACACTCGCTGCGCGCCGTCACGCTGGAAGATCTCGACTGGGCCGCGCGCACCTTCAAGGGCAAGCCGGCGCATATCCATATCAGCGAACAAACGCGCGAGGTCGAGGACTGCCTCGCTGCCCACAAGAAGCGCCCGGTCGACCTGCTGTTCGACACGATCCCGGTCGACGAGCGCTGGTGTCTCGTCCATGCGACCCATGCTAACGCTAACGAGATCGCGCGCATCGCCAGGGCAAAAGCGATCGTCGGCCTCTGCCCCATCACGGAAGCCAATCTCGGCGACGGGCTGTTCGACGTGCTGGCACTGCTCGCCGCGGACGGCCGCTACGGCGTCGGCTCGGATTCGCTGGTGCGCATCTCCGCCGCCGACGAGCTGCGCACCCTGGAATACGGCCAGCGCCTGATCCGACGCCAGCGCAACGTGCTGGGCGAGGCCCGGCGCTCGACTGGCCGCCTGCTGCTCGACGGCGCGCTCAGCGGCGGCGCCCAGGCGGTCGACCGGCCGATCGGCGCCATTGCCGTCGGCCAGCGCGCCGACTTCGTCGTGCTCCAGGACGAGGGCCATCGCGACGACGCCGTCCTCGATCACTGGCTGTTCACCGCCGACAACCGCGCGATCAAGACCGTCTATCGCGGCGGCATCCCGGTCGTGCAGCAGGGCCGCCACCGCGACCGCGATGCGATCGTTGCCCGCTACCGCAAGACCATTTCTTCTCTTTCCTGAAAGGCCTGGCATGGACCTTGCGGAGAAGTCGCCATGATCCCAGCGCCCTACGACCTGCTGCTGCGCGGCGGCCACGTCATCGATCCCGCCACCGGCCTCGACGGCATCGCCGACATTGCCATCACGGACGGCCGCATCGCCACGGTCGGGAAGGACCTCCCCGGCACGGCGCGCGAGACCATAGACCTCGCGGGCCGGATCGTGCTGCCGGGCATGATCGACACCCACGCCCATATCTACACCTACGTCTCCGGCCGCTTCGGCCTGCCGGCCGACATGGTGGGCGTGGAAAGCGGCGTCACGACGATCGTCGACCAGGGCGGCGCCTCGTGCATGACCTTCCCCGGCTTCCGCAAATTCATCGCCGAGCCCGCCAAGAGCCGCGTGCTCTCCTTCCTCTCGGCCTATGTCGTGGGCGGCCTCGAAGGCCATTTCTACCCGAGCCTCTACGGTCCCGAAGGCGTCGATGTCGCCGCCACCGTGAAGACCGCGCGCGCCAATCGCGATTTGATCCGCGGCATAAAAGTCCATGCCGAGGTGGGCGGCGTCACGCGCTGGGGCTACGAGGTCTTGCGCAAGGCCGCCGAGATCGGCCGCGAGGCCGACCTCCCCGTCTACATGCACTTCGGCCAGATGTGGGCCTTGCCGGATGGCAGCAACGGCGTCGATCCCGACGAGATCCTGCCCGCCGTGGTCGAGTTGATGCGGCCCGGCGACATCCTCGCCCATCCCTTCACGCGCCATCCCGGCGGCTTCGTCGACAAGCAGGGCAAGCTCCATCCCATCGTCGCCACCGCACTCGCGCGCGGCCTGAAAGTCGATGTCGGCCACGGCAGCCACTTCTCCTTCCGCATGGCCCGCCTCGCACTCGATGCCGGTGTGCTGCCCGATACGCTGGGCGCCGACATGCACGGCTACAACACCCGCATGACGCCGCCGCCTGGCACGCCGCTAAAACATCCCGACGACGAGGAGGCGCATCCCTTCGCCGGCGCCGCCCGCTTCAGCCTCTGCTACGCCATCACCGAGCTTTTGGCCCTCGGCCTCACGCTAAAACAGATCGTGCCCATGGTGACGACCAACGCCGCCGCCATGCTCGGCCTGAAAGATGAACTCGGCACGCTCAAGCCCGGCGCCGTCGCCGACGTCTCCGTGCTGGCCGACGACCGCGGCCGCTTCAAGCTGGGCGACAACGAGGGCACCGAGGTGATCGCCGACCGCATGCTCACCCCGCTCTTCTGCCTGCGCGCCGGCCTCCGCCACGACGCATCGGCGCCGATCCTGCCGGAAGTGCTGGCGGCGTAGATCCCATCGGGACCGCCAGCCTTGTTCAAATCCAGCAGTTAACCCCTAAATGTAGGGGGTAGGTTCGCATTTGGCGCGCAGGGCTATTGAGTACGCATTCAGTTCCTATTATGTTCGCCATTATTGAAAGTCGGAAAGGTGCGGTCCTGAATGTTAACCGCTATCGATTTGTTTGCAGGTGCGGGGGGACTGGCCACAAGTCTTGAGGCAAGTGGCTGGAAGACCGTCTCAGCCCTGGACATCGACGACGATGCGGTTGGCACGCTCCGCCGGAACCAAGATCGCGGACATCTAAAAAACGCTCGTATCGTCCGAGGCGATATACGCGACATCGCGGCTCATGATCTTCGTCCAGCTGGCGTCCGTGCGACGTGGCGCCCTGACCTGCTAACGGGAGGGCCACCGTGCCAACCGTTCAGTTCAGCCGGTCGTATGCGGGGATTTGACGACCCGCGCGGCGGACTATTCCAAGAGTTTGTTCGTCTTGCTGATGAGCTAAAGCCTCGCTTCATTTTGTTCGAAAATGTTGCGGGTTTGGTCACAGCGAAGACCCCCAACGGCGAAGTCGGTGGCGTTCTTCGCAGAATTCAAGCCGAGTTCGAAAATATTGGATACGCTTGTCGATTCGATCTCCTCAACGCCGCAGATTTTGGCGCACCGCAGAGACGCGTGCGTCTCTACATGATTGCTTCGAGACAAGAGCGACTTCCTGAATTTGCCCAGCCTACTCATGGGCGTGACACGACAAGTGGACGTAGGCCTTGGTTGACCTTAAGTGAATTTTTAGAGACCCAGCCTGCTCCAGATCGGAAGGACATTGTTCGCCCGAACGCGCATCGCGCTGCTGCTCTCTCCAAACTCCTTCCTGGGACAGGCCTGCGATCGGGCGGCATAGTCGAGGCCAACAGGCCAAGTGGACACTGGGGTTATCGCCAAGACTGTTTTGTCGCTGACATGACGATGCCGAGCCGGACCATCCGCGCTGCAGCTACTCCCGACTGGCTCCGCTTACGCGGCGGCGGCATGCGTCGGCTGACATGGCGTGAATGCGCCAACCTTCAGGGCTTTCCTGCTGACTGGGAGTTTGTCGGCACGATTGCGTCGCGCTTCCGTCAAATCGGCAACGCCGTGCAGGGACACATTGGCCGCGCGATTGGCACAGCCCTGAATGCGGCTGCATCTGAAACCCGGCGTTCGAAGTCACTGTCGGCCCCTTGGCCAGCCTGTTTCCACAAGCGCGTTCGATATACAACCATGGAAGAGGTGGTGAACGGCGCACACCGCCGTGCGGCCAAGGAGCGAAGCAATGCCGGTACCGCCGCCGCGTTGGCCTGAACAGGCGCTGAAAGCTGATCGCGATTTATCGGAGAAGCGTTTCATATTGGAGCGGCAGGAAGAAGGTCCTGCTGCATTTTATGCGACTTGGGAAGACGCCGACCCAAAAGTGCGTTCGGCGCTAAAGGCTACAAAAAATCTACGCCAGATTGAAGGCACCGGCCTCGTCGCCGACAAATCCCTCTGGCAAATCTTGCGATATGTATGCGCTCCGCGAATTAGCGAGGAAGATCTGTGGACGCTTGTCGGAAAGAAATTCAAGAACGTACCCGCGGCGTCTTCAGATGTAGCAGCGAAGACCCTCTCGTCTCTCATCGACATGAAGCGCTTTCCCTGGGTCATCGCTGGCCGCGATCCTAGCGATGCCGAGCTTGACGCCGCGCTACTGGCCACAACTACTCTTTTGGCTCATGAAGCTCTCGGTACAAGCCGCCGCGGTCGCGCCTCCAAGTTTCAGGAGTTGCAAGTGTCGGAGGCTCTCGTCGCCTCTGGCTGGGTCATGGACGACGGGCGAAGTTCGATAACATCGCTGGATGAAATTGAGCGCGGTCACTTTTCTCGCGAACGAAAGGTGGGTGGAGCAAAATGCGACATTCCGATCAGGCTGAACGACGGCCGCCTGCTCGCCTTGGAGTGCAAGGTCTCCAATGGCCCCAAGAACAGCTGGAAGAGATTGCAACGCGAAGTCGGTGGCAAAGCCGATGCGTGGAAGCAGGCATATGGCTCTCAGGTAATTACGGGCGCCGTTCTGGCGGGCGTCTTCGATCTCAAATGCCTGGCCGACGCACAAAATCACCAGAATGTCGTTCTGTTTTGGCAGCACGATCTTAAGCCGCTAATCGAGTTCATCCAAAGCACCTAGCTTTCCCACCTGTGGTGCGCGACCTTGGTTTCGCCCTGCCTTCACACTTGGACGCCGGCCCCGCTTGGTCCTACTCTTCCCGCCATGACCGCCTACCGACACATCACCGTCTCGCCGATTGCCGGCGCCCTGGGGGCCGAGATCGGCGGCGTCGACATCGGCGCCGGGGTCGACGACGCGACCATCGCCGAGATCCGCCGCGCGCTGCTGGAAAACCTCGTCATCTTCTTCCGCGACCAGCGGCTCGACGATGCGAGCCACAAGGCCTTCACCCGCCGCTTCGGAAAGATCTTCATCCATCCCAACTTCAACACCGGCGAGGGCGATCCCGAGATCGTGCGCGTGGTCCGCAAGCCCGGCGACGAACGCATCATCGGCGAGGAGTGGCATTCCGACACCACCATGATGCAAGAGCCGCCGATGGGCGCCATCCTCTATGCGCTCGAAGTGCCGCCCTATGGCGGCGACACGCTGTTCGCCAACCAGTACCTCGCCTGGGAGACGCTGTCGGACGGCATGAAGACGATGCTGGCCAACCTCAAGGTGGTGCACAGCGACATCCGCGTCGCGGGCCCGCAGGCCGGGCTCAACGCGCGGCGCTCCAGCCGCGTGCGCGAGGATTCGAACTGGCGGCCGACCGAGAGCGTGCACCCCGTCGTGCGCACCCATCCCGAGACGGGCCGCAAATGCCTGTTCGTGAACCACTCCTACGCCTGCCGCTTCGACGGCATGACCGAGCGCGAGAGCAAGCCGCTGCTCGACTTCCTGATGGACCATGGCCACCGGCCGGAGTTCACCTGCCGCTTCCGCTGGGAGGCAGGCTCGATCGCCTTCTGGGACAACCGCTGCACAAAACACCTCGCCATCCACGACGCCGGCCCCTTCCATCGCCGCATGCAGCGCACCCAGATCGCGGGCGACGCGGTGGTGTGAGCCGACCCCGCCGCGCTATAAGGCGGCTGGGAATTGGGGAAAATATGCAGCTCACCAGCAAGATCGCGATCGGCGCGGGTGTCGTCGTTTGCGCGATGGCCGCCATCTATGGCTACGCCTACTATAAATATCCGCCGCGGCGCGCCGAGCCCACGCCCGTTGCCGCCGCCACTCCGGCACCCGCCACACCCGCTCCCGCAGCACCGGCTCCGGCTGCCCAGACTCCGGCTGCCCAGACTCCGACCGCCCAGACTCCGGCACCTGCCGTGCCGCCCGCGGCGGAAGCAGCGGCCACGCCTCCCACCACGCGGATGTTTTACCAGCGCTGCGTAGAAGGCCCGTTTCCGACACCCGAGGATGCCGAGCGGCGCAATGCCGACTGTTCGCGCGCCATCATCGGCCGCGAGCTCACGCCCGACGAACTCGCGCTGGCGCGCCTGGTCCGCGGCAGCGCCCGTGCGGCACTGGGCGAAAAGGTGATGGCGAGCGACGACTACCTGGAGGCGCTGCGGCGCTACGACAGCCTGATCGATTCGCAGAATGCCGACGCGCTCAACCTGTTCCGCCGCGCCGTCGCGTCCGATGCCGTCGGCAAGACCGACAAGGCGCTGGACGACTTCAACCAGGCCATCCGTCTCGATCCCCAGGCGACCCTGGCCTTCCTCGGGCGCGGCGTCCTGCTGGCGACCCGCAAGCGCTCCTACGAACGCGCCATCGCCGATTTCAACAAGGTGCTGGCGCTCGAGCCCACCAACGTGCTGGCCCTGATCCGCCGCGGCGAGGCTTTCAGCCAACTCGGCGAGAGCGGGCACGGCCTGGCCGACCTCGACCGCGCCGTCGCCCTCGCCCCCACCAGCTCGGAGGCCTATTTCCAGCGCGGCGTGATCCACTCCAGGCGCAACGAGACCGTGGCCGCGCTCGCCGACTACACGGCGGCCCTGGAGCGCAACCCGCGCAATGTCGAGGCGCTGACCAGCCGCGCGGCGATCCATTCCGTCGACCGCAAGTTCGACCTCGCCATCCGCGACCTCGACGCCGCGGTCATCATCGACCGCCACAACCCCGTGGCCTTCTTCAACCGCGGCTATACGCGCTTCGCCCTGGCCGAATACCCCAAGGCCATCGCCGATTACACCTCTGCCATTGCGCTCGAGCCCGGCTTCGGCCTCGCCTACAACAACCGCTGCCTCGCACGCGCCATCGCCGGCCAGGATCTCCTGCAGGCACTGGCCGATTGCGACACCGCGCTGAAACTCATGCCGGCCAATCTCGACGTCCGCGACACGCGCGGCTTCATCTACCTGAAGCTGGGCGATCCGGCGCTGGCGCTGAACGAATACGAGGCCGCGCTGCAGATCGACCCCAACCGCGCCGCCGCCCTGTTCGGCCGCGGCCTGGCCAGGATCGGGATGGGCGACGCCAAGGGCGGCGAAGGCGACCAGGCCGCTGCCCGCACGCTCAATCCCGAAGTCGACCAGCAGTTCGCATTCTATGGCCTGAAGTAGCGGCGGGCTGAAGTAACGGCGGACTGACCGAGACGGCTACGGGCGCGTCCCCGCCGCCGGCGCTTGGCTGCGAATGAACGCCATCAGCTCGCTCACCGTGGTGATCCGCTCGGCGGCGCTGTCGGAGATCTCGATCCCGAACGCATCCTCGATCGCCATGATGAGTTCCACGAGATCGAGGCTGCTGGCGCCGAGATCGCTGACGAAGTCGGCGGCCTCGACGACCCTGTCCGGGGCGATGCCGAGGACCCTCGCGGTGAGGTCGCGAACCCGGTCGGCGATATCGATGCTGGCGATAATTGGCCGGGTTTCCGGCGCGGTCGGCTGCACTTGGGCCATGTCACGCTCCTTCGTGAGGTGATCGAGACTACCACCCGTCTCAAGGGCAATTTTGTTCCTTTTTGGACACTTTAACAGAAGAGTCGGGCGGCCTATGGGCTGAAGCAGCATCCCTGCCGTCGATCAGGCGGCTCGCCGTCCTGAGATCGACCGTGTCGAAACCTTCGCTGAATTTGCCATAGACCTCGGCCAGCCCGGGCAACGCCGGCTTGCCCAGCAGCTGCACCTGGCTGATCGCAAGGCGCAGCTCGTATGACAGGCTCTGCTGCGCGCGTGCGTAGGCCAGCCCCCGGCGCAACAGCGCCTCGGCGTCCGCCGCCGGGCCGCCGCGCTGCAGAACGATGCCCGCCTTAACCCGGCAGAATTCCGGCAGAGCGACCGGATGACCTTTGCGGATTGCCAGCTCTTCGAGGCGATCGACTACTTCCATCGCTTCGTCGACTTCTCCCGCTTCTCTCAGGGCCTCGGCGAACATCAATCGCAGCGGCGTATATCGCGGATGGTCCGCGGCCTTCGGAGGACGGGCAAAGACGTCGCGCATCCCCCGCAGGCCCTCGAAGATGCGACCTCGCCGCACGATGATCGCCGCACGACAGCAATCCGCCCATTCGAGCCCGAATTCGAGACGATAGCGCGACGATTGATCGTGCAGCATCGACACATGACGTTCGGCTTCGTCGAGATCGCCGCACAACAGCGCATGCGTGCACGCCCAATTGGCGAGTACCACACAGAGCGTGACGATATGGTCCTTGGCGGATGCTTCGCCGATGCTTTGCCCCAGGCGGCGATGCGACCGGTCGAGAAGACCCAGATGCCATAGGATCGACCCGGACAGGCCCAAGGCCATGGCATGCCGGTTGTAGAGGAATCGGCTCGATGACGGCAGGTCGGCCGGCGCCTCGGTTGACCTGCAAACGCGTTCGACAAGCTCCAGCCCGCCCGTCATGTCGCCCGACAAGAACAGCGCACCGCCCTGCACCAGGGTGGCATAGAGCAGCGCTCCGGGGTCGGTCGACGCCTGCGCGAGCGCATGGAAGCGGCGTGCCAGGTCACGGCTTGTGATGAAATCGCCCTCGTTGATGCAGGCATTGCACAGGCCCCATAGGGCCCGCAGGCGGTAATCGGAATCGTCGAGGCGTTCAGCGAGCTCGAGCGCACGTCCGAAGGCCTTCCCGATCTCGGGCCCGGCGACCACCGTATTCAGCAACGCGATGCCGTGCGCTGTGCGCAGCTTCATCTCCAGACGCTCAGCACCTCCGCGATCCGCCCGGCGGCCCGCCTCGAGCGCAGCAAGCGCGCGTTCCAGATAGGCGGCGCACTCTCTGGCCATCGACAGGCGCATGTAGTGCGGCGCCGCCGCCACGATGAGGGCCATGCCAAGATCGCGATCGCCGGCCGCCGAGAAAGCCCAATCGAGCGCCGCCCTGACGTTGCCGAGAGGGTTGACCAACCCACCGACTGTGTCCGCCTTCGCCGTACCCTGCCAGTCGAGCTCGGTGCCTTCGAGCAGACGCAGGCAGTAGTTCGCATGCCAGCGCGCCAGCGCGTCGAACTCGCCGCTTTCCTTGAGGCGCTCCAGCGCATAGGCGCGCACCGTCTCGAGCAGGCGGTAGTGCATCTTGCCCTCGATCGTCTCGGAAACGACCAGCGATTTCGCCACCAGGCCCGGGACGATCTCGATCGCGACCGGCATTGTGCCGCCATGGGCCGAGAGGGCGGCTTCGGCCATGTCGAGGGTGAAGCGGCCGGCCAGGATGCCGAGCCGGCAGAGACCGCGCCGCTCGCCGTCGCTCAGCAGGTCGTAGCTCCAGTCGAAGGTCGCCTTCAGCGTGCGATGACGTGGCAGGGCGGTACGGAAGCCGCCGGTCAGCACACGGAACTGGTCGTCGAGCCGACGCGCCAGTTCCTGCACGCCCAGGGTCGCCGCTTGCGCCGCGGCAAGCTCGATGGCGAGCGGGATGCCGTCGAGCCGGCGGCAGATCGCGCCGATGACCGACAAGCAGGAGGCATCGGGCGGAAACGCCGGATCGAGCGCGCGCGTCCGGGCCGCGAACAGCGCCACGGCGCCGATGCCGAGCAAGGAGCCGGTGCCGCTCACCTCATCGGCCGGCGTCTGCAGCGGTCCGACGCGGTACAGGCTCTCCCCCTCGGCTCGCAGCGGTTCCCGGCTGGTCGCCAGGATGGAAAGATTGGGGTTGGCCCGCACCAGGGCATGCGACAGTTCGGCGGCGGCGTCGACCACATGCTCGCAATTGTCGAGCAACAGGAGCAGTTTCCGCGACCCGAGCAGCGAGGCGATGCGGTTCGGCACGGCAAGATTGTCCGGCATCTCCAGGCCGAGCGCGGCAGCAACGGCATGCGGCACCGAGGCGGAGTCGGTCAGCGTGGCCAGTTCGACCACCCAGACGCCTTCGGGATAATCGGACAGCAGCGTGCGCGCCGCCTCGATGGCAAGCCGCGTCTTGCCGATGCCGCCGACGCCGGTGAGCGTGACGATGCGATGCGAGACAAGCTGGGCGGCAAGATCGCGCAGCACACCGTCTCGGCCGACCAGTTCGGTACTGACGGAAGGCAGGTTGTGCGGCGTCGCCACCGGCGCCGGACCTTCCCGGACGATCTGGTAGCCGCGTCCGGAAACGGTCCGGATCGCCCCACGTCTCGCGCCCAGCGCCTTGCGCAGGGACGACATCGCGACCTGCAGGCTGTTTTCCTCCACGATCGTGCCCGGCCACACGCGGCGCATGATCTCGTCCTTCGTGACGAGCTTGCCCTGCGCCTCCACGAGCAGCCGCGCGACGTCGAAGGCCCGCGCGCCGAGCGGCACGGCGGTGCCGTCAACCAGCAGTTCCCGCCGGTCGGGAACGATTTTCAGGTCGCCGAATTCCATATCCCAGGTTTCAAGCCGGAGTTGGTCCAGCGTGCAAGCTGGCCTCGCCCGGCTCAAGGCCCTTTCAGGAAATTTCAGGATTACGCCAAGGAAATGCGCCTGGGCATTCGACCATAGTCGCAGCGACCAAGCAGGCAATTGACCATGACGATCGGGCAAGATCCTCGGGAACGGCGCAAGGCGCCACTGTCCACGCCGACCAGCCTGTCGGCCGAGGCGACGCGCGACCTGTCGACGGCGCTCACGCTGCTGCTGGCCGACATCTTCGCCCTATACCTCAAGACCAAGAACTTCCACTGGCACATGTCCGGCCCGCATTTCCGCGATTATCACCTGCTTCTCGACGACCAGGCCGGCCAGATGTTCGCTATGACCGACACCATCGCCGAGCGGGTGCGCAAGGTCGGCGGCACGACCCTGAGGTCGATCAGCCATATCGGCCGCCTGCAGCGCGTCCTCGACAACGACAACGACTACGTGACGCCGCTCGACATGCTGGCAGAGCTGCGTGGCGACAACAAGGAACTGGCGCAGCGCCTGCGCCAGCTCCATGCGTTGTGCGACGAGCATGGCGACATCGCCACCTCGAGCTTCCTGGAGACCTGGATCGACGAGGCCGAGACGAGGACCTGGTTCCTGTTCGAGGCCGCGCGCGTGACGGGAGAGCAATGAGTCAACCTGAGGAGAGAAGCATGGCAAACGAACGTCCGACCGTCGTTCTCGTTCACGGCGGTTTTGTCGACGGCGCCGGATGGGGCGGTGTCTACAAGGCCCTGAAGAAGGACGGCTACAAGGTGAGCGTCGTGCAGAACCCAACGGCCAGCCTGGCGGGAGATGTCGCCGCCACCCGGCAGGTAATCAAGGACGCGGACGGCCCCGTCGTCCTGGTCGGTCATTCGTACGGCGGCGTCGTCATCACCGAGGCGGGCAATGATCCCAAGGTGGCCAAGCTCGTCTACATCACGGCCTTCGCGCCCGACGCCGGCGAATCCGTCGCGTCCCTGATCAAGGATCCGCCGCCTGGCGCGCCGGTGCCGCCGATCCTGCCGCCGCAGGACGGCTACCTTTTCCTCGACAAGGCCAAGTTCGCGGCGGCCTTCGCTGGGGACGTCGACAAGGAGACCGCCGCTTTCATGGCCGATTCCCAGGTGCCTTGGGGCATCGCGGCCCTCGAGGGCGCGGTCACGACGCCCGCCTGGAAGACGAAACCGAGCTGGTACCTGGTGGCGAGCGACGACGGGATGATCCCGCCGCCGGCGCAGCGCCACATGGCCAAGCGCGCCGGATCGACTGTCGTCGAAAGCCCTGGCAGTCATGCGATCTACGTGTCGAAGCCCGAGGCCGTGGCGTCGGTCATCAAGGCGGCGGCACTGGCTTAGCCGGGTCGACCTGCCGACCAGAGACGAGAGGCTGCCTCGGGCAGCCTCTCTCTCTTTTTGCCAGACAGCGGAAACGGTCCCTCTTGACGGACGGATAGGATAGTCCTATAGACGATTTATGTCCTCTCGAGGAGATCCCATGAAACCCGAAGAAGCGCTTTATCACCTCGTCAATTTCGGTCCGGCCTTCGTTCCGGCCTTCTACCGCAACATGGACCGCGCCCAGCTCGAGGCGCTGGTGCGGGAATGCGACAAGCCCACCGCCGAGCAGCGGAGCGAAGCGGCGCTGACCCGCTGGGCGCAACAGCGGCTGAAGATGCCGGCCTGGGTCGGCATGAACGAGCCGCCCAAGGAGAAGCCGGAGGCCGAGGCCGCTCCCCTGCCCGCCTCCGATTCAGTGCCGGAAGAACCGAGGACGCTGGTCGACCGTGCCATTGCACGGCCCGAACGGCTCTCGACACCGGGTCGTCGTCAGGCGGCGTTTCTCACCCACTTCAGGCGCTGCCGCAGCATCGTCGAAGCGGCGGCCCGCACCGGCATCGACCGGCGCACGGTCAGCCGCTGGCGCAAGACCAATCCCGCCTTCGATCGACGCTGCTGCGAGATCGTCGAGACGCGCCGGCGCCAGGCCATCGAGAACGTCGTGCTGGCCGCCGAACATGTCGAGGTCCGCCCGGTGTTCTATCGCGGCAAGCGCGTTGGCGACGTCACGCGGCGCGACCGTGCCCTCGATCTCTATCTCCTGAAGCAGGCCGACGCCGAGGCGCTGCGCGCGGAGAAACAACGCGAAGCGAAAGACGATTTCGAGGCGCGCGTCGCCGCCGAGGTCGAACGCCGCATTTCACAAATGTCCCGTTTTGCGGGACATGAGACGGCGCCGGCCGACGACGAATTCACCAACGTCGCCAACGACTTCGATGCTTCCGGCCGCGACATCGCCGTCGCGCCTTAGCGTACGGGAAAATGTCCCATCGCCGTGCTAGAAAGCGACAAAGCGCGGAGGAAATCATGGCGGGCAGGATCGGACATTTCGTCGGCAACAAGCGGGTCGCGGGCACCAGCGGCCGGCAGGGCGATGTCACCAACCCGGCAACCGGCGAGGTGACGGCGATGGTGGCCTTCGCCTCCGGGGCCGAGATCGACGATGCCGTGCAACTCGCGAAGAAGGCGCAGGTCGCCTGGGCCGCGACGCCTCCACTTCGCCGCCAGCGCGTGATGTTCAACCTGAAAGGCCTGGTCGAGAAGCGCATCGACGATCTCGCGCGCCTGATGTCGCTCGAGCACGGCAAGACCTTCGAGGACGCCAAAGGCGAGGTCGGCCGCGGGCTCGAGGTGGTCGAATTCTCCTGCGGCATCGCCCATCACATGAAGGGCGACTTCACCGAGCAGGTCGCCTCCGACATGGACAGCTGGTCGATCCGCCAGCCGCTGGGCGTGGTGGCCGGCATCACGCCGTTCAACTTCCCGATCATGATCCCGTGCTGGATGGGCGCCATGGCGGTGGCCTGCGGCAATGCCTTCATCCTGAAGCCGTCAGAGAAGGACCCCAGCGCACCGATGCTGCTGGCCGAACTGTTCGCCGAGGCCGGCGCACCTCCAGGCATCTTCCAGGTGCTGAACGGCGACAAGGTGGCGGTCGATGCGTTGCTGCATCATCCCGACGTCCCCGCGATCTCCTTCGTGGGCTCCACCGCGATCGGCCAGTACGTCTATCACACCGGCACTGGGCGGAATAAGCGCGTGCAGGCGCTGTGCGGTGCCAAGAACCACATGGTGATCATGCCCGACGCCGACCTCGACCAGGTGACCGACGCGCTGATCGGCGCGGGCTATGGCGCCGCGGGCGAACGCTGCATGGCGATCTCGGTCGCCGTCGCCGTGGGCGACGTCGGCGACAGGTTGATGGCGAAGCTGGCGCCGCGCGTCCAGGCGCTCAAGGTCGGGCCGGGACTCGATCCGCAGTCCGAGATGGGTCCGCTGGTGACGCGCCAGCACCGCGACAAGGTGATGGGCTACGTCGATCAGGGCGTGAAGGAAGGCGCCAAACTGGTGGTCGACGGCCGTGGCCTCAAGCTGCAGGGCTACGAGAAGGGCAACTTCATGGGCGGCTGCCTGTTCGACAACGTGAGCACCGACATGACGATCTACAAGGACGAGATCTTCGGGCCGGTGCTGTCGGTGGTGCGCGCCAAGGGCTTCGACGAGGCGGTGAAGATGGTGAACGACCATGCCTACGGCAACGGCACCGCGATCTTCACCCGCGACGGCGATGCCGCGCGGGCCTTCGCCAACAATGTGCAGATCGGCATGGTCGGCATCAACGTGCCGATCCCGGTGCCGGTGGCCTATCACAGCTTCGGCGGCTGGAAGGCCTCGATCTTCGGCGACCACGGCGTCTACGGCATGGAGGGCGTGCGCTTCTACACCAAGCTCAAGACCGTGACCGCGCGCTGGCCGACCGGCATCCGTGCCGGCGCCGAATTCGCCTTCAAGGCGCGTAATTGAGGCATGCCATCCCCTTGGTTGGCGCGGCGCTCGCGGCGGTGCTGTGCGGCGGCTGCGTGATCACGCCGATCGCCATCGCCACCTCTCTGGCGACCTCGGCCGGCTCCAACCTGGCGATGAACGCCCTGTTCAGCGAGGACAAGTTCAAGCGCGACGCGCGGGCGGCCTACGAACGCGCCCCGCCCTGCACTGCGATGAGCCACGGCGTGGCGAACGGCCGTGCCGTCACGCTGGTGCGCGATGTCGCCTGGTTCAACTTTTACGAATCCGCCGACGGCCGCCGCCTCGCACCCTCGGCGGGCCAGGGCCTGGTCATGGTCGATTACGAGATCATCAACCGCAGCAACACCGCCATCATCGTGACGCCGCGGCGGCTCACGTTGACCAACGCCACGGGCCAGCTGTTCAACGAGAAGATCGGCGTCGGCGGCATCCAGACGGATGAGTCGACACCCGACGAAGGCGCGATCCTCCAGACCGGCGAGGCCTGGATCATGGTGTCGGTGTTCGACGTGCCGCCGGGCGACTATGCGCTGATGGTGCCGAACGGCCGCACCGAGACCGACCCCGCGCCGACCTGGGTCGACGGTTGCAGGATTCCGCCGCCCCTCGGCTGAGTCACCTCTTCTCGATGTTCCAGAACACCGGCACCGGCGAGACGACGCTGCCGGCCACTTCCTTGCGGATCGCCATGGCGTTGTTGTACTGGCCGAGGAAGGCATGCGTCGGCACCTCGGCGGCACGAAGCTGGATCTTCTCGACGATCTCCTTGCGCTTCGCCTCGTCGGTCTCGTCGGCGAAGGCGTTGCGCAGACGGGTCAACTCGTCGTCGCAGGGCCAGCCGAACCAGGCCTTGTCGCAGGTGGCGCCGATGAAGCTGTAGGTCAGCGGGTCGAGCGAATCGGCGCCCGAGGTCGAGGTGATCAGGACGTTCCAGCCGCCCTTGTCCGGCGCGTCCTTCTTGGCGCGGCGGCTGACCAGCGTCTGCCAGTCCATCGACTGCATGTCGACCTTGAGGCCGGACTTCTCCATCAGCGACTTGGCAATCGGCGCCATGTTGGTCAGCACATAGAGGTCGGTCGAATGCATCAGCACGACGGGCGTGCCGTCGTAGCCGCCTTCCGTGAGGAGCTGCTTGGCCTTCGCGAAGTCGCTCTCGTATTTGTCGGCGAAGCCCGCGGTGGTCTCGTAGGGGCCGCCGCACATGAACATGGCCTTGCAGACCGTGTAGTACTCGGGGTCGCCGATGACGCCGTTCAGAAAGTCCTTCTGGTTGAGGCCGTAGAGCATGGCCTGGCGGACCTTGGGATTGTCGAACGGCTTGTGGAGCTGGTTGAAGCGGTAGATGTACTGGTTGCCCCACTTGTTGGTGGCGGTGAGCGCCACGTTCCGGTCCTTCTTCAGGAGCGGATAGAGGTCGTGCTGCGGCGTTTCGATGATATCGATCTCGCCCGCCGACAGGGCATTCACCGCCGTCTGCTGATCGGGCATTGCCAGCCATTCGACGCGGTCGACCTTGGCGAGCTTAGCGCCAGCCAGGCCCGACGCCGGCTCGGCGCGCGGCTTGTACTTGGGGTTCCGGACGTAGACGGTCTTGTCGCCGGGCTTCCACTCGTCGGCCTTGAAGATGAAGGGACCGGAGCCCACGAACTCCTTGATCTGGTCGCCCGGCGGCGTCTCGGCGACGCGCTTGGGCATGATGAAGGGATTGCCCGAGGGCTTGGCCAGCGCCTGCAGCACGACGCCGGTCGGCGCCTTGAGCACGAGCTGGAAGGTCTTGGCATCGACCGCCTTGGCATCGGCCAGCTTGGCCCACAGGATCTGGCCCAGGCCGTCGCGCACGGCCCAGCGCTTCAGCGACGCCAGCACGTCCTCGGTGGTGACAGGCTGGCCGTCGTGGAATTCCAGGCCGTCGCGCAGCGTGAAGGTCCAGGTGAGCTTGTCGGGCGAGACCGTCCAGGTGTCGACCATCTGCGGCTTGATCTGGAGATTACCGTCCAGCGCAAACAGCGTGTCGTAGATCATGTAGCCGTGGTTGCGCACGATGAAGGCCGTGGTCCAGATCGGATCGAGGATCTTCAGGTCCGAATGCATGACCACGCGCAGCGTCTTGGGTTGTTGCGCAGCCGCGGCCAGAGGAGCCGCGAGCGCGCAGGCGGCGAGCAGTCCGAGAAGACGATGGCGCATGGTCTACTTTCCTTCCTCGAGGATCATCCGGGCCGCCTTGTCGGCGATCATGATGGTCGGTGTGTTGGTGTTGCCCGACGTGATGGTCGGCATGATGGAGGCGTCGACCACCCGGAGGCCTTTTAGCCCGATGACCCGGAGTCTTTCATCCACCACCGCCATCGGGTCGGAGGGCAGGCCCATCTTGGCCGTGCCGACGGGGTGGAAGATGGTGGTGCCGATGTCGCCCGCGGCCTTGGCCAGCGACGCATCGTCGTCGCCGACGCTGGGGCCCGGCAGGTATTCCTCCGGCCGGAAGGGACTTAGCGCCGGCTGCTTCATCAGGCGGCGCGTGACCCGGATCGCGTCGGCCGCGACGCGCTTGTCCTCCGGGGTGGCCAGGTAATTGGGCGCGATCCTGGGCTTGGCGCCGGGATCGGCCGAGCGCAGCTGGACCGTGCCGCGGGACGTCGGGCGCAGGTTGCAGGCGCTCACCGTGATGGCCGGGAAGCGGTGCAGGGGTTCTCCAAACTTGTCGAGCGACAGCGGCTGCACGTGGAACTCGATGTTGGCCCGCTCATAGTCGGGCGAGGAGGTGGTGAAGATGCCGAGCTGCGAGGGCGCCATGGTGAGCGGCCCCTTCTGGAACAAAGCATATTCCATGCCCATCAGGGCGCGGCCGATCAGCGAATGGTAAGTCGTGTTGAGCGTCTTGGCGCCCGTCACCTTGAAGATGGCGCGCTGCTGCAGATGGTCCTGCAGGTTGCGGCCAACGCCCTGGCGATCGAGCACCGGCGCGATGCCGTGCTCGCCCAGCCACTCGGCCGGGCCGACGCCGGAGAGCTGCAGGATCTGCGGCGAGCCGATGGCACCCGCCGACAGGATGACCTCGCCCTTGGCGCGGGCCTCGACGATCTGGCCGTTCTGGCGGAAGCGCACGCCCACGGCGCGCTTGCCCTCGAACAGGACCTTCTCGACCAGTACGCCGGTCTTGAGCTTGAGGTTGGGCCGGGCGAGCACCGGCTTCAGGAACGCCTTGGCCGCGGACACGCGGAGCCCGCGCTTCTGGTTGACGTGGAAGTAGCCCGCGCCGTTGTTGTCGCCGGTGTTGAAGTCGGAGGTCTTCGGGATGCCCATCTCGGCCGCCGCCGCGATCACGGAATCGAGCACGTCCCACTTCAGCCGCATCTCCTCCACGCGCAACTCGCCCGAGCCGCCGTGGTGCTCGGTGTCGCCCTGGAAGTGGCCATCGAGCTTCTTGAAGACCGGCAGCACGTCGTCCCAGCCCCAGCCGGTGAGGCCGAGCTGCCGCCAGTGGTCGTAGTCCGCCGCCTGGCCGCGCATGGAGATCATGCCGTTGATCGCCGAGCAGCCGCCGATCACCTTGCCGCGCGGATAGTTCAGCGCACGGCCGTTCAGCCCGGGCTCCTTCTCGGTCTGGAACATCCAGTCGGCGCGCGGGTTGCCCATGGCGAAGAGGTAGCCGACCGGAATGTGGAACCAGATCCAGTTGTCCTTGCCGCCCGCCTCCAGCACCAGCACCCGCTTGCCGGGATCGGCCGACAGGCGATTGGCCAGCACGCACCCTGCGGAACCAGCCCCAACGACGATGTAGTCGAACTCTTCCATCCTGCCCTTGCCCAGCCTGCGACGCGACGCGCATACTTTAGCCAACAAATCCACCGGGAGCACGACGCCATGCAATACAAGCGTATTTCGGCCGACAGCCATCTCGACCTTCCCTGGATGCCGCCGGACCTGTTCACGTCGATGGCGCCCCGCGCCCTCAAGGACCGCATGCCCTACGTCGTCGATACCGACGAGGGGCCGAAGTGGACGGCCAAGAGCGGCGCCACTTTCGGCTTCAAGAATGGCGTCGGCCCGGCCGGCTCGAAATACGTCAAGGGCAAGCATCACCGCGTCGACATCATGGCCGAGACCGGCCTCTACGAGGATGGCGCCAAGGACATCCGCCGCGTCTCCGATCCGCATCTCAGGATCAAGGACCTGGACCGCGACGGCGTCGATGCCGAGGTCATCTACGGCATCCTGGGTGCCGCCAGCCGCCTCAACGACAAGGACGCGGCCAACCAGATGCTGCTGATCTACAACGACTGGCTAAGGGATTTCTGCAGCCACTATCCCGACCGGCACATCGGCCTCGCCTGCCTGCCCTACGGCGACATCGACGCGGCGGTGAAGGAGATCCATCGCGTCGCCAAGATGGGCATCAAGGGGCTGGAGCTTTCCTGCTCGTGGGACATGGAGCCGATGTGGCACCCGATGTGGGAGCCGCTGTGGAAAGCGGTGAACGACGTGCAGCTGCCGCTGCACTTCCACACCTTCCCTGCCGTGCCGCCCAACACGATCGAGAAGTACCCCGGCCGCGTCGGCCGGTCGGTGTTCTTCACCATCGTCTCGGGCTTCCAGATGAACCTGGTAAACATCCTGGCCGCCATCATCGGCGCCAACGTGCTGGAGCGTTACCCCAATGTCCGCATCGCCTTCGGCGAATCGGGCTCGGGCTGGATCCCCTACGCGCTCGACCGCATGGATTTCGAGTGGGAGGACCGCTTCACCGACCTCGGCCTGAAAATGAAGCCGTCGGATTACTGGCGCCGCCAGTGCAAGGCCACGTTCCAGTTCGACCGCATCGGCGCGAAGCTGATCGACGACATGGGCGCGGAAAGCCTGATGTGGGGCTCCGACTACCCGCATGGCGACGGCGTGTGGCCGCACTCGGACAAATACATCAAGGAGCAGTTCGCCGAGGTCCCGGCCGAGCAGGTCAAGATGATCACCTGCACCAACGCCGGGAAGTTCTACGGCCTCATCAATTAACTAAACGAGGTCGCTCTTCGACACGGTGTGTCGGAGAGCGAAGACCTCGCCCTCGGGCGCGTGCCGGGCACGCGCCGCCTGGGCTGCCTCGACCGACCAGAAGAAGGCGACCAGCGCTCGTTCGATCTGACGATCGGGCGCGGCGCGCAGGTCCTTCTCCGCCGTATGGGCCTGACCGAGGTTGGCCTGGCCCGCCAGCATGTCGACACGCGCCGTCTGCAACCCGGCTAGTGTTTCGAAGGGCGCGACGTTGCCGACCGACGTGCGCAGCGTGAGGACGGCGGCGCCGATGCCGTCGCCCCAGCGCTGCTCGACGGTGCAGACGGTGCGCCAGGTATCGCGGAACTTCGGAAAAATGGCGCGGCTCATCTCGGTCGGATCGCCAAGGCGCGCATAGTATTCGGCGCTCTCGAACGCCGCCGTCGTCTCCGCGTCGTAGAAGAGGAGATAGCGACCGGGCGTGTCGACACCCTTGAACCTGGAGCCGCGCAGCCAGCCGGGGCAACCGACCCGCTCCTGGACATGCTCGCGGCTGTGCCAGTGCTCGAAGAGGGAATCGTCGGCGGGATCGATGTCGACCCAAATGGCAAGGACCGCCTGGCCGCCGCTCATGTCGCCCGCACCGCGTTGGTGAAAGCGACCACTTCGTTGCGGCGGTTGTGGTCGGCGGGCGGCGCGTAGAGCGGCTGCGGGAAGGCGCCCAGCGTCACCACCACAAGGCCCTCGTCGCGGAAGATGTCGATACGCTGGCCGGCATGGCCGAGCGCCGCCATCACGCCCTGGCCCAGCCACCAGCTAAAACCGTAGTGGGTAATGTCGATGATCGGCGGCGTTTCCAGCGCAAAGGCCGGCGTCGCCGCGGCCTCGACCCAGCCCTCGGGCAGCACGCGCTTGCCGTCGATCATGCCGTCGCCCAGGACGAACAGGCCAAAGCGGCCGAAGTCGCGCAACACCATGCCGGCGCGGCTGCCGCCAATCTCCTGGCCGCCCTCGCTCTCGAGCGTATAGAAGGCATCGCATTCCATGCCGGCGGGCTGCCAGATCTTTTCCGACATGTAGTCGGCCAGCGGCTTGCCGATCGCCTGGGTGAGCGCCGCGCCCAAAAGATAGGTGTCGCCGGAATTGTAGAGGAAAGTGCTGCCGGCCTGATGCGCGCGCGGCAGGGATGCCATCAGCCGCAGCACACCGCCCGGCACCTTGTCGGCCAGCGATTTGCTGTAGCGGTTCACGTCGGAATTTCGGTCCGTATAGTCCTCGTTCCAGCGCACGCCCGACGACATGGTCATGACATGGCGCAGCGTCACGCCCTCATAGGCCGAGCCGCGCAATGCCGGCAAATAGCGCGTGAGCGGCTCGTCGATCGAGGCGATGGCGCCGTCGTGCACGGCCGCGCCGACCAGCATCGCCGTCATCGACTTCACGGTCGACATGGTCGACCAGCGATCGTTCTCGCCGAGCCCGAGCCCATAACATTCCAGAACCACTTTGCCGTGCCGGATCACCAGCAGGCCCGAGATCACGTTGCGGTCCATGAACGAGGCGACATCGTGCTCGCGGCCGTCGACGAGGTAACGCGGTGCGATCTCCTCACCACGCGGCAGATCGTGGGACGCGGGCCCGCGGCGGATCACGCGGTGGGCGAACAGCTGATCGACGATGCGATAGGCGTAGGGCTGGATCGCCGGCGGCAGGAGCAGGAAATCCTCCCCGCGCGGAAGGTGCCTCCGCGGCGTGGCCGTCGTCAGGAGAAGGCCTTGAAGGTGATGAGCGTGAAAGTGTCCTTCACGCCGGCCAGCGTCTGGATCCTGCTGGTGACGAAATGGCCGATGTCGGTCTTGTCGTCGAGATAGCACTTCATCAGGAGGTCGTACTGGCCGGAGGTCGAATAGACTTCCGACACCTGCTCGACCGTGACCGCGTCGTCGGCAACCTCATAGGCTTTGCCGAGTTCGCATTTCACCATGACGAAGATGGTCTGCATCGACCGCTATTCTAGCGCGGCTGGCGCGCCAGAAAAGCCGGCACGTGATCGCCGAGACCCTTGGGCGCGGCACCGCCGTCGTCGCGGTCGCGCCGCGGCTCGGAGCGGCGCTCGTGACTACGTTCGGGGCGACGCTCAGACTGTCGTTCCCGGGGCGGCTGGGCCGAACGCTCGGCACGCGGCTCGCGGGGAGCATGTTCACGGGCAGCATGTTCACGGGGAGCATGGTCGCGGGGCGCGCGTTCGGGACGGCGCTCGCGCGGCGCCCGTTCCGGCCGCGGCTCATGGGCAGCGTCACGGGAAGCTTCACGGGGCGCCTCGCCGGCAACCGCCTGCGGCTCCGCCGAAACCTCCGGACGCGGCTCGCGATGTTCACGGGGCTCGCGGCGCGGGCCGCGCGGCTTGTCGCCGGAAGCAGCACCAGGGCGTCCACCACCACGGCCACCACGACCGCCGCGGCCACGACGACGGCCGTCGCCGGCCTCGAGCTGCATGACTTCCAGGCCCGGGATTTCAATGCGCGGGATGGTCGTGCCGATCAGCTTCTCGATCGCCTCGATCAGGCCGCCTTCGAACGGCGCGGCGAGCGTGAAGGAATGACCGATCTTGCCGGCGCGGCCGGTGCGGCCGATGCGATGGACGTAGTCCTCGGGCGAGAACGGCACGTCGTAATTGAAGACGTGGCTCATGTCCTGGACGTCGAGGCCGCGCGCGGCCACGTCGGAGGCGACCAGGATCTGGATGTCGCCGGCCTTGAACTTCTCCAGCGTCTCGGTACGCGCCGGCTGGCTCATGTCGCCGTGCAGGGCGCCGGCATTGAGGCCGTGCTTCTTCAGCGTGGTGTGGAGCGTGGCGACATCGCGCTTGCGATTGCAGAACACGATCGCGTTCTTCACTTCCTGGCTCTTGATCAGGGCCAGCAGCGCGTCGCGCTTGTCGTCCTCGGGAACGACAATCATCCCCTGGACGATCGTGTTGCTGGCCGAGGCCGGCGGCGAGACGGTGACTTCCTTCGGGTTGCTCAGGAAGCGGTCGGCCAACCGCTTGATCTCCGGCGGCATGGTGGCCGAGAAGAACAGGGTCTGGCGCAGCGTCGGCAGGGTGGCGACGATACGCTCGACGTCGGGGATGAACCCCATGTCGAGCATGCGGTCGGCTTCGTCGATCACCAGGATCTTGACGTCATTCAACAAAATGCCGCCACGCTCGAAGTGGTCGAGCAGGCGGCCCGGGGTCGCGATCAGCACATCGACACCGCGCTCCAGAGCGCGTTCCTGGTCGGGGAAGCTCACGCCGCCGATCAGCAGCGCCATGTTGAGCTTGTTGTACTTGCCGTAGGTCTCGAAGTTTTCGGCCACTTGGGCCGCCAATTCACGGGTCGGCTCCAGGATGAGCGTCCGCGGCATGCGCGCCTTGGCGCGGCCCTGCGAGAGAATATCGATCATCGGCAGGACGAAGGAGGCGGTCTTTCCGGTGCCCGTCTGGGCGCATCCGAGGACATCGCGGCCCATCAGGACGATGGGGATGGCCTTCTCCTGGATGGGGGTGGGCGTCGTGTAACCCTTGTCGGCGACTGCCTGCAGTACCGGGGCGCTCAGCCCCAAACTCTCAAAACTCATTTAATTTCCGTGGTTTAGTCCATTCTATCCGCTGGACTTTGGAGCGGTCTCATAAGGCTCGTGGATCGGGCCGGACCGCTGGCGGCCTTCATATGAGGCTTGGCAGGGCCCAAGTCAACGTGCGCCCGGGCGGGGTCTGCCCCCCGTTCCCGTCAGGTCTTGAACTCAATTTCCCTGAAAATGAACTCGAAATCGTTGGGTTGTGACGATGAACCCAGTCCGACCAACTGGGACCTTGATCCGGCATCCCCGCGGATTTAGCCTGCCTGCTCGGAACGGCTGAGTGCGACTGCCCTTCCACAACCAGACGTCCAGCTCGGAGCGACCGATGCAGGTGCGTTTTCTCGACGACGCTGTGCGCAATGATCGCGCCATCGGACCGTTCCAGATGGTTTGCGAGGCGCGCGCCGACATCACCTGGTATCGCATTCCGGGCACGGCATGGACCGACGCATCGGCGAGCCAGCGCATTGACGAGGCGCGCAGTTGGTTCGACCGCTACTGCATTCACCTCAACTTCGAGGAATTCGCGCTCGATCCGGCAAAGGCCGCGGATCAGCGCATACAGCGCGAACTCGATCCCCTCGTCCGGGAATACATCGCCCGCGTCGGGCGTATTCCTCGTGCCGTGGCGCCTCCGTTTGAAGCGCAACTCGACGATGTCCAGGCAAGCCTGCTCGGCATCCATCGCCAGATCGCCAAGAAGGTCGGCGCCGGTCGATTGATCGTGATCTTTCTCGACGAATGGTACGTCCTGGTCGGGACGACCGACAATCCCACGCACTGGCGCCAGTCCCGCGTCAGCGCCAATGAGGGCCAACGCATGCTCGTCGGCATAGATCGCTACGACACCGACAGCCCGCATATCCTCACGCATGAGCTGACGCACGCGCTGCGCAAGGTGAAGAACAGCGGCAACGCCGCCTGTATTCGCCTGTTCGCACGGACGAACCGCGTCACCATCAACGGGTCGCGGCCATGGCAGGACCACTACATGGGCTTGAACAAAGAGCACGCGATGACCCACGTCACCCGAACCATTACCTTCCAGCCATTCGAAAGACCCGATTCGTCGGTGCTCACCATCCTCGAGTACCTCGCGATCCTGCGCGCCGGCTACGTGACAACGTCGGAAGGTTGCCAGTGCGAGAAGCGCGCGCGGCGGCGAGAAGACAGCAAAGGGCGACCGCGCCGTCGCACCGGCTAGAAGGAGGTCAGGCCATGCCAGCACCTGCCGGCTATGTAGGGTTCACCGTGCTGCCCGATCCCGTGGTGCGGACCTGCGTGCAGAGCTATCGGCCGGCCGGACCGCCCGTTCGGCCGCCGAATGTCGTCAAGGTCTACGAGGCTGCCGCCAATTACGTTAGATGGGCCCAACCCGGCGCCGTGGTTCCGCCCAACGAGAGGGTACGTGCGGGCTTTCGGCACGGTTTTTCCTTCTTCGAGTTCATCGTCCAGCTCAACAACCTGAACGGCGCGAAGCCGGTTCCAGCCGGTCACGTCATCATGGCCCGGATCACCACCGACGCCGCCCGGGAAGATCCTTGCGGCACCCCGCTTCCGTCAAAGGTGGTCTCTTACTATGAAAAGTTCGCGGCGACCTCGATCGACATCCAAGCCGCCTTCACGGGTTGCGACTCGCGCTACTGCTTCCAGCGCACTGCGGAGTACGGCATCGTTCCCGATCCCACCCCGGCGAACCCGGTGCCCAACAACGAGTACGCCGACAAGTTCATCGCCACCCCAGCCCAGATCACGGCGTTCGAGCAGGCCGTGACGCTGCGCCTGACATGGCACTGGGAATACGACAATTGTACGCCGCCGACCCAGAATGTGTTGCTCTTCACCGCCGAGACGCTCGATCCTGCGAACGGCGGCGCCGTCACCTGGACCTTGCCGGGAAGTCCCATTCAATACCTGGGGTCGCCATGAAACCGCGCAGTAAACGCAAGCTCCGCCGCCCACCGCAGAAGAAGCCGCAGGCGGTCCTTCGCCGCCACGGGCCGGCCGTTAAAAAGTCGCGCGCCATCGCCGGACGGCGCATCGACCTGTCGATATCGGCACTCGAAACCGTCTGCCTCGTCGGGCCGCCGCGCCAGCGGCGCGAGCCGCGCGTTACCTATTGCGCCCAGGTGTCCGGTGTCGCGGCGCCCGTTGTCGTCGCGTCCGTCGCCAAACCTCGCGTGCAGTGGGCGGCCAACGCTTTGCTTCTCAACGGCATTCGGATCGAGCCCGGCGATTCCGACCACGTGATCGATGCCGATGGCATCCGTCACGATCTCGGCACGCATGGCGCCGGTTGCGTCTGGGAGTTCTCGGAAATCGGCAAGCTGATCGGCGTGCTGCCATGATCAAGGCTTGAGTTCGATCTCCACGAAGACGAACTCGAAGTCGTTGGGGTTTATGACGTCGTGCTCGACCCCGATCTGCCGGGCGTAGGAGACGCCGGCCCGGAGCGGGGCCGGCACCGTCGTCTTGCCGTCATAGATGTGCAGTTCGCCTGTCGTCACCGGCACCACGACGTAATCGTGGTTGTGGCGGTGCCAGCCGGTATGGCCGCCGGGCGGGAACCGCCATTCGGTGACGATCACCCTGTCGTTCTCGACCTGGACGGAGGGCTTGGCGAGGGGACGCTCTTTTTCGCTCATGGTCGAAAGCTAATGGGCCCAAGGGGTTTTGTCAGGTGACAGGCCAGCGCACCTTGGTAGGGTGCATATGCACTTAAATTCGTGGAGTACCTCCCCTGTCCCAGGTCGCCGTCCATCCCCTGCTGACCGCCCCCATCGGCTCCAGCCTGCTGAAGCTCGCCGGCCCGACCACGGCCGTGATGGTGGTGCAGACCTTCGTGGCCATCGCCGAGACCTTCATCTTCGGCAAGCTGGGCACCGAGGCGCTGGCAGGCTTTGCGCTGGTCTTTCCGCTCATGATGATGATGACGATGATGGCCGCGGGCGGCATGGGCGGCGGCGTCGCAGCCGCGATGGCGCGCACACTGGGCGCCGGCCGTCGCGACGATGCGCGCGCCCTGATCCTGCACGCGCTGGTCCTGGGCGCGGTGCTCGCGATGCTGTTCACCCTGCTCGCCTGGACCGTGGCGCCCTCCCTCTACAGGCTGCTGGGCGGCGAGGGCCGCGCACTCGAGCACGCCCTCACCTACTCCAACGTCCTGTTCACGGGCTCACTCGCGATCTGGGCGAACTTCTTCCTGTCGGCGCTGCTGCGCGGCGGCGGCGATGCCGCCACCCCGGGCCGCTACATGCTGATCTCGTCGCTCGTCCAGGTGCCGCTCTCCTACGTGCTGGCGCTGGGCATCGGCGGCTGGCCGGGCCTCGGCATGGCGGGCCCGGCGGTTTCCGCGGTCCTCACGTCGGCCGTGTCGGCGCTCCTGCAGGCCCGCGCCCTGTGGGGCGGCAAGCTCGGCTTCACGCCAGGGCTGGGTGGACTCTCGCTACAGGGCCGGCTGTTCTGGGACATCCTGAAAGTCGGCCTGATCGCTTCCTTCTCGGCCTTCACCGCCAATCTCACCGCCATGATGGTGACCGGCCTGGTCGGCCGCTTCGGCGTCGCCGCCCTCGCTGGCTATGGCATCGGCGTGCGGCTGGAATTCATGCTGGTGCCGCTGGCCTTCGGCATCGGCTCGGGCCTCACCACGATCGTGGGCGTGGCGGCCGGCGCCAACGACTGGCGGCGCGCGGTGCGGGCCGCCTGGTTCGGCAGCCTCGTGGCCGGCCTCGGCATCGGCGCCTTCGGCTGGATCGTGGCCCTCGTGCCGGAGGGCTGGGCGCGGCTGTTCACCAGCGACCCCGACGTCGTCGCGGCCACCGTCTCCTACATCACGCATGTGGCGCCGTTCTATTGCCTGTTCGGCGTCGGCATGACGCTCTCCTTCGCGAGCCAGGGCGCCAACCGCATGGCGCCGCCCTTCGCGGCCGGCATCGCCCGCCTGATCGTGGCGACCGTGGGCGGCTGGTATGCAGTGGAAATCCTGGGCTGGGGCCTGCATGGCGTCTTCACCGCCATCGCCGTCGGCATGATCACCTTCGGCGCGCTGATCGCCGGACCACTTCTGATCCGTCCTTGGCGCGGCCGGGCGTGATAGGCTTCCCTCCTCACGAGGGAGGGCGGCATGCAGCGCAGCGGCACGATCTCGACCTGGAATCGCAATCCGGCGGATGAAGAAGCCATGGGCGCCGCCCATGCGCCGATCTGGCGGCGCATGATCGACGTATCCGTGCCTGAGGATCTTCGCGACTCGACCGTCCTCGACTATGGCTGCAACCAGGGCGGCTTCCTGCGCATGCTGTACGACCGCCATCCGTTCCGCGCCGGCGTCGGCATCGACATCGCCCGCGAATCGGTGGCGCGCGCCGAGCTGCTGAAGCGCCAGCGCCCGATCGACTATCGCGCCGGCAACAGCGCCGCAGCCCTCGGCCACGTCTTCGACTATGCTTTTAGCCACGAAGTGCTCTACCTGCTGCCCGATCTCGCGGTTCACGCCGCCGACATGAAAGCAGCCTTGCGTCCCGGCGGCGCCTATGTCGCCGCCATGGGCTGCCACACCGACAGCGCGGTGTGGCCCCGGTGGCGCAAGGCGATTGCCGAGACCTCGTCGATCCCGATCTACGATCACTCGCTGGATCGCGTCGCCAAGATCTTTTCCGAGGCGGGCTTCGCGGTCTCGGTGCGACCGCTGGCGCTCGATGCCTTCATGCCGGTGACGGTGGGCAGCGACTATTTCCCGAAAATCGTCGACCAGCTCCGCTACTACAGCCAGGACAAGGTACTGTTCCGCTTCGTCCGCGCTCCCTAGGAGGTCTCTTCATGGCAATGCCGGCCCTGCCGTTCGTCACCGCTTTCTATGCCGCCCTGACCGGCCTGCTGTGTGTGGTGCTATCCCTGCTGGTGGTCCGCCAGCGCATGGCGACCCGCGTCAGCATCGGCGACGGCGGCGACGCGGGGCTCAGTCGCATGGCCCGTGTGTTCGGGAACTTTGCCGAGTATGCCGCGCTGGTACTGGTGCTGCTGGCGCTGCTCGAAATCTGCGGCGGCCCGCGCTGGCTGGTGCACGCACTGGGTGCCTGCTTCATCGTCGGCCGCATCGCTCACGCCTACGGACTGTCCAGCACGCTCGACATCAATGCCGGCCGGTCGGCCGGCATCACCCTGACGTTACTGACCATCCTCGTCGCCTCGGGTACGCTGCTGGTGCTCGTGGCGCGGAAGGTCTTCGTCTAGGCGCGCGCGCCGATCTTGCGCAATGACCGGTCGATCCAGAGCGCGCCGATCTTTTCCTGCACGCCGTTCTGGCGCAGTCGCTGACGCAGGCTGGCGAAGTCGACGCGGTCGAGCTCCTGGTCCTGGTTGAAGCAGGAGAACACAACCGTCTCCTTGCCCGTCACCGGATCCCTGTGGAGCTGCAGGCACTGGGCGCAGATCTCCTTCATCATGCATTGCATGGGCGAGTTGATCGACCCCAGCGCGCGGTGCTGGGCCTTGAGGTAGGGCTTCAGCACGGCATGACGCGCCAGACGCACGGCATTCATCATGCCGTCGGAGCCGATGGCCACGATCCGGTCGGCGTCGCTGAAGGGGATCGGCTGCGGGCCGAGCTCGCCCGATGCGTATTGGCGCATCGCTTCCACGATGTTGGTGACGACCGCCTTGTCCTGCGGCCGGTCGACCGAGAAGCCCGGCGCCTCGTCGCAACTCCAGACGACGACGTCGGCCGCGGCCTCGATCTCCTCGACCTTGTAGCGATCGCTCACCTTCTTGTAGCCCGCGAAGTAGAGCACCTTGCTGCCGGCCTTGCGGAACGCCTGGCCGATCGAGAACAGCACGGCGTTACCGAGACCGCCGCCGGCCAGCACGACCGTCTCGCCGGGCTCGATCTCAGTCGGCGCACCGGTCGGCCCCATGACGATCACGGGCTCGCCGGGCTCGAGCAGCACGCAAAGATCGGACGAACCGCCCATCTCCAGCGTGATCAGCGACAGGAGGCCCTTGTCCTTGTCGACCCAGGCCCCGGTCAGCGCCAGGCCCTCCATGGTGAGCAGCGTACCGTCGACCTTCTTGGAGCGCGCCTCGTAGTTCTGCAGACGATAGAACTGGCCGGGCTCGAAGTTGCGGGCGGCAGCCGGCGCCTCGACGATGACTTCTACGATGGTGGGCGTCAGCCGGTCGACGCGCACGACTTTCGCGCGCCAGTCGCGGTTGGCCTCGGCCAGGATCGCTTCAGGCGACCGCATCGGCGCCTCAAGCTTTTCCATCGTCCGGGTCAGCACCGGATAGCCCTGCTTGGCGCCACCCATTGCCTTCACGACATTACCCGCGAACGAGGGATGCAGGTCGCCGAAGAACGACATGCCGCGGCCATCGCTGTGGCGGTACATCAGCACGCGCACGTCGGCGGGCTTGCAGACGCGCTCGGGCGTGGCGACGTTGCCGTCCTCATCCAATGCGCGGAAATACTTGCCGTCGATGAAGGCGTGCGTCGTGTCTTCCCGCGCCAGCACCGTGTTGGGCTGCGTGCCCGCCGCCACCAGGATGGTGCGCGCCGGCAGCGTCGCCTCGACCTTGGCGCCGTTCTGCTCGCCCGCCACCTTCAAGGCAGAGGCATGACCGTTGGCATCGACCTCGACGGCCACCGGCGAGAGGCCTTCGACGAAGCGGATGTCCTCCTCCAGCGCCTTGAACACTTCCTCGTGGTTGAGTGTGTAAGACGGCGAATCGATCAGGCGGCGGCGATAGACCAGTGAGACGCCGCCCCAGCCGTTGACCAGCCCGGCGATGTCGGGCGTGCGGCCTTCGCGCTCTGCCGCCCCACGCTCGGCACGGATGGCCCTGGCATGGCCCAGGAATTCCTGCGCGATCTCGCGTTCCTCGTCGTTCCAGGCGGCACTGACGGCGGCTTCGCCACGCTCGGCAACCAGCGTCTCGTGGCGCGCCAAAAACTTCTCGACCTGCAGCGGATAGTAGGCGAGCGATTCGGTGGCGGTGTCGATGCCGGTCAGGCCCCCGCCGATCACGATCACCGGCAGGCGGATCTGCAGGTTGGCGATGGACTCCTTCTTGGCGGCACCCGTGAGCTGCAGCGCCATCAGGAAGTCCGACGCCGCGCGCACGCCGCGCGCCAGCCCGTTGGGCAGGTCGAGCACGGTGGGCTTGCCGGCACCGGCGCAGAGCGCCACGTGGTCGAAGCCCATGGCCAGCGCGCTCTCGACCGTCACCGTGCCGCCGAAGCGCACGCCACCGAACATCGAGAACTGGCCGCGCCGCTCCAGCAGCAGCCGCACCATCTTCAGGTAGTTCTTGTCCCAGCGCACGGTGATGCCGTACTCGGCGACACCGCCGAAGCCGGCCATCGCGCGTTCACCCAGATCCTCGCGCAAGGACGCGACATCCTGGACGGCATCGAACGGCACGCGAGCGCCATCGGCCAGCACGCCCGACTGGCCTGAGGGCAGCGGTTCGATCTTCAGACCGTCGATCGCCACTACCGTGTGGCCATCGTTCATCAAATGATGCGAAAGGTTGAAGCCCGCCGGGCCGAGGCCGACGACCAACACAGTGCGGCCGGTCGAAGGACGCGGGATCGGCCGGGCGAGGTTGAGCGGGTTCCAGCGCGTCAGCAGCGAATAGATCTCGAAACCCCACGGCAGGGCGAGAACGTCCTTCAAGGTGCGGGTCTCGATCTGCGGGATGTCGACCGGCTCCTGCTTCTGGTAGATGCAGGCCTTCATGCAGTCGTTGCAGATGCGATGCCCGGTGGCAGCGACCAGCGGATTGTCGACCACCGCCATGGCCAGCGCGCCGACGGAGAAGCCCTCGCTCTTCAGCAGGTTCATCTCCGAGATCTTTTCCTCGAGCGGGCAGCCCGCCAGCGTCACGCCGAACGGCGACTTCTGGTAGGCGCCGGTCTTGCGGTCCTTCAGGCCGCGCGAGCAGCTGTCCTTGCCCTGGTTGTGGCACCAGATGCAGTAGTTGGTGTGATCGAGCGCACGGACCAGGTCGAAGCCTTCGTCGGTCAGCGCAAAACCCTCGCGATGACGGAGCAGCGACCGCGGCAGCTTCATCCGCGTGACGCCGTCGACGATCTCCGTCTCGATCGGCACCAGATGGTCGGGATCGACCTTGTGCGGCACCTTGAACAGCGGACCGTCGCGATGGCGCTTCTTGCCTTCGGGATTGTGCAGCGCCCAGGCGGCGTAGCGCGCCATCGCCTCGATCTCGGGTGTCGGTGTGTCGACCTTGAATTCGGCACCCACGAGCTCGCGGACTCTTAGCGCGAAGGCGAGCTCCCAGTTCTCCAGTCCGTCGGCAAGGTTTGCGGCGATCTTGACCCCGGCCGTGACGCTGTCGCCATCGAGCGCCGTCGCCGCATCGGCCTTGATGGCGCGCGTGACGTAGCGCTGCACGAAGAGCCGCTTGCAGTCGTAGAGCGGCGCCAGCCGGCTATGGCGGCCGCGCAACTCGGCGACCGGCGCTGCCACATCGAACAGCGTGCCGATGAAATCCTCGAGCGGCCGCGCCAGCTCGATCAGGAGGTTCGACTCGTCCTTGGGCGCGAGCTCGCCCGGCGTGGCGCGCGCCGCCATCAGCCGCGCATGAAGCCCCACATCGACGCCCTGCAGCCACGCGGCGAAGGCAGCATCGAGGCGACCGAGACCGTCGCGGTCGTAGAGATCGTTGAAGCTGAACCCATGGGAGAGCACGGGGGCCAGCCGGGGCGCGTTCATTGCCAAATATCCAGATGGAGCGAGGGGTATTTTGTTCGTAGGCGAACCGATTAACCGGCGCAGGCCGGAAGCGCAAGGTGGGCGGCACCTTCGCGACATTTATGCCTGATGACGGAGCCGCCAGCTTCGCGCATGGTCCGGCCTCCATGCAAACCGCTCCCGCTTCCGTGCGCAACTGGCTGATCGTCGTTGCCGCGATGATCTTCTTCATGATCGCCATCGGTGCGCTCACGCGACTGACCGAATCGGGCCTGTCGATGGTCGAATGGCGGCCGGTCACCGGCTGGTTGCCGCCGCTCTCCGACGCGGCCTGGAATGCCGAACTGGAGAAGTATCTTTCCTCGCCGCAGGGAAGAACGACCAATCGTGGTTTCAATGTCGTCGAATTCAGAGAGATCTTCTGGCTGGAGTACATCCATCGCCTGTGGGGCCGGTTGATCGGTGTGGCCTTCGCCTTGCCGCTCGCCTGGTTCTGGCTGCGCGGCCAGCTCACGCCCTATCTCAAGCCCCGGCTGCTGGCGCTGCTGGTGCTGGGCGGACTGCAGGGCGCGCTGGGCTGGGCGATGGTCGCCTCGGGCCTGGTCGACCGCCCGTCGGTCAGCCACTACCGGCTGGCCGCCCACCTGCTGCTCGCGGTGGCACTCTATGCCTACACGGTCTGGCTGATCCTCGAGCTGGGGCCGCAGGGAGCACGGCGCGATGACGCCAAGGTGGCACGCGAAAGCACGGGGCTTATCGCCTTTCTCTTCGTCGTTCTTACCTGGGGCGCGCTGATGGCCGGGCTGCGGGCTGGCACGGCGCACAGCACCTTCCCCACCATGTCGGGCTATTGGATCCCGCCCGGCCTGTTCGAGCAGGCGCCGTGGTGGATCAACCTTTTCGAGAACGGCACGACGGTCCAGTTCATCCATCGCTGGCTGGCCAAGCTCCTGGTGCTGGGCGTGCTGGCACTGGCCTGGCGCGTGCGGCGCCCGGAAACGCTCGCAGCGGCGGCGATGGCCATGCTCCAACTGGGCCTCGGAATCGCCACGATTCTGAGTGGAATCAACATCTTCCTGGCAACGGCGCATCAGGTGGGTGCAGTGCTTCTGCTGACGGCTTTGATCGTGGTGCGCCATCGCGCGACGCCTTCTCGGCAGCCTCAGGTCTCGGCTATGGTCGGGGGATGACCGGCAAGCCGCCCAGCCTCCTGACGAAGCGCCCCGTCGTCCTGGCCGGGGTCGCGATCCTGGTCGTGGCGGCCGCGGCCACGGGCGCCTGGGTGACGCAGCCGCCGGAGACGGCGCCGCCGCGGGTCGCCAAATCGGCCCGCGCGAAGCGTGCCATCGTCGAAGTCCCCTCGCCTCCCGCCGCTGCGCCGGCGGCCCAGATCGCCCTACAAGATGCCCCGGCGCCGCCCGAACCGACCAGCGCCGAGGTTGCCCGCAGCGCCCCACCGCCGGCCGCGTCAACGGCCACGGCCGAGCCGCCCAAGCCGACGGACTGGGCAGCGATGCCGATCGACGAGCTGCGCGCCAAGGCCAATGCCAACGAGATCATCGCCATGGAAGAACTGGCCCGCCGGCTGGTCCAGGGCGTGGGCGTGACCAAGGACCAGCAGGCCGGCGCCGGCTGGCTGCTGCGCGCGGCCCAGCGCGGTTCGGCGCAATCGGCGTTCAACGTCGCCGTGATGTACGAGCGTGGTTTCGTGGTCGAACGCGATTCGACCAAGGCCATCGAATGGTATCGCAAGGCCATCGCGGCCAACCTGGCGATGGCCAAGCACAACCTCGCCCTGCTGCTGCGCGACGGCAAGGGTGCGCCGCGCGATGGCAAGGAAGCCGTCGAGCTGCTGCGCTCGGCCACCCTCCAGGGCATGGCAGCATCGATGTTCACGTTGGGCGACATCTACGAGCGCGGCGACGCCGCCCCGAAGGACGCGGCAACCGCGTTGGCCTGGTTCGCGATCACCGCCGAATTCGAGCGCCAGACCAATCGCGGCGCCGAGACCGCGCTGGCCAAGACGGCAAGCCAACGCTCGCAGACCCTGCAGAGGATCCTGACGCCGGCCGAACTCGAGCGCGCCCAGCAGGTCGGCCAGGCCGAGTTCAAGCTCATCGTCGAGACGCTGTCGCCGCCCAAGCCGGCGCCCGTGGCCCCGGCGCCGGCTGAAATGGTCGAGGCGACGCCCGCCCCGCCGCCGCCGTCTCCCGACGCCGATCCGCCGGGCTGGCCCAAGGCCGGCAACGACCAGGTCCGCGTCATCCAGCAGGCGCTGGTCGATCTGAAATTCCTGCGCGACAAGCCGGACGGCGCCCTCGGGCCGATGACCCGCGCGGCCATCCGCGCCTTCCAGCGCAGCACCGGCCTGCGCGAGACCGGGGAGCCCACCCGCGAGGTCTACGCCGGCTTGAAGGACTCGCTGACCAACCGCGACGTGGTGGCCAATTCACCGCTGCCGCTGCCGGGCAAGGTCGAAGCGAAGATCGAGATGCCGACGGTGGAGCTGCCGAAGGTCGAGTTGCCGAAGGTCGAGTTGCCGAAGGCCGATTCGCTGAAGACCAGCACGGCCAAGGTCGAAACCCCGAAGGTGGAAGCGCCCAAGGTCGAAACGCCAAAGGTCGAACCGGCGAAGGCCGAGGCGCCGAAGGCCGAGGCGCCGAAGACTGAAGCGCCGAAAATCGAGCCGATGAAGGTCGAAGTGCCAAAAGTGGAGTCGCCCAAGGTCGACGTGGCCAAGGTCGACCCGCCAAAAATCGATCCGCCGAGACCCGCCCTGCCGAAGATCGAGACCGCCAAACCGCCGGCGCCCCAGGTCGCGGCCGTCGCTGAGCCGCCCAAGGCAGCGCCCAAACCCGAGCCTGCACCCGCGCCGGCAGTCATCGATATCGGCCGCGTGGAGCCGCCACCGCCACCGCCGACATCGGCCGAGATTGCCCGCAGCGCGCCCAAGGCGGCGCCCAAGGCGCCAGACGCCTGGCCGGCGGCGCCCGCCGAGCAGGTGAGGGCCGTCCAGACGTTGCTGCGCGACCTCAATTTTTCCCGCGACGCGCCCGACGGGCTGAACGGGCCCGGCACGCGTACCTCGATCCGCGACTACGAACGCGCGGCCGGCCTCCCGGTGACCGGCGAGCCGAGCAAGGCACTGTTCGAATCGCTGAAGGAACTGCGCCTGCTGATGGCGCCCAAACCCAATTGACGTCGAGCCGTCAGCCGGGGATCAGCCGGCCGGCGTGCCGCCACCAGCCCGCCGGCAGGTGCGCCGCCGCCGCGCGCGCCGCCTCGACGGTATCGTAGAGCGCAAAGCAGGTGGCGCCGCTGCCGCTCATCGCGGCATAGCGGGCGCCGTTGCCACGGCGCAACATCTCCAGCACGTCGGTAATGACCGGCCGCAGTGAGATCGCGGCGGCGGTGAGATCGTTGCCGCGCGCGGAAAGATCAGCCGCGAACGTGGGCAGATCGGGCCACGCCGGCGGCACGGGCGTGGCGGCCGAGAAGGCGACGCGACGCGCGGCGAAGACCTCGGGCGTGGCAAGCGGCGTGCGGGGATTGGCCAGCAGGATGGCGCAGGCCGGCAACGGCGGCGCCGGCCGCAGGACCTCGCCCACGCCCGAGGCCAGGGCCGGCCGGCCGGCCAGGCACATCGGCACATCGGCGCCGAGGGAGGCTGCGATGTCGAACAGTTCCTCGACCGGCATCGCCACACGCCACAGGTCGATCAGCGCCTGGAGCGCGGCCGCCGCGTCGGCCGATCCGCCACCCAATCCAGCCGCAACAGGAATGTGCTTGGCAAGGCGAAGAGCGGCGCGCGGCGCCACACCGGCGCGGCCGGCCAGCAGGCGCGCGGCCTTCAGCACGAGGTTGTCGGCGTCACCGGCGATCGCCGCCGCCTCGGGACCTTCGAGCACAAGCGACAGGCCATCGGATGGGGTCACCTCCAGCCGGTCGGCGAGGTCTGTGAAAGCCACCAGCGAATCGAGCAGGTGATAGCCATCGGCGCGGCGGCCGACGACGTTCAGCCAGAGATTGACCTTGGCGCGTGCGAGCCGCATGGCACGAACCCCAGCGATCACGTCGCCGGATCAGCCGCCCTGCTTGGCGACCGGCGGCTTCTCGTAGACGGTCGGCTTGTCGTTGGACGGGTTGAGACCGTTGGCGAGCTTGTCCTTGATGATCGGCACGCGGTCCTTGTCCGGCTTCTGGTTGAGCGCGCGCTCCCATTCGAAGCGCGCCTCGCGCTTGCGGCCGACGTGCCAGTAGGCATCGCCCAGGTGCTCGGTGATGGTGGCGTCATCGCCCTTCTGCTCGCTGGCCCGCTCCAGCCATTCGACGGCCTTGTCGAACTGGCCGACACGGTAGAAGGCCCAGCCGACGCTGTCGGTGATCGCCCCGTCGTCGGGACGGAGCGCCGTGGCCTGCATCAGCATCTTCATGCCTTCGTCGAGATGCAGGCCCTGATCGACCCAGCTGTAGCCGAGATAGTTCAGGACATGCGGCTGGTCGGGCGAGAGCTGGAGCGCCTTCTTCATGTCCAGCTCGGCCTTCGGCCACTGCTTCGTCCGCTCGAGTACGATGCCGCGGCCGAAGAACACCGGCCAATGCCGCTCGTCGATGTTGCGCAGGCGCGAGATCGCCGTGTCGTAGGCGGCAACGGCCTCGGCGTAGTGCTCCTTGCCACGCTGCAGGTCGGCCAGCGTCAGCGCCGCATCGATGCGCGTGGGCTTCTCCGCGATCAGCACTTTCAGCCGGGCGACCGCCTGGTCGAAGCGATCCAGTTGTGCATCGAGCGCCGCCATCCTGAGGCGTGCCTGCCACGAGAGCGGCGATGTCGGCCCGACCTTGGCGAGTGCCGCGATGGCCTTGGGGATCTGCTGGAACTGTTCGTAGAGGTTGGAAATCATCAGCCAGGCGTAGTCGTTGTCCGGCTTCAGGCTGGTGGCGAGGTGATCGAAGATCAGCGCGAGGTCGGCGCGCTGGTTGCGCGGATCGGCCGCCAGGATGCCGCCGATATCGAACAGAATCTCGGAGATGCCCGAGGCCGGCGACGGCGGCTTGGGCATCGGCGCATTGGCCGCAATCAGGGCGTCCATCAGGACGGAGTCGCTGTATTTCTCGCCGTAGGTCTTGAGCAGCTCGCGCGCCTCGTCGGCCTTGCCGAGCCGGCGCAGCCCGTCGGCGACAGCCAGCGTGGTGCGCAAGCCATTGCGGTCGAGCGACGCCGCGCGGCGGTACTTCGACTCCGCCGCCGCCTTGTCACCCGCCATCTCGTCGATCTGGGCCTCGATGACCAGCGCCGGCGCCTCGGCACGCTCGCCGGCCGCGGGCTTGAGCTTGGACAGGAAAGTACGCGCCGCGGGATAATCCTTCTCGCCGGCCTTGAGCCAGGCCATCACGTAGTCGCGCAGCACGCCCAGCTGGTTCTCGGAGCCGATGCGGGTGAGCTGCTGCTCGGCGGCCTTGTACTCGCCCTTCTTGATCGCCTGGACCGCGAGCACGAGGTTGGCGAAGCCGTCGCCGGGCCGCGTCGCCAGAACCTGGGGCGCGAGCTGGGCTGCGGAATCGATGCGGCCGGCATACATACGCATGCGGAAGGCGGAATAGGCCAATTCCGGATCGGTGGGCGCCAGCGCGAGCGCGGCATCCATCTGGTCGGAGGCCGCATCGTAGTCATGGTCCTGCTCGGCGACGCGTGCGGCGAGATAGCGGCCGTCGAGCGTGGCCGCGATCTGGCGACCCCGCTGGGGCTGGGGCTGCGACTGGGGTTGGGCGGCAAGCGTGACCGGAAGTGCCAGCAGCAGCGCAGCCGGAAGCAGCGTGAGGAGTGTGCGTCGCATACCTGTCACATGTTGGGGTAATTGGGGCCGCCGCCACCTTCGGGCACAGCCCAGTCGATGTTCTGCGCCGGGTCCTTGATGTCGCATGTCTTGCAGTGCACGCAATTCTGCGCGTTGATCTGGAAGCGCGGCTGGCCGTTGTCGGCGGTCACCACCTCGTAGACGCCGGCCGGGCAGTAGCGTTGCGCGGGCTCGGCATAGAGCGGCAGGTTGACCGCGATCGGGATCGACGGATCGCGCAGCTTGAGATGAACCGGCTGATCCTCCTCGTGATTGGTGTTCGAGAGGAACACCGAGGAGAGCTTGTCGAACGAGATCACGCCGTCGGGCTTGGGATACTGGATCGGCTGGAACTCGCTGGCCGGCCGCAGGGTCTCATGGTCGGCCTTCTTGTGGTGAAAGGTCCAGGGCAGCCGGATGCCGAGATCGTGCATCCACATGTCGAAGCCGCCGTAGATCGTGCCCACCACCGTGCCCCAGGAGAGCGCCGGCTTGACGTTGCGCACCTTGTCGAGATCCTTCCAGATCCACGACGCCTTCACCTTCACCGGATAGGCGATCAGCTCGTCGCCGCCGGTCTTGCCCGCCGCCAGCGCCTCGAACGCGGCTTCGGCCGCCAGCATGCCGCTCTTGATCGCGTTGTGGCTGCCCTTGATGCGCGGCAGGTTGACGAATCCGGCCGAGCAGCCGATCAGCGCGCCGCCCGGAAAAGTGAGCTTCGGCACCGACTGCACGCCGCCTTCGTTGATGGCGCGCGAGCCGTAGGCCAGCCGCTTGCCACCCTGCAGATACTTGGCGACCTCGGGATGGGTCTTGAAGCGCTGGAATTCGTCGAACGGCGAGAGATACGGGTTTTCGTAGGAGAGGTGCACCACGAACCCGATCGACACGAGATTGTCGCCGAAGTGATACATGAACGAGCCGCCGGCACTGCCGGTCTCCGACAGCGGCCAGCCCTGCGAATGCACGACCAGGCCCTTCTTGAACTTGGCCGGATCGACCTGCCACAGCTCCTTGAGCCCGATGCCGAACTTCTGCGGATCGACGCCGTCGCGCAGGTCGAACTTCGACATCAGCATCTTGGAGAGCGAGCCGCGTGCGCCTTCACCGATCAGCGTGTACTTGGCATGGAGCTCCATGCCCGGCGTGTAGCTGTCCTTGTGCGTGCCGTCCTTGGCGACGCCCATGTCGCCGGTGGCAACGCCCTTCACCGATCCATCGTCGTTGTAGAGCACCTCGGCGGCGGCGAAGCCCGGATAGATTTCCACGCCCAGCGCCTCGGCCTGCTGGCCGAGCCAGCGGCAGACGTCACCCAGGCTGACGATGTAGTTGCCGTGGTTGTTCATCAGCCGCGGCATCGTGAAATTGGGGAAGCGGAACGAGCCCGCCTTGGTGAGCCACAGGAACTGGTCGTCCTCGACCTGGGTCTCCAGCGGCGCGCCCTTCTCCTTCCAGTCGGGAATGAGCTCGTTGAGGCCGACCGGATCGACCACGGCGCCGGACAGGATATGGGCGCCGATCTCGGAGCCCTTCTCGAGCAGGCAGACGGAAACCTCGTGATTGCGCTCGGCCGCGAGCTGTTTCAGGCGGATCGCCGCCGACAGCCCGGCCGGGCCGCCGCCCACGATCACCACGTCGTATTCCATCGCCTCGCGCGTCATGCCTGTCTCGCTCTGCAGTGCCTTTTCCAGATGGACGCGCCGC
>JBQTJT010000088.1:0-7043 GCA_052386855.1 Reyranella sp.
GTCGTGACGGCCGGTCAGAAGCTGTTCGAGGTCTACAGCCCGGAACTGAACGTGCTGCAGCAGGAATTCATGCTGTCGCGCGGCACGCAAGGCAGCGCCGACAACCGCCTGCGCAACCTCGACTATCCCGAGAGCGAACTGGAAAGACTGCGCCGCGGCGAACGCCCGCCACGCACCATCGCCATGCCGGCACCGGCGGCCGGCACGGTGATCGAGAAGATGGCGGTCGAGGGCATGCGCTACCAGCCGGGCGAGATGCTGTTCCGGATCGTCGACACGTCGGTGATGTGGGTGCTGGCCGAGGTCTACGAGCAGGACCTCGCCTTCGTGAAGGCGGGTGACATGGCCAAGGTGACGGTCAACGCCTGGCCCGACCGTCCGTTCCCCGGCCGCGTCACTTTCATCTATCCCGGCGTCAGCAAGGAGAGCCGGACGGCGCGGCTGCGCATCGAGGTCGCCAACCCCGACGGGCTGCTGCGCGCCGACATGGCAGCCACCGTCGCGATCGAGGCGCCGATCCCCGGCCGGTGGGTGGCCGTGCCGGAGTCGGCGGTGATCGACAGCGGCAAGCGGCAGATCGTGCTGGTCGAGCGCGGCGAAGGCCGTTACGAGCCGCGGCCGGTGAAGCTCGGCGTCCGCGTGCCGGGCTATGTCCAGGTGCTGGAGGGGCTGAAAGCGGGTGAGCGGGTCGTCACCTCGGCCACCTTCCTGATCGATGCCGAGAGCAACCTGCGGGCCGCGCTTGCGGCATTCACCGCGGGAGACGGCAAATGATCGCCGGGATCATCCGCTGGTCGGCGCGCAACCTGCTGCTGATCCTGATGGCCACCTTCGCTCTCACCGGAGGCGGCCTCTACGCGATCGGCCGCATCTCGCTCGATGCCATTCCCGACCTCTCCGACACCCAGGTGATCGTCTACACCGAGATGTCCGGCCAGGCACCGCAGGTGGTCGAGGATCAAGTCACCTATCCGCTGACGACCGCCATGCTGGCGGTGCCGCGCAGCCGTGCCGTGCGCGGCTTCTCGTTCTTCGGCGTGTCGTTCGTCTATGTGATCTTCGAGGACGGCACCGACATCTACTGGGCACGCAGCCGCGTGCTGGAGTATCTCAATTCCGGCGCCCAGAAGCTGCCGGCCGACGTCAGGCCGACCCTGGGGCCCGATGCCACCGGCGTTGGCTGGGTCTACCAGTACGTCGTGGTCGGTGCCAACCGTTCCCTGGCCGAGCTGCGCTCGCTGCAGGACTGGTACATCCGCTTCGGCCTCGCCAAGGCCGAGGGCGTGGCCGAGGTGGCGAGCGTCGGCGGCTTCGTGCGGCAGTACAACGTCGTGGTCGACCCCGTGAAGCTGCGTGGCTTCGGCGTGCCGCTGGCGCGTGTGATCGCGGCGATCCGCGCCAGCAACCGCGAAGTCGGTGGACGGGTCGTCGAGATGGCCGAGACCGAATTCATGGTACGGGGCCGCGGCTACATCAAGAGCATCGCCGACCTGGAGCAGATCGTGCTGCGCGCCGACGGGCCGGTGCCGGTCCTGCTGCGCGACGTGGCACGCGTCGAGTTCGGTCCCGACGAACGGCGCGGCGTCACCGAACTCGACGGCGAGGGCGAAGCGGTGAGCGGCGTCGTTCTGCAGCGCTTCGGCCAGAACGCGCTCGACGTGATCGCCAATGTGAAGACCAAGATAAAGGAACTCGCGTCGGGCCTGCCCGAGGGCGTCCGCATCGAGCCGGTCTACGACCGTTCCGACCTCATCCATCGCGCCATCGAGACCCTGGTCCATACGCTGATCGAAGAGAGCATCGTCGTGGCGGTGGTCTGTTTCGTGTTCCTGCTGCACGCGCGCTCGGCGCTGGTGGCGATCGTCACCCTGCCAGTCGGCATCCTGATGGCGTTCCTCGCCATGCACCTGCTGGGCATCGGCTCCAACATCATGAGTCTCGGCGGCATCGCCATCGGCGCCATGATCGATGCCGCCATCGTCATGATCGAGAACGCCCACAAGCACCTGGAGCGCCTGAAACCTGGCCAGTCGCGGGCCGAGGCAATCGTCGAGGCTGCCGTCGAGGTCGGACCGGCGCTGTTCTTCAGCCTGCTGGTCATCACCGTGTCGTTCCTGCCGATCTTCACACTGGAGGCCCAGGAAGGGCGGATGTTCAAGCCGCTCGCCTGGACCAAGAGCCTGGCGATGGCGGCGGCGGCACTGCTGTCGATCACCCTCGTGCCGGCATTGATGCTGCTGTTCGTGCGCGGTCGCATCCTGCCGGAGCATCGCAATCCGGTGAACCGGGCACTGATCTGGCTCTATCGCCCGGCGATCCGGTTGGTGTTGAAGGCGCGCTTGCTCACGATCGCGATGGCACTCGCCGTGCTAGGCGCGACGGCGTGGCCGGCGATGAAGCTGGGCACCGAATTCATGCCCGCGCTCGATGAAGGCACGCTGTTCTACATGCCGACGACGCTGCCGGGCCTCTCGGTCACCAAATCGGCCGAGCTGCTGCAGACCCAGGACAAGATCATCCGGTCGTTCCCCGAGGTGGCCTCGGTCTATGGCAAGAGCGGCCGGGCCGGCACCGCCACCGATCCCGCGCCGCTGGAAATGTTCGAAACGGTGATCAACCTCAAGCCACGATCGCAGTGGCGGACGGGCATGAACGTCGATGGATTGATCGCCGAGCTGGACCGGGCGCTGCAGTTCCCCGGCGTCAGCAATGCCTGGACCATGCCGATCAAGGCCCGCACCGACATGCTGGCCACGGGCATTCGCACGCCAGTCGGCATCAAGCTGCTGGGCCGCGACCTCGGCGAACTGGAAGCGCTTGCCCGCCAGGTCGAGGCGGCGGTGCGCGCCGTGCCCGGCACGACCAGCGCCTTCGCCGAAAGGGTTACCGGCGGCTCGTTCCTCGACATCGTGCCAGATCGCGACCGCCTGGCGCAGTACGGTGTGCTGATCGAGGATCTGCAGCAGGCGGTGTCGAGCGCGCTGGGCGGCGAGGCGGTGACCACCACGGTCGAGGGGCGGGAACGCTACACCGTCAACGTCCGATACCCACGCGACTTGCGCTCGGACCCGCAATCCATCGCCTCCGACGTGCTGGTCTCGACGATGCGCGGCGGCATGATTCCGCTCGGCCAGCTCGCCGAGGTGAAGGTGAACCAGGGGCCGACCACGATCCGCACCGAGAATGCCCAGCTCGCGGTCTATGTCTTCGTCGACTATCGCGACCGCGATCTCGGCAGCTATGTCGCCGATGCAAGGCGCGCCGTGCAGGAGAATGTGAAGTTTCCGCCCGGCTCGTACGCGATCTGGAGCGGCCAGTTCGAGTTCCTCGAGCGGGCCGAGGCCCGGCTGCAGATCGTCGTGCCGGCCACACTGCTGCTGATCCTGGTGCTGCTCTACCTCAACTTCCGGCGCCTGACCGAGACGCTGATCGTCATGCTGTCGCTGCCTTTCTCGCTGGTCGGCGGCTTCTGGTTCGTATGGTGGATGGGCTTCAACATGAGCGTGGCCGTGGCCGTGGGCTTCATCGCCTTGGCCGGCGTCGCCGCCGAAACCGGCGTGGTGATGCTGATCTATCTAGACCAGGCCCTGAAGGAGCGGCAGCGACGCTGCGAGGCCGAAGGCCGGCCACTCGACCGCTCGGACCTGCGCGCCGCCATCGTCGAAGGCGCCGTCGAACGCGTGCGGCCCAAGATGATGACGGTGACGGCCATCATGGCGGGACTGCTGCCGATCCTGTGGAGCACGGGCACCGGCTCGGAGGTGATGCAGCGCATCGCCGTGCCGATGATCGGCGGCATGGTGAGTTCGACGCTGCTCACCCTGCTGGTGATCCCGGCGCTCTACGCGCTGGTCAAGGGCTGGCACCTGCAGCCTGCACCCATCCAGGAGGCACACGCATGAGACGCCTGGCTTTTCTCGCGCTGCCCGCCCTGCTCGCGGGCTGCGCGCAATTCTCGGCCGACGGCGGCATGGGCGACGTCGCAAGCAGCGTCCGGCAGGAGATCGGCAAGGACGTGGTCAAGATCACGAGCGACGAGCAGGCGGCACGGGCCCGCGCGCAGGTCACCGCCCTGCTGGCCGGACCACTGTCGGCAGAGCAGGCGGTGCAGGTTGCACTCCTGAACAACCGCACCCTGCAGGCCGCCTACAACGACCTCGGGATATCGGAAGCGGCCTATGTGCAGGCGAGCCTGCCACCCAACCCCGGCCTCTCGCTGCTGCGGGTCGCCGGGACCGGGGTGGCCAACTTCGAGGTCCGGTTGATCGAAGACATCCTCAACCTGATCACCCTGCCGCGGCGCACGGCGATCGCCGCCGAGCGCTTCGGGCAGGCCCGCTACCGGGCGATCGGGGCCACCCTGCGCCTGGCGGCGGACACGCGCCGCGCCTATGTGCGGGCCATCGCCTCACGCCAGCAGGTCGGCTTCCTGGAACAGACGCTGGCCACGGCCGACGCGGCGGCACGGCTGATCGCCGGGATCGGAGAAGCCGGCGGCGGCGACCAGCTCGACCAGGCCGAGATCGCCGCCTTCCGCGCCGAAATGGGCGCCCGCGTGGCGCAGGCGAAGCTGCGGGCCCATCACGACCACGAGGCTCTTGCCCGTTTGCTCGGCCTTGCGGGCGCCGATCTTGCGTTCACCTTGCCCGCCGAACTGCCGGCCCTGCCGCTGGCACTCGACTCGCCGGTGGAGGTCGAGGCCGAGGCGATCAAGCGCCGCGTCGACCTCGAGATCGCGCGCCGCGAGGTTGCCGCCCTGGCCAGGTCACTCTCCCTTACCGAGGCGACGCGCTACGTTTCGATGCTGCAGCTATCGGGCATCTTCAACAACGAGACGGCCAACCCGCTGACAAACTTCGATACCGCCATCAACCGTGGCGGCGCGCAGATCGACCTGCAGATCCCTATCTTCGACACCGGCGAGGCGCGCACGCGGTCGGCGCGCGAAACCTACATGCGGGCACTGAATCTGCTGGCCGGCAAGGCCGTCGATGCCCGCTCCGAAGCGCGCATCGCCTACGTGACCTATCGTGCCACCTACGATATCGCCCGCTCCTGGCGCGACCGCGTGCTGCCGCTGCGCCAGGTCGTCTCGAAGGAGATCATGCTGCGCTACAGCAGCGGCGCCCTCGCCGGCGAAGGCCTTCGGGTCGATCTGTTCAAGTATCTCGCCGACACGCGCGTGCGCATCGCAGCGAACGCAGCTTCTCTCGACGCGCGGCGCGACTTCCTTCTCGCCTCAACCGATCTCCAAGCAGCGCTCACCATCGGTGGGGAACCGACAAATAGCGGTGAGCCAACTACACCTTCGCCATCGATGCGATGACGAGCCGTCCACCGAATCGGTAGACGCCCCGACATGTTCCCGCACCGGTATCGAAGCGAAGACGCTACCTGAATGTCGCGTTCTGGCCACGGCTTTCACAGTGCATCGCCGTGCCGGTTTACCGGCCGAACATTTCTCACATCGCCGTCATGCCGCCGTCCACGAACAGCAGGGCGCCGGTGACGTAGGAGGCATCGTCGGAGGCCAGAAACAGGATCGCGGCGGCGACCTCCTCGGCCCTGCCCGGGCGCTTCATCATGGTGCCTTTCGCGGCGCTGGCGTTGTACTGCGCGACGGTCTCGCCAGCCGCTTCGATGCGGCGCTGATGGAACGGCGTGAAGATCGGGCCAGGGCCCACGGCGTTCACGCGAATGCCCTCCGGCGAGTGGTCGGCGGCGAGCGCCCGCGTCAGGCCCGCGATCGCGGCCTTGGTCGTGTCGTACTGCAGGTTGCCGCCGCCTGCCATGACGGAACGGACGGAGGCGACGTTGACGATGGCGCCAGCCTTGTTACGGCGCATCAGCGGAACGGCCGCCTTGGCGCAGAAGGCGTAGCTCAGCAGGTTGACGTTGAGGATCTCGTTCCAGCTCGCCGCACTCGCCTCGTCGATCTTCTCGTATTTGCGGATACCGGCGTTGTTGACCAGAATGTCGAGTCGCCCGAACTTGTCCGCGGCCCCGTTCACGAAGGCGAGGCAGGCGGCCTCGGTACCGACGTCCGCCTGCGTGAACGCGACCTTGGCGCCGGCGGCCGCGAGTTCGGCCGCCACGCGCTGGCCGCGCTCGCCGTCCCGATCGCAGAATGCCACCGTTGCGCCCTCGGCGACGAAACGCCTGACCGTCGCCTCGCCGATCCCGGATGCCCCGCCCGTCACCACCGCGATCTTGCCGCTCAGCCTTCCGCCATCTGGCCTACCCATGTTCGCCCTCTGTCATTGCATCGCGAAAACGCGACACGAAGTTTTCGCGGCAGGTAATGGCGGAGGGGATGGGATTCGAACCCACGATAGGGGTTTACCCCCTATAACGGTTTAGCAAACCGCCGCCTTCGGCCACTCGGCCACCCCTCCGCAGCCCGTTAAAGCCCCGGTGATCGATATCCACGACGGATGCGGGGCGGTTCTAGCCGGGGGTGCCGAGGGTGTCAAACAACCCCGCAATTTCGCAAGTGTTTACAGGCTCTTGGTGGGCCGACCTGAAGCGTGCGACGGTGCCGTCATGAGTTCCCGCACCCCCAGTTCGATCGACATGCTCCAGCGCCTGGTGGCGTTCGACACCACCTCGCGCAACTCCAACCTGGAGCTGATCCAGTACATCCAGGGCTACCTCGACGAGTTCGTCTTTAGCAGCACACTGGTGCCAATAGACGTGGGCACCAAGTCCTATCTCTACGCCTCGATCGGGCCCGAGGCCGAAGGCGGCATCGTGCTGTCGGGCCACACCGACGTGGTGCCGGTCGATGGCCAGGCCTGGGCCACCGATCCCTGGACGTTGACCGAAAAGCCCGACGGCAACCTCTACGGCCGCGGCACCTGCGACATGAAGGGGTTCATCGCCACCTGCCTGTCCCATGTCCCCGCGTTCCAGCGCGCGAAGCTCAGGGTGCCGATGCATTTCGCCTTCAGCTACGACGAGGAGATCGGCTGCCTTGGCGCCCATTCGCTGGCCGAGAAGCTGATGGGCAACGTGCCCCGCCCGCAGGCGGTGATCGTGGGCGA
>JBQTJT010000089.1:0-14023 GCA_052386855.1 Reyranella sp.
GCGGCAAGACCGTGCGCATCGTCGTGCCCTTCGCGGCCGGCGGCACCACCGACATCCTGGGCCGCGTCGTGGCCCAGCTCCTGACCGAGCAGATGGGCGGCACCTTCGTGGTCGACAACAAGACCGGCGCCGGCGGCAATGTCGGCGCCGAGCTCGTGGCCAAGTCGGCTCCCGACGGCATGACCCTGCTGCTGGGCACCGTCGGCACCGCCGTCACCAACCAGTATCTCTACAAGACCATGCCGTACGACAGCGTGAAGAGCTTTGCGCCGGTGGCGCTGGTCGGCGAGGTGGCCAACGCGCTCACCGTCCATCCGAGCTTCCCGGCCAAGACGCTCAAGGAGTTCGTCGACTACTGCAAGGCGCAGGGCCCCAACAAGGTGAGCTACGGCTCGCCCGCCGTCGGCGGCACCGGCCATCTGGCGATGGAATATCTGTCCAGCCTGGCCGGCATCAAGCTCGAGCATGTCGTCTATCGCGGCTCCTCGCTGGTCATGAAGGATCTGTTGGCCGGCCACATCCTCACGACCATGGACAACCTGCCGCCCTACCTGCAGCACATCCAGTCGGGCGCGCTCCGTGCACTGGGCGTCAGCTCGGCCAAGCGCTGGTTCGCCGCGCCCGACGTGCCGACCATCGCCGAGCAGGGCTACGCCGGCTTCGATGCGGCGCCGTGGTGGTACGTCGCGGCACCGGCCGGCACGCCGCCCGAGATCGTGAGCAGGCTGAGCGCCGAAGTCGTGAAGGGCACCAAGTCCGAGGCCGTGATCAAGAAGATCCGCGACGCCGGCGCCTCGGAACTGGTTGGCGACGCCGAGGCGCTGACCAAGCACATGGTGGCCGAGAACGCCAAATGGAAGAAGGTGATCGAAGCGGCCAAGCTGGAGCCGCAATGACGCGCGACGCGCTGAAAGGAAAGATCCAGACCGTCCTCGGGCCGATCGCGCCCGAGGCGCTGGGGCGGACGCTGATGCACGAGCACGTGCTCTGCGACATCCGCCCACCCGCGACGCGCGGCGACAACGACCTCGGCCCCGAGATCACGCTGGAGAACGTCTGGCAGATCAATCACGGCCACGGCATCAAGCGGGCCGGCCGCAAGTACATGCTCGACCTGGAAGACATCGCCACGCGCGAGGTCCGCATGATGAAGCACGACGGCGGCGACGCCATCGTCGAGCTCACCTGCGGCGGCCTCTCGCCCGATCCCCGGGGCCTGCAGCGCATCGCCGCCGGCACCGGCGTGCACCTGATCATGGGCTGCGGCTACTACGTCAACGACTACCAGGATCCGAAGAATCACGGCCGCACGGTCGACGATTTCGCCGCCGAAATGATCGGCCAGATCCTGGACGGCGCCTGGGGCACCGACGTGCGCGCCGGCATGATCGGCGAGATCGGCTGCAGCGCGCCCTGGACCGACACCGAGAAGCGCGTGATGCAGGCCGCCCTCGTTGCCGCGGCCGAAACGGGCGCCGCCATCAATGTCCATCCCGGCCGCGATCCCGACCAGCCTCAGGAAGTCGCCGATTTCATCAAGGCATCAGGCCATCCGACCGAGCGCATCGTCATCAGCCACATCGACCGCACCATCTTCGACGAGGCGCGGCTCCTGAAGCTGGCCGATTCGGGCGTCACCATCGAGTTCGACCTGTTCGGCCAGGAGGCGAGCTACTATGGCCCCTCCGACATCGACATGCCGAACGACGCGACGCGCCTGAAACTGATCCGGGCGCTGATCGCGCACGGCCATCTCGAGCGCGTCGTGATCAGTCACGACATCTGCTACCGCACGCGGCTGGCGAGCTTCGGCGGCCACGGCTACGGCCACATCTTCCGCAACGTCGTGCCGATGATGAAGAAGCGCGGCTATAGCGAGGCCGAGATCGACGCCATCCTGGTGCATACGCCGCGGCGGCTGCTGACCTTCGTCTAGAACGTCAACGCGTAATCGGCTTCCGCCGTGTAGATCGGCCCGCCACGGCCGCGCCGGCTGGAATAGAGGGAGAAGTGCTCGGCCACCCACGGTCCTGCGCGGAAAGTGCCGTTGCTGGCCATGAACTGGGCGATGTGGTGGCCGGTCTCGGCGCCCTGGGGGAAGCGCGCCAGGGTGACGTGCGGGCGGAACTTGCGGCGCTCGATCTCGATGCCGCAGTTGCGCGCCACGGTCGAGACCTTCTGCTGCAGCCAGTCGAGCTGATCGCTTCTCTCCACCAGCGCCACCAGGGCGCGCGGCTGCTTGCCGGTGCTGAACTGCTCGACGCCGGCCAGCGTCAGCGAAAAGCGCGGGCCGGCGATGTCACCCAGCTCCTCCTCGAGGTCGCGCATGACCGCGCCCTGGACCTCGTCGCAGAAGCAGAGCGTGACGTGGAGGTTCTCCATCGTCTGCCAACGCGCATCGGGCACGCCCGACTGCAGCGCCGCCAGCGCGTCGGCGATCTCCTCAGGGACGGGCAGGGCGACGAACAGACGCGGCATAATCGTCGAGGTTCTTGGTGATGAAGGGCAGGATGCGCTCGACCACGATGTCGACGCCGCGCGGATTGGGATGGATGCCGTCGGCCTGGTTGAGCGCCGGATCCTGCGCCACGCCGTCGAGGAAGAAGGGATAGAGCGGCACCTTGTGCTTTTCCGCGAGCCTCTTGTAGAGCCCGTCGAACTGGGCGGCGAATTCCGGACCGTAGTTGCGCGGCGCCAGCATGCCGGCCAGCCACACCGTCACACCGGCGTCTTTGAGTTTGGTGATGATGGCGTCGAGATTGCGCTCGGCGCTGGCCGGGTCGGAGCCGCGGAGCGCATCGTTGGCGCCGAGCTCGACCAGCACGATGTCGGGCTTGTCGGCCAGCATCCAGTCGATGCGTTCGACGCCGCCCGCCGTGGTGTCGCCTGAGACGCCATGATTGAGGAGGGTGACGTTGCGCGCCTGCTTTTGCAGGGCTGCCTGCAGGCGGACCGGGAAGGCCTGCTGCGGGCTGACGCCATAGCCGGCGGCCAGGCTGTCGCCCAGGACGGCGATCTTGACCGGTCCGGTTGGTGCAGGCCCGCTTTGTGCATATCCGGCCGTGGCCACGAGACACAGGACGAGCGCCAAAAACGCCTGGATCCGTGAATTGACCCTTGCCGCAAAACCACCATATCCAGTGCCGAAGATCATCTTCCCTTACCCGGAGTTTTCTTGACAGCCACAGACACCGCCATCGTCCGCCTCACCGACGTCCATCTCGACATGGCAAGCGATGCCGGCACGGTCAATATCCTGCGCGGCATTACACTGGATATCGCTGCTGGCGAGATTGCGGCGGTGGTGGGTCCCTCCGGTGCCGGCAAGTCGAGCCTGATGATGGTGGCGGGCGGGCTGGAGCGCGCCACGTCGGGCCGCGTCGAGGTCGCCGGCCGCGATCTCGGGCCGCTCGACGACGACGACCGCGCCCGACTCCGGCGCGACCATATCGGCATCGTGTTCCAGGGCTTCCACCTCATTCCCACCATGACGGCGCACGAGAACGTGGCGCTGCCGCTCGAATTCGCCGGCCGTGGCGATGCCTTCGAGCTGGCCGAAGCGGCGCTCAGGCGCGTCGGGCTCGGCCACCGCATCGGCCACTATCCGGCCCAGCTCTCGGGTGGCGAGCAGCAGCGCGTCGCAGTGGCGCGCGCCTTCGTCGGCCGGCCCAAGCTCCTGCTGGCCGACGAGCCCACCGGCAATCTCGACGGCACCACCGGCAAGCAGGTCATGGACCTGCTGTTCGAGCTGGCGCGCGCCGATGCCGCGACCCTGATCCTGATCACCCATGACCTGGTGCTGGCCGAACGCTGCGACCGCATCCTGCGCATTGCCGACGGCATTGTGGTCAGCGACGAACGCACGGCCGTTTCGCTGGCGGCCCAATGAGTGCCGCACAATGAATCTGGCTTTCCGGCTTGCCCGGCGCGAGATGCGGAGCGGCCTGGGCGGTTTCCGCCTTTTCATCGCCTGCCTGGCGCTGGGCGTCACCGCGATCGCCGCCATCCTGTCGTTCAGCCGCGCCATCGAGGAAGGCCTGCGCGCCGATGCGCGCGAGATCCTGGGTGGCGACGTCGCGGTCTCGCTGCTCTATCGCGAGGCCACGCCCGAGCAGATGGCATTCCTGCGTGAGCGCGGCCAGTTCGTGCGCTGGATCGACAGCCGCGCCATGGCGCGGCCGCTGAAGCCCGACGGTCGCACGACGCTGGTCCAGCTCAAGGCCGTCGAACAGGCCTATCCGCTCTACGGTACGCTCGAGCTGAAGGACGGCGGATCGCTGGCCGAGGCGCTCGCCAAGCGCAATGGTGTCTGGGGCGCCGTGGTCGAGGAAGCGGCGCTCCGCCGCATGAATCTCGTGCTGGGCGACCAGCTGCGGATCGGCGAAGTGACGGTCGAGGTGAGGGGCGTGATCGCGCGCGAGCCCGACCGCGGGCTGAACGCCTTCGCAAGCCTCGGGCCGCGCCTGATGATGTCCTTCGAGGCCGTGATGGACTCGGGCCTCGTGCAGCCCGGCAGTCTGCTTAACTGGGAATACCGCTTGCGGCTGGCCCCGGGCGGCTCCGACATGGCCGCCATCCAGGCGCTCACGACGCGCTATCCCGATGCCGGCTGGCGGGTGCGCGGCCTGGCCGATGCCGGCGGCGGCATCCGCAACTGGCTCGACCGCCTCACGCAGTTCATCGGCCTGATCGGCCTCGCCTCGCTGCTGGTGGGCGGCGTCGGCGTCGGCAATGCGATCTCGAGTTTCCTGGCCGGCCGCCTGCATACCATCGCCACCCTGAAGTGCCTGGGCGCGCCCGAGCGGCTGGTCTTCAGCACCTATTTCCTCCAGCTCGCGGCGCTGGCGTTGCTGGGTGTGGCGATCGGCGTCGCCATCGGCGGGGCGCTGCCTTTCGTGGCCGAGGCCTTGATCGCGGACCTGTTGCCGGTGCGGGCGCGCATCGCCCTCTATGCCCGGCCGCTCATCACGGCCGCGATCTTCGGCCTGCTTGTCTCGCTGCTGTTCGCCCTGGTGCCGCTGATGCGGGCGCGGCGCGTGCCGGCTGCCACCCTGATGCGCGGCGCGGTGGTCGGCCAGGGCCGGCTCGCCTGGCGCGACGCGCTGGCGATCGGCGCGGTTGCCGTGGCGCTGGCGGCCTTCACCATCTTCACGTCGGACAGCCGGCGCATCGCGGGCTGGTTCGTGCTGGGCGCGGTCGGCGCCTTCATCGCCTTCCCGCTGCTGGCGCGGCTGGTCATGCTGGCGGCGGCGCGCGCCGGCAAGCCGAAACTGGCCGGCCTCCGTCTGGCGCTGGCCAATCTCCATCGCCCCGGCGCGCCGACGCCCATCGTCATGCTGTCGCTCGGGCTCGGCCTCACGGTGCTGGTGGCGACGGCACTGATCGAGGGCAACCTGCGCGAACAGCTCATGCGCCGCATCCCGAGCGATGCGCCGGCGTTCTTCTTTGTCGATATACAGTCGACGCAGATGCCGGCCTTCGAGAAGGCGATCGCCGCGGTGCCGGGGGCGGGGGCCGTCGACAAGGTGCCGTCGCTGCGCGGCCGCATCGTCAAGATCGGCGGCAAGCCGGTGGCCGAGGTCGCGGTGCCGTCGGAGTCGCGCTGGGCCGTGGAGGGCGATCGCGGCATTACCTATTCGGCGACGCCGCCGGAGGGCTCGCGTATCGTGGCCGGCGAGTGGTGGCCGGTCGACTATCGTGGGCCGCAACTGATCTCGTTCGACGAAGCGCTGGCCAAATCCTTCGGCCTCGGCATCGGCGACACCATCACGGTGAACGTGCTGGGCCGCGATATCGAGGCCAGGATCGCCTCGCTGCGGCGCATCGAGTGGACGACGCTCGCCATCAACTTCGTCTTCGTCTACTCGCCGGGCACGCTCGACCGCGCCCCGCACACCTTCCTGGCCACGGTGAAATCGACGCCCGACGCTGAGGACGCGATCTTCAAGGCCGTCACCGACCAGTTCCCCAATGTCACTGTGGTGCGCATCCGCGACGCCATTGAGACGGCAACCGGCGTGCTCGGCAACATTGGCCTCGCGACACGGGTCATCGGCTTCCTCAGCATCCTGGCCGGTGTCCTGGTGCTGGCCGGCGCCATGCTCGCCACCCAGCGGCGGCGCGTGCATGAGGCCGTGGTGATGAAGGTTCTGGGTGCCACGCGGGCCCGCATTGCCGGGATCTTCGCCTGGGAATTCGCCTTCCTGGGCCTTGCCACGGCGGTGGCGGCGTTGGGCGTCGGCACGCTGGGCGCTTTTCTCGTGGTCACCCGTCTGATGAGGCTCGACTGGACCTTCCTGCCTGCCGTCGCCGTGGGTGTTGCCCTGGGCGCCATGGCGCTCACCCTGGCTTTTGGCCTGGCAGGCACCCTGGCCGCCCTGCGCCAGCGTCCGCTCGCGCTGCTTCGCAATGAATGAGACGGAAATTTCCCTGTCCTTGAAAGTAAATCGCAACAATTCAGAGCCTTAATCTCTATTGATTCACACCGGCTGAGTGCCCAGATTACGCAGCGAAGGGGCTCGGCATGAGGCCCCCTTGGAGGCTTGAACCAAAATGGCGAATTTCGACACCTTCAACCGCGGCGCAACGATTGCCGATCAGGCGACGTTCGATGTCGGTCTGCGCGCGCACATGGTGCGCGTCTACAACTACATGGCTTCGGGGCTCGCACTCTCGGGCATCGTGGCTTTCGGCCTGTTCAGCTCGCCGGAACTCGCGGGAATGTTCTTCCAGCTTCAGGCGGGCCGCGTCGTCGGCCTCAACATGCTGGGCTGGATCGCGATCCTCGCTCCAATCGGCCTGCTGCTGCTGGTCTCGTTCCGCGCCGCCACTATGAGCACGGTCGCGGTGCAGGCAGTCTATTGGACGGTCACGGCCTTGATGGGCGTCAGCCTGTCGCTGCTGCTGTTCCGCTACACCGGCGCGTCGGTCGCTCGCACCTTCTTCGTGACGGCGGCCGCCTTCGGCGCGCTCAGCCTCTACGGCTACACGACCAAGCGCGACCTGTCGGCGATGGGCAAGTTCCTGTTCATGGGTCTGATCGGTCTCATTCTTGCCGGCCTCGTCAACATGATCTGGCCGTCGGGCACGATGAGCTTCATCATCTCCGCCGTCGGCGTGCTGATCTTCTCGGGTCTGATCGCCTACGACACCCAGAGGATCAAGGAGCAGTATGCCGAGGCTTGGGGCAGCGATGCCCTGGAGAAGGTCGCTGTGTTCGGCGCTCTCAGCCTCTACCTCGACTTCGTGAACCTGTTCCAGTTCCTCATGAGCTTCCTCGGCCAGGAACGCGAATAGCCAGCATCTGATTTTCCCGCTAGACGCCCGGGTCGAAAGACCCGGGCGTTTTGCTTTTCAGGATTCATGACGTGCGCACGAACCGGCTTAAGGCTTTCATCGACAGCGAGGCGGCGTCGGCCCTGCCGCTTCTGGCGGCTGCCATACTGGCGCTGGTGCTCGCCAACACGGCTCTCGCGCCCACGATCCACGGGCTGCTCGGGGAAAAGCTCACCTTCGCCTATGGCCAAGTCGGTCTCTCCAAGCCGCTGCTGCTGTGGATCAACGATGGGCTGATGGCGGTGTTCTTTCTGCTGGTCGGCCTCGAGATCAAACGCGAGGTCGTGGAAGGCGAGCTGTCGCGGCCCTCGCAGGTGGCGCTGCCCGTCGCGGCCGCGCTGGGCGGCATGATCGTGCCGGGCCTGCTTTACGCCGCCCTCAACTGGAATGACCCGGTAGCGCTACGCGGGTGGGCGATTCCTGCCGCCACCGATATTGCCTTCTCGCTGGGCGTGCTGGCGGCGCTGGGCAGCCGGGTGCCGCTGGCCCTGAAAGTCTTCCTGACCACCTTGGCGATCGTCGATGATCTCGGCGCCATCGTGATCATCGCCTTCTTCTATACCGGCCATCTCTCTTACGCGGCGATGGCGGTGGCGGCCGTCTGCATCGTGGCGCTGGCTGGCCTCAATCTGGCCGGCGTGCGGAAGATCGGCCCGTATGCGCTGATCGGGTTGGTGCTCTGGGTGTCGGTGCTGAAGTCCGGCGTGCACGCCACGCTGGCGGGCGTAGTCCTCGCCATGTTCATCCCGCTCAAATCGGTCGGCGAGGACGATTCGGCGCGGCCCGCCATCCACCTCGAACACGCACTGAAGCCGTGGTCGGCCTGGTTCATCATGCCGGTGTTCGCTTTTGCCAATGCCGGCCTGTCGCTGGCCGATCTCTCGCTCACGAGCCTGGTCGAGCCGGTGCCGCTCGGCATCGTGGCCGGTCTCTTTCTCGGCAAGCAGGTGGGCATCGTGCTGGGTGCGGGGCTGCTTATCGTGCTGGGCGTCGCCGCCCTGCCGGCGGGCGCCACGTGGCGGCAGCTCTACGGCGTATCGATCCTGGGCGGCATCGGCTTCACCATGAGCCTGTTCATCGGCACGCTGGCCTTCGCCGACGCGAGCCACGAATCGCAGGTCCGATTGGGCGTCCTGGTGGGTTCGCTGCTTTCAGCGGTGGTTGGCTATGCGGTGTTGCGCTGGCCGTCGCGGCCTTGAGATTGCGCGACGCCCGTCGCGGTCTATACTTTCGCCATCATGCGGCGCACCTCCTACGAGCAGATGAATTGTTCCATCGCCTCGGCCCTTGAGGTCGTTGGCGAGCCGTGGACGCTGCTGATCGTGCGTGATGCCTTCTACGGCGTCAGGCGCTTCGACGAATTCCAGGAAAATCTCGGCATCGCCCGCAACGTGCTGACAGCGCGGCTGAAGAAACTCGTGGAGGCCGGCGTCTTCCGCAAGACCGCCTACCGGCAGCGGCCTCTGCGCCACGAATACCGCCTGACCGACAAGGGTGCGGCGCTGTTCACCGTCATCGTTGGCCTGAAACAGTGGGGAGATCGTCATGGCGCGGCGGCACGCGGCGGCAAACCGATGGATCTCGTCGACCGCAGCGATGGTCGTCCGCTCGATCCGGTCCTGATCGATGCCGAGAGCGGCCGACGGATCGAACTCACCAACGTGCGCGCCGTGGCCGGGCCCGGCGCCGACCAGGGCACGCGCGCTTTCTTCGAGCGCCTGACGCTGAACCGCCCGCCGCGCTAGGCGCGATCAGGGTTTCTCGGGTTCGAGCCGCTTGCCGTCGAGCGACTGGCGGGCGCGTGTCTTCTCGTCCTTGTCGGTGGTCTTCTCCGCCTTGGTACGGCCGAAGCGTCGCCGGTTGGCGTCGGCTTCGCTCTCGCGGCCGCGCCGCGCCTTGTCCTTGCGCACGCGCTTCAGGTTGACGATCTCGACCATTTTTTCTCTATGCCGCGCGGCAGGGCGATGCGCTAGTGTTTCATCGAGCCGGACGACAGGAGCATCCCATGACCCCCTCCCTGCGCAAGAAGGTTTTGGTCGGCGGTGGCGGCATCGTTGGCCTGCTGATCGTGGCGCTGCTCGCGGCGCCACTGCTCATCGACGTCAATTCCTACAAGCCCATGATCGCGGCCGAAGTGAAGAAGGCGACGGGCCGCGACCTGGTGCTCGACGGGCCCATCAGCCTCTCGCTGCTGCCGGTGCCCAGCGTCTCGATCAGCGGCGTGAAGTTCTTCAACATGCCGGGCTCCAAGAACGCGAACATGGTGGAGGTGAAGTCGGTCACCGTGAAGCCGTCGCTGCTCGCCCTGCTGATGGGCGGCATCGAGGTGAGCGAGGTGACGCTGGTCGAGCCCAAGATCGTTCTCGAGGTCAATGCCGAGGGCAAGCCGAACTGGGAGTTCGCGCCGTCGGTGGCCGAGGCCAAGCCCGCGGCGGCCAAGCCAAGCTCGGCCAAGCCGCTGTCGCTCGGCCGCCTCACCATCGACAACGGCACGCTGATCTTCAGCGATTCCAAGGCCGGCGTGTCGGTGGTGGCCGAGAAGGCCAATTTCTCGGCATCGGTCGGCTCGCTCGACGGACCCTATTCCCTGAACGGTGGCGCCACCGTGAACGACGCGCCGCTCAAGCTGGCGCTTGCCGTAGGCGCCCGGAACGCCTCGGGCCACACCGCCGATGTCGCCCTCGAGGCGGGCGGCGGCAAGCTCTCCTTCAAGGGGACGTTGAGCGAACTCGGGCCGAGCGCGCGGGTCGCCGGCATGGCCTCGGCCTCGGCCGAGCAGCTCACGACATTCATCGACACGCTGCTGCGGCTTGCCGGCCAGCCCGAACCCGCGCTGCCGCCGCTGCTCGCCGGCAAGTTCAATTTCGACGGCGCCATCGACGTCTCGCAGACGGCGGTGGCGGCCAGGGACTTCAAGATGGCGCTGGGCCAGGACAACGGCTTGGGCTCGCTGTCGGTGACCTTGAAGCCGGCGCTGGCGCTCGACGGCAAACTTGTCGTGCCGCGCCTGGATCTCGACCGCTGGCTGGCCGCGCTGGCCCGACCTGCGACGCCGGCGCCCGCCGCTGCAACGTCTGCCGCTCCGACGGCGCCTGCCGCCCGGATAACGCCCACCGCGCCTGCGGCGCCTGCCGCTTCAGGCGGGTTCCCCACCGGCCTGACGGCCAAGCTGGCGCTCGATGTCGGCGAGGTGATCTACAACAAGAAGCCGATCCGCAACGTGGCGCTCGAACTGGAGGCACGCGGCGGTGCCGTGGCAGTGCCCAAGCTCACCGCGACGCTGCCGGGCGACATGGTCCTGCAGGCGCGCTCGACCATGACGGGCGATGCCGCGCGGCCTCAGGTATCGGGCGACTTCAACCTGCTCGGCCCCAAGCTGCGCGAGACCCTGACGTGGCTCGACGTCGATGTCTCTTCCGTTCCCTCCGCCAAGCTCACGCGCCTCAGCATGAAGGGCAAGATGTCGTCGACCGGCGGCAACGTGGCGGTGAGCGACGCCGTCTTCGAACTCGACGATCTCAAGGGCAGCGGCGGCATCGCCGTCACCTTCGGCGTGCCGCTGTCGATTGTGACCAACGTGGCGATCGACACGGTCGATCTCGATTCCTACATCGCGCCAGCTGCTGCCGGTGGACAGAAGCCGGCGGCCGCTGCCGGCGCTGCGCCAGCGGCCTCCGCTGCCCGGCCTGCCGTGGCCGGTCCGACGGTCGGGCTGAAAGCCAAGGTTGCCCGGCTGATCTATCAAAAGGAGACGATCGGCGGCATTGAGGTCGACCTTGCCCTCCAGGGCAGCACGCTGCGCCTGGCCGACGCCAAGGTATCGAACCTGCTGGGCGCCCGGCTCGCGGTGCGTGGCACGGTGGCTGCTTACGACAGTGCCCAGCCGCGTCCCGACATTGCCTTCAATTTCGAGGCTCCGGACATGACCCGGCTGCTGAAGTTCGCCGGCGCCACTGCCCCGGCCGGCCTCGGCGCGGTAAGTGCCAGCGGAGGGGTGGCCGGCAGCGTCGAGCAGATGACGCTGCGCGAGTTCACGGTCAACGGCATGGGCCACAGCCTGCGGGCAACCGGCGTGCTGTCGCTGCCGGGCATTTCCAAGGGCGCGCCGCAATCGGCTGCCTACAAGGGCAGCGTCGCGCTGAACGGCCAGACCCTCGAAGGCTCGATCGATGCCAGGCTCACGGGCAAGCCCCACATCACGGCCGACCTCCGGGCCAACGTGCTCGATCTGGACAAGATCGGCGGCAGCGGCGGCGGTGCGGCCCGCCCGCCGGCCCGCGGCCAGCCCGCCGCCGGTGCCCAGCCGATCGATACATCGGCCCTGCGCAGCGTCGATGGTTCGTTCAAGCTGGTGGCAGCCACGCTGATCAGTGCGCCGCTGCGCTTCGGCAACGCCGACCTTGCCGCCACGCTCAAGGACGGCGTGCTGACCATCTCGCACTTCAGGGGTGCGCTCTATGGCGGCTCGCTGGCGCTGTCGGGCGTGGTCAACGGCAGCCAGCCCACGCTCTCCTTCGACTTCAAGGGCGACGCCAACGGCATCTACGTCGGCGAGGCGTTGCGCAGCACGGCGGGCAGCAACCAGTTCGGCGGCGGCGTGAAGGTGACGATCGACGGCCGGCTGAACGCCAACGGCATCACGGCGCACGGCGCCGGGGCCACGTCGGCGCAGATCAAGAACTCGCTGGCAGGTGGCGCGCAGTTGAGCGGTCACATCTTTGCCGGCGCCGACAGGGCGCTGCAGGTGCTGGGCGGGGCGGCAGCCGGTGCGGCGGGTGGCGTGATCGACAGTACGCTGGGCAACGTCCTGGGTGCCGTCGGCCAGAAGGGCGGCGTCGGCGTCGGCAACATCCTGAACGCCATCGCCCTGGTGCTGAACCGCTTCGTCAATCACGACAGTCCGATCTCCGGCCGGGTCGACATCGCCGGCGGCGTGCTGAGCGACAAGGGCCTGACCGTCCAGGGCAAGAACGCGACGGCGCGGATTGCGACCCGCACCAACTTCGGCAATTCGACGACCGACACGACGATCAACTTCATGATCGCCGAGGACGGCTCGGCGCCCTACCTGATCACCACCGCGCGGGGCCCCCTGTCGTCGCCGTCGCTCAACGTCGTGCGCGGCGCGGCCAAGGATCCGCCGGGCATGGCAAGCACCCTGCCGGGCGTGTCGAATATCCTGCCGGGACAGGCGGCGCCGGGCGGCAGCCAGCCGCGCTCGCCTATCCCGAACATTCCCATGCCCAACATACCCGGCCTGTTCGGCCGCTGAGGAGACACCTTGCTCGATCGACTGCTGACGACCCTCAAGGCGCGCTTCGGCTCCGCCCCGGCGCTCACTGAGCCTCCCAAAGGCGTGGACATCCTGGCCGACATGGCCAACCGCCGGGTCGTGCGGCGCTATTCCGACAAGCCGATCGATCCTGCGTTGCTTGAAACCCTCTGTGCGGTGGCGCTGTCAGCGCCGTCCAAGAGCGACCTGCAGCAGGCCGACATCGTGATCGTCACCGACCCTGCCCAGCGCGAGAAGCTGCAGGCGCTGATCCCGGAGAATCCCTGGGCCAAGGCCGGTCCGGCGCTGCTGGTCTTCTGTGGCAACAATCGCCGCCACCGGCTGCTGTTCGAATGGCGCGGCCGTCCCTTCGTGAACGACTATCTCGACCCGTTCTTCAATGCCGCGGTCGATGCCGGCATCGTGCTCGCGACCTTCATCGCCGCCGCCGACCGCGTTGGCCTCGGGACCTGCCCGATCAGCCAGATCCGCAATCACGCCGCCCAGGTGGCCGATGTGCTGGGCCTGCCGCAGCATGTGTTTCCGGTGGCCGGGCTGGGGATAGGCTGGCCCTCCTTCGAGGGCGTGATGAGCCCCAGGCTCGGCCTCAATGTGTCGATCCACCGGGACCGCTACGACGAGACCGGGCTCCGGGAGAAGGTCGCGGCCTATGACCGGAGGCGCAACGAGACCCAGCCCTACAAGACCCAGCGCTTTGTCGAGAAGTACGGCGAGGACCCCGCCTATGGCTGGTCCGAGGACAAGGCCCGGCAATATTCGGTTCCGGAGCGGGCCGATTTCGGCGCATTCGTGCGCACCAAGGGTTTCAAACTCGACTGATATTAGTTCTGGCGGGACGCCTTGCGCAGCTCGTCCAGCACATGGAGCCGCAGCGCGCTCGACAGGTTGGGCGAGCCCGGCCCGGTGCTGCGGGCATGGTCGATCTCAGCCACCAGGGCATTCAGCGACAGGCCGCGCGCCCGGGCGAGCGCCGATAATTCGCTCCAGAACGCGTCTTCCAGCGAGATGCTGGTGCGGTGACCGTCGATGGTGACCGAGCGTTTATGCATGAGGGCACTGTGACAGCGGCAAGACACCGCCTCAACCCGCCTTGCCGGAGCCATGGTGCATGCGTATAAGCGCGCCCAGCCAACCTCCCTCCGGACACACAAAGAACATGGAAATCCGCAACGTCGCGATCATCGCGCACGTCGACCATGGCAAGACCACACTGGTCGATTGCCTGCTGAAGCAGAGCGGCACGTTCCGCGAGAACCAGCAGGTGGCCGAGCGCGCCATGGATTCGAACGACCTCGAGCGCGAGCGCGGGATCACCATCCTGGCCAAGGCGACCTCGGTCGTCTGGAAGGGCACGCGCATCAACATCGTCGACACGCCGGGCCACGCCGACTTCGG
>JBQTJT010000090.1:0-45722 GCA_052386855.1 Reyranella sp.
GCGCACGAAGCCCGCCCGCCGCAGCACCTGCAGATGCTGCGAGGCGTTGGCCAGGGAGAGGCCGGTGAGCTGGGCCAGGCGCTCGACCGAACGCTCGCCCTGCGCGGCATGTTCCAGCAATTCCAGCCGGTTTCCCTGGCCCAGCACGCGGGCCAGCTCGGCGAATTGCTCGAAAATCTCGGTCTTTGGACTAGTCATTCAATCAATAACTTGACTGATTGAATGAATCGAGTCAAGCCATCGACCTTCGTAACGAGGTGACCCCCATGACCGGCCACTCCCGGTTCGGCTCGATGCACCGGCAGGTCCTGCTGCTGGCCACCGCGCAGGCCCTGTTCCAGACGACCTCGGTCCTGGTGATGACCGTCGGCGGCCTGGCTGGCAGCCTGATCGCGCCGTCGCCGCACCTCGCGACCGCGCCGATTGCGGCGATGTTCCTCGGCACGGCGGTCGCGACTTTTCCGGCGTCGCTCTGGATGGCGAAGGTCGGCCGCCGCCATGGCTTCGTTGCCGGTGCCCTGCTCGGTGCGGCCGGCGGCATGGCCGCCGCGGCGGGCCTGTGGCAGGGCTCGCTGGCGCTGCTCGCGCTGGGCACCTTCCTCGTCGGCACCTACCAGGCATTCGCCCAGTTCTATCGCTTTGCCGCCAGCGAAGTGGCCAACAATTCCTTCCGGGCGCGCGCGATCTCGCTCGTGCTGGCCGGCGGCATCGTGGCGGCGCTGGCCGGCCCGCTGCTCGGCCGGCTCGGCGGCCCGCTGTTCTCGGCCGAGTATGTCGGCTCGTTCCTCCTGCTCGCGATCGTCTCGCTGCTCGCCGCAGGCCTGCTGCTCGGCCTGCGAATCCCGGCGCCGAAAGCCGAGACCGGCGCCGCGTCCGTGAGCCGGCCGTGGAGCGCCATCGTCTCGCAGCCGGCCTATCTCGTGGCACTGTTCGGCGCGGCGACCGGCTACGGCGTCATGATCCTCGCCATGACGGCGACGCCGATTGCGATGCTCCATCACGATCACGGGCTCGCCGCGGCGACGACGGTCATCCAGCTTCACGTGCTGGGCATGTTCCTGCCGTCCTTCTTCACCGGCTCGCTGATCGCCCGCTTTGGCGTGCTGCGCGTCATGCTGGCCGGCGTCGCGCTGCTGGCCGGCCACGTCCTCATGACCTTGACGGGAACGGCGTTCGAATCGTTTGCCGGCGCGCTGGTGATGCTGGGTGTCGGCTGGAACTTCCTCTACATCGGCGGCACGACCCTGCTCACGACGACCTACGCCGCCGCCGAGAAGGGCCGCGCCCAGGCGACCAACGACATGAGTATCTTTGCCGTCGGCCTCGCCTGCTCGCTGGGCGCCGCGGCGCTGCTGCAGGGGTTCGGCTGGCAGACGCTCAATCTCCTGCTGCTGCCGTGGCTCGCGGTGGCGGCGCTGGCGCTGCTGTGGCTGGGCTGGCGGCGGCGCGCAGGCCTCGCCGCGGCGCTCGCCGACTGAGGCATGAGATGTCGAACGAACCCGTCATCCGCGTCGCCTTCTTTCTCGCGGTCTTCGTCGTCGTCGCGGCCTGGGAGGCGATGGCGCCCCGCCGGGCGCGGCAGCTTTCGCGCCGGGCACGCTGGCCGGCCAATCTCGGCATCGTGGCGCTCAACACGGCGCTGGTGCGCCTGCTGCTGCCCACGACGGCTGTCGCCTTCGCGCTCCTGGGCGAGCAGCGCGGCTGGGGGCTGTTGAACATCATCGACTTGCCGCGCGGGGCGGCTGTCGTCCTGGCCGTCGTCGCCCTCGATCTCGCGATCTACCTGCAACACGTGCTGTTCCATGCCGTCCCGCTGCTGTGGCGGCTGCACCGCATGCATCACGCCGACCTCGATATCGACGTCACCACCGGCGCCCGCTTCCACCCGATCGAAATCGCGGCCTCGATGGTCCTCAAGCTGGCCGCCATCGCAGCACTTGGTGCTCCCGCCGAGGCCGTGCTGATCTTCGAAATCCTTCTCAACGCGACCGCGATGTTCAACCACGCCAACCTCCGTCTACCGGCGGGCCTCGATCGCGTGCTCCGGTGGTTCGTCGTCACGCCCGACAGGCACCGCGTCCACCATTCGATCGTGCCGCAGGAGACCAACAGCAACTTCGGCTTCAACATGCCGTGGTGGGACCGCCTGTTCGGCACCTATCGCGCCCAGGCGGCGGCCGGGCATGACGCCATGACGATCGGCATCGGACAGTTCCGCGCGCCGCGCGAGCAGCGCCTCGACCGGATGTTGACCCAACCGTTTCGCGACGATGTGTCGACAGCAGGCAAGGGAATCACGATATGAAGTCGCTCATCATCCTCAACGATCCGCCGTACGGAACGGAGCGGAGCTACAATGGCCTGCGTCTCGCCCACGCCCTGCAGAAGAACGACGCGCAGGCCGAGGTCACGGTCTTCCTGATGGCCGACGCGGTGCTGTGCGCCAAATCCGGGCAGAAGACACCGGATGGTTTCTACAATATCGAGCGCATGATCCGTCGCGTCGTGCTGGGCAAAGGGACGGTGCTGCTGTGTGGCACCTGCATGGATGCACGCGGCCTGGCCGAGGCCGAGATCACCCCCGGCACGCGGCGCAGCACCATGGATGAGCTGGCCGCGGCGACAATCGCGGCCGATAAAGTGCTCGTCTTCTGAATGACACGCGCGGCTCCACCGACGCCGACACAGATCGATCCTGCGACCTATGACGCCTGGCGTCGGACGCCGCTCGGCGCCCTGACCGAACGGCTGGAGCACGGGCTGGTGTTCGAGAATGCCGGATGCTTCGACGGCCGGCAGGTTCTCGACGTGGGCTCGGGCGATGGGGCGTTCGCAGTTGAGGCGGCGCGACGCGGCGCCGTGGTAACCGGAATCGACCCCGACCCAGCCATGCGCGCCGCAGCCGCCGCCCGGGCTCGCGCACTGGGCGTCGATCTTCGAATTGGCGACGGCCGCGCCGAGCAGCTGCCGTTCGCCGACGAGAGCTTCGACATAGTGTTCGCGGTCACCGTGCTGTGCTTCGTTGCGGACGGAGACGCGGCAATCCGCGAAATGACCCGCGCGCTGCGGCCGGGCGGTCGCCTGGTCCTGGGCGAACTCAATCGCTGGAGTTCGTGGGCCGCTCTGCGCTGGGTGAAGGGGCTGGCCGGAAGCCGCACCTGGCGCAGCGCTCGCTTCCGGACGGCCTCACAATTGCGGCGATCGATGGCCGCCGCCGGGCTCTCGGTCGTGTCGGTCGACGGAGCGGTCTTCTATCCGCAACTTGCCACCGTCGCGCACCTTATGGCGCCATGGGACCGTTGGTTGGGACGACGCACGACGTTCGGCGCCGCGTTCGTAGTGGTCGGCGCCCTCAAGTCGGGTCTGGGACGTCTCGTTAAGAACCACTTGTACAATCCAGCAAGATCTCATGGGGACGGCAACAATCGTAGCGGTCGTAGCCCAGATATCAGTTCAACAGAAGACTCGTCCTGGCGTCCGTCACCAGACTTTCATATCAGCCACATCTGAGTGTCATTGCATCCACCTATGTATTGCGAAGTGCAATATTTGTTGCGATCTCATTGCAAATGGTGATCCATGAGGCCTCTGACACCTCAGACGAGCAATCAAGGCGTGTTACGAGTCATCAATATCGGGGTGACCTATCCCGGCGGCGTCGTCGCTCTCCAATCCGCCAGCATCGAGTTCCGAAAGGGCGAGTTTGCCGTACTGCTTGGGCTTTCCGGCGCGGGCAAATCGACCTTGCTGCGCTGCCTGAATCTTCTTGTGCGTCCGACCTCCGGTCAGGTTGTTTCCCCAGAGTTTGGCTCTCTTGGTCCATCCAAGGCTCTCCGCCAGCACCGGCGCCAGACCGCGCTGGTCTTCCAGCATCACCAACTGATCGACCGCTACACCGCACTGGCCAACGTCCTGACGGGGCGGCTTGGCTACCACGGCACGCTGCGAAGCTTCTTCCCGCTACCCCGGGCGGACCTGGAGCTCGCTCTTCATTGTCTTGAACGTGTCGGTCTTGCTGACAAATCAATGACCCGTGTCGATCAGCTGTCCGGCGGCCAGAAGCAGCGCGTCGGCATCGCTCGTGCGCTCGCGCAGCAGCCGACCATGATCCTGGCCGACGAGCCTGTCGCCAGCCTCGATCCAGCGACTTCCGAGAAGGTGCTCAGCCTGCTGCGCCAGATCTGCAAGGAGGATGGCATCGCGGCCGTCGTCTCGCTTCATCAGCTGGAATATGCGCAGCGCTTCGCCGACCGGATCGTCGGCCTCGCCCATGCCCGCATCGTATTCGACGGTACCGCGCAGGATCTCAGCGAGGGCGCACTCGGCGAGATCTATGTCGGACACGGGCGCCCGACGCTGATGCCCGATGACCGCAACAATGGCCGCGCCCTGGTCAACCCCGCTTTCACCACCGAGATGGAGATGTCCGTATGAACCGCTTGCTTAAGTTCGCCCTGACCGCGGCCCTCGCCCTGGGGCTGACTGCGCCGGCTATGGCAGCAGATCCCAATCCCGACACCCTCAAAGTGGCACTCCTGCCCGATGAGAACGCATCCGAACTCATCAAGCGCAATCAGCCCCTCAAAGACCTCTTGGAGCGCGAGCTGGGCAAGAAAATTCAGCTGATCGTGACGACCGATTACTCGTCGATGATCGAGGCAATGCGCTTCGGCCGCATCGATCTGGCCTATTTCGGCCCGCTTTCGTACGTGCTGGCAAAGACCAAGGCGGACATCGAGCCATTCGCAGCCATGATCAGTGACGGAAAGCCGACCTACCGGTCGGTCGTGATCGCCAATGCCAAGGCCAATGTAGCCTCTCTAGGCGACATCAAAGGCAAGAAAGTCGCCTTCGGCGACCGCGCCTCGACATCCAGTCATCTGATCCCGAAGACGATGATGGTCGAGGCCGGCCTGGTGCATGATCGCGACTACCAGCAGCATTTCGTCGGCACTCACGACGCCGTGGCCGTCAATGTTGCCAATGGCAACGCCGACGTCGGCGGCCTTTCCGAAGTGATCTGGAAGACGCTGCTTGAAAGAAAGCTGATCGACGGGAGCAAGGTCAAGGTCGTCGGCTACAGCAAGGACTATCCCCAGTATCCTTGGACGATGCGCTCTGATCTCAATCCGGTCCTGAAGGACAAGATTCGCATCACCTTCGTGAACCTGAAGGACCCGATCGTATTGAAGAACTTCAAGGCCGACGGCTTCGCCCCAATCACGGACAAGGACTACGACGTGATCCGCGACATGGGCAAGCTGCTCAAGATCGATCTTTCGACGATGTGAGGGGGCAGCGATGACGACTGCGACAAACGACATCCATACGAGCCTCTATCTCGAGCAATACGGGCGGACTTGGATCCGCCAGTCCGCCCAGGTTGCCGTAGTGCTCACCATTGTGCTGGTGGCGTCGTGGTACGTCGGCCTTCTGGATTTCGGAACTCTGGCAGACGGGGTGCCCGCCATCCTGACGCTTGCCGGCGAGGCCATGCCGCCGAACTTTGCCAATGCGCTGGACTGGATCAAGCCACTGGTGGATACCTTGGCGATGAGCGTCGCTGGGACGGCGATGGCGGTGATCATGTCATTTCCGCTGGCCTTCGTGGCCGCTCGGAATACGGCCCCGCATCCCGCAGTTTATCAGGTCGCCCGCACGCTGCTCAACGCGCTTCGCTCGGTGCCCGAGCTCATCATGGGCATCATTTTCGTCGCGGCGGTGGGCTTCGGCGCGCTGCCTGGCGTCCTGGCGTTGGGCCTGCACTCTGTGGGAATGGTTGGCAAATTCTTTGCCGAGGCAATCGAACACGTTGATGAGGCGCCAGTAGAGGCGGCGCGCGCAGCGGGTGCCACGCCGCTTCAGGTGCTCTTTCATGCTGTGTTGCCGCAGGTGCTTCCGCAGTTTGCCGACGTCTCCATCTACCGCTGGGAGTACAATTTCCGGGCGTCCACGGTCATGGGCATGGTTGGCGCCGGCGGCATCGGCTTCGAGCTGATGGGATCTTTGCGCATCATGCAGTATCAGGAGGTCAGCGCCATTCTGCTCGTCATCCTCGTGATGGTTACGCTCGTCGATGGCCTGAGCGGACATCTTCGCAAGAAGTTCAAGTAAAGAGCCGGCCTGTGGTGAAGCCCTGCGTCGTCGTCACCCATAGAGTGCACCGGGAAGCCCTCGATTTGCTCGGGACTCGATGCGACGTCGTGGCCAATCAGACCGCCGGCACCCTGTGTCGCGATGAACTCCTTCGTCGCGTCAGTGCGGCCGATGCGATGATGGCGTTCATGCCAGACCGAGTGGACGCAGCCTTTCTGGCGGCTTGCCCGAAACTGAGGGTCATTGGCGCAGCCCTGAAGGGCTACGACAATTTCGATGTAGCAGCGTGTACGGCCCGGGGCGTGTGGCTGAGTTTCGTTCCCGACCTCTTGACAGCGCCGACAGCCGAGTTGGCCATTGGCCTCATGATCGGGCTGACACGAAAGATGATCCGCGCCGACGCCCGGGTGCGGTCGGGTAAATTTAGCGGTTGGCGGCCCGAGTTCTACGGTCTCGGTATTGCCGGCTCGACCATCGGCATTGCCGGGATGGGAGCCATCGGGCGGGCCCTGGCTGAACGGCTCAAAGGTTGGGGTGCGAACCTGCTGTATACGGACCGGGCAGCGGTTTCGGACGACACCGAAGCGCGTCTCGGGATCGCTAGGCGCAACCTGGAGCAGCTGCTGGCAGAATCCGATATCGTCATCCTGGCGTTGCCGCTAACTCACGATACGATTTACGCTATCAACGAAAAGACCCTCCGCCTGATGAAAGACGGAGCATACCTCGTCAATCCGTGTCGGGGGTCGGTCGTGAATGAGGCGGCAATCCTTAAGGCGTTGTGCACCGGTCGCCTGGGCGGTTACGCCGCCGACGTGTTCGAACTCGAAGATTGGGCGCGCGAAGACAGACCCCGGGAAATTGCGCCGGGCCTGCTCAGCCATCCCAATACGATGTTCAGCCCGCATATCGGTTCGGCGGTCCAAGCGGCGCGGAGCGCAATCGAATTGCGTGCCGCGGAGAATATCCTGCAGGCACTTTCCGGGGGCCGGCCGATGGACGCCGTCAACGATCCAAGACGGGCGGCGTAGTCCTGAAATGCTGAACCTGTTGTGGGTACGGACATTCCTGGCGCTGGTCGAGCATAAGAGCTTCCAGGCGACCGCCGAGCAGCTACAGATCGCTCAGCCCACGGCATCGCTGCATATCCAGAAGCTCGAGCAGCAACTCGGTGCTCCGCTATTTCGTCGTTCGCGGATGGGCTGCCATCCGACACGCAGAGCGGCGAGCTTTCTGCCCTATGCACGAAGCATTCTTCGCATCAACGAGCGGGCACTTGCGGCGATATCGGGCGAACGACTCCGGATCGGCGCCAGTTCGAATATCGGCATATATTTGCTGCAGCCCTACATACAGTCGTATCTGCAAGGGCGCGATCCGTTTGCTTTCGATATCGTCATCGACCGGAATCCCAGTATCGCGGAAATGCTGGAGCGCAGCGAAGTCGATGTCGCCGTGATGGAGTGGTGGGACAACCGCGCCGGGTGCCGCGCCGAGCATTGGAGAAGTGAACCAGTTGTTGTGATCGTTCCGCCGGGGCATCCGTTGGCCGACCAGACGCAGGTCGACCCCGTGCAGTTGTCGGAATTCGAGCTTCTTGGTGGCGAGCCCGGAACCGGCACAGGGCGGTTGCTGGCGAACTACTTCGGCGGCAGCGCTCGGATACCGCGCGTTTCCCTTCAGTTGGGCAGCACGGAAGCCGTCAAGCAGGCGGTAAAGGCCGGCATCGGTATTTCCTTGGTCCTGGCCGCGGCCGTCACCGATGAAGTGCGCGCCGGAGCCTTGCATGCCATTCCCTTCGTTGAGCCGCCGCTAAAAAAGGACCTCTTTATCGTCTTGCAGAATGGTGTCTCAGGGATGCTTGCATCGGCTTTCGCCCGGCATCTGTTGAATGCCAGCGGCCATTGAAGCGCGACTTCCTGGCGGTCAGCGGCCCACGAGCGCGTGTATCCGAGGTGATCAGGCCCAGCTCAGTTCCTTCATGGCCAGGCCAGAATGCCAGATCTTCGTCAGGTGGCTGATCTGGTCGCCGGTGAACTGCATGACATAGACGTAGTCCGGCCGCGTGCTCTTGCCGGTGGGCGCACCGGGCCCGCCGGGGCCTGTATCAGACTGCCGCCACGCTCCGCCTCGGCGGATCGTCGCCGGGTACATGATCAGCCAGCCACGCCCGCAGCGCATCGACGGCGCGCATATCCAGGTTAGTGCGATTGCGGCCGAATTTGACCGGCACTCCCTGGGTGGTGACGAAAGCGCACCGGTAGAGGCGCTCGGGTTCGATCGGCGCGCCTTCGGCGAACAGTCGAACGATTCGATGACCGCGCGGATTCTCTGCCTTAAGGTAGACATTTAGCCTGCGGCATCGCTTCACATATCCGCCCATCTGCTCGTATGGATCCGCGGCGAAGGTGCGCTCAAAATTCTCTTCAAGCATTGTCGCGATCTCGGCGCCGGTGAGGTCGACCGTCGAGACCGGAGAATTGGTCGGAATGATGTTCCAGAGGTCGTTGACGGTGATCGGCCCGGGCGGGATCGGTGCGCCGTACCGCCAGCCATTGGAGAATGCGATCTCGACACCTGCAGCGGCCGCGATCGCATCGAGCAGCAGATCGTCCATGGCGGTCTGCAGCATCGCGTAGCGATGAAGCGGCACTCGGGTTTGTCCGACAACTTCCGTCAGAAGCGCCCGGTGGGGCCGCGCGGCCGCTTCGACAAGCGCCTGCATTTCCTCGTCCTGCCCTAGTTCAGCATCCACTGGAATCAATCGATGCCGATAGTCGCTCACCTTGCCATCCTCGACGGTTACGTCGAGACGCCCGATGAACGAGCCGTGGCATCCGGACTGAAAGATAATGGCCCCATTCTCGACGACCGGCTCGTGCATGCGATTGTGCGTATGACCGCTTACAAGGACGTCGATCCCGTTCACCTCGCGGGCGAGCTTGACACCCTGCGGGAAGCCCAGATGCGAGAGAACGACGACGAGATCGACGTGCTCGGTCTGCCGAACCCGGTCGATCCAGCCCGGCAATTCCTCCCGGCCGAGAGTGAAGCGAATGCCTTCGCTGAACGCCGATGGCACTGCCCGTGCCGACTTCCCCGGCGGCGACGCGCACGTCCTCTACCGCTCGATCCGTCGTATCCTCGATCTGCCGTCGGAGACCCGCCTGTTCACAGGGCACGATTATGCACCCAACGGCCGCCGCTATGCCTGGGAGAGCACGGTGGCCGAGCAGCGGGCGAGCAACGTTCATGTCCACGATGGCGTAACCGAAGAAGAGTTCGTCGCCCTGCGTACCGCACGTGACGCCAAGCTTGATATGCCGAAGCTGATCCTGCCTTCCGTCCAGGTGAACATGCGGGCCGGCAATCTGCCGCCGCCGGAGGACAACGGCGTTCGGTACCTCAAGATTCCGATCGACCAACTTTGATGTCGAAGGAATTGCTTCGAAACATTCGATAGACACCGAAGAACGAATATCCCTTCAGGAGCGATGAGGTAGTGACGATGAACGGAATGATGGACGGCTCGACGATGTGGGGCATGGGATTGGGGGGACTGCTGATCCTTGTATTTGTCGTTCTCGGCATTGCCGCGCTGGCCAAGTATCTGTTCTTCGACAAACGGCGATAGAGAAACGAAAGGAAGAGATCATGTCTTACTATCTCGGAAAAGTTCTTCCCCTTGCTTTTGACGAGGCCGTAATCCGCACGATGGAGGCCCTGAAGAAAGAGGGCTTCGGCGTCCTCACCGACATCGACGTCAGGGCAACGTTGAAGAAGAAGATCGGGGTCGACTTCCCCAGCTACAGAATCCTCGACGCCTGCAATCCATGGCGAGCTGAAGGCCTAGAAGGCCGGCTTCTTGCCGGCCAGTGCGGCGACGAAGCGCGCTGGCGCAATCGCCGACAGGGCTGTGTTCGAGGTCACCGTCGGATCGAGGTGGATGCCCTGCACGGGTTCGAACATGACCGTCGCTGGATTGAAGGCATACAGCTGGCCTTCGCTCAAGTTGAACCACCAGGCGTGCACCGCGAGCGTTCCGGTAACGACCTTCTCGGCGATCCAGCGAAAACTCATCAGGTTGGTGACGCTGTTCAAGACGGCGGCCTGCTCGACGGCACGGGCGATCTCGGCACGCGGCCTGCCCTGCAGCTCGCGCAGCACGAGATCGCGGGTTTCCTGGGCGATGCTGGTCCAGGTCGAGAGATAGTCGTAGTCGGCATAGGCACTGTCGCGGCCGTCGACCAAGGCGCCGATGCCGCCGCACAGCGCATGCCCGAGCACGACCACATGCTCGACCCCGAGACCGCGCACGGCAAATTCGATGGCAGCCGACGTGCCATGATGCCGCTCGTCGGGCGGAACCTGCGCCGGCGGCACCATGGCCGCCACGTTGCGCACCGTGAACAGCTCGCCCGGCGTCGTCTGAGTGAGAATCCCCGGATCGACGCGAGCATCGGCGCAAGCCACGATCAAGATCTTTGGTGACTGTCCTTCCGTCGCCAGCTTCTCGAACAGGTCGAGATGCTCGCGGTAGTAGCCAAGCTGGAAGTCCAAGAAGCCCTTGAGAAGCCGTTCCAATGCCATGATTTCTCACTCACGTTCCTTCGGACGGCACGACATAGACGATGAGGGTAAAGCCCTCAATTCAGTTTGTTTGTGTGGAATGAGGTAAACGTGCTCTGTGACCCGGCTCCGTGACGAGTGAAAGGACAATAGCCGGCCGAAGTGCCCGCAACTCCTCCGGCTCAAACGTTATCGTTGTTGCTTTAGGCGCGCTCTGCCCTACATAGAGGTAAAGGGACTCGGCATGAGGTCCCTCGGAGGCTAAGCAAGATGGCGACCGAGAATTTCAACGCATTCAATCGTGTCGGCGCGGTTGTGGCCGACCAGGCGACATTCGATGCTGGCCTGCGCGCCCATATGGTGCGCGTCTATAATTATATGGCGTCGGGCCTCGCGCTGTCGGGCATCGTGGCCATGGGGCTGTTCAGCTCGCCCGAGCTGGCCGGGCTGTTCTTTCAGCTCGCGCCGGGTGGCCGGGTGGTTGGCCTCAATGTTTTGGGCTGGATCGCGATCTTCGCGCCCCTCGGCCTGTTATTGCTGACCACATTCCTCGCTGGCAAGATGAGCACGATGGCGGTCTAGGCCGTGTACTGGGCGGTCACGGCACTGATGGGCGTCAGCCTGTCGCTGCTGCTGTTCAGCTACACCGGCGCCAGCGTCCGCGCACCTTCTTCGTGACGGCCGCCGCCTTCGGCGCGCTTAGCCTCTACGGCTACACGACCAAGCGCGACCTGACGGCGATGGGCAAGTTCCTGTTCATGGGCGTGGTCGGCCTGATCCTGGCCGGCCTCGTCAACATGATCTGGCCGTCGGGCACGATGAGCTTCATCATCTCGGCCGCTGGCGTCCTGATCTTCTCGGGCCTGATCGCCTACGACACCCAGAAGATCAAGGAGCAGTATGCCGAGGCTTGGGTTTCTGACGCCTTGGAGAAGGTCGCGGTGTTCGGCGCGCTGAGCCTTTACCTCGACTTCGTGAACCTGTTCCAGTTCCTCATGAGCTTCCTCGGACAGAAACGCGAATAGCCGGGATCTGACCTTCCACCGAGACGCCCGGGCCGCAAGACCCGGGTGTTTTCCTTTTCAGGGGACGCCGTGCCGGCGAACAGGCTGAAAGCATTCGTCGACAGCAAGGCCGCATCTGCCTTGCTGCTGCTCGCGGCGGCGGTGCTGCTGTGGATCAACGACGGGCTGATGGCGGTGTGGGTCTCGGTTCTGAAGTCGGGTGTGCATGCGACGCTGGTCGGCGGCGTGCTGGCGATGTTCATTCCGCTCAAGCCGGCGGGCGAGGCCGACGAGGCGCGGCCCACCATCCGTCTCGAGCATACCCTGAAGCCCTGGTCGGCGTGGTTCATCATGCCGGTGTTCGCCTTCGCCAGCGCCGGCCTGTCGCTCGGCGACCTCTCGCTGGCGAGCCTCGTCGAACCGGTGCCGCTTGGCATCGTGGTGGGCCTCTTCGTGGGCAAGCAGGTCGGCATCGTGCTGGGGCGGGGCTGCTGATCGCCCTCGGCCTTACCGCCATGCCGGCCGGCGGCTCGTGGCGCAGCCTATACGGCGCGGCGGTCCAATGGATGGTCGCGCCTTACACATCACCTCGGCGTCCTCGCCGACTACACGGCATGCTCGATCATCTGCGTTGTCATCGTATGAGAGCTTTGCAACGTGACGCGACCGGAAGTAATCTGATTGCGCAACCAGCATGCTCAGAAGTTGAATCCCGGGCTGATGCCACTACACAATTCTGCCGTGATCGGGCAGTCGGGTTAAGCGTGGCCCACCTGTCGGGGCCACCGCGGCCCGTGTGCAAACCGCCGCGCACGGAAGACAATGAGCATAGCGTAGGTGGTTGTAGGAAAGTTTACTTGCTATACTTAACACAATGCTTCAGCGACTCAAGAGCGAAGGCGGAAAGTAGGGCGGAAGACGACAAGGAGAGAGACAACGTTAGCCGCCACGGACCGTACATCGCGAAGCGGTGCCCAGCACTCGAACGCTGTCTCTACGCCGCTTCCGGCATCGCTCTGGCCGACCCAGCCGCGGCGTCGAGCGCCTGGTGGACAATCTGCGCCAGATCGCTCTTGCGAAACGGCTTGCTCAGCAAGAGCGCGCCGGCGTCGAGTCGTCCGTCGTGAACGAAGGCGTTTTCCATATAGCCGGACATGAACGCGATCTTTGTCCTCGGCCTGTTCGTACCGAAAACTTCATCCGCGCTGGCCTGTGCATCGGGATCAGCTCGGCTGATCCCCATTGAATGCGTTCCTGTGCCTATTCGTCCACGTCCTGCCCTCGCCTTTCAAGACACAGGCGCGACTGGAAGCCGAGATCGTCATTCTGCGGCATCAGTTGAACGTGCTACGTTGACGTGCGCCCTCGAAGCCAAAACTTACGGTGGCGGACCGACTGCTCTTCGTTTGGTTCTATCGCCTGTTTCCGTCGGCGTTGAACGCTATAACCACTAATCCAACCGGAGACCGTCATCCGATGGCATCGGGCCGGCTTCCGGCTGTACTGGCGCTGGAAGTCACGCTCTCGCGGCGGGCGACTGAGGGTTCCCGAGGAGAGCCGCCGGCCACCGACCAACGCGCCCGTCTCACACTCTACGGCACGTGACCGGCGGCACGCGGAGACGCCCGCGCGCGTGGCGAACGCGATTGACTAGTCGCTCGATCGCCCATATCTGATAGTCAAAGGTCCGCGTCATACGATGGCGTCAAGGGCTGCCAAGATGGGCTGGCGCGATAGGGAGTAGCGCGCATGGGTGACGACGCGGATCGCACGCCGATCCTCGAACTCGAAGACGTGAGCCTGCAGTTTGGTGGCGTGCGCGCCATGTCCGCCGTGAGCTGCCGTGTGCGCGAGGGCGAACTGTTCTCGATCATCGGTCCGAACGGCGCCGGCAAAACCTCGACCTTGAACTGCATCTCCGGGCGTTACCGGCCGACCTCAGGCCGCATTCTGCACAAGGGCCAGGACATCACGCAGATGAGCCCGAACCGGCGCGCCGATCTCGGGATCGGCCGCACGTTCCAGAACCTCGCATTGTTCAACGGCATGTCGGTACTCGACAACATCACGGTCGGACGACACCATCTGATGAAGGCCGGATTCCTGCGCGGAATGATCTACTGGATCGGCGGCGCGCGTCGCGAGGAGGCCGAGCATCGCGCTGCGGTCGAGGAGATCATCGACTTCCTAGACATCCAGGCGATCCGAAACGATGCTGCCGGCACTCTGCCCTACGGATTGCGCAAGCGGGTGGAACTGGCGCGCGCCGTCGCGCTCAAACCTGATGTCATCCTGCTCGACGAGCCGATGGCCGGCATGAACCTCGAGGAGAAAGAGGACATGGCCCGCTTCATCGTCGACCTCAACGAGGAATGGGGCATGACAGTCGTCATGATCGAGCACGACATGGGTGTCGTCATGGATCTGTCGCATCGCATGATGGTGCTCGATTTTGGCCGAAAGATAGCCGAGGGCGCTCCGGCGGAAATCAAGGCCAGCGACGAGGTCAAACGCGCCTATCTCGGCGAGGACCTCGCGCCGGCAACGGCCGAGGCGCGCGCATGATCCCGGCCCGCTTCGCCCACGTCGAGATTGAGGACACGCTGCCGCGATTGCTGCGCCACAATGCGCGCACCCACGGTGCCGACGTCGCGCTGCGCGAGAAGGAGCTCGGCCTGTGGAAGTCCCACAGCTGGATAGATTTTCACGACCGCGCCCGGCTCTGGGCGCTTGCACTGCGCGGCCTCGGCGTCGGCAAGGGCGACGTGGTCGCGATCGTCGGCGATGCGCGCCCGGACTGGGTAGCAGCAGCGATCGGCGCGCACGCCACCGGCGCACTCACTATGGGCCTCTATCAGGAGGCGCTTGAGTCCGAGATCGACTACCTCGTCGACCTCGCCGAGGCCAAGGTCGTGGTCGCAGAGAACGAGGAGCAGGTCGACAAGATCCTGCGTGCCGCCTCCGACGCGCCGTCGGTGCGGTGGATCGTCTATTGTGACGCCCGCGGCATGCGCAAATACGACGATCCGCGCCTCGTGCACCGCGACGCGCTGCTTGAGACCGCGCGCGGCGTCGCGGCCGCCGAGCCGGGGCTGTGGGATTCGCTGGTCGATGCGACCTCCGGCGACGACCCGGCGATGCTGTGCTCGACCTCCGGCACGACGTCGAATCCGAAGCTCGTGACCATCGCGTCGGGCCGCTTCATTCGCCACGTCGCCATCTACTGCGACCTTTTCCGCCTGGGACCTGACGATGAATACGTGTCGTTGCTGCCCATGGCGTGGATCGGAGAGCAGTTCCAAGGCATCTACCAGCCGCTGGTGTGCCGCCACAAGGTCAACTTCGTCGAGAATCTCGAGACGGTGATGGCGGATCTGCGGGAGATCGCGCCGACTTTCATGTTTCTGGCGCCGCGCGTCTGGGAGCAGATCGCCGCCGACGTGCGGGCACGGATCATCGACGCCTCGCCGTTCAAGCGGCGCATGTTCCAGTGGGGGCTGGATCTGGCGCTCAAGGCGGTCGAGCGCGGTAGCGCCAGCTGGCTGGCGCAGAGCCTTGTGCTGCGCGCGCTGCGCGACCGGCTGGGGTTCACGCGGCTGCGTTTCGCCAGTACCGGTGGAGCAGCGATGGGTCCGGACACGTTCAAATTCTTCATGGCCATGGGCCTGCCAATGCTGCAGCTCTACGGCCAGACTGAACTCGCCGGCATCTACTGCACGCAACGGCTCGGCGACGTCGATTTCGATGCCGTTGGCACCGGCCTCGGCGACGACTACAAGATCCGCATCGACAATCCCGATGCTAACGGGGTCGGTGAAATCGTCAGCGCGCATCCCTACATGTTCTCAGGCTACTACAGGAACGAGGAGGCGACTCGCGCCGATCTACGCGACGGTTGGATGTATACCGGCGATGCTGGTTACTTCAAGCCCTCCGGCCAGTTGGTGGTAATCGACCGGTTACGCGATCTTGCGATGACGGTGTCGGGCGAACGCTTCTCGCCGCAGTTCATCGAAAACAAGCTGAAATTCTCTCCCTACATCAGCGAGGCGGTGATCCTCGGCGACCGGCGCGACCATCCCGCCGCCATCGTCTGCATCCGCTTCGCGATCGTCTCGAAGTGGGCCGAGCAGAACCGGATGTCGTTCACGACCTATTCCGACCTGTCGGGCCGCAAGGAGGTCTACGACCTGATCGCCGGCGAGATCGACCTCGTCAACGCATCGCTGCCGCCGGCCCAGCGCCTGCGCAAGTTCGCGCTGCTGTACAAGGAGTTCGACGCCGACGATGGCGAACTCACCCGCACCCGCAAGGTGCGCCGCGGCGTGATCGCTGAGAAATACGCCGACATCATCGACGCAATCTACTCCGGCGCGGGCGAGGTGCGGATCGACACCGAGATTGCCTTCCAGGACGGTTCGCGGCAACGCGTGCGTACGACGTTGCCGGTGGCCTCGCTGCGCGGCGACCCGCCCGCCGCAGCGAAGTCCGCCTGAGCCGGACCGCGATGGCAGCGCTCTCCCTCCCGACCGATGGACGCCGATGAACACCTCCCTGTTGCTGCAGCTCGTCGTCAACGGCCTGATCGTCGGCGCGCTCTACGGCGTGGTCGCGATGTGCTTCGTGCTGATCTACAAGGCCAGCCAGGTGGTGAATTTTGCGCAGGGCGAGTTCGTGCTGATCGGCGCCTGGGTGTGCTGGTGGCTGGTGGCGGAGTTTAAGCTGCCGTTCTGGGTCGGCTTCCCGGTTTGCCTGGTGTTCATGGCGGCGCTCGGCGTGATCGTGCAGGTGGTGGTGCTGCGGCCGCTGATCGGCGAGCCGGTGATCTCCGTCGTTATGGTAACCATAGGGTTGTCGATCTTCTTTCAGGCGTTGCTGAAGTGGGTATTCGGCGTCTTCACCCAACCGTTTCCGCAGGTGTTCTCCACCAGCACGGTGACGGTCCTCGGCCTCAACGTCGAGACCGCTTACCTGATGAGCCTCGGCCTATCGATTGTGATCATGATCGGCTTCGCCTACTTCTTCAAATATTCGAAGATGGGGCTGGCGATGCGCGCCACGGCGTTCGACCAGCAGGTGGCGCAGAGCCTCGGCGTGTCGGTGAAACGCGTGTTCGCGCTGTCGTGGGCGATCTCGGCGGTTGTCTCGGCGCTTGCCGGCGTGGTCGTCGGCCTAGTCTCCGGCGTCTCGGCGTCGGTCGCGACGGTCGGCGTCAAGGTGTTCCCAGCGGTGATCGTCGGCGGACTGGAATCGATCGTCGGTGCCATGCTTGGCGGTCTGATCATCGGCCTGCTCGAGGGCCTAGCGCAGTTCTTCGATGCCGAGTACCTCGGCTTCGGCAACCTCATCACCATCGCGCCGTTCTACGCCATGCTGATCATCCTGTTGATCAAGCCCTACGGATTGTTCGGCACCAAGAACATTGAGCGGGTGTGACATGGCCGGTTCGATGCGCCCCGCAGGCGACTACCGCACCTCGTACCAGACCGACCGCACGATCTTCCCGACGCGTGGATCGGCGATCGTCTGCGTCATCGCGGTGGTGGCGCTCTGCGTCCTGCCGATGCAGTTCGGTGCCAAGCCGCTGGTGGCGTCGTACTGGCTCGCGCTGATCATCCAGATCGCCTACTACGGCATCGCGGCGCTGGGTCTGAATATCCTCGTCGGCTTCACCGGCCAGATTTCGCTCGGCCATTCGGCGTTCTTCGGCTTCGGTGCCTTCATGTCGGCCTATCTCTCGGGCCGGCACGGCGTGCCGGTGGCATTGAGCATTCCGGCAGCTGGGATTGCCACCGGGCTGCTCGGCGTGATCGTCGGCCTACCGGCCGGACGCCTGAAAGGCCTCTACCTCGCCATCGCGACACTGGCGTCGCAGTTCGTCCTGCAGGATTTCTTCAGCCGCGCGACATGGTTCACCGGCGGCGCCTCGGGGGCCAACGCCCCATCGTTCTCGCTGTTCGGTTTTGCGCTGTCAGGCGACCGCAGCTACTACTACGTCGTGTTGTTCTATCTGGTGGTGATGTACGTATTCGCCGCCAACCTGATGCGCACGCGAGACGGCCGCGCCATGGTGGCACTGCGCGACCATTATCTCTCCGCCGAGGTAATGGGGATCAACCTCACCTACTACCGTATCCTCGCCTTCGGGATCTCGTCGTTCTACGCCGGCGTTGGCGGCGCGCTGATGGCCCACTACATCGGTTTCGTCTCGGCCGAGGCGTTTGACCTACTGCTGTCGATCAATTTTCTGGCGATGGTCATCATCGGCGGCCTCGGCTCGGTGATGGGCAGCCTGATGGGTGCGGTGTTCATTCTGTTCCTGCCAGAATTCATGCAGGGCATCGTCCGACTGATCCAGGGCATGGGTCTCGGGCAGGGAGCGAGTTTCACTGACGGACTGGCCTACCTGAAGGAGATGGCGATCGGGCTCGCCATTGTCCTGTTCCTGATCTTCGAGCCCGAGGGCCTCGCCGCCCGTTGGCGCAAGATAAAGTCTTACTGGAAACTGTATCCGTTCTCGTATTGACCGCGTACCCACCGCAAAGAGGAGGAAAACCATGACGCTCAAACGTGCGATCCTAACGTCTGCCGCCGTCGGCGCGTTGCTGGCCGGACCGGCGCTCGCCCAGCAGAAGATCAAGGTCGGCAACCTCGTCGACTACACCGGCGCCACATCGAGCGTCGGCAAGATCTCGGGTCCCGGCAAGGTCGACGCTTTCGCCTGGATCAATGCCAATGGCGGCATCAACGGCAAAATCCTCGACGTCGAGACCGTGGACTACGGATATCAGACTCAGCGCTCGATCCAGCTTTACAAAAAGTGGAAAGACGACGGCGCCGTCGCCATTCAGGGCTACGGCACAAACGACACTGAGGCCATGGTCGGCTTCATCGCCCAGGACAAGATTCCGTATTTCTCACTCTCGTTCTCCGGTCATCTGACCGACCCGGCTGGCGTCAGCGTCAAGGCCAAGGACGGCAAAATCAAACCGGCGCCCTACAATTTCTTCGCCGCTCCATCTTACTCCGACGGCGTTCGCGCGCTGTTAATCTGGGCGGCCAACGACTGGAAGACGAAGGGCACCGCCGGCAAGCCGAAATACATCCACCTCGGCGACAACCATCCCTATCCGCTGGCCCCCAAGGAGGCCGGCGAAGCGCTGGCCAAGGAGCTCGGCTTCGATGTCGTGCCGTCGATCCAGTACGCGCTGGCGGGCGGCGACTTCAAGGCACAGTGCTTGGCGTTGCAATCCTCGGGCGCCAACTATGCATTCATGGCCAACACCACCGGCGCCAACATCGCGCTGCTACGGTCCTGTGCCACGGTCGGCGTTAACGTGCAGTTCATGGCGAACATCTGGGGCATGGACGAGCCCGGTCTGAAGGCGGCGGGCAAGGCCGCCGACGGCATTGTCTGGGTCGTGGGCCAGGCCCAATGGGGCGCTGACGTGCCGGGCATGGCGACGTTCCGAGCAATCTCCAACATGTCGGATCCGAGTGGTAAGGTGTACCGTCCGCTGCCGTACGTGCGCGCTGCCTGCCAGGTCCTCTACATGGCCGAGGCGATGCGCATCGCCGACAAGGCCGGCAAGCTCAACGGCGAGGGCATCAAGACCGCTCTCGAGGGCATGAAGGACTTCGTGCCGGTCAAGACCGACGGCATGTGTCCGGCGGTGACGTGGACGGCGACCGACCACCGCAGCGTCGACACGGTCGGCCTGATGCGCGGCCGTGTCACGGCTGAAACGGATCAGGGCGAATACACCGACCTGATCGGCACGGGCGTGATCAAGCTTGAGAAGGTTGCCGACATCAAGGTGCCGCGCAAGCCGGAGTGGCTCGGCTACTAATCGACTCGACGGACGCGAACCGGAAAGGGTACGCGCCGAGCGCGCCCTTTCCGGACGCTATTCAGGGGTTCCACGCGCCATGGCGAATTCCGCTGCGACAGATGCTACGCTTCGACCGGCGACCGGCGGACGCGACGCGATTGTCGCCCGGGCCTTGCTTGAGGTCGAGAACATCGAGGTGGTTTACGACGACGTCGTGCTGGTGCTGCGCGGCGTCAGCCTGCGCGTGCCGAAGGGCGAGATTGTCACGCTGCTCGGCCCAAACGGCGCCGGCAAGTCGACGACGCTGAAATCGATCTCTGGCCTGCTCAAGTCGGAGCACGGCGAGGTCGTCTCGGGCGACATCCGCTTCGACGGCGAGAGCATCGTCCATCGCGATCCAGAGCGGATCGTGCGCGGCGGCGTCTTCCAGGTCATGGAGGGGCGACGGATCATCAGTGACATGACGGTGCTCGAGAACCTCAAGATCGGCGCCTTCACCCGCCACGACAACGAAGTCGGCGACGACATCGACCGCGTCTATTCCTACTTCCCCGGCCTGAAGGAGCGCGCTGGGCTGGCGGGCTACCTCTCGGGCGGCGAGCAGCAGATGCTGGCAATCGGGCGCGCGATGATGGCGCGGCCAAAGATGATGCTGCTGGACGAACCGAGTATGGGTTTGGCACCGCAACTCGTGCGCGAGGTGTTCGAGATTGTCGAGCGGCTGAATCACGATCTTGGCATCACTATGCTGCTGGTCGAGCAGAACGCCAATATGGCACTCAAGGTCGCCGACTACGGCTACATTATGGAGTCGGGCAAGATCGTGCTCGACGGACCGCGCGCCGCCCTGGCCGAGAACGAGGACGTCAAGGAATTCTACCTCGGTGGCGGCGGTGAGGCGCGCAAGAGCTTCAAGAACCTAAAATCGTTCCGGCGGCGCAAGCGCTGGTTGTGAGTTCTCCGCGATCGGCGACGGTGTATGATTTCACCGCCTGATCCCTGTATGTACCGGAAACCTTATCCGCATTGATTAGGATGACGTAAAGAATCTTTCGCAGATTTGGGCGGTGGCTCCCGCTCTGGCTAAGTTGGCGTTGCGAGACGACCGACGAGGCCATCTGAACAAGGAGCCACCATGGAAGAAGATAACAGAGGGACCGCCCTCAGCAACGTGATCCGGATCGATGACGATCGGGTGCGCGAGCATCTGGGCCGGATCGTGCGGGGGACGGTCGAGGAGACGCTGAACGCCATGCTGGAAGCGGAGGCGGATCGTCTATGCAACGCCGGTCGCTACGAGCGCACGGCGGCCCGGCGCGACCAGCGGTCGGGCAGCTACGACCGCAAGCTGCAGACCAAGGCCGGCGAGGTGACACTGAAGGTGCCGAAGCTGCGGATGCAGACCTTCGAGACCGCGATCATCGAACGCTATCGGCGGCGGGAGAGCTCGGTGGAGGAAGCGTTGATCGAGATGTACCTGGCCGGTGTGTCGGTTCGCCGGGTCGAGGACATCACCGAGGCATTGTGGGGGACGAGGGTCAGCCCCGGCACGGTGTCCAACCTCAACAAGAAGATCTACAGCCAGATCGAGGCCTGGCGGAACCAGCCGATCGAGGGCGAGCAACCCTACCTGTACCTCGACGGCATCGTGCTCAAGCGAACCTGGGCTGGCGAAGTGCGCAACGTTTCGTTGCTGGTGGCGATCTCGGTCAACGCCGACGGCTACCGGCAGATCCTCGGCATCGTCGAGGGCGCCAAGGAGGACAAGGCCGGATGGAGCGCTTTCCTCGCGCATCTGAAGGGCCGCGGGCTCAGTGGCGTCGAACTGATCGTCTCCGATGCCTGCATGGGCCTAGCCGAGAGCGCCGCTGAGTTCTTCCCGACCGCGCGCTGGCAAAGATGCATGGTACATTTTTACCGCAACGTCTTCAGCCACGTACCGGCCGCCAAGTTGCGCGAGGTCGCCCTGATGCTCAAGGCCATCCATGCCCAGGAAGACCTCGCGGCGGCCCAGCGCAAGACAGGCGAGGTCGTTGCCCGGCTGAAAGGCATGAGGCTCGGCAAGGCGGCCGAGTTGGTCGAGACGGCCGTGCAAGAGACCCTGGCGTACTACGCGTTTCCCGAGGAACACTGGCGCCGCATCAGGACCAATAATCCGCTCGAGCGCATCATGCGGGAGATCCGAAGGCGCACCCGCGTGGTCGGTGCTTTCCCCGATGGCAACTCGGCCCTAAATCTCGCGGCCGCCAGGCTCAGGCACATTGCTGGCACACGCTGGTCGACCAAACGATATCTGAATATGGAGTTGCTCAAGCAGCGCAACGCATCGATCGCTTAACCGGAGCAGGCCACCGACCAAAGTGCGAAAGATTCTGGACACTACCTTGATTAGCTGGCGGAATCACCTACGGTTAGCAAACAATGTTTGCACAGCATTGTCACATTACCGGAGTTTGCCTCCAAACTCCGGCAGTTTCGCTCCATAATGCTATAGCGTTTTCAATTACTTAGCAGGTTCCGTCAGAACCTGAAAACGATCCGGTAGTGTCCTAATTTGAAATTAGCCGAATTGCTGAAGCTCGGGATCGAGGTCGCTCAGTCGACCGTCGCCAAGTACATGGCCAAGAGCCGGCACGGACCGCAAGGGGGCGCCGGCCGGCTCGTGGCTCGGCCAGATGATGGGGCCGCAAGCCGCAGCAGAGACCGGGGGCTGATCAGGGATGTGGTATTTTCGGGGCTTTCCGGTTTTCGCGACGGGGAAGATCAGGCCAACGTCGGCGAGACGTTCTGGCGTCGCGACAGACCCATCGCCCACAACAGGCCGCGCTCGCTCAAAGCCTGACGGAAAGACCCGCTGGAACCGTACCCTGCATCGGCAAGCACACAGCCGAAGCGCGCACCGGAGGCAATGACACGGTCGATCTCCTCGATCGCGATCTCCGGCTTTGTCAGAGCAGTCCGTCTATTCTGCGGCACGCCGGCCCGCGCCATGCGCTCAGGATCGCCTGTCCAGCCCTCGGGCAGGAATAGCCGCAAACCCACCATCACCGGCACCTCGTGCGACGCCAACGTTACCGAGACCAGTGACTGACAGTTGGCAGTCTTGCCCAGCGACGAGGCATATTGTGGCGCGACGCCAACCGAGTGACGTCCCTTCTTGGGCAACGCCGTGTCGTCGATGACAAGAAACCCAGCTTCATCGCCAACCAGGCCATCTGCCTCCTTCAGTAGGGCAGCCTCGAGGGGAGCACTGTCCCAAACTCCTGCAGCGACGAAATGATGAAGCTGATCGTAGCCGACCTCACCAACGCGCGCCGCCATCGGCTGAACGCTCTTGCGGTCTCCTGGACCAATCAAACCCGCGACATAGGCAGGGCACATCCGCGCCCGCGTCTTGTGCCGTAGCGCCGCAACAAACGGCGCAAGCCAGCGATCGAGATCGGCCTGCCAGTCCATGTCCATGATCGACTCTCCATAAGCCGACCTCTCATGAATCACGCAAACCTTCTCTTGGGAATCCTAAAATTATCCGGCCACTAAAAATATGCCAAAGTAGTGCTAGCGGGCGGTTGCGGGGGCGGCATATCGAGCAGCCTGCGACAGAGCGCGAGCTTTGCCGCGCGGTGCCCATTGGCGAGGAAACCATAGTGGCGGATGCGGTGGAAGCCGTCCGGCAGGGTGTGCATCAGGAAACGGCGGATGAACTCGTCGGCGCTGAGCGTCATGAGCTTCGACTTGGCGTGGTGGCGATAATCCTTCCAGCGGAAGGTGACGTCGGTGCCGGTCACGCTGATCAGTCGGGAGTTGGCGATGGCGACGCGATGGGTATATCGGCCGAGATAGGCCAGCACCTGGGCAGGGCCGCCGAAGGGCGGCTTGGCATAGACGACCCAGTCGACCTGGCGCACGGCGCGGAGGCGGTGAGTGAAGGCGGCAGGCTCGGCAAGGCCGGCGAGTTCGCCGAAGAAGCCGAGATCACCGGCTTCGAAGGCAGCCCGCAGCTCGTCGAGGAACAACCGGCGGAAGAGCCGCGAGAGCACGCGGACCGGCAGGAAGAAGCCGGGACGACAGGCGACCCATCGTGTTCCATCGAGCGACGGCCCGCCGCCCGGCACGACGCAATGGACGTGCGGATGATGGTGCAGGTTCTGGCCCCAGGTATGGAGCACGGCGAGGAGGCCGATCTCGGCGCCGAGATGCTTGGGATCGGCGGCGATGGTGCGCAGCGTCTCGGCCGCGGTCCGCAACAGGATGGCGTAGACCGTCTCCTTGTTGTGGAACGCAATCTCGGCGACCTGTGCCGGCAGCGTGAACACGACATGGAAGTACGGCACCGCCAGCAGCTCGGCCTGCCGCGCCGCCAGCCAGTCGTCGCGGGCCTGGCTCTGGCACTTCGGGCAGTGCCGGTTGCGGCAGGAGTTTAGGCGCAGCGGACGAACCCGCAATCGGAGCAGCCCTCGGTGTGGCCTCCCAGCGCCGCCGTGCGACATAACTCGATGGCGCTCATCACCCGCCGTTCGACGCGGCCGAGATGGCCGTCGTGTTTACGGCGATAGGTGTCGCCGTGGCGGCGCAAGACATCCGCCATCTCCAATCGCGCTGCCATGGCCGCGCCTGCTCAGGCGGGCGGCACGACCTCCAGTGTCAGCCGGTCGAGTGGGCTCTCGGTCCGCCGGATCAAGGCGTTCGAGACCTGCGTATAGCGCGCCGTGGTCGAGAGGTTGCTGTGACCCAGCAGCACCTGGATGATGCGGATATCGGTTCCGTTCTCCAGCAGATGGGTGGCGAAGCTGTGGCGCAGCGTATGCACCGTCACGCGCTTGGCCAAGCCCGCTGCGGCACAGGCCGAGCGGCAGCAGGAGTGCAGCACCTGGACGTCGATTGGCTTGCTCTCGTCCCGACCGGGAAAGAGCCAATGCTTGGGGCGGGCCAACCGCAGTAGGTTCGCAGGATCCTGAGCAGTTGCGCCGACAGCATGACGTAGCGGTCCTTGCCGCCCTTGCCGTGCTCCACCCGGATGACCATCCGGCCGCTGTCGATATCACAGACCTTGAGGCCAACGGCCTCGGACACCCGCAGCCCCGCCGCATAGGCCGTCGTCAGCGCGGTGCGTGTCTTCAGGCTCGCTACCGCCTCGAGAAAGCGCACGACTTCATCGGCGTTCAGTACCACCGGCAGCTTGCGCGGCTCGCGCGCGTAGGGGATGCGCTCCGGGATCTCAGCGTGCCCCAGCGTCACCCCATAGAAGAACCGCAGCGCGCAAACCGTCTGGTTCAGCGCCGGCCACGAAATGCCGGTCGACACCAGATGCACCTGGAAGGCTCGGACGTCCTCCACACTCAGCCGATCCGGCGAGCGGCTAAAGTATCGGCTGAACTTCGTAACCGCATACAGGTAGGATCGCTGCGTCGCCGGCGACAGATTGCGGACGGTCATGTCCTCGATCATGCGGCGGCGTAGAGGGCTCATCTCGGCCATCGGGGGCTCCTGTCTTGAGGGTTGGGCTTCGCAACCGCAATCCTCTCAGACGGGACGCCTTCCCTCTAACCCTTCACCCCAATCCCGCGCCAGCGGGTTCGTTCAATCCCAAAATTCTCCGGCCACTAAAAATATGCCAAAGTAGTGCTAGGGCGCAAGGTGCGGGGTCGGGTCTGGCTCACGAACAACGATCGCTGGTTTTTCGTCCAGCGCTATCGAATCTTTCCATCGATCCTGCAGGTGGTCACTGTCGTTCGTCCCGAGACGCTCGTGCATCGGCATCGCGCCGGCCTTCGCTGCTACTGGCGATGGCAGTCTCGCTCACCGGGAGGGTGGCCGCCGATCGAGACGAACCTCCGGGTGTTGATCCAGCGGATGAGCACGGAGAATCCGCTTTGGGGAGCGCCGCGCATCCACGGTGAACTGCTCAAACTCAGCGTTTAGGTCGCACAGTCAGCATATACCGCGACTTCCTGGCGGCGGGCCATGAAGGCATGCAGCACTGGTCGAGCTGGCCCGTCGACTACGACGATATCCTGAAGCGGGCCCTGTCCTCGGGCTACTCCATCGGTCAGCAAGGCGACAGCGCGCGGGCCGCTTCGTTTATCTCTGGAACGAAGGCCATCCCGGAACGGTCATCGAGATGGCCCACATGACGGAAGCCCGCCGGCGGATCTTCGACGGGATCCGGACGGCGGCCATCGGCTGGAACGGCACCGACCCGATCCGCAGAACCTGGCTGTCCTGAGGAGGGACCGGCGGGCGCAGCCGTCCCCGTCGTCAGACCACCGGGACGCGCTTGGCTGCGACGGCCGCCGGTGAAATGACCTCGATGTCGAGGGGCACGCGCCACCGTTCGGTGTAGCGCACCTGGGGCGCAGCGTTGCTTTCCATCGCGGCGTCCAGGACAAAGCCCTCGAAGCCGTTGGTCATGACCTCGTTGCACTTCTGCACGTAGACCGGGAAGCCGCCGATATAGGGCATGAAGACGCGCGGCCGGCCCGGGATGTTGGCGCCGACATACCAGGAGCTGCAGGTCGACCGCAACGAGACCGTCGCGACGTCGTTCACATGCTCGACCCATGCGTTCTCGTCGTCGAGGATGGGTTCGATGGTCGCCGCCCCGACATCCCGCATGTGGCCCATGCAGTCCGCCAGCCAGTCGACATGCTGTTCGATCGCCTGGATCATGCTTGCGAGGACGGACGGGCTGCCCGGGCCGGTGATCGTGAACAGGTTGGGAAAGCCCACCGATGCAAGCCCCAGATAGGCGCGGGGCCCAGCGCGCCACTTCTCGGCAAGCGTCAGGCCATTGCGACCAGTGATCCGGATCTTGTCGAACGACCCTGTCATCGCCGCAAAGCCGGTGGCGCAGACGACGGCGTCCAGGACGTAGTCGACGCCGTTCACCTCGATGCCCTGCGCAGTGAAGCGCTCGATCGGCGTCTTCGACACGTCGACCAGCGTTACATGCGGCAGGTTGTAGGTCTCGAAATAGCCGGTATCGACGCACAGGCGCTTGCAACCGAAGACGTTGTCGGGACACAGCAGGTCGGCCGTCGCCGGATCCTTGACGATGCTGCGGATCTTCCGGCGGGCGAAGTCGGCAATAGTGTCGTTGGCGGCCTTCTCGAACAGCAGATCGCCGTAGGTGCCGAGGAATGGCAGGCCGCCGCGCGCCCAGGCTTCCTCGTACTGCCGTTCGCGCTCCTCGGGGCTGGCCTCCAACGCCGGCTTCATGTTGAACGGGAAGTAGAAGCCGGTCGGCCGGGCACGGGCCTTGGCCCGGAGCGCCGGATAGTCGGCCTTGATCGACTGCCGGTACACCGGTGTCAGCTTTTCGTTCCAGGCCGGCACCGAGTAGGTGGCCGTACGCTGGAACACCGTGAGAGCGGAGGCCTGCTGCGCGATGATCGGAATGGACTGGATCGCCGAGGAGCCCGTGCCGATGACGCCGACGCGCAGCCCTTTGAAGTTCACGCCCTCATGCGGCCATTCGCCGGTGTGATAGACGGGCCCGCGGAAATCCTCGAGCCCCTTGAAGGGCGGCCGATTCGCCGCCGACAGGCAGCCGACCGCCATGATGCAGAACTTGGCGCGGACCCGGTCGCCACGGTCCGTCTCGATGCGCCAGCAATTTGCATCTTCATCGAAGGTCGCCGCCATCACGCGCGTGTCGAACAGGATGTGCCGGCGCAGGTCGAAACGGTCGGCCACATGGTTGGCGTAGGCGAGGATCTCGGGCTGCGGCGCGTATTTCTCCGACCAGTCCCACTCCTGGTCCAGGTCCTCCGAGAAGGAGAAGGAATACTGCATGCTCTCGACATCGCAACGTGCGCCGGGGTAGCGGTTCCAGTACCAGGTGCCACCCACGCCGCCGCCCGCTTCGTAGACCCGCGCCGAAAAGCCGAGCCCGCTCAGGCGGTGCAGCATGTACATGCCGGCGAAGCCCGCGCCCACGACGACAGCGTCGAAAACCGCGCCCACTTCCGAGGGCCGCTCCTGTCGAGTTCCGGTGTCGGGAGCCATGGTTCGTGTCATCTCCTGTTGGTCCTGCCAAAGCTTAAGCAAAAAATTCAGACGATTGTGGGTGCCGTTTCATTCTTGCTCGGATTTTCCAGTAGGCCTCGATGGCTTTGCCAACTACGTCGTAGACCGACGCCGGGCCGCTGTATCGGTTGCAGTGGCCGACCTTGACCTCGGTGTCTCGGGCGTGCCGTCATCATACTTGCCCTTTTGTGCATATGCGGCAGCGTTAGAAATATGGTTGCCGTCGCCGACACTCCCCCCAGGAACCCGCGTCCTGTCTTGCTCATAATAGGACTCACCACTAATGAGGCATCACGCATTTTCAAATGCTGGTTTGATTTCTCGTGGTTGGCAAGCATTGGATCTCACCCCTCCCCTTGTCGGCCTCCGCAGGAAAGCGGGTCATTGTAGAGCCCCATTTCGCGCTGCAATGGCAGGGCGAGTTCGTTTTTGTAGCGACGCCACGGGCCCTTAGCGGTGTTTGTGCTTCCTGATATTTGCAAGACAGCGTCAAGGTGGTCGCGTGCCAAGCGTGGTCGACGCACGGGGCAGCTTCGCATGAATAACTGCACCTATAATAGGCTACCTGACCTAATCCCTGTGGTCAGATCGTTGGTGACATGATTGAGGAGGCGTCGGTAAGAGACGTCGTTTATCAGATGCTGCCTGAATTGGCTGATTCCAAAGAGCGCTTCGATGGCATCTTTGCGCCCGGCTGATCCAGCCCATTCAAAGCCTCTCACCTAACTAGGCGCGGGTACGCGCGTCGATCTCCAGTCCCAACACAAGGCGGCCGATCGCCTCTCGCTCCGCGGCCGGGTTGCCGCGGGGATGCTTCGCCCTGATTTGTCCTGCTTCTCCGCCCGACCCGCCATGACACTCCTCTGAGAAGGCTGTCGTCCGCGGGGCCTCGACTTCAGCACTGTCAGTGAGCTGCTGATCCAACATACGCATTGCCGAGGCCGTCGGGGATATGTTCAGGGCTTCAACACCAAAGGAAGCATCATCATCAATCAGACCACTGGCTGCTTGGGCTTGCACCGTGGCATGCAGGGCGCGACACTGCGGCGGCAGAATGGCGCCACAGTTCTCGCAGACGCTTGCTGCGGATCGTCCGACGCCTCGCCACAGGGGAACGTCCATGGATCTAACGCTAACGGAACATCATCGCGCGCTGTACGACGAGGTGAACATCTTCATCGCCAGGCACCGCGATCGCGCGCCGCGTCCGGGCGGCGGCCGCAAGCAGCCCGACCGCAAGATGCGGGACTGGCAGGCGCAACTGCTCGAGCGTGGCTATTTCGCCCGCACCATACCGCGTGACTACGGCGGCTTCGGCGCCGAGCCCAACGTGATCGAGCTTGCGATTATCGCCGACGCTTTCAACCGTGCCGGCGTTTCGCCGGGAATCCACAACCAGGGCATCAGCATGCTGGTGCCGACGCTGCTTGAGGTGGGCACCGAGGAACAGAAGCGGTGCTGGATTAGCCCCACCATCCGCGGTGAAACCATCTGGTGCCAGGGCTATTCCGAGCCTGGCTCCGGTTCCGACTTGGCGGCGGCGCAGACCCGCGCGGTCGTCGAGAACGGGCAGTTCGTCATCAACGGTCAGAAAATCTGGACCAGCTCGGCGCACTACGCCGACATGATGTTCCTGCTCTGCCGTACCGAGCCGGACATGCCGAAGCACGCCGGCCTCTCCTATCTGCTGCTACCGATGAGCACACCGGGGATTGAGGTACGCCCGCTCCGTACCATGACGGGTCGTGCCGAATTCAACGAAACCTTCTTCACCGACGTACGCGTGCCGACGGACCAGATCGTGATGGGCCGCGGCGACGGCTGGCACGTTGCCAATGTGACACTGAAATACGAGCGGATGCTGCTGGGCGATCCCAACAAACTGCAACAGCGCCTCGAGACCATCCGTCGGATGATGGAAGAGGCTGGCCTGGACGGAGTGCGGCTGCTCGACCGTGCGGAGTGGCGCGACCGGCTGCTGCGCCTGCAGGGGGAGGTGATGGCCGCCCGTTACCACAACCTGCGCCTGCTGACCGAGCAGGCAGAGGGGGTCGACTTCGGCCTGGGGCGCCTCATCGTGAAGTACCACGGCACCATGCTCGCCCATCGCCTGGCCTCGCTGGCGGTGGACGTACTGGGATCCGCTGGCCTGGCCTACGAACCCCAGGGAGAGATGGCCGAAGACGACCCCGCCACCACCTGGCACATCGATTACATGTATGACATCGGCCTGATCATCGGTGGTGGGTCCTCCAACATTCAGAAGAACATCATCGGGGAACGCGGCCTCGGCCTACCGCGCGAACCCAAGGCGATGGTGCCGGTGACGGCGGGAAGGAGCTGACCATGCGGTTCGCATTGACGGAAGAGCAGGCGTTATTCGGCCGCTCCCTGCGCGGCTTCCTGGCGGATCGGCTGCCGGTCGACAACCTACGCCGGCTCGCCGAACCGGGTGCGGGCTTCGATGCCGATCTCTGGCGCGGCCTGGGCGAGCTCGGCCTGCATGGGCTGCTGGTGCCGGAGGAGGATGGCGGCGCAGGTCTTGGCATGCTGGATGCCGCGCTGGCCGCCGAGGCGCTCGGCTACTACGCTGCGCCGACGCCCTTCACCGCAGCGTTGGTCATGGCGGTGAAGGCCTTCCGCGTCGCTGCGGACACCGGACAACAGCGCACCTGGCTACCGCGCATCGCCGCGGGCGAGGTGCGCATCGCTGTTGGCTTCGCCGGCCTTGCCGGCCAGACCGGGCGCGTCGCGCTGCGCCTTGAGGGCGGGCGGCTCTCCGGCGCGCTGGACGGTTTGCTGGACGCCGGCGGCGCCACCCATTTCCTGACCTACCTGCCGGACGGCCGCGCTGCGCTGCTGGAGGCGGGGGCGCCGGGCATCGCCACCACGCTGCGGCGCAGCGTGGACCGGACCCGCGCGCTGGTTGATGTCGACCTCGCGGGGGTGGCGCCGGTGGCGCTGCTGGACGCAGCCAACGATCCGCTTGTAGCGGCACGGCGTGTGCGCGATGCCGGGCGGGTGATGCTGGCGGCGGATACGCTGGGCGCGGCGCAGAACATGCTTGATCGGGCCGTGGCCTACGCCAATGAGCGCGTGCAGTTCGGTCGCGTCATCGGCGGCTTCCAGGGCGTGAAATACATGTGCGCCGACATGGCGACCATGCTGGAGCCTTGCCGCTCCCTGGTCTGGTACGCTGCCTATGCGCAGGATGCGCTGCCAGAGGAGGCGGCGGCGGCGGCGAACCACGCCAAGGCGCATCTCGGCGAGGTCGGGCGTGAGGTCGCGCGCATCGCCACCGAGGTGCATGGCGGCATGGGCTTCACCGATCTGGTGGGTCTGCACTTCCAGTTCAAGCGCATCACCTTTGACCGCCATGTTCTCGGTGGCCCCGAGCGCTGCCGCCACGACGCAGCGGTCGCGCAGGGCTGGATCGCGGCCTGAGTGCGTTTGCGAAGACCAATGGGAGGTTGAGACGGATGGTGTACTTGTAGCCCTCGGCTTCGAGGAATTCGTAGATGTCCGGTGCGGCGAAGGCGGCGTCGCCCCGGAAGAAGCGCCGCCTCACCTTGTCGCGGTAGCGCGCCACGACCGGCTCAATGATTGAGTGCCAGTCATCGGTGCTGTGGACGTTGCCGGGGCGCAGGGCGCAGTATTCCAAATTGCCAAACTGGTTGAACATGAACAGCGGATGGTGGCAGGTGCGGGCGAAGTCGCCGTCGTAGGCTGTACCTTCCTGATCGCCATAGGTCAGGCTCACGCTAGAATCTATGTCCAGCACGATGGCTTTGGGCGGATGCCGTGCATGCACCCGGTCAATCCATTGCCCTGACAGATCAGCCAGTGCGGCGAGGTTCTCGTCGGCGGCCAGAAGCTCCGTCTCGAAGCGCCCCATCTGGTATGCATCCGGTGAAGCTTTCAATTACCCACATTTTATGTACTGACGATCGTCCCCAATTTGATGTCTGCCAGGCGCGAGAGTCCTCGCCAGATCACTATGTTTCCCGGTCCTGCGTGTGGGGTGCCGACGATTTCGAGCGCCTGGTGAAACTGCCCAACGGCACCGACCCCGGCGGCAAGTTCATCATCGTGCAGAGCCGGGCGCGCATCCCCATCGATCACGTGCGCGAATACTGCCTGAGCTTCGCCGGCTGATCCTAAGACCTTGCCGTTTTTCTGGCCGATCTTCGGCACCATCTCGGTGCCGCTCGAGCGAATTCTGTGTGTACTGAAAACCTAAATCCGCGCGTTGTGATGGAGAAGTTCGCCAAGCACGGGGCGTGAGCGGACTGTTCCGGTGAATTGCATCGGACGGGCCTCTGGCGCATCCTTGCACAACGACCGGTGCGTTCGAACCGCGTTGTAGTGGCAAGCGTACGCATTGAGAGTACGACGCAGGGACGATTCGCCGACGACCACGATAGTCGGCCGTTATTGATCTGGCTGTAATCATCTTGAAAATGCTGCGGCGGGTTCTTAATCCACAGCTGCTAATTTTCTTGCCAGAACGAGGCCGCCTCGCAGTTTGGGCTGCAAGCCTCGGTTACTCCAGTTTCGAAGGCGACGGCGGACTGTCGGAGACCGCGAACTTATCCTCATCACTGGACCGGTCTCTGCGGAACGCTGGCACCCCACCTCTGTGCCCAGCGAGCTTCCCGCAGACCTGTGGCGGTCATTTGCCGCGTCGCTCGTTGCGCTGCGCCTGGCGCCGCTTATCCTCCTTCAGGAGATAACCCGCGGCAACCCGATCCCACGTGGTGGGCGTCACGCCTGCGGCCCGCAGCTTCTCCTTCTGCACCTTGCCGTTCTCGGTGACGGGTAACGCATTTACGAACTCGAAATAGCGGGGCACGAGCGCATGCGGCAGGCGCCGGTCGCACCAGTCGGCCATCTCCTCGTTGCTCACGCGCCGGCCGGGTTTCAGAACGATGCAGACTTTCACCTCGTCCTCTCCCGCCGCGAATTCAGCGGGAACGGCGATTACGGCGGCTGCGGCCACCGCGTCGTGCGCTTCGATCGGGGCTTCGACCTCGTAGGAGGAAATGTTCTCGCCGCGGCGGCGCAACGCGTCCTTCATACGGTCTGTGAAATAGTACCAGCCGTCGTGGTCGCGGCGCATGCCGTCGCCGGTGTGGAACCACAGATTGCGGAAGGCCGCGAGGGTCTTCTCCGGCATCCCTACATAGCCGGAGAGGATGATGTCGTCCGCCTTGTGCCGGACGAGAAGTTCGCCGACTTGACCGATCGGCACGTCTTTCTCCGTTTGGGGATCGATGAGCCGCACGTCGAACCATTCGTCGAGCAGGATTCCGCAAGACCCTTGGGGTTTGTCGACCCCGCGCGGCTGCAGGAACACCATCGAAATCTCAGTCTGGCCAAAGCCGTCGAGCATCTCGTCGACGCCGAAGCGCTCCAGGAACGCGGCTTCGATCTGATGCGGAACGGGGACGGCGAAGATGCGCTTCAGCCTATGGCCGCGGTCGCGCGGGCTTGGCTGTTGAGCGTAGACGAAGGAGCTGGTCGCGCCCAGGAAGTTCGTGACCGTCGCCTGCGATTGGTGCAACCGCTCGGCCCACTCGCCAGCGCTGAAGCGCTCGTAAACCACCACCCGGCCGCCGACGATCATGGTCGGGTAGACGGTCAGAAACTGGGCATTGGCGTGGAATAGCGGATATGCGGTCATGCAAGTGTCGGCTTCAGTCAGGCCGACCAGCTGAATGAAACATTCGGAGAAGAAATACAGGTGGGCGTGGGACATCATCACGCCTTTGGATGGGCCGGTTGTGCCCGACGTGTAGAGAATGGCGCCTGGATCCCGCGGCCGCAGCTCCGCCTCCGGCTCGGATTCGACGCCGCTATCGAGCTCGGCGAACGTCGTGACCTTCACCCGCGACAAGCGATAGGGAGCCTTGGAGTAGCGGCCGTCTCTGGACCAGACCACGACATGGTCCAGCAGTGGCATGTTGGCTTCGCTCTGTGCGACGCGCTCGAATAGAGCCTCGTCGGCGACCAGAATACGGGCGCCGCTGATGTTGAATTGATGCTCCAGAAACGAGCCCTTGTAGGAATCATTGATGGGCGCTTCGACCGCGCCCAGCTTGCTGAGCGCGAACCACATGAACAGCAAGTCGAGCGAATTCGGAAGGAACAGTACGACGCGGTCGGCCTGCTTTACGCCGATGGCTGCGAAGCCGTGCGCTAGCCGGTTCGCCATGGAATTGGTTTCTGCGTACGTGTGGTAGCGCCCCTCGCCGCTCCATTGCAGGAACGCGTGATCCGGGCGTTCTTCCGCGCGGTGCCTGAGGACGCGCGCAAGCAGCCAGTCGTCTCGCGAATAACTGAGGTTGAACTTCGGAAATGTCACCATGTGGAAAGTTCCTGAGCTCTGGTGGCAGGGCGGCGAGGGGGCGCAAGCCGGCTGGAGTAGCCGCCGTACTCAGCTGGCGACCAGCTTATCCCGAATCCTCGGGATGTCTGTCTTTGCGACATGCTGGGGATCTTCCACGGCGCCCTTCAGGGATATCCCGCGCTGCAGCGAGTGGAACACCAATCGGTACAGATTTGGGCGACGCTGCCAAGCGGCGATCTTTTTCCGTGATGCCTTCGAGCTTGTCGATGAACCAGCGGTCCTGGATGAATCGCTCGGACGGGAAATAGGGATTGGCATTCGTGAGGGGGCTCTCTGTCCTTCCTTCGTGTCGATGTGGGCGGCCATCGTGTACTCAGGCGCGCATTGAACGCGATGGACTTGGCCGAAAGACCTCAGGCGGCGGCCTCGTCGTCGAAGCGCTTCATCACTTCGCACTGTAGCAGATAGCGCTGGATCTTATTGGTCGAGGTGCGTGGGAACTCCTCTACTACCTCGATGTAGCGTGGGACCTTGTAGTCTGCGATTGCGCCACGGCAGAAGGCGATCACCTCGGCCGGCGTCAGCGCGTGGCCAGGCTTGGGCATGACGAAGGCGAAGCAGACCTCGCCGAGTCGCCGGTCGGGCGCGCCACAGACCATAGCCTGGTGCACCTTGGGATGCGTTTCGAGGAAGCGCTCGATCTCGGCCGGGTACGCGTTGCTGCCTCCGACAATGAACATCTCCTTGGCCCGGCCGGTGATCTTGAGGTAGCCGTCCGGATCGAACTGGCCTAGGTCGCCGGTGCGAAACCAACCGTCGGGCGTGATCGCCTCGGCGGTGGCCTCCGGGGTCTTGTAGTAGCCGAGCATGACGAGGTAGCCGCGCACCCAGATTTCGCCGTCTTCGCCGGTGGCCTTAGACGCACCGCTCTCCGGGTCCACGACCTTCACCTCGAAGTCGCCGATCGGCTTACCCTTGTTCTCGCAGGTGACCTCGATCGGTGCGTCGAACTCGCTGAGCGTGGTGCCGCCCATCGTCTCGGTCATCCCGTAGACAGCCTGAAGGGCATCAAAATGCAATGTCTCCTTCACGGCGCGAGCGACTTTGGGTGTTACCGGCGCGCCGCCGATCCAGGCCGCCTTCAGGCAATGCGTGTCGCGCGTCTCGACCCCGGGCTGGGCCAGCAGGTCGATAAAATGTGTCGGGATGCCGCCCATGATGGTGATGCGCTCGCGCTCGATCAGATCAAGTGCGGCCGCAGGCTCCCACTGGTCCATCGTGAAGATCGTGCAGCCGTGCTGCATCGCCGGCATGGTCGTCGCGACGCTGCCGGCGACATGATAGAGTGGCATGTGGCCGAGCACGCGGTCTGCTGGCTCCATCCGCATGCAGCGGCCGATGTTCTGCCCTTCGATCAGGACACGGTGGCAGTGCATCGCGCCCTTGGGCGTACCGGTGGTCCCGGACGTGTAAATGATGATGACGGGATCGTCGGGCTGCGTCGCCGCCTCGGCCGCGGCGAGCGCCTTGGCGTCGGGTGCCGCTGACGACAACTCGGCCAAGGACGCCGCGCCGGGGGCCCGCTCGTCTCCCCAAAAGACCACGGCTCGCAGCTCTGGGAAGCGCGCAGAGCTGAGCGCGCCGGGAGCGCATGCCTCGAATTCCGGGACCATGCTTCGGATTATCTCGAGGTAGTCGATGTTCCAGTACCGCGGCATTGCCACCAGCACCTTAGCGTCGGACTGGCGTAAGATGAACTCGACCTCCTGCGCTTTGTAGCGAGTGTTAATCGAGACCACGGTTGCGCCAATGCGGCAGCAGGCGAACCAGGTGAGTAACCACCAGGGGCTATTGGCGAGCCAGCAGGCGACATTGTCCCCGCGGCGAACGCCGAGCCGGAGCAGGCCGGCGGCGAGCCGGTCGACCTTGGCGTCGAATTGAGAATAGGTCAGCCGCTCGCCCATGCCGACGACGAATTCGCGTTCGGACCAGAGCGTTGCCGAACGCCGTAGCGCCTGTCCAATAGTGACACCCCGCCAATCCATGCCTCAATCGCTCCCCTCACAGTGCGAAACCATTCCGCCATCTAACTAGCCAATACAGGGTCGATATTCCAACGTACATAAGATTCAAACGAACATAAGAAAAGGGCGCGCCTCACCTTGAGCGCGCCGCGGCGGGGGAGAATCCAGATGAGCGCGATTTATGTGGTCGGCGTTGGCATGACGCCCTTCGGCAAGTTCCTCGAAAAGTCGATCAAGGACCTGACGCGCGAGGTGGTCGGAGCGACGCTCGCCGATGCCGGGATCGAGCGCGAGGCGATCGAGGCTGCTTTCTTCGCCAATGCCTCGCAGTCGGCGATGGAGGGCCAGTTCATGGTGGGCGGCGAGGTCGCGCTGCGCGCCGCCGGTATTCAAGGCATTCCGGTGGCCAACGTCGAGAACGCCTGCGCCAGCGCCAGCACCGCATTTCACTTGGCCTATGCGTATCTGAAGGCGGGGTTGGGCGAGGTCGCCATCGCCGTGGGCGCCGAGAAGATGTACGATATAGACAAGACCAAGAGCTTCGCCGTGTTCAACGGCGCCTGGGACGTGCACGATGTCGAAGGCACTACCTCGCGGCTGATGCGGCTGGGCGACGGGCTGGACCCGCCGCCGGGGCGCGGCGCTGACGCCAACATGCGCAGCGTCTTCATGGATGTCTATGCGGCGCTCGCCAGGCACCATATGAAGGCGTTCGGCACGACCGAGCGCCAGCTCGCCGCAGTCGCCGCCAAGAACCACCGGCATTCGGCGCTGAACGAGCTGTCGCAATACCGCAACGAAATGAGCGTGGACGAGGTGCTGGCCGCCCGCATGATCTCTTGGCCCCTCACACTGCCGATGTGTGCACCGATCAGCGACGGGGCGGCGGCGGCGATCCTGGTTCGCGAAGAGGCGCTGGACCGCTTCGACCGCTCGCGCGCGGTCAAGCTCTGCGCCTCCGTGCTGGCGTCGGGCAGCGACCGCGGTCCGGACGAGATCGAGAAGCACATCTGCAGGCGCGCCGCCGTCAAGGCCTATGAGGCTGCGGGCCTCGGGCCCGAGGACATGTCGGTCGCCGAGGTGCACGACGCCTCCGCCTTCGCCGAGGTGCTGCAGGTCGAGAACCTTGGCTTCTGCGATTTCGGCGACGGCGGCAGGCTCGCTGAACGAGGCGATACCTCGCTCGGCGGTCGCATTCCTGTGAACCCGTCAGGCGGGCTCGAGTCCAAAGGCCACCCGATCGGTGCCACTGGGCTCGGCCAGATCTACGAGTTGGTCTTGCAACTCCGCAACGAGGCGGGCCGCCGGCAGGTCGAGGGCGCGCGCTTCGCCATTGCTGAGAACGGCGGCGGCTTCCATGGCTACGAAGAGGCAGCAGCTTGCATTACTATCCTCGGCCGCGCCGATGGAGCACGCGCATGAACATCGCGCAACTGCCACGGCCGATCTACAAGGCATTTCCCGAGGCGCCGGCAATCTCGGTCGGTGGTAAGCGCTATCGTACCTATGGGGAGCTTGGACGCAGCACGGCGGCGTTGGCCGGCGCACTGCGCAACCAGCTTGGCCTGCGCCCAGGGGAGCGGGTCGCGCTGACGATGAGTAACTGCGGGCCCTATCTGGAAGTGCTGTTCGCGATCTGGCATGCCGGGCTTGTCGCGGTGCCGGCGAACGCTAAGCTGCATGCTCGCGAGTTCGAGTACATCATGGAGCACAGCGGCGCGCGCGCGTGCTTCGTGACGCATGACTTGGCCGATAAGCTGATGCCGCTTAAGGGCAAGGCCGGCAAGCTGGAGCACGTGATCTGCGTTGAGGACGACGAGTACGGCCGGCTGCTGGCCGCTGAGCCAATCGAGCTGTGGCGGCCCGAGCCGAGCGATCCAGCCTGGCTATTTTACACCAGCGGTACCACCGGACGGCCGAAGGGCGCAACGCTGACCCATCACGTGCTGATCGCGATGTCGTTGCGCTACTACGCCGATGTCGATCAGGTCGACACCAGCGACACGATGATCCACGCCGCGCCACTGTCGCACGGCTCCGGGCTCTACGCGCTGCCGCATATGGCGCGCGGCTCGCACCAGGTCACGCCGTCCAGCCGGGGCTTCGATCCTGCCGAGATCTGCGATCTGATGGGCACCTACGACCGCATCACCATGTTCGCCGCGCCTACCATGTTGACCCGGCTGGTGAACCACCCCGGCATCGCGTCGGCGCGGATCGACGCGATCCGTACGATCTTCTATGGCGGGGCGCCGATGTATGTGGAGGATCTGAAGCGGGCGTTGAAAGTCCTGGGCCCGAGATTGATCGATATCTACGGTCAGGGAGAGTCGCCGTGCACGATCACCTACATGCCGAAGTGGCTGCACGTCGACGACGGACATCCGCGCTTCGAGCAGCGCCTGGCGTCGGTCGGCATCGCGCGGACCGGCATCGAGGTTCGCGTGGTCGACGGGAGCGACCGCGAGTTGCCGCCGGGCGAGGTCGGCGAGGTCATCACCTATAGCGACATGATCATGGCCGGCTACTGGGAGAACCCGGAGGCCAGCGCCGAGACGCTGCGCGGCGGCTGGCTGCACACTGGCGACGTCGGCGCCATGGACGAGGACGGCTTTCTCACCCTGAAGGACCGTTCCAAGGACATGATCATCTCCGGCGGCACCAACATCTATCCACGCGAGGTCGAGGAGGTGCTGCTGCTGCATCCGGGCGTGCTGGAGTGTTCCGTCATCGGCCGGCGTCACCCGGATTGGGGTGAGGAAGTCGTTGCCTTCGTGGCCGTGCGGCCAGGAGAGCAGGTGGATGAGGACGGGCTGGAGCGCCTGTGCCTCGACAATATCGCCCGCTTCAAGCGGCCGAAAGCGTACTACTTTGTAGACCAGCTGCCGAAGAGCAGCTACGGCAAGATACTCAAGACCGAATTGCGCCGTCGCCTCGAAGCGAAGGGCGAAGGCAGTTGAACGCAAGGTTTGAATCTGGATCGGACATCCTTGGCCAAAACAGAAATCCAAGAGCGATAGACATTCGAAACATCGCGTACCAAAGGGAGAGAAACATGTTGAGCAGAGCAGGGTTTGCCGCTGTCAGTGCGCTGTGCGTCTTCGCCTTCGCGGCCCACGCCGAGACGGTCAAGGTAGGCGTCGTGCAGGGTCTGAGCGGCCCGCCCGCCATTGTCGACTTCGGTGAGTCCTACCTGCAGGGCATCAAAGCCGCAGTCGAAGATTACAAGGCGGCAGGCGGAAAATACCAGATCGAGCTGATTGTCTATGACGACGAGGCGAACCCGCAGCGCGCTGTTTCGATGGTTCAGCGGTTGATCACGAACGACAAGGTTCCGCTCGTCATCGGAACTGTGAGCAGCGGCAACGTGCTGGCCTTCGCGCCGATCCTGCAGCGCGCTGGCGTCCCACTGATGGCGGGCCCGTCCATTGCGACCAACATCGTGTCGCAGTTCATCGATGAAAATCCGAGCTTCATCTTCCGCTGCTCGATGGTCGAGAAGTACCAGATTGACGCGATTCTGGATTGGGGCGTGAAGAACTTCAAGAAGATCGGTCTGGTCCATTCGACCACCGGCTACGGCAACTTCGCTGCGAAGGAGATCAAGGAGGGTCTGAAGCAGCGCGGCGTCGAGCTCGTCGCGGTCGAGGCCGTGGCTCCCAGCGTTACCGACTTGACGCCGCAGATGCTGAACCTCAAGAACGCGGGTGCCGAGCTCGCGCTGAACTTTAATGAGCAGTTCGAGCTCATGTTCCGCGCCATGGCGAAACTCAGCTACAAGCCGGTCGTGGCGGGCAACTGGGGTATTTCTTCGCGCAAAGTACAAGAGGTCGTCGGCAACGACCTGATCGAGGGCTCCGTCATGGGCCAGGCGCTGGACCTCGCCCAGCCGAAGGCGAAAGCGTTCGACGAGCGCATGAAGAAGATCTACGGCGACAAGTACCGGTGGCCGGTGGTCGCCGCGCTTGGCTACGACGGAGCGCGCATCTCGCTAATGGCGATCGACAAGGCCGGAAACGATCCAAAGAAGATCCGCGACGCGCTCGAACAGGTCGACGGCTACGACGCAATCTCCGGCACGCCGCCCAAGCCGTTCGGACCGAAGGACCACGAATGCCTGGACAAGAAGGACGTCTTCCTGGGTGTCTGGCGCAAAGGCGAGGTGGTGAGGCTGCAATAGTCGCGCGAACAGCTTAAGGAAGGGCAGGCGCGATGTCGCTCCCCGACTTCGTCCAGATCTTGGTGACCGGGCTGGCCATGGGCTCGATCTACATGCTCATGGCCAACGGCCTGTTCATGACGCATCTCACCACAGGCGCCCTTAACTTCGGCCAGGGCGACTTCCTCATGATCGCCGCTTTCGTGACGGTGTCGCTGCTGACCGCTGGCGCGCCCACGTTCGTGGCGCTGCCGGCGGCCTTGCTTGTCCTCGTCGTGCTGGGCGTGCTGCTGGAACGCGTAGCGATCCGGCCTCTCGAACGGCAGGGCGCGCGGGACAGCGGCATCCTCGCCTGGATCCTAACGACGGCCGGGTTCGGCCTGATCCTGGAGAACGTGGCGACCCTCGCCTGGGGCAAGTCCTCGCACTATGCTCCGCCGCTCTTCACTTCGCGGAAGGAAAATGTGATCTCCGTCTTCGGCGTCGGCTTCTTCGTCGAGGAACTCGTGATCGCAGGGATAGCTCTCGCCGTGATCGCCGCGCTCTACTGGTTTCTCTACCGCACCCGGTCCGGCAAGGCGATCGCCGCCGTGGCGTTCAACCGCGACGCAGCGGCGCTGCTCGGCATCGATGTGCGCGGCGCGATCGTCGCCTCCTATGTGATCATGGCGTTGCTCGCAGGGACCGCCGGCATGCTGGTGGCGCCGATCACCAGCGTGCAGGCGCATATGGGCCTGATCTACACGCTCAAAGGATTCGTGGTGCTCAATATCGGCGGTTTCACCAACCCACTCGGCATCCTTGTGGCGGGCCTGGTGTTCGGCGTTGCGGAGGCGTTCTGCAATTACTTCGATTCCGCCTTCGGCGACCTCTATCCCTTCATCTTCATCATAGCCTTCCTCGCGATCCGGCCGACCGGCCTGTTCGGCGAGGCCAAGGCGGACGTGCGCTAGGCGGTGGAAATGCGCGGCAGGTTGCGCTATCTCGTCGCCGCGGCGCTGATCGCCGCCTTTCCGCTGCTCGGCGTCAACGTCTTCTATCTGCAACTCGCGCAGCAGGTGGCTTTCGTCTCGATCGCCGTGCTCGGGCTCAATCTTTTGATCGGGCTTTCGGGCCAGTTGTCGCTCGGCCATATGGGCTTCTATGCGATCGGCGGCTACGGCTCGGCCATTCTCGCCACCACCTACGGCTGGCCGCTCTGGGCGAGCACTCTGGCGGGTCTTCTCGTTGCCGCAATCATCGGCGGACTGGTGGGCATCGTCGCTCTGCGCGCGCGTTCGCACTATCTCGCCATGGCGACGCTCGCCTTTGGCTACATCGTCGAGATTTTGGCGCAGCGCTGGATCGACCTCACGGGCGGGACGATGGGGCTGTTCGGTGTCCCGCAGCTGAACTTCGGAGACTTCGAGCATGGCGGTATTTACTTCTTTTGGCTGGTTGCCGGCGCGCTGCTGCTGCTGCAGATCGTGAACGACTACGTGATGCAGTCGGCTTGGGGCCGAAACCTGCGCGCAATGAAGGAGAGCGAGAGCTTCGCCGCCATCGTCGGCCTCAATGTCAGCCTGTGGCGTTTCGGTGTATTCGTCGCAAGCGCCGTTCTCGCGGGCCTCGCCGGCGTGTTCTTCGTGCATCAGAATGGCTATATCAGCAGCGATGCATTCAATCTGGCGCAGAGCCTCACCTTTTTGATCGCGGTCGTGATCGGAGGACTAGGGCACCCTTACGGCGCAATCGTCGGCGCCCTGATCCTAACGGTGCTCGTTCAGTTCACCGCGGTCCTTTATGACTACTCCCTGGTGCTTTACGGCGGGATCCTGTTGCTGGTGATGCTGGTCTATCCCGGCGGCGCTGCGGGTCTGCTTTCCGGCATCTACTCTCGGCTCAGGCCTACGCCGAAGGCCGTTAGGGTCGCCGCCAATGAGCGTGCGGAACTCGACGACGTGTTTCGCGGGCGGCCCGGAGAAGGTGGCGCAGGAGAGTCGCTGCTCGAGATCGACAACGTGACGAAGCGCTATGCCGGTGTCACGGCCGTCAACAGGGTTACGACGACGGTGCGACGTGGGACCGTACATTCCCTGATCGGTCCCAACGGCGCTGGCAAGAGTTCGCTGATCAATATCATCAGCGGCCTCTACGCGGCGGATGGCGGGAGGATCTGCTTTCGTGGCCAGGACATCACCGGATTGCCGGCCCATGCTCGCGCCCGGCTCGGGATTGCCCGCACCTTCCAGAACCTGCAGCTGATCTACAACCTGTCGGTTCTGGAAAACGTTATGCTTGGCGCCCAGAGCGAGCGAACCGGCTTCGTCGCGGGGCTAGGCCGCTGGTTCTTCTCGTCAAGCTTCGAGGCAGATCTTCGCCGACGCGCCTTGGCGCTGCTCGGTTTCTTCGGTCTCGCCCCCTACGCTGACATGACGCCCGGCGACTTGTCCTACGGCCACCGCAAGCTTTGCGAGCTCGCGCGCGCCGTGATGCAGCAGCCCACCCTCATGCTGCTCGACGAACCGATCGCCGGACTCAACAACGAGGAGGCTGCCGAAATCGCGGATGCCGTCCGGCGCCTGCGCGCGGCCGGCATCACACTGCTTATCGTCGAGCACAACATGTCGTTCGTGATGGACGTAAGCGACCGCATCACCGTGCTCGATTACGGCGAGAAGATTGCTGATGGCGCCCCCGACGAGGTGCGCAACGACCGACGGGTGATCGATGCCTATCTCGGGGTGGAGGCGGTAGAATGATCCGGGTCGAGCGTCTGTCCTGTGCGATCGGGCCGGTCCGTATTCTGCACGACATCGACCTCGAGGCAGCGGCTGGCTCGCTGGTCGCCGTCGTCGGCGCCAACGGCGCCGGCAAGACCTCTCTGCTGCGCGCCATCTCCCGCCTGCTGCCGATCAGCGGCGGCGACATCTTGTTCGAAGGCCGCTCCATTCGAGCGGTGAAGCCTTACCGCCTGGCACGCCAGGGGGTGGTGCACGTGCCGCAAGGCCGTCAGATCATCCCGAGCCTGACCGTGGAGGACAATCTCCGGCTCGGCGCCGACCGTATTCCTAGCCTCAACCCAGAAAACATACTGCGTAATCTGGAGCGCGAGTACGCGCGCTTCCCGATCCTGCGGGAGCGGCGCGAGACCCCCGGCGGCTCGCTGTCGGGCGGCGAGCAGCAGATGCTCGCCGTCTCTCGTGCGCTGATGATGGAGCCCAAGGTGTTGATGCTAGACGAGCCTTCGCTCGGGCTCGCGCCGCGCGTCGTGCGCGCCATCCTCGCGGCGCTTCGCCGGCTTACTTCAGGAGGCGTGTCGGTCATCCTGGTCGAGCAGGCGGCATTTGCGGCTCTGGAGATCGCAGACCGCGGGTATGTCCTCAAGAATGGTCGGATCGTGTTGTCCGGGCCCGCAGCGGATCTGCTGAAGGATCAAGCCCTTATTCAGGGTTACCTCGGCTGAAACGCGCGCTATGACGCCGCAGCCGATCCCGCGCCATGGCAATCAGTCAAGCTGATCCTTGTCCTTACCGAAAACTCCATCCGCGCTGGTTTGAGGAGTGGGGTCAGGTAGGCTGGGCCGCAATGATTGGGTTTCTGAGCCTGTTCCTCCACGTCCTAGTCTCACCGTTCAAGACACAGGCACGACTGGAGGCTGAGATCGTCTTGCTGCGGCATCAGTTGAATGTGCTGCGTCAGCGCGTTCCATCGAAGCCGAAAATGACGGTGGCCTCATGCTCCCGCAGGACTCCGATGATCTGTTCTTCCGTGAATCTCGTCCGCTTCATCGTCCGTCTCCCCTCGAAGACGGACTCTACCCATTTCTGGAGGAGTTTCAGGGGCTCAGGTCACCGTCGGGCGCATTTTATTCAGGGCATGACGATCAAGGAGATCGTCCGGGACCTTCGGGTATCGGGTAACACGGTACGCAAGGTTGTGCGGACGGGGGCCGACGGAGTTTTCCGCCCTCATCCTCCTGATCCCATTATGGGAGGGCCTCAGTGCCGATCCCGAAGAGAAGCGCGGACCCTGCGACTGACATCAACGCCAGACTGCTGGAGAAATCTGAAGGCGCGTGACACCAACCCGCCAAATAGAGATGGGGACAAGAGCACGTCGAAGCTGCAGACCTCCACTCGACAGTAAGGTACAATTCCCTGTCCCATTCCTGCCTATCGTCACTCCTGCGGATAACGCCACGGCTTGGTAGGCTGAGTCGCGCCCTCGTCGATGGTCCATTGAGGCAGAGCGAGGCCCGCAGTCACGTCGGTAAACACCATGTGAACACGCGTACCGATGCCAACACGACGTACCATCTCCGGTGGCGCCAACCGGCCATCTGGCGTGACGAGGTTGCCGACCACGCGCAAGGCCTCATGCTCACTTGGTTGACCTTTCTGCGTATCGAGGTCGACCAGAAGGATGAGATAGGGTGTGTGACTCTTGAAGGCCGGCTGAATGGCATGATGGACTTCGGTGTAGGAGTGGACGGCACCGCTACCCTCCACCGGCACCCAATCCGACTTTGGGCTGGCGCACCATGGACAGGCCGTGGTTGGCGGATAACGCAATAGGCCGCAGGCTCCACATCGTTGCAAATGGAAGTCGTGCGCAGCGCAGTGTTTGAAATACGCTAGGTTCTCAACATCGAGGTCACTGGCGTCGAGCGGCATGTCGAGGTAGGTGGCTTGGATTGCCATAGTAATGTTCCTTTTTTACAGCTCAGTCGCGCCGCATGACCATGGCCGAGCCAGTGCCGGGGTTCGCCCAGCCCATATTGGCCGTCACTTCGCATTTCTCGACCTGCCGGCAACCGCCCTCACGGTAGTCGTAAGTATGGCGGCGCCTGCCGTAGGGCCCTATAGGGCACGAATCGTCGACGCCATGGCGTAGCTGGCGCACGTTCTCGATCACCATGTTCAGCCCGTGCGTGTAGCCCTCGCAGAGATGACCGCCGCTGGTGTTGTTCGGGCGCCGCCCGCCCAGGCGAATCGTGCCATCGCTGACATAGTCTCCGCCTTCACCTTTCTTGCAGAAACCATAATCCTCGAGCTGCAGCATTGTGGTGAAGGTGAAAGCGTCGTAGGAGCCTGTGACGTCGACGTCCTCCGGTCCGACCCCGGAATTTGGCCACAGGATCTCCCGCGCATAACGGCCGGCGACCGTCGAGATAGGGCCGTGCTGGTAGTGCATATCGAGGCGTGGCTTGTTGCACCTACCAACAACGCCACGGATCAGCACGCGCGGATGGCGACAGTCGTGGGCGCGCTCCGCATTGGTCACGACAATCGCCGTGCCGTTGTCGGTCTCGACGCAGCAGTCCAACAGGTGCAGAGGCTTGCAGATGAAGCGGCTCTTCAGCACGTCGTCGACGGTGAAGCGCTGCTTGTAGAAGGCCTTGGGATTGTTCGAGGCGTGCTCGCTGTGGATCGCCTTGACAGCGGCCACCTGCTCGGGCCGCGTGCCGTAGTCGTACATGTGGCGCATGAAGGTGGGCGCGAACATCTGGCCGGCGCTCTGCCAGCCATAGGCGCGCCCGTGCAGGGCGTCGCCCGAGACAGGCGCCACGGCGCGCGCGCCGGTGCCGCCGATGCGCACCTGCGAGAAGCCGTTCATGGCGCGGAAGATCACGACCACCTTGCACATGCCGGCTTCGATCAGGCCCATCGCCATGCCGAC
>JBQTJT010000091.1:0-30350 GCA_052386855.1 Reyranella sp.
CCAAGCGCGTCGAGGAGCTGCGCGAGATGGTGGGCCGCATCGACAGCGCCAAGACCACGACCAACCTGTGGGGCGAGCGCTGGTCCAAGCTCTGCCAGAACGGCATGAAGAACGGCGTCTCGGCCGCGACGGGCCTCACCGGCGCCGACTGCGACCGCAACGATGCCATCCGCCGCTTCTCGATCAAGCTCGGTGGCGAGGCCGTGCGCGTCGGCCAGGCGCTGGGCTACCACATCGAGAAGATCGGCAAGTTCGAGCCCGAGACGCTGGCCCGCGCGGCGGAAGGCGACAAGGCCGCCCTCGACGAGGTCGAGACCATCCTGCGGCCGGGCTCCAACACCAATCCCAACCCGCGCGCCGACATCCAGCGCCCGTCGATGGCTCAGGACATCCGCAAGGGCCGCCGCACCGAAATCGAATTCATGAACGGCTACATTGCCGAGCGCGGCAACTATATCGGTGTCGCCGCCCCCACCCACACCAGGCTGACCGAGATCGTGAAGAGGGTGGAGCGACAGGAGATCAAGGCCGCGCCGGGCCTGTTGGGCGGCTGAGGATGACTTCGGTGAACGACGTAATCGACACGCTGGTGGGCATCGCACCGGGATCGAAACTGGACGCGATCCGCGCCCAGCGATCGGAGGCGCGCAAGCACGCCCAGGCGAGCTACACATCGCTGTTCGAGCCCCGCGACATGGGTGGTGTCACGGCCGAGGAGCGCCACGCCATCGCCGCCTTCGTCGCGGGCCTGCATGGCGAGCTCAAGACGGATGCCTTTTATGCCGCAAAGCTACCGGCGGCCCTGCGCACGGCCGTCGCGGCGGAAGTAGCTGCGGCCAAGAGCAAGGGCCCCTATGGCCGCTTCCCAAAGGGGCCGCTCAGCGCCGAGGATGCGCCCGGCCCGACGTGGAAAGTGAGCGAGGCAGGCCGCAAGGCGCTGGGCGCACGGCTGCCGGCGGCGTTCGAGCATACGCACATGCTGGTGTTCCATCCGCGCGACGCGGCAGCCCCAGCGCTGCAGGCGCTGCTCGATGCCGGCTGGTCGACCACCGACATCGTGACGGTCTCCCAGCTCGTCTCTTTCCTCGCCTACCAGATCCGGGTCGTTTCCGGCCTCAGCACGCTTGCGAGCACCCTATGACCGAGAAGACGCTTCCCCCGCCGCCGCACACCGAACCGGTGGTCTTCACCCGCGACATGCTCGACTGGCTGCCCTGGATCGAGCCGATGGCCGAGCAGGACATGACCGAGCGGCACCTCGCCAGCCTGGTCGACGCCTCGCGCGTGAAATCACCTTACTTCAGGCTGCTGGCGCGCGATCCCGACGTGTTGGAAGCCCGCACCCGGACCGATAAGGACATCTTCTACAATCCCGAAGCCGGCCTGCCGCGGGCGGAGCGCGAACTGGCCGCCGCTGCCACCTCGCGGCTGAACGGCTGCATCTACTGCGCCTCGGTCCATGCGCGGTTCGCCGCCACCTATTCCAAGCGCGTCGACGACGTCCAGCGCCTGCTCGATGAAGGTGTCGGCGCCAAGCTCGACGAGCGCTGGGAAGCCATCGTGGCGGCCTCGGTGGCGCTGACCGCGCTGCCGATCACCTTCGGGCCGCCGCATATCGAGCGCCTGCGCAAGGTCGGGCTCGACGATGCCGCGATCGCCGACCTGGTCGGCGCCGCTTCGTTCTTCAACTGGGCCAACCGGCTGATGCTGTCGCTGGGCGAGCCTGCGACGCAGGGCTGAGGCGCCGACCTACCAGTCGCTGTAAAGCCCGTAGGCTTGGGGATCGTTGGCCCAGTCGTAGTCCATCTCTTCGATCGAAGCCGTCGGGCTGTAAGGGTTGTCCGAATTGTTGGCCCTGACTGCCTGGGCGATCATGTTGGCGGAAGCCTTCTTGATATAGGTGTTGTAGGCCGTCTGGCTGCCGATATAGAGGCAGGCGCAGACGTTCTGGTCGGGATACACCCAGACGCTCTTGCCCTTGTAGGTCTTCCGCGAGAGTTCGTGGGCCGGCAGCCTCTTGAATGCCGCGACCTTCTCTGGCGTGTTCAGCGAGATGGTCTTGAAGCCGGAGGAGGACAGCAGGTCCTCCTTGCTGACGGTGGGCGGCGGCGCGGGCATGCAGGCGGCCACGGCGAGGCTCAGCCCCAGAACGGCCAGTGTGGACCCAAACAGCTTCATCGTATCCTCCCCCGTCTCACGCCCTGGGCCTCAGGCAGCGGCCTTCAGCCCCATCCTGGCATCTTCCTTTATCATGTCCGCACCCTTTTCGGCGATCATGATGGTGGGAGCATTGGTGTTGCCCGACGTCACGGTCGGCATGATCGACGCGTCGATCACGCGAAGGCCGGCGATGCCGTGGACCCGCAGGCGGTCGTCGACCACGGCCATCGGATCGCTGCCCATCTTGCAGGTGCCGATGACATGGTAGGTCGTCTGGCCGGTGCGGCGTGCGAAATCGAGCCATTCGTCGTAGCTCTGCACCTTGTCGCCGGGGTTGTTCTCATAGGCGATGTATTTGGCGATCTTGGGATTCTGCATGATCTTGCGGGCGATCTGCATGCCCGCCACCGTGGCGTCGCGGTCGGTCTGGGCCGACAGGAAGTTCGGCCGGATCGCGGGCTCCGCCCCCGGTACGCCTGACTTGATGTGGATCGAGCCGCGGGAGTCGGGGCGGCACTGGCCGATCACGACGGTCATGCCGGGGTCCTTCTCGAGCATGCGCTTCTGCGCGGTATCATAGCTGGCATGCGCCATGTGGAACTGCATGTCGGGCGACTCGAGGCCGGGCCGCGTGCGGACGAAGCCATAGACGACGCCGGCGGTGAGGCTGAGCGCGCCCTTGCCGGTTGCGTAGTATTTCAGGACTTCCTTCACCAGGTTGAGGCCGCGTGTCTGCTCGTTCAGGGTCGTCATGTCCTTGACGCGCCAGTTCATGCGCGGCGCGAAGTGGTCGCCGTAATTCTCACCGACACCCTTCAGCTCGTGCTTCACCTCGATGCCGTGCTTGCGCAGCAGCTCGGGCTGGCCGATGCCGGAATGCTCGAGCACGCCGGGCGACTGGACCGAACCGCACGACACGATGACCTCGCGGTTGACCCGCGCCTCGCGCTTCTGGCCGTGCACCGAGTAGGCGACGCCGACGCAGCGCTTGCCGTCCAGGATCACGTTGGACACCAGCGCATCGGTTTCGATCTTGAGATTGGGCCTCGAGCGGGCCGGGTCGAGGAAGGCGCGCGCCGTCGACCAGCGTTTGCCGTCCTTCATCGTCACCTGGTAGTAGCCGAAGCCTTCCTGGTTGCCGTTGTTGTAGTCCTTGTTCTTCGGGAACCCGCTGGCCTCGGCGGCATCGATGAAGGCATCGCAAAGCTGGTGCGTCTCCCTCATCTGGGCGACGTTCAGCAGGCCGCCCTTGCCGCGGCTGTCGTCGCCATCCAGCTCAAAATGTTCCGACTTCTTGAAATAGGGCAGCACCTGCTCGTAGGACCAGCCACGATTGCCGAGCTGACCCCAGGTGTCGTAGTCGAGCGGCTGACCGCGCACATAGAGCATGCCGTTGATCGAGCTAGAGCCGCCGAGCGTGCGACCGCGCGGACAGGGAATGCGGCGGTTGGCCATGCCCTCCTCCGCCTCCATCTCGAAATTCCAGTTGAACTTCTGGTGATTCAGCAGCTTGGTGAAGCCGGCCGGGATGTCGATCCACATCGACCGATCACGCGGTCCTGCTTCGAGCAGCAGTACCTTCGTGGTCGGATCTTCGCTCAGCCGGTTGGCCAGAACGCAGCCCGCCGAGCCGCCACCGACGATGATGTAATCCCACTCAGCCATGACGCACTTCCTCCTCTTGGTAGCGCGCCACTCCAGTGGCGCTCATACCCTTGAGCGCCACTGGAGTGGCGCGCTCCTATGAACAGCAGTTTAGCGCAGATGGCAGGAAACGTGATGCCCGGGCGCGATTTCGCGCAGCGGAGGAGATTCGATCTTGCAGCGGGCGACCGCATAGGGACAGCGGGTGTGGAAGTGGCAGCCGGGCGGCGGCTTCACCGGACTTGGCACGTCGCCCTGCAGGACCAGTTTATTTCGCTTGATGGCCGGATCCGGCACCGGCACCGCCGACAGCAGGGCCTCGGTGTAGGGATGCTGGGCGCGGGTGAAGATCGAGCGGGTGTCGGCATATTCGACGATGCGGCCGAGATACATCACCGCGATCTGGTGGCTGATGTGCTCGACCACGGCGAGATTGTGCGAAATGAACAGGTACGAAAGCTGCCGCTCGCGTTGCAGGTCCTTCAGGAGGTTGATGACCTGCGCCTGGATCGAGACGTCGAGCGCCGACACCGGCTCGTCACCCACGATCAGCTTGGGGCCCAGCGCCAGCGCGCGGGCGATGCCGATGCGCTGGCGCTGGCCGCCCGAGAACTGGTGCGGGTAGTTGCTCATCTGCGCGGGCCGGAGGCCGACGCGCGCAAACAGGGCGGCGACCTGCTCTGCCCGCTCCTTCTTGGACGACACGCCATGAACCAGCAGCGGCTCGCCCACGATGTCGCCGGCGTACATGCGCGGATTGAGCGAGGAGAACGGATCCTGGAAGATGATCTGCATCTGCCGCCGGTAGGGCCGCAGTTCGGCCTTGGACAGGCCGGTGATCTCGGTGCCGCCGACCTCGATCGAGCCCGACGTCGGCTCGGTCAGGCGCAGCACGGTGCGGCCGGCGGTGGTCTTGCCGCAGCCGCTCTCGCCCACCAAGCCCAGCGTCTCGCCGACGCCGATCGTGAAGCTGATGCCGTCGACGGCATAGACGTTCCCGACATGGCGTCGCAGCAGGCCCTTGCGGATCGGGAAATGTTTCTTGAGATCCTTGACCTCGAGGACGGGAACGTTGGACTCAGCCATCACTGTGCCAGCAGGCCGCCCAGTGGCCTGTCCGTTTCTGTTCGTAGCCCGGCCGCTCGCGCCGGCAGAGATCGTCGGCCTTGCCGCAGCGCGGCGCGAAGGCGCAACCCTGCGGCAGATCGAACAACGGCGGCACGATGCCGGGGATTTCCTGCAGGCGCTCGGTCCGCCGTTCGGTTTCGCCGCGCATCAGGTCGAGCCGCGGGATCGAGGCCAGCAGGCCCACCGTGTAGGGATGCAGCGGGTGGGCGAACAGCTCGCCGACCTCGGCTTCCTCGACCTTGCGGCCGGCATACATGACGATCACCCGCTTGGCGGTCTCGGCGATCACGCCGAGATCGTGGGTGATCAGGATCACCGCCGCGCCGAACTCGCGCTGCAGCTCGACGATCAGCTGAAGGATCTGCGCCTGGATGGTGACGTCGAGCGCCGTGGTGGGTTCGTCGGCGATCAGCAGCTTGGGATTGCACGCCAGCGCCATGGCGATCATGGCGCGCTGCCGCATGCCGCCCGAAAGCTGGTGCGGATACTCCCTGGAGCGCTGTGCCGGTTCGGGAATGCGCACCAGATCCAGCATCTCGATCGCGCGCTTCAGCGCCGCCCTGCGGTCGAGGTTGCGGTGCAGGATCAATGCTTCGGCAATCTGCTTGCCGATGGTCATCACCGGATTGAGCGACGTCATCGGCTCCTGGAAGATCATCGAGATCTCGTTGCCACGCACGCCGCGCATCTCTTCTTCGCTGATCTTGAGGAGATCGCGTCCGCCCAGCTTCACCGATCCCGACACGATACGGCCCGGCGGATCGGGGATCAGGCGCATCAGCGACAGCGCCGTCATGCTCTTGCCGCAGCCCGATTCGCCGACGATCCCCAGGGTCTCGCCCGAGGAGACCTGGAAGTCGACGCCGTCGACCGCCTTCACGATCCCTTGTCGCGTATAGAACCAGGTGCCGAGGTCTTCGACCTCGAGGAGGGCGCTCATATCCGCCGGCTCATGTACGCTCACTCATGTACGTTCTCTGGGATCGAGAATGTCGCGCAGCGCGTCGCCCAGCAGGTTGGTGCCGAAGACGGTGAGGCTGATGGCGACGCCGGGGAAGATCACCAGCCACGGCGCGGTACGCACGTATTCGGCCGCCGACTCCGAGAGCATGCGTCCCCACGACGGATAGGGCTCGGGAATGCCGAGGCCGAGGAAGGACAGCGAGGCTTCGGTCAGGATCGCGGAACCGAGCTGCGCCGTGCCGAGGACGATGAGCGGCGCCAGCGTGTTGGGCAGGACGTGGCGCACGGCGATACGCCCCTCGCCCATGCCGACGGCGCGTGCCGCCTCGACGAAGGGCTGTTCGCGCAGCGACAGCGTGCTGGAGCGCACGACGCGGGCCACGGTCGGCACCAGCGGGATGGCGATGGCGATGATGGTATTCTCCAGCGACGGCCCGAGGGAGGCCGCCATCACCAGCGCCATCACCAGAAGCGGCAGCGACTGCATGACGTCCATGACGCGCTGGGTGGCCAGGTCGACCCAGCCGCCGAGGTAGCCCGACATGAGGCCGATCACGACTCCGAGGATGCCGCCCAGCAGGGTAGCGCCGAGCCCGACGGTGAGCGAGATGCGCGCGCCGTAGACGATGCGGCTGAACATGTCGCGGCCCATGAAGTCGGCACCGAGGAAGTAGGCCATGCCTGGCTTGGCAAGCGAGGCGCGCGCGTTGGTGGATGTCGGATCGTACGGCGCGATGACATTGGCGAAGACGGCCGTCAGGACGAAGATCACGACGATCAGCGCGCCGACGGCGCCCAGAGGATAGCGGCGCGTGAAGAAGAGAATGCGGCTCCACCAGCCGGTGACGTTGGCCCCGGCGCGGGAGAGTGCCGCCTCATGGTCGATGATGGCCATGTCTACCTCAGTCCGCGTACTTGATGCGGGGGTCGAGGGCCATGTAGGCCATGTCGACCAGGAAATTTACCATGATGACCACGAAAGCGATCAGCATCACGAGGTTCTGCACGATAGGGTAGTCGCGCCACAGGATCGCTTCGACCAGGAAACGCGCAACGCCGGGAATGTTGAACACCGTTTCGGTGACGATCAGGCCACCGATCAGGAACGCCGCCTCGATGCCGATGATGGTGACCACCGGCAGGAGGGCATTGCGCAACGCATGATCGTAGTTGACCGAGTTCAGCGAGGCGCCCTTGGATCTCGCGGTCCGGATGTAGTCCTGGCGCAGAACCTCCAGCATGGACGATCGGGTCAGGCGCATGATCAGCGACGACGCCCGGAAGCCCACCGCGGCGGCCGGAATGCTGAGCAGCAGAAGCTCGTCGATGAAACTTCGCGGTTCGTTGGTGTAGATCGGAATCATGCCGAACCATTGCACCGAGGCCATCAGGATCAGCAGGCCCAGCCAGAAGGACGGCAGCGACAGGCCGCTCAGGCTCACCACCCGCAGGAAGTAGTCGAAGCCCGTGTTCTGGCGGACGGCACTGACCACGCCCAGCGGAACGCCGAGGATCACCGAGAAGAACAGCGCCAGACCCGCGAGCTTGGCGCTGATCGGGATGCGCGGAGCGATTTCCTCGATCGCCGGCCGTTCCGACACGTAGGCAAAGCCGAGGTCGCCCTGCACCAGTCCGCCGATCCAGTGGATGTACTGGTCGAAGATAGGCCGGTCGATGCCCAGTTCGCGGGCGATCTTGGCCTTCTCCTTGGGATCGGCGATACCGGCCGAATCGACCAGGATGTCGGCGACATTGCCGGGCACCAGACGCAGCATCACGAAGATGAGCACTGACATTCCGAAGAGCGTCAGTGCCATCAACAGGAAGCGGCGGGTCAGGTAAGAACCCATCAATGTCCCCTAGCGGCGGCTGTCGGGTTGGCTAGCGGTCAAGCCAGATGTCCTCGAAGCGCCAGCCGTTGTAGATGCTGTTGTGCTGCAGCAGGACACCCTTGAGTTGCGGCGTCCAGCAGGTGTTGGCGACATTCTGGTTGATCACCGGACGGGCACCGTCCTCGATCAGCTTCTGCTCGACCGCCCAGACCAGCCTCTTGCGCTTCTCGCGATCGAGTTCGGCCGACTGCTGCTCGATCATCTTGTCGACTTCGGGGTTCTTGTAGGCCGTGTAGTTGCGATCCGAGGTCGAGTGGAAGTTCTCGTAGAAGTTCGTGTCGGGGTCGTCGACACCGAGGCCGGTCAGATTCATGCCGATCGTGTACTTCTTGCTCTGGACCTTGGTGTACCAGACCGTGGTGTCGATCGGCTCGAGTTCGGCCTCGATGTAGATCTGCTTGAGCTGGTCGATCAGGATGACCGCCGGATCGCGATAGATCGCGATATTGCGGGTCGACACCTTGGTCTTCAACGGCTTGTCGGGCCCGTAACCCAGGCTCTGCATGATCTTGCGCGCCTCGGCCAGGCTCTTCTCCCGGTCCGGCATATGGCCGGGCAGGGTCTCGAGCATCTCCTTGGGCATGCCCCAAACGCCGGCCGGCGGCGGCAGCAACGACGCACCCGCCAGGGCGTGGCCCTGGAACAGGATTTCATTGAACGGCTTCTGGTCGAGCGCCAGGACGAGCGCACGGCGCAGCTCCGGCTTGTCGAACGGCGGCTCGTCGCGGTTGATCAGGATGTTGGAGTTGACGTTGCTCGGCCGCGCCTCGCAGACGGCATCGGCCTTCTGCGCCTTGACGTCGGCCAGCATCGGGAAGGTGATGTCGGAATCGAACGTCATGTCGAACTCGCCGGCGATGAAGCCCAGCATGCGCGTGCTGCGGTTGGGCACGATCTTCCAGTCGATGGCGTCGAGGTAGGGACGGCCCTTCTTCCAGTAGTCGGGATTGCGCACGAGCTTGATCGACTCGTTGCGCTTGAAGTCGACGACCTTGAACGGCCCCGTCCCGATCGGCTTGGAGCGCATGTCGCGGCCGTTGGCATGGCAGGCGTAGACCGGCGAATAGCCGGCCGCCAGCATCGAAAGGAACGAGGGCTGCGGCCGGCCGAGCTCGAAGGTGACCTCGGTGTCGGAGCCGACCGTGACGTCCTTGAGGTTGCTGTACCAGACCTTGCGCGGGTTCTTGCGGACCAGGTCCGACTTCTCGTCGGCCTTGCCGGTCAACGCGTCCCAGGTGCACTTCACGTCCTTGGCCGAGAACGGCTTGCCGTCGTGCCACTTGACGCCGGAGCGCAGCTTGAAGGTGAGCTTGGTCTGGTCGGGATTCCACGACCAGCTCTCGGCCAGATCGGGCACGATCTTGTCGGGACTGTTGATCTTCTCTTTGGGGTCGAACATTACCAGATTGTTGAACACCGCCATGAACGGCTGCACGACGGAGATCGTGGCCTCCTCGTGGATCGAGGCACTGGGCGGGTTGTCGCGATGGGAAATACGGAGCGTGCCGCCCTGCTTTTGAGCCAATGCCGGCGACGCCGCCGCGACGAACGCGGCCAAGCCGCCTGCCAGAATTGCCATACGCGTGTGCATCGATGTTCCCTTCGCCGGTTTCCGGTCTAGCGGTCAAGCCAGACGGTGTCGAACCGCCAGTTGTTGTAGATGCTGTTCTGCTGCAGCACGATACCCTTGACCGCCGGCTGCCAGCAGGTGTTGGCGACGCCGTGACTGATGATCGGCCGCGCGCCGTCCTTGACCAGCAGGCGCTCGATTTCGCCGACGATCTTCAGCCGTTTGGCGCGGTCGCGCTCGGCCGACTGCGCCTCGATCAGTTTTTCGACCTCGGGGTTGTTGTAGCCGGTGTAGTTGCGGTCGGACTTGCTGTGATAGTTCTCGTAGAAATTCACGTCGGGATCGTCGACGCCGAGGCCAGTCAGGTTCAGGCCGATCGCGTAGTCCTTGCGCGTGACCTTGCTGTGCCAGACCGTGGTGTCGATCGGTTCGAGTTCGCCGTCAATATGGATGGCTTTGAGCTGGTCGATCAGAATGACGGCGGGATCGCGGTAGACCGCGATGTTGCGGGTCGACACCTTGACCTTCAGCGGCTTAGCGGCGCTGTAACCCAGTCCTTCCATGATCTTGCGGGCCTCGGCCCGGCTCTTCTCGACGTCCGGCCCGTAGCCCGGCAGCTTCACCAACTCCTCTGGCGGCAGGCCCCAAACGCCGCTCGGCGGCGGCAACATGGCGGCGCCAACCACATCGTGGCCCTGCGACAGGATCTCACTGAACGGCTTGCGGTCGAGCACGAGCACCAGGGCTTCGCGCAGCTTGGGATTGTCGAACGGCGGTGCGTCGCGGTTTACGATCAGGTTGGAACTGACGTTGGTGGTGCGCGCCTCGCAGACGGCATGCGGTGCCTGCTCCTTGACGTCCTTCAGGAGCGGAAAGGTGATGTCGGCGTCGAATGTCAGATCCAGCTCACCGGCCACGAAGGCCAGCACGCGCGTGCTGCGGTTGGGCACGATCTTGAATTCGATCGCATCGAGATAGGGCAGCCCCTTGTTCCAATAGTCGGGATTGCGCACCAGCTTGATCGATTCGTTGCGCTTGAAGTCGACGACCTTGAACGGGCCGGTGCCGATCGGCTTGGAGCGCATGTCGCGGCCGTTGGCATGGCAGGCGTAGACCGGCGAGTAGCCGGCCGCCAGCATCGACAGGAACGAGGGCTGCGGCCGGCCGAGCTCGAAGGTGACCTCGGTGTCGGAGCCGACCGTGACGTCCTTGAGGTTGATGTACCAGATCTTGCGTGGGTTTTTCCGGATCAGGTCGGACTTCTCGTCGGCCTTGCCGGTCAGCGCGTCCCAGGTGCACTTCACGTCCTTGGCCGAGAACGGCTTGCCGTCGTGCCACTTGACGCCGGAGCGCAGCTTGAAGGTGAGCTTGGTCTGGTCGGGATTCCACGACCAGCTTTCGGCCAGGTCGGGTACGATCTTGTCCGCCGAATTGCGCTTCTCGCGCGGGTCAAACATCACCAGATTGTTGAACACCGCCATGAACGGCATGATGGTCGAGTTCGTCGCCTCCTCGTGGATCGAGGCACTAGGCGGGTTGTCGCGATGGGTGACCCGCAGAGTTCCACCCTGTTTTTGAGCCAAAACCGGCGACGCCGCCGTGATGAACGCGGCCAGTGTGCCGGCGACGAGTGCCGAGCGTGTGCGCATAGCAGTCCTCCCAGACTCACGCGATATCGGGCGCTTTGTTGTTCCCCGTTGCCGCGAAGCTAGCACATCGTATGAAGCGGCCAAGCGCTAAAGCGCCGATCCAGCTTGCCCGATCTAGCTGGGAGGGCCCTTGAGTTCGACCTGGTTGCCTTCCGGGTCGTGGAAATAGACCGACGGCCCATTGCCTTCCGCGCCGTAGCGCTCGACCGTTTCGCCGACCGATATGCCGAACGGCGCGAGCTGCCTGACGATGGCGTCACGATCGAACGGTTCTACACGGAAGCACAGGTGATCCATGTTGGGAGCGCCCTCCGCGCGCTCGCCGGCGACCAGGTCCAGCATCGAAGCGCCGGCTCGCATCTGCACGAGGCGGATCCTCTCCAGCCGGCGCTCGACATTGAACCCCAACGCCTGCTCGTAGAACCGCACCATCGCCGCGAGATCGCTCACCCGCAGCACGACATGATCGATTCGTTCGACACGGAAAGTCATGGCGACTAGCTTACCTCATCCAGAAAGACGAAAGCCACCGGAGGAAACATGGCCATCGCGATCAATGCTGCCAAGGCGCGGCTTAGGAAGAACGAACTTTCCATCGGCATCGGCATTCGCCTCGTCCGCAACGTCGACATCGTCAAGGTCATGAAGGCGGCGGGTTTCGACTGGCTGTTCATCGATCTCGAACATGGATCGATGTCGATCGAGACGGCCTGCGAGATCTCCGTCGCCGCCCAGGATTCCGGCATCGCCCCGATCGTGCGCGTGCCCTGGGGCGAGCTCGCCATGGCAACGCGCGTCCTCGACGGCGGCGCCTTGGGCATCGTGATCCCGCACGTCGATACCGCCGAGGAGGCCAAGGAAATCGCCGACCGGCTGCGCTACCCGCCGCGCGGCCATCGCTCGGTGGGCGGCGGCCAGGCGCAGTTCGACTATGCGCCCATGCCGCTCGGCGAGATGACCAAGCAAAGTGATGACAACACGCTGATCACGGTGATGATCGAGACGCCGAAGGCGGTCGAGAACGCCGACGCGATCGCGGCCGTCCCCGGTATCGACTGCCTGCTCGTGGGCTCCAGCGACCTGTCGATGGAGATGGGCATCCCCGGCGACACCGGCAATCCCAAGGTCCAGGCCGCCGTCGACAAGGTCATTGCCGCCTGCAAGAAACACGGCAAGTGGCCGGGCATGGGCGGCGCCTACACGGAAGAGCTGCTGAAGATCTACACCGACAAGGGCATGAAGTTCCTGCTGGCCGGCAACGACCTGCCGATGCTCACCGGCGCCGCCCGCGCGCACCAGGCGAAAGTGCGCGCGTTCCAGAAATAGAGTCTCGCGACGAAAGACTGTCATCGCGGGCGGGGTAACCCCCGCCCTTGAGCGCAGCGAAGGATCCTTATCCTTTCTGCACCGTGCGGGCTCTCGCGCCTCAGAAGGCGCTGCCGCCCGCCGGCGCGTGTGAACGCGCCTTACCGCTTGCCCTCGATCTCGATCTCGATCAGGTGCGGCTTGCCGGTCTTGAAGGCAGCCGCCACCGCTTCCTTGATGTCGTCGGCCTTCGACACATAGGTGCCCGCGACGCCCATGCCCTTGGCCATGTCGACGAAGCCCATGGTCGGGCTGCCGAGATCCATGTGCATATAGGGCTTGTTCGACTTCACGTCGAAGCGCGCGCGATAGGCGTCGATATTGTGTTTCAGCACGCGGTATTCACGGTTGGCCAGGATCACGAACACGATCGCAAGATCATGATGCGCCGCGGTCCACAGCGCCTGGATCGAATACATCGACGAGCCGTCGCCCGAGAGGCAGAGCACCGGCCGCTCCGGCTGCGCCACCGCGACACCGATCGCGCCCGCCAGCCCCTGCCCGATGCCGCCGCCGCGGCCGCTATAATAATCGCCGGGCCCCGCGAAGGTGAAGGTCTTGAAGAGGTCGAGGTTGGCCGTGATCGTCTCGTCGGCCACGATCGCGTTCCGGGGCGTGCCAGCGCGGATTTCGGCCATGGCACGCGCCATCGAGGTCGGCGTGCGGGCCCAGGCCTTCTCGACGCGGGCCTTTTGTGCCGCGGCCTCGGTCTCCTTGAGCGCCTGCAGCGTCGCGTTGCGCTTGCTGGCGGCCTCGGTGAAGTCCTCGCCCGCCACCGTCGCCAGCGCCATGTCGAGCGCCGCCAGCCCGGCGCCGACATCGGCCACGACACCGGCATCGAGCGCGAAATTGTAGGCCAGCCGCGACGGTGCGGCCTCGATCTGCAGCACCCTGCAGCCCGCCGGGAACGGCGAGCCCGGTGCGTACCAGACCTCCTCGAAGAACGGCCCGCCCACCATCAGCACGAGATCGTTGTCGGCCAACTGTTTGGCGACGCCCGGCGCGTCGAAGGCCAGCGTGCCGCGCGCGGCCGGATGATCGGTCGGAAACGAGTTCTGGCCGCGCAGCCCCTCGAACCACACCGAAGCGCCGAGCTTCTCGACCAGGCTCACCAGGGTCTTGTCGGCGCCAGCACGGGCGATGTCGTCGCCGGCCACGATGGCCGGGTTTCTGGCCGCCAGCAGGAGCCTGGTCATGGCGGCGATGCCGGCCGGATCCGGCCGGGTCGCGGCGAAGGAATGGCCGGGCTTGCCGGCGGGAATGGACGTCTCCTGCTCCATCACGTTGATCGGCAGCGCCACGAACACCGGGCCGGCCGGCGCCTCGTTGGCGATCTTGAAAGCGCGTTGCAGGATCGGGCCCAGCTCGTCGGCCGTCTGGACCTGCACGCTCCACTTGGTGACGGGCGCCGCAATGGCCGCGAGATCGCCGCCGAGCACGGGATCGCGCAGCCGCATGCGCGTGTCCTGCTGCCCCGCCGTCACCACCATCGGCGAATTGTTCTTGAGCGCGCCGTAGATCATGCCGATGGCATTGCCGAGACCCGGCGCCACATGGAGGTTCACGAAGGCCGTCTTGCCGCTCGCCTGGGCGTAGAAGTTCGCCGCCCCGGTGGCCACGCCCTCGTGCAGGTGAACGATGTATTTGAGCTGCGGATAGTCGAGCAGCGCATCGAGCAGCGGACTCTCGGTGGTGCCGGGATTGCCGAAGATGCGATCGACGCCGTGGTTGATCAGCGTCTCGAAGAACACTTGGCGACCGCGCATGGCATTTTCTCCCTGGCATACCCCTGCTATTGAGCAGGTGGAAAGTGAGAAGCACGGCATGGTTGGTGTTGTCGAGGGTGATGCGGGCTTGGCCGCGCTGCGGAAGATCGCCTCCCACGATCTCGCCCGGCTGAACTATCCGCCCGCCAACTGGGTGCCGGAGCGTGCCGGTCCCGACGGCCAGCGGGCGCTCGACGTGCTCGTGGTGGGCGCCGGCATGTGCGGCCAGACCGTGGGCTATGGCCTTCTGCGCGAAGGCATCGCCAACATCCGCGTCATCGAGCGCGAGACGCATGGCCGCGAGGGGCCGTGGAACACCACGGCGCGCATGCCGATCCTGCGCTCGCCCAAGCACCTGACCGGCCCCGACCTCGGCGTGCCCTCCCTCACCTTCCGCGCCTGGTACGAGGCGCAGCACGGCGCCGAGGGATGGGCCGCGCTCTACAAGATCCCCCGGCTCGACTGGCTGCGTTACCTGCTCTGGGTGCGCGAGGTGGTGGGCCTGAAGGTCGAGAACGGCATCGCCCTGCTCAAGGTCGAGCCGGCTGGCGACCTGCTCTGCGCCACGCTGTCGACCGGCGAAACCGTCCATGCCCGCAAGGTCGTGATGGCCAACGGCCGCGACGGTTCGGGCGGCTTCCGCTGGCCGACGCTGCCGTCGTTCGATCCCGAGGACCCGAAGCGCAAGGGGCTGATCTTCCATACGCTGGAGGACATCGACTTCGGCAAGCTCGCGGGCAAACGCATCGGCATCCTGGGCGTGCTGGCCACCGCCATCGACAATGCCTGCACCGCGCTGGAAGCGGGCGCCCGCGAGGCGATCTGCTACGCCCGCCGCCCCCACCTGCCGCAGGTCAACAAGTCCAAGGGCGTGTCGTTTCCCGGCTTCCAGCGCGGCCAGGGTATGCTCGACGACGATTGGCGCTGGCGCATCTACACCTACATGCTGGCCGCGGGCTCGCCGCCGCCGCACGAGTCGGTGCTTCGCGCCCAGAAGCTCAAAGGTTTCTCCTTCCGCTTTGCCGAACCGTGGCTCGACATGATCGTCGAGACGGACGGCGTCACGGTGAAGACGGACAAGGGCACGGAGCGCTTCGACGCGGTGCTGATCGGCACCGGCTTCGACATCGACATGTCGCGGGTCAAGGAACTGTCGGCCTTCACGCCCAATGTGAAACTGTGGGCCGACGTGCGTAATACAGACGAGGTCAAGGCCAACGGCGAGGCGGCGCGCTATCCCTATGTCGGCCGCGGGTTCGAGCTGGAAGAGAAGGCGGCCGGCAAGACGCCGCGCCTGAGAGACATCCATCTGTTCAACTGGGGCAGCATCCAGAGCCAGGGAGCGCTGGCGGGCGACATCCCCGGTCTTTTCGTTGGCGCCACGCGGCTGGTGCAGACGATCTCGCACGCGCTGTTCACGGCCGACATCGAACGCCATGTGCAGAACATGCAGGCGGTCGAGGACCCGGAACTCGGCCCCACCGATTACTTCGTGCCGCGCGACAAGCGCGCCGGCACGCTCTAGGGAGATCGACATGCAGGCCGATTACGTCGTCGTGGGCGCCGGCTCCGCCGGATGCACCGTGGCCGCCCGCCTCTCCGAAACAGGCGCGTCGGTCGTGCTGCTCGAAGCCGGTCCCTCCGACTGGCATCCCATGATCCACATCCCGGCCGGCATGCGCTCGCTGATCCGCAATCCGCTGGTGAACTGGAACTTCACCACCGAGCCCGAGAAGGGCACGGGGGATCGCCGCATGGAATGGCCGCGCGGGCGGACACTCGGCGGCTCGAGTTCGATCAACGGCATGCTCTATGTGCGCGGTGCGCCGGCCGACTTCGACGGCTGGGCGCAGATGGGCTGCCGCGGCTGGAGCTACGACGACGTGCTGCCCTATTTCATGAAGTCGGAGGACTATGTCCAGGGCGGCGATCCCACCGTGCGCGGCCAGGGCGGACCGCTGAAGGTCGAGGACTACCGCACCATCCTGCCGCTCACGCATCGTTTCGTCGAAGCCGCCCAACAGGCTGGCTTCCCGTTCAATCCCGACCTCAACGGCAAGACACGCGCGGGCGTCGGCTATTCGCAGATGACGCGGCGCGGCCGCTTCCGCGGCTCCACGGCGCAGACCTACCTGCGCGAAGCGAGAAGCCGCCCCAACCTCGCGGTCGAAACCAACGCCCAGGCCGGCAAGCTGCTGTTCGAGGGCAAGCGCTGCGTCGGCGCCACCTTCCAGCGCAACGGCAAGCTCCACGAAGTCCGCGCCAACCGCGAGGTGATCGTGAGCGGCGGCGCCATCAACTCGCCGCATCTGCTGCAGATCTCCGGCATCGGCCCAGCCCAGCACCTGCAATCGCTCGGCATCCCGGTCACGCACGACCTGCCGGGTGTGGGCGCGAACCTGATCGACCACTATGTCGTCCGCATCGTCCACCGCGTGCACGGCGCCGAGACCGTGAACGAGATCGCCCGCTTCCCCAGAGTGCTGCCGGAAATCCTGCGTTTCTTCTTCACCGGCAAGGGCGCGCTCACCTTCGGCGTCACCACCTCGCAGGTCTTCGCCGACAGCCGCGAGGGCCTGGCCTCGCCCGACCTGCAGCTCCTGTTCACGCCGGGCAGCACCCATCCGCTGAAATTCGGCCAACTGGACGAGCAGCCGGGCATGAGCTGCGTGGTCTGCGTGGTGAAGCCCGACAGCCGCGGCACGATCATGGCGACCTCCGCCGATCCCTTCGCGCGGCCGGCGATCAAGCCCAACTACCTCACGACGCACACCGACGAGCTGGCGCTGCTGAGCGGCGTGCGCCAGGTGCGAAAGGTCTTCGCGGCCCCGGCGCTGGCCCAGCACAGCTCGGGCGAGATCCAGCCCGGCCCCGAGGTCACCAGCGACGCCGACCTGCTGGCCTATGCCCGCCGCGCCGGCAACACGCTCTATCACCCGGTCGGCACCTGCCGCATGGGCGAGGACCCGCGTGCCGTGGTCGACTCCCGGCTGCGCGTGCACGGCATCGAGGGGCTCCGCGTCATGGATGCCTCGGTGATGCCGACGCTGACCACCGGCAACACCAACGCCCCCACCATCATGATCGCCGAGAAGGGCGCCGCCATGATCCGCGAGGACGCCAGGACCTGAGTTTTCGGCACAGCTCGCTGTGCCACGCGTTGTCCAGCCGGCTGTGCCACAAAGCGCACCCAAGCCCTTGATCCCTCAGCGCAACCGCCCCCTGACCGGCTGTGCCACGGCGCCCGACCTCTCTGCGTTATCAGTGTCCGGGATTGGCGGCGCTTTCCGGCGCGGGAACGCAAAGAAAACGCCCGGAACGGAAACCGTTCGGGCGTTATCAGCAGTGCTTGCAGAGAAGCTCCGACTGTAGCTGAAGTCTAGCACAGAACCTGCTGAATCGGCAAATTCATTTCTAGCTTTTTCTCTGCTCTCCTACGGAGGATGAGGGAGCCGAGATCTTCCATGATCGGCGCAGACCCCAAACGATCGACAGCACGTGGCGGAGTCGACGGTCAGATTCTGGAGAACTGACGCTTCAGCCCGGCCGAACAGCCGTTGGAAGGTGGGTCACTTCACGCCGTAATACTCGAACTGTTTTGCAATGCCAGCCTGAATAGCCTTTGCGGCCGCAATGTCGGCGTCGCCGCCAGGGATACCCTTTCTCTTCTTCGACATACCGCGGGAGTAGAGCGCACCCGCATGCTTGGGATCGATCTTCAGCGCCACCTCATAGTCGGCAATGGCTTTGTCGAAGTCCTTTTTGCTGAAATGGGCGTTGCCCCGATAGACGAACACCCAAGGGAAGTGCAGCGTCCCCAGCCGTATGACCTCGGTGTAGTCGACAATGGCGCGATCGTATTCGCCTTTGACCTGGTAGGCGAAGCCGCGGCCGTAGATTGCAGAGACGTATTTGGGATTGAGCCGGATCGCTTCGTTCCAGTCGGCGATGGCGCGGTCGATGTCGTCCTTGCCGCGATGGATGGTGCCGCGCTCGAACCATGCATCGGCAAAGCTGGGATCGAGCCGGATCGCCTCGTCGAGATCGGCGATGGCGCGGACGTAGTCTTTCTTCCGGAAATAAATATGTCCGCGCATGTGCAGCGCGAAGGCAGATTGCGGTGCCAACCGGACGGCGTCGTTGAAATCGGCCAACGCGCGGTCGAGATCGGAGGACATGGAAAGTACCTGACCGCGGGTGATGAAAAACTCCGCGAGCTTCTCTCCTGAGAATTTGCCGGATTGAATGAGGGCAGTGCAGCTCGCGATCCTGAGATCCAGTATCGCGCGATCTTTTATCAAGCCCGGCGTCCGAGCGTCCTCGCCACCGCACAATTCTAGCTGCTGTTGCGTCTGGCCCGCGGCCGGCACCGGCCCGAAGCACAGGAGATTGGCGACAACCACAAGTACGACCGTCGATCGCGAAGTACCATTGCGAAATCGCACGTAATGGCCTCCAAACCAATTGGCAGGAGAGCTTGTCATGCTACGCTTCATCAGTCGACCGTGGCGCCCGCGGCCTTCACCACTTCGGCCCACTTGGCGCGACCTTCCTTCACCGTCGCCTTGAACTGCTCGAGCGTCTCGTAGCGTGGCGTATTGCCGAGTTCGACGAGCTTGGCCTTGACCTCGGGATCCTCGAGCGCGGTCTTGAGCGCGGCGTTCATCTTCTGGGCGATGGCGGGCGGCAGGTTCTTCGGCCCGAAGATGGCGAACCAGGTGTAGCTCTCGTAGCCCGGCAGACCCGCCTCGGCGATGGTCGGCAGGTCGGGCATGACGGCGACGCGCCTGGGTGTCGTCACGCCGAGCAACCGCACCTTGCCCGCTCTGGCGTGCGGCAGCATCGCCTGCAGGAGCGGGAAGCTGCAGCAGGTCTCGCCTTTCAGCAGCGAGTTGGTGGCATCCGGCCCGCCCTTGTAGGGCACGTGCACCATGTCGAGGCCGGCCTGCTTGTTGAAGGCGGCGAATGCGAGGTGCGTGCCCGTGCCGTTGCCGGTCGAGCCGTAGCTGTACTTCCCGGGAGCGGCCTTCACCTTGGCGATGAAGTCCTTCACGTCCTTGGCATCGATCACCTCGGGATTGATGGCGAGCACGTTCGGGATGTCGGCGAGCGTGGTGATCGGCGTGAAGTCCGCCTCGACGTCGAACGACAGCTTCGTGTAGAGCGCGGGATTGATGCCGTGCGTCGCGGCCGTGCCGAGCAGGAAGGTATAGCCGTCGGGCGCGGCGCGGGACACGACCTCGGACGCGACGTTGCCGCCTGCGCCCGCCTTGTAGTCGATCACCAGGCGCTGCCCGAGCGTCTTCTCGAGCGAGGGCTGGAGGATACGCGCCACCACGTCGACGCCCGAGCCGGCCGGAAAGCCCATCAGGATGGTGACCGGCTTGTTGGGCCACTCCTGCGCACGAACCGATGCCGCAGAGAGGAAGAGCGCGAGCGCTCCCAGCAGAAGTCTCAGCATGCACGCCTCCTAAAGACAGGTGATTTGGATACTATGCTGCGGCAACGCAGAGGGAAACGCCATGGGCTACATGACCGACGAGCGCCGGATGATCCAGGAAACGGCGCGCGCCTTCGCCCTGAAGGAAGTGCTGCCGGTCGCGAACAGGCTCGATCCCGAAAAGGGCGATATCCCGCGCGAACTGATCCAGAAGCTGGCCGACATGGGCTATTTCGGCATCGTCATCCCCGAGGAGCACGGCGGCATGGGCCTCGGCGTCTTCGAATATTGCCTGATCACCGAGGAGCTGGCCCGCGCCTGGATGAGCGTGGCCTCCATCATCGCCCGCGGCAACGGCCTCTCGGCCGGACGCGGCATGACCGACGCCCAGCGCAAGGTCTTCCTGCCGCGCGCCGCCCGCGGTGAATTTTTAGGCGCCGCGGCCATGTCCGAGCCCAACGTCGGCTCCGACCTCGGCAGCATCTCCTGCCGCGCCAAAAAGGACGGCGACGACTGGGTGATCAACGGCAACAAATACTGGTGCACGTTCGCCGATGGCGCCGACTACATCATGCTGGTGGCGCGGACCTCGGATTCCCCCGATCCGAAACGCAAGCATGTCGGCCTCTCCTCCTTCCTGATCGAGAAGCCGAGGGGCGAATTGCCCAAGGGCGTGAAGGGCGCGCCGATTCCCAAGATCGGCTACTTCGGCTGGAAGACCTGGGAGCTGGCCTTCGACGACTGCCGCCTGCCCGGTTCGGCCCTGATCGGCGAGGAAGGGCGTGCCTTCTACTACATCTCCGCCGGGCTGGAGCGCGCCCGCGCCCACACCGCAGCCCGCGCCATCGGCCTGGCGCGCGGCGCACTGGAGGACGCGACGGCCTATGCCCAGGAGCGCCGCCAGTTCGGCCAGGCGATCGGCGAATTCCAGAACACGCGCTTCCGGCTCGCGCGCATGGCGACCGAGATCGAGGCGGCGCGGCAGCTCATGTATTTCGTCTGCGACGAGATCGACCAGAAGCGGCGCTGCGACAAGGAAGCGGCGATGGTGAAGTTCTTCGCCTCCGAAATGGCCGAGCGCGTGACGTCGGAAGCGCTGCAGGTGTTCGGCGGCGCGGGCTACACGACCCTGCATGCCGTGGAGCGCTACTGGCGCGACGCCCGTCTCACCAAGATCTTCGAGGGCACGTCGGAGATCCAGCAGCGCATCATCTCCGACCATCTGCTCGGCAAACCCCAGGAGCGCCGTGGGGCAGCCTGATGGACGAACTCTCCCCGCTCGGCCGCGTCCTGCGCGGCGTCGCCATGGTCGTGGCCACCGGCACGGTGCAGGTGATGGCGCAGCTCGCGCTCAGCCGCCTGATGGATGTCATCCCGACGCCCAAGCTCTCGACGCACCAGACCTCCTACATGATCCTGCACAGCGTGCTGGCCGTGCTGGTCCTGATGGCGGGCCATGCGCTGCAGGTCACGATGTGGGCAGTGCTCTACTACGAGTGGGGCGAACTCGGCGGGTTCGCCCACTCGTTCTACTTCTCGCTCGCCAGTTTCACCACGCTGGGCGCCAACGATCTCACCCTCTCGAACGGCCATCGCATCGCCGGCGCCGTCGAATCGGCGGTCGGCATGCTGATGTTCGGCTGGTCGACGGCGCTGCTGGTCCGCGTGGTCCAGCGCACGGACCGCGACTACGAAAAGTGATGGACGCATGACCGACATCGACGACTTCATCGCAACGGCGCCGGGCTTGCGCTTCGCCTTCGCCATCAAGGCCAGGGTGGGCCCGATCCAGGACCTCGGCCAGACCGCGCGCGGTCACCGCCGCATCATCGACATCCTGGGTGGCGAAGTGCATGGCCCGCGCCTCGCCGGCGAAATCCTGCCCGGCGGCGCCGACTGGCAGATCGTGCGGCCGGATGGAACCATCGAGGTTGTGGCGCGCTACACGATCCGCAGCGCAACGGGCGCGCTGGTCTATGTGCAGAACGAGGGCCTGCGTGTGGCCAGCGCGGAGATCCTCGCGCGCATGTCGAAAGGCGAACTGGTGCCGGCCGGCAGCTATCACTTCCGCACCGCACCGAAGTTCGAGACGGCCGAGCCTTCGCTCAAGTGGCTGGAACGCGCGACCTTCGTCGGCGTAGCCGCCCGCACGCCCGACCGCGTCGCGATCGGCTTCCATGAAGTCCTTTAGCTAACGCCCCAGCAAATTCGCCCGGACGTTTGCCCAGAAGCCCGGCGCCGTGGGGGTCGAGCGGCTGGCGGTCGCCATCTTGCGGTAGAGGTCGCCCAGCGACCGCCGGCCGCCGTGGGCACGGAGCTTGGTGCCATCGGTGCCGGGCACCAGCGTCAACTCACGGGTATGGAACACTTCGAGGCCCGGACGATGGCCGATGCTCACCACCGAGGTCTCGGGCAGCTCCTCGATCAGGAGCTTCATCACATTCTCCTGGCCGACCTCGTCGAGTGCCGAGGTCGCCTCGTCCATGAAGATCCAGTCGGGCTTGTGCACCAGCACGCGCGCGAAGGCCACGCGCTGCTGCTCGCCGCCCGACAGGATGTGATCCCAGCGCTCGGTCTCGTCGAGCCGGTCGCGCAGATGATCGAGGCCAACCTTGTGCAGCATGTCCTTCAGCGCCTCGTCGCTGATGCCCTCCGGCGCAGTGGGATAGAGCATGACGTCGCGCAGGGTGCCGAGCGGGAAGTAGGGCTTCTGCGGCATGAAGGTGATGGCGCCTGTCGGCAGGTGGATGGCGCCGCGGCCCCACGGCCAGACGCCGGCCACGGCCCGCATGATGGTGCTCTTGCCGCTGCCGGACTGGCCGCGGATCAACACCCGCTCGGCGCGACCGATGTCGACCTCGGCCTCGGCCACCAGCATCTCGCCGTCGGGCCGCGAGACGCCCAGTTCGCGCATGATCAGGCGATCAGAGTCACCCGCCGCATGGACGACGATGCGCGCATCGTCGGGTGCCTCGGCATCGTCCTCGAGATCGGTCAACGCCACGTGCAGATGCACGACGCGATCGGTCGAGGCGCGCCATTCGGCAAACTTGGGGAAATTGTCGATCAGCCACGACAGCGCCCATTGCACGCTGGAGAAGGCCTGCGCCGTCTGCATCAGGCCGCCCAGCGCGATCTCGCCGCCGAGGTAGCGCGGCAGCGCCACGATCAGCGGCACGATGGGCGCAAGATAGGCCAACGAACTTGTCAGCAGGGAGAGGTTGCCCTGGCCGCGCGTCTGGACGTTCCAGGCCGAGCGCAGGTCGAACAGCGAACCGCGCAGCCGCTCGCGCTCGTCATCCTCGCCGCGCATCAGGGCGATGCCCTCGGCGTGCTCGCGCGACCGGGTCAGGCCGGAGCGGAAATCGGCCTCGCGGCTCTGGCGTACGTTGCCGGCGTGGATCAGGCCGCGGCCCAGGGCATAGGTCAGGAGCGAGCCAATCAGGGCGTAGGCCACGGCGCACCAGACCATGTAGCCCGGCAGATCGAACTCGAGGCCGCCGATCCGGATCGGCATCGAGCCCGACAGGATCCAGAGCACGCTGAGAAAGGTGACGAGCTGCAGGATGCATTGAAGGATGCTCTGGGCAAACTCGACGGCGAGTTCGGTCGAGACCCGGATGTCCTCGGCGATGCGGCCGTCGGGATTGTCGACCTCCTCGGCGAGCATGCCGAGCTGGTACTGGCGGCCCGAGTTCAGCCAGCGCTGGACCGTGACGTGCGACAGCCAGGATCGCCAGTTGATCTGCAGCCGGCGCTTGACGTGGAGCTGGATGGCGACAGCGACACCGGCGGAACAGACGATTGCGGCGAGCACCCAGAGCAGCTGCATGAGCTGCCCCGTGTCTTTCTTGTCGAGCGCATTGAAGAAGTCGCGGTTCCAGATGTTGAGCCAGAGCGCGATGCCGACGTTGATGACGCCGAGCAGCACCATGCCGCCGGTCAGACCCCAGGCGACGAGGCGATATCCGGGCGCGGTCCAATAGCCGCTGGCGACGGCCGCAAAAGCCCGTACCGAGCTGTGCGGCGTATCCAAGTCAGTCGCGGAAGCTCGGATCGATTCGATCCAGCTTCCTCAGCAGCGCAGGCCAGTCGAGCACGCCGAACGGCCGGCGCGTCCTGGGCTGGTACATGGTGTAGGTGTCTTCGACCACCTTCTCCGGCACGCGCACCATCTGCGTGTTGCAGGACATGGCGGCGATCTGGGTTTTGCACGAGAGCTCGAGCCGATGCATCGCGTTGAACGCCTCGGGGATCGTGGCACCAGTCGTCAGCAGGCCGTGGCTGCGCAGGATGAGCGCGTTGTTGTCGCCCAGGCTCTTGGCCAGCGCCTCGCGCTCGGCGGTGTCGAGCACCACGCCGGTGTAATCGTGATAGCTGATCTTGGCGAAGCGCATCGAGGTCTGGGTGTTGGGCAGCAGCCCGCACTCCAGGGTCGACACGGCCATGCCGGCGTAGGTGTGGGTGTGGATGATGCAGTTGACCTCGGGCTTGGCCATGTGGATCGCCGAGTGGATGACGAAGCCGGCGCGGTTGACGCCATAGTCGAGTCCGTCGGGAAACTCGGGCTTGGCGAGGATGTTGCCCTCGTGATCGATCTTGAGCAGGCTCGAGGCGGTGATCTCCTCGTAGAGCAGCCCGTAGGCGTTGATCAGGAAGGCATGCGGCTCGCCCGGCACGCGCATCGAGATGTGGTTGGCGATCAGGTCGGACATGCCGTAGTGCGCGATCAGGCGGTAGCAGGCAGCGAGGTCGACGCGAGCCTGCCACTCCTCCGGCGAGACTTCTGAACCGAGGTTGGCAACCTTGAATGGCTTGAGGGCGTGCACGGTCATGGTAACGCTCCGGGTGGAAATTGGTTCCAGAACGTAAACCCGGAGTGCCTTGGCCGGAAGGGCTTTGGGTCGCGTGGCGAGTTTGCCCCCCTTCGGGGATGGAGGGGTCAGAGCTTCTTCTTGCCCGCCGCCGGGCTACGCGGCTCGGCCGGCAGCGGATAGGCCGTGGTCGACTTCACCCGCTCCATCGAGAACCGCGACGTCACGTTCTTGAGCGGCATGGTGTCGATCAGGCGCTTGTAGAAGGCATCGTAGGCCTGCATGTCGGGCACCGCGACGCGCAGCATGTAGTCGATGTCGCCGGCCATGCGGTGGAACTCCATCACCTCGGGCATGGCGGTGACGGTTTGGGCGAATTTCGACAGCCAGGCCGAGGAATGATCGCCGGTCTCGATCGAGACGAAGACGCTGAGCCCGACGCCGATCGATTCGGGCGAGATCAGCGCCACGCGCTTCAGGATGACGCCGGTCTTCTCCAGGCGCTGGATGCGCTTCCAGCATGGGCTTTGCGACAGCCCGACGCGATGGGCGATCTGCGCCAGCGACAGGCTGGCGTCCTCCTGCAGGAGCACCACGATCTTGCGGTCGATCGCATCCATTTTTCACACATCCGTGAGGGGCAGCCGGCCCACTGTCGGACCTGTCGTCGAGAATCTCAACAGGTGGTTCAGGTCGGCAGCGATTCCAGGCGCACCGGCAAGCCCAGCCTGGCACCTAAGGCGGCGGCCAGGGCCTCGACATTGCCGTCCACGGGTCCGGCATAGGCCGCCAGCCGCGGATCGGCGCCATCGAACCAGGAGAGGCGCCAGCTTCCCGCTTCGCAGACCAGCGAGCCCACCACCCGGCCACCGGCCGAGATCGTCCAGAGGGCGGGCTCGTCCCCGTCGGGGAAAAGCAGGCGGGTCGCGCGGGCGACGATGTCGCTGGCAAGGTCGAGCATATGCCGACTCTAGGGGCCGTTGCATCGCGCCGGCAATGAAACCGGCGGCCGAATATCCCCCGCGGCGCAGGAGGAAAATCTCCAGGATCAGTGCGGGGGAGAATTTTCACCTCCGGCGGTGACGCCGCGTCCCGGCTGAATTACCCTCGCCGGCACGGAGAGAAGAACGACCCGAGGCAGGAAATTCATGGCCCCGACCAATCGTCTCATCGAGGCCCGCCGTGCCGAATTGCGGGCAGAGGCCAACACCCGGAAGCCGAGCGGCGCCAAGACGGCGGGCGCGAAAGCCCACACGAAGCGGGCGACCGTCCAGCCAAAGGCGAAAGCGAAGGCGTAGCAGCCGCTATGGCAGCAGCCCGATTTCCTTGTCGTAGCGCGCCACGCCGGGCTGCAGCACCCCCGGCATCGGCAAGGCGTCGAGCGTGTTCTTCGCCGTGGTCTCCGACAGCTGCTCGGACGGCGCGCCGGCGCGCTCGACCTTGTGCAAAGCCGCCGCCAGTCGGTAGCCCACCGCCTCGTCGAGACCGGGACGCGCCAGCACGAAGCTCCAGGAGCCGACGGTCGGCATGGCCGCAGTCTGGCCGGCGAATGTGCCAGCCGGCACCGTGATACGCTTCAGGAATCCATACTTGGCCAGGATGCGGTCGATCTCACCGGCGTCGGGCACGAGAAAGCGGGCGCCGCCCGGAGCCTTGGAGACGGTGACGAAGCCCGGCCAGCGCACCCCACCACCCCACAGTGCCGCCACCTTGCCGTCGAGCACCATCGCCGGACCGTCGCCCGCGCGCTCGAGATAGACCGGCTCGAAATCCTTCTCGGCATCGAAGCCGAGGCCGCCCACGACATAGCGGCCCAGGATGACGAGGCCCGAGCCGCGCGCGCCCCACGCGACCGGCTTGCCCTTGAGGTCGGCGATGCGGCGGTAGGGGCTGTCGGCCCGGACCACGAACATGCCGGGCGAGGCATACATGGCCGTCACGACCTTGAGCGTGCTGGGCGGCCGGCCGGCGCCGAAGAAGACGTCCTGCACGACTTCACCCTGGACCAGCGCCAGATCGAGCTTGCCGGCCTCGAGCAGCGGCACGTTCTCCGTGCTGCCCTTGGTGTTCACTTCCTCGATCTCGAAGGTGGGATCGACGCCCTTGATCGCCTTGATGAAGGCCGCGCCATAGACCGGGAAGCCGCCGCCCGGGGTTGCGGTCCCGAGCTTGAGCGGCGGCGACTGCGCGCCGGCGGTTGCGCTCATGAGCGTGAGTCCCGGCAGGGCGGCGAGCAGCGGGCGGCGTCGGAGGTCGGGCATGGCTTCATCCTAAGGTCTCACACCGGGCGATTCGAGCATCATGCCCCTCGCCCGGTTCATCAGGAACAATTCGAGCATGACATATTCGGGCGCATCGTAGGCGTAGGGTTCGGCGCGGATGCCGACGAGGCAATTGCGCAGGCGGCGTTTGAGCGAGCCCAGCGTCTGCCATTCCAGCCGGTAGATCGGATAGCCGGTGGGATGGGCCTCCGGGATAGTCACGCCCGCGAGCTTCTTGCCGGCATTGTCGTCGTGGCAGATGGCGCAGGAGAGATTGAGCTGGCCTTGGCGCGCCCGATAGATCTCCGCACCCTTGTTTTGAAACGTGCCAAGCCGCGGGTCGTCCGGCGGCGCGATCGGCATGCCGCGCGACTGGTGCGCGACATAGGCTTCCAGCGCCAGCAGCTCGCGGCTCTCGGGCGGCAGGCGCTCGGCCTTCTGGTTCTCGGTCCGGCAGAGATTGATTCGGCCTTCGAGATCGACCGGCGCCTCGGCGCCCTTGGGGATGGCGGGATAGCGCACGGCCACGCCCTTCATGCTGGTGCCGGCATTGCCGTGGCAGTCGGCGCAGGACTTGTCGGCGGTGCCCGCCTTCCTGGCCCATGACTGGCCGCCGAGCTGGACGAAGAGCATGCCGGGATTGGCGGTATCGTCGTCCTGCATCTTCTGCAACGCTTCACCCATGTCCTGGGTGCCGGAACGCCGCTTGTCCGCCCCGACCTGCGCTGCCGCCCAGGAAGCGGCGAAGACGATCGCCAGCCCGATGCCGAAGCGCAGGGCTCTCATTCGACGGTGATGGCGACCCGCTCCTCGACGACGAAGCCTTCGTCGCCGGTCCAGCGCAGGCCGACTGTGCCGCTCTCGCTCGCCACGGCGAAGAAGGAGACGAACGGGTTGGCGGCGATGGCGGGCGACATCTCCATCTCGAAGATCTCGGTGCCGTTCCACGTCGCGGTGAAGCGTTCGATGATGTTGCGCGGGATGATCTTGCCCATGGTGCCGGGCCGGAAGCCGGTCTCCATGGGATGCAGGATCAGCGCCTTGATCTCGACGACCGAGCCGCGCTTGGCCGTCTTGGGCGCGTTGACCAGGACGTTGGCCATCAGGTCGACTCCTCGAGGCAGGCGGCCAGCGTCACGATCACGTCGGCGCTGGCGCTCCAGAATTTGCCGTCGCTGGTCTCGGCGATGGCCACGATCTTCTGGCTGTCGCCCAACTTGATGCGCGTACCGACGGTGGCGCGGCCGTTGCGGGCCGAGAGCCGGACGGAGAAGACGTTGGGCTGCGGGTTCTTCTCGTTGAAGACATGGATCGCCTTCACATGGTGGGCCACGGTCATCGGGCTCTCGACCGACACGACGAGCGGCACGGTGTTGCCGTTCTCGATCAGTGGCGGCAGGTCGAGCGTGACGCGGCCCTCGGTGACGGCCGAGCTGCCCACCACCTTCTTGATCGCGTCGGCCATGGCCTCGGGCGTCGCCGAGGCGGGCCCGAGCGGCAGAACGATGATGGCCCCAGCAGTGGCTGCAGTGCCAACAAGGAAGCGACGTCTGTCCATCCAGTGGGCCATTCAGTCCTTCAGGGTTGCGAGATAGGCCACGACATCCTCGACTTGCGCTGCCGACAGGATGGTCTTGCCGTCGAAATTCCGGGCGACCCGGTGCAAGCCGGTCGTCCGATAATAGGGCGGCATGATCGTGTCGGCATTGAGACGCGCGCCATCGACGATGCGCAACCGCAATTGTCCCACGGACCAGCGCGCCCCCGCGCCGGCCAGGGTGGGCGCGAGATCGCCCTGGAAACGCTCCTCGGCGATCGGACCGGAATGGCAGAGGAGACAAAGCCCTGTGCTGCGGTTGGCCACGATCGCCCGGCCGCGCGCGGCGTCGCCCGGCTGGCCAGTGAGCGAGGCCGGGATGGCATCGCCCACGACCTGCTGCGCAGCGGCAGCAGGCGCAAGGACGGCCAGAGCCATGGCAAGCAAGGTCCGCACGGCGTCAGCCGAACGTCTCGGCGGTGATGGTGCGGAACCAGCTCTCGGCATAGAGCGCTTCCTGGCCGCGCAGGCCGCCCACGGCCTCGAGCGCGCTGACACCGCCCGCGCCCGGCACGTCGGTGAGCTGGCCCTTGTCGGGCCGATAGACACCCGCGACCGAGATGCCGTAGTCGGCGGCCAGCAGGCTGTAGCAGGTGTTGATCAGGATCGGGTCCTGCGGCTTGGCACCGGCCAGCAGCGCGACGATGGCGGCGGCGCAAACCTTGGCCTGGGCATTGGCGGAGAAGGCCGACTTGGGCATGCCACCCATGATCGCCGCATCGCCCAGCACGTGGATACCGGGCCGCAGCGTCGATTCGAAGGCCACCGGCTCGACCGGGCACCAGCCGGTGCGGTCGGCGACGCCGGCCTGGCCCGCGATGGCGCCGGCCCGCTGCGGCGGGATGACGTTGCCGACGGCCGCCTTGTGGCTGCCGAACTCGGTCGTGAAGGTGAGCGTCGCGGGATCGACCGCCGTCACCTTGCCGCCCTTGGACAGAGGCACCCATTCGATCAGGCCGGGATAGAGCTCGGCCCAGCCGTTCTGGAACAGGCGCTGCTTGGAGAAGGCATCCTTGGCGTCGAGCAGCAGAAGCTTCGACTTGGGTTTCCAGATTTTCAGCCAGTAGGCGATCAGGCTGGCGCGCTCATAAGGCCCGGGCGGGCAGCGGTAGGGATTGGCCGGCGCCGACATCACGACCAGGCCGCCATCGTCCATCGCCTGGAGCTGGTTGCGCAACAACGTGGTCTGGGCGCCGGCCTTCCAGGCATGCGGCATCTTCTGGGCCGCGGCCTCGTCGTAGCCGGGCAAGGCGCCCCAGTTGAAGTCGATGCCGGGCGACATCACCAGCCGATCGTAGGAGAGCTTGTTGCCGTCGGCGAGCGTCACCGTCTTGGCATCGACATCGACGGCGGTCGCGCTGGTCTCGGCCACGGTGACACCAGCGCGCTTGACGCCGTCGTAGCGGAACGCCTGCTGCGAGATCTCGCGCAGATTGGCGAGCACTGAGTTGCTGAACGGACAGGAGGTGTAGACCGGGTTGGGCTCGACCAGGGTGACCGTGAGCTTGGGCGCCAGCGCCTTCAGCGTGCGCGCCGCCGTGGCACCGGCAAAGCCGCCGCCGATCACAACGACGCGGCCGGCACCGGCTCCCTGTGCCGAGGCGACGGCGGGCGCCAGGCTTGCCGCGGCGGTCAGCTTCAGGAAATGGCGGCGTGTCGACATGCCCGGCTACTCCGCCCCTCTCACTCAGGCTGCGCCGCAAACCACGCCGCGATGGCGTCGGTCTGCCGATCGTCGAAGCCCTTGGCGATCCGGCCCATCACGCTGGAAGGCCAGGCGCCGCTCTTGTACTCGCGCATGAAGGTGACGATGTCGGCGGCCTTGCGGCCGGAGATGCGCGGGATCACCTGGTCGGCGATCCTGGTCGTGGCGTGGCAGCCGGTGCAGGAACTGGCACCGGGTGGCGCATCGGCCGCCTGCGCCGGGCCGGCCAGCAGCAACGCTGAGGCCAGCACCGGCAGCAGAATCCGGCGCATTTACGCGCCTTTCTTCAGCTCGTGATGCATCAGCGGCAGGTTGCGCACGCGCTTGCCCGTGGCGCGGGCGATCGCGTTCAGCACCGCGGGCGCGGCCACGGCGATGGTCGGCTCGCCGACGCCA
>JBQTJT010000092.1:0-18429 GCA_052386855.1 Reyranella sp.
GCTAAGCCCGCGCCGCCATCGTCGAGCACGGCCAGGCCGGCGGCAAGACGGCTGGCCCGATCGGCCGCGTCGTTCTGATCGAGACAATGAAGCGCGTCCCGTCGCGCCGCAGCGACCGCTTCCGGAAGATGGCCTCTAGATGAGTACCACTGCGCTGGACGCACCGGCGCCGGTGGGTTTCGCGGAACGGATCTGGCGCATCAACTGGGGGTTGGCGCTGGTGCTGACGGCGATCGCCGGCGTGGGTGTGCTCGCGCTCTATTCGGCCGCCGGCGGCCGCTTCGAGCCGTGGGCCGCCCGTCACGCCGTGCGCTACGGCTCGGCCTTCGCGCTGATGCTGGTGGTGGCGCTGGTCCATCCCAAGGTCTGGCTGGCGTTGGCCTGGCCGATCTACATCGTCTCGATCCTGCTGCTGATCGCCGTCGACGTGATCGGCAAGATCGGCATGGGCGCCCAGCGCTGGCTGGTGATCGGGCCGATGCAGATCCAGCCCTCCGAGATCGCCAAGGTCGCCGTCATCCTGGTGCTGGCGCGCTATTACCACGGCCTGCGCAAGGAACAGGCGGCGCAGTTCCTCTACACCCTGCCGCCGCTGATGATAATCCTGGTCGTGGTCGGCCTCGTCATGGTCCAGCCCGACCTCGGCACGGCGATGATGGTGCTGATGGCCGGCGGTGCGCTGCTGTTCGTGGCGGGCGTGCGAATATGGATGTTCCTCGCCGCTGCGGTCGGCTCGGTGGCCTGCCTGCCGATCGCCTGGTCGCTCATGCACGAGTACCAGCGCAAGCGCGTGCTCACCTTCCTCGATCCCGACCGCGACCCGCTGGGCGCCGGCTACCACATCACCCAGTCCAAGATCGCCATCGGCTCGGGCGGCCTGTTCGGCAAGGGATTCCTCAAGGGCACGCAGTCGTCGCTGAACTTCCTGCCGGAGAAGCAGACCGATTTCATCTTCACTACCTTCGTCGAGGAGTGGGGGATGATCGGCGCCTTCGTGCTGCTCACCCTGTTCGCCCTGGTGCTGATCTGGGGCTTCTCGATCGCCTTCCGCAGCCAGCACCATTTCGGCCGCCTGCTGGCGCTCGGCGTCACCGCCATGATGTTCCTCTACGTCTTCATCAACTCCGCCATGGTCATGGGCCTGCTGCCCGTGGTCGGCGTGCCGCTGCCGCTGGTCAGCAACGGCGGCACCGCCATGGTCTCGGTGATGTTCGCCTGCGGCCTGCTGATTGGGGTCAATGTCTACCGCGATGCGCAATTGCCGCGGACACGGTGAATCCGGGCAAAATCCCGGGGAATTCTTTGCCGCGGGGCTATCGACAAGGGGTATCCTGCTTGGTATAGCCGCGCCGCTTCCGGCCAATGTCCCCAGCAATCGGGGGCGCTTAGCTCAGTTGGTAGAGCAGCTGACTCTTAATCAGCGGGTCGTAGGTTCGAGCCCTACAGCGCCCACCATTGCCGGACTGCACTGAAGCCCCGATTATTCGGGGCTTTTTCACGCGCGTTTCACGGCTCGGAGAGGCGGCAATGCGTTGGGACCTATCGGCCGATCGGGCCAGGCGGGGCGTGGTCGTTGAACTCGCCCGCAAGGCGGTCGCGCTGCGGCCCGACGATGCGCGGCAATGGGAACTGCTCGCACACGCTCTGCTCCTGATGGATCGGGACGACGAGGCCGTTGCGGTCCTCACCGACGCCGCCGCCAGGCTGCCCGCGGCACCAAAGCTCGCGCTCATGCTCGCGGGCATCCACCATCGGCTGGGCCGCGGCGATCTCTTCGATCGGGTCATGCGCCAGGTCCCGGAGATCCCGGCCGACGATCTGCCGGCGACGTTGCACCGTCTCGAACTGCTCATGAAGGCCGCTGCCGCGACCGACTCCGCCCGGATCGCGCATGAAATCCTGGCGCGCGACCCGACTCACGATGCGGCGATGGAATGCCTGGCCTACGCCCTGAAGGGCAGCCCTGAAGTCATGATCCCGATTTGCCGGGCGGCACTCGATCGCAAGGCCGACCACGTCCTGGCACGCTACGAACTGGCAGCGTCCTACGCCCGCCTGGGGCGCTCGGACGACGCGCGGACGCTGATCGATCTCGATCGCTTCGTCCTCGATCGCTTCGTCATGGTGACCGATGTAGCGGCGCCGCGGGAATACGCCGCTCCAGGGGTATTCGAAGCCGCACTGCACGACGAGATCGTCCGCAATCCGACCCTGAAGCCCGATCCTGCGGGCAAGGCGACGCGAGGCGGTCTGCAGACCGCGGCTGATCTTGCTTTGGCATCCGATGGGGCGATCTGCACCCTGATCGACCGGTTGCGCGCCACGGTGGATGGCTTCGTCGCCGGCCTGCCCGACCGATCGGACGATCCCTTCATCGCGGCGCGTCCCGAGACCGCCGCGATCCACGCCTGGGCGGTGGTCTATCCCGCCGAGGGTTTCCAGAAGTCGCACATTCACTATTCGGGCTGGCTGAGTGGCGTCTATTACGTCACGGCACCGAAGGTCTTCCGCGACGACGCCGGCCGCGCCGGCTGCCTGGCGCTCGGCAGCCTGGACCTGCCGGACGACAGGGAACCGCCCTGGGGCGTCAGGGACATACGGCCTGCGCCCGGCCGGCTGGTCTTGTTCCCGTCCTTCGTTCCTCACGCGACGCTGCCGACGAAGTCGCCTGAGCCCAGGATCTGCGTCGCCTTCGATGTCGTTCCCTGCGCGCCTCAGGCCTCTCGCTGATAGAAAAGCAGATCGAGTTCGGGTGCCGGCCGACTGAGCGAGGTCAGGATCATGTGCGCGTGGCCGCGATGATGGGTCTGGTGATTGAACCAGTGGTCGAGCGCCGGCATAAGCGGCTGCACGAACTCCTCCGGCGTCGAGACGCGGCGGTAGCGGATCACGCCCTGCAACCGCGCCTCGTCGAGACCGTTGACCCAGGTGACGATGTCACGGTCGAAGGCGGTGCGCGCCGCATCGAGATCGGCCAGGCGATCATGCAGGATGGCGTCCAGCCGCTCGGGCGCCTCGCCTTCGCCGGTGAAACGCTTCATCCAGATGCGGTCGGTCGCCAGCAGGTGATTGAGTGTGCCGTGCATTGACTTGAAGAACGCGCCGCGGTCGGCGCGGTAATCGGCATCGGACAACAACGCGGCGGCGTCGTAGAGGCGGCGGTTGGCCCAGGCATTGTAGCCCGCGAACATGGTGTAGTGTGATTTCATGGCGGCCATACTGCCGTGGCGATGGCCGACATCAAGATTGATTGACTCATTCAACCTCGCAAGCGTGACAGGGGGCCGATATGACCAGACGAATCGGGATCCTCACCAGCGGTGGCGATTGCGCCGGCCTCAATGCCGTCATCCGCGCCACGGCTTTGCGCGCGCATCATGGCTACGGCTGGACGACGATCGGCATCGGCCGCGGCACGCTCGGTCTGCTGGAGCGCCCTGTCGAGGCCATGACGCTGGATCCTGCGCGCCTTGATTCATCGCTGGCGCGCCAGGGCGGCACGTTCCTCGGCAGCACCAACCGCGGCGATCCCTTCGCATATCCGATGCCCGACGGAAGTTTGAAGGATCGCTCCGGCGAAATGGTCGAAGGGCTAAAGCAGCTTCGCCTGGATGGGTTGATCGGCGTTGGCGGCGACGGCAGCCTCGACATCCTGCGCCGTCTGCTCGCGCCGTCGGGCGTGCCGTTCGTCGGGGTACCGAAGACCATCGACAATGATGTGGGCCAGACCGAGCGTGCCGTGGGCTACTCGACGGCCGTTGCCATCGCTACCGAAGCGCTCGACCGTCTGCAGCCGACCGGCGCCAGCCACGAGCGTGTCATGGTGCTGGAGGTGATGGGCCGCGACGCCGGTCACATCGCGATCGCTGCCGGCATCGCGGGCGGCGCCGATGTCGTGCTGATCCCCGAGGTGCGCTGGAGTGTCGATCGCGTTGTCGGCCACATCGCGGGCCTCCGCGCCGCGGGCCGCACCTCGGCGCTGGTCGTGGTGGCCGAGGCCGCCGGACACTCCGATGAGGCGTCCGCCGAAGCCGCCGATGCCGCGGCCGACGCGCCCGATCACGGCGTCGGCGAGTGGCTGGCCAAGCGGCTGGCGAAGGCCACGGGCGCCGAGGCGCGCGCCACGGTGCTGGGCCACGTCCAGCGCGGCGCCATGCCGACCGCGGAGGATCGCCTGCTGGCCTCGGCGCTGGGCGTCCGCGCGGTCGACGTGCTGGCCGACGGCAAGGGCGACCGCATGGTGGCGTGGTGGAACCGCCAGGTGATCGACGTGCCGCTCGACAAGGTCGTCGGCCGCCCGCGCACCGTCGATCCCGGCGGCGCCCTGATCCGCACCGCCCGGGCGCTGGGGATCTGCTTGGGGGATGCGGCCTAGACGAGGTCCTTCCGCGCGATCCAGAACACCTCGCCCTCGCTCTGCTCGGTGTCGAGCCAGAGGAAGGGCAGGCGCGGATAAGCGGCCTCGAGCGGCAGGCGGCCGCGACCGAGCTCGCACAGGAGGTTGCCGTCCTTGGTGAGATGCCGAGGCGCCTCGGCCAGGATGCGGCGCACCAGTTTTAGCCCGTCGTCGCCGGCGGCCAGCGCCAGGCGCGGCTCGTGGCGATATTCCGGCGGCAGCTTCGCCATGCCGCGGCCATCGACATAGGGCGGGTTACTGATGATCAGGTCGTAGCGGTTACTATCCAACGGTGTGAAAAGATCGCCGCGGTGAAGCGTGATGCGGTCCCCCAGGCGATGGTCGGCGACGTTGCGCCGGGCGAGCGCCAGCGCACCGGCCGAGAGATCGACAGCGTCGATCCGGGCCCGTGGGAACACAAGTGCGGCCAGGATGGCGAGGCAGCCCGAGCCGGTGCAGAGGTCGAGCACGCGGCGCACGCGCGCGGGATCGCCCAGCGGCAGGGCGCCGCCGATCAGGAGATCGCCGATGAAGGACCGCGGGATCAGCGCCCGCTTGTCGGCGCGAAAGCGCACGCCGTGCATGTAGGCCGCGCCCACCAGATAGGGCGCCGGCAGGCGCAGCGCCACGCGGGCGTCGATCAGGGTGAGCAGGCGGGCGCGCTCAGTGCCGGTGGGCTTGAGATCGAGCCAGGGATCGAGCGTGTGGACCGGCAGGCGCAGCGCCTCCAGCACCAGGAAGGCCGCTTCATCGACGGCATTGGTGGTGCCATGACCGTAGGCGAGGCGGGCGGCCCGGAAGCGGCGAACCGCGAACCGGAAGAAGTCGCCCAGAGTGACGAGAGAGGGTTTGGTGGGGCGGAGCATGCGGGCCTAGATTACCTCACATGAATCGCCGCGCCTTTCTTTTCGCTGCAATGACCGTCTCGACGATTCCCGTCGCTGCCCGGGCTTCCTCGGGCCTCAAGGTCATCTATGTCGGCGGCCTGGATTGCCCGCCCTGCACCAAGTGGAAGAACCAGTACAAGGCGGGGTGGCTGGCCTCGGCCGAATACCGACAAGTGACGTGGTACGAGATCGACCCGCCCAAGCTCCGGGAGGCCTACCAGCCGCGGTTCTGGCCGGACGAGCTCAAGCCCATTCTCGATCAGCTTCCGCGCAAGAGCGGCACGCCGCGCTTCCTGATCGTGCGTGATGGCACGGTCGTGTCCAACGAGTTCGGCGCCAGCAAGTGGACCGTCGTTCTCGCCGATCTCAAGAAGATCCTGGGGTAATCACATGGCGGGTGCTCTCGACGGCCTGGTCGTTCTCGACCTGACCACGCATCTCTCCGGTCCCTTCTGTGGCATGCAGCTCGCCGACCTCGGCGCCGACGTCCTCAAGATCGAGAGCCCGCAGGGCGATTCCATGCGTGGCGCGCCACCCTTCATCGAGGGTGAATCCGCGCCGTTCATGCTGTGGAACCGTAACAAGCGCGGCACGCGGCTCGACCTCAAGGACGCTGCAGACCTGGAAATTTTCTGGGACCTCGTCGATGGCGCTGACGTCGTGCTGGAGAACTTCAGGCCGGGCGTCATGGATCGCCTGGGCATCGGCTGGGCGGCACTCTCGGCCCGCAATCCGCGCCTCGTCCTGGGCTCGGTCTCCGGCTTCGGCCAGACCGGCCCTTACGCAAAGCGCGGCGGCTTCGACCTCATCATCCAGGCCATGTCCGGCCTGATGTCGGTGACCGGGCCCAAGGACGGCCCACCCTACCGCATTCCGCTCGCCATCTCCGATGTCGGCGCCGGCCTCTACCTCACCATCGGCATCCTGGCGGCCCTTCAGGCGCGGCAGAAGACAGGGCTGGGCCAGTGGGTGGAAACCTCGCTGCTCGAGGCCACGGTGTCGCTGGGCGTCTACGAGGCCGCCAACTATTTCGCCAACGGCTTAAGGCCGGAGAAGCTCGGCCAGGCCCATCGCGGCTCCGCGCCCTACCAGGTGTTCCAGACGTCCGACGGCTGGCTCACCATCGGGGCGGCCCAGCAGAACTTCTTCCGCAAGGTCTGCGCGCTGGTCGGCAGGCCCGAGCTGGCCGACGACCCGCGCTTCAGGAGCAATGCCGATCGGGTCAAGAACAACGACCTCATCGCCAGCCTCCTGCAGGAGCAGGTGATCAAGCGCACAACGGCCGACTGGATGACGGCGCTGGAGGCCGAGGGCATTCCGGCCGGGCCGGTGCTGCATCACGACGAGGTCTTCGCCGACCCGCAGATCCTGGCGCGCGGCATGGTGGCCGAGGTCGACCATGCCAAGGCGGGCCGGCAGAAGACACTGGGGGTTCCGCTCAAACTGTCGGCGACGCCGGGCGGCGTGCGCCGCGCCGCGCCGACGCTGGGCCAGCATGACGCCGAGGTCCGCAGCCGCGCCAAACCCCGGAAGAAGTCCTAGTTCCAGCGACTAGTTCCAGCCCGGGCGTTGCGGCCCGAACAGCGAGGTGGCCGGCGATGGCGACGGCGCCGGGGTGAGGAGCGACGCCGACGGTGCCGGTGGCGGCAAGTAACGCACCGGTGGCGTGTACCCCACGGCCGGGATCGGCGCGGCCTCCGGCGTCAGGCTCGGGCTGAGCGGCGGCGGCTGATAGATCGGTGTGTAGACCGGCGGCTGGTAGAATGGCGCCTGATGGACCGGCGCCTGCGCGCCATAGCCGTAGGAGGCCGTTCCCGTATCGGGAGGTTGCAGGCAGCCGCCCGCTGTCAGGACGGCGGCCAACGCCATCAGGTTTTTCAACGCTTTCGCGGGCATTAGTACTGGCGCCGCTGGTAGCGGTCGGGCACGCCGTCGCCGTTCTTGTCGCGGTCGTAGCGGTTCGGGATGCCGTCGCCGTCGCTGTCCCGCATGCCCCGGGAGCTCGACCTCGGCTGTGCGACCGGTACCGCCACGTAACGTGTCTGGGTCTGCTGCGGCGCGTAGTAGTAATTCGGCTGCGAGCGGTAAGAACTGGGCTGGCTGTAGTAGTTGTTGGAATAGCCCTGGTAGCCGTAACCCGTGTTGTAGCCGTTGCTGTAGCCCGGGCTGTAGCCGTAAGTCGTCGGATAGCCGCCCGTCTCAACGCACCCCGCCGTAACAATCACCAGGCCCGCGGCGGCGAGCCAACTGACGTTGCGCATCCATTCCCTCCACCGGGGAAAGCCCGCCCTCCAGCGGGACGATCCCACGCAGGCATCAAAGACGGCGACGATGGCGGCGTGTTGGCGCAACTGCGATTTGTTGAAGGCACGCAGATGCAAAAAACCGGCTCCCGGAGATCTCCGGAAGCCGGCTCTCGAAGCGTTTTAGCGGGTGCTACCGCTGGATGAAGTCGGGGATGCCGTCGCCGTTGGCGTCCGAGTCGTTGCGGTTGCGCACGCCGTCGCGGTCCTGGTCGCCGTAGGGCCGGCGCTGGGCCGACGCGGCGGATTGCGAGTAGAACGGGTTCATGCTCGCGTTGCCGTAGCCGGCGTTATTGTAGCCGGAATTGTAGGAATTGGAGTTGTTGTAGTAGACGCCGTTGCGCCAGTAGCCACCGCTGTTCTGGTTGTAGCCGTTGTTGTACCCGCCGCCGTTGTAGGCATACGAATTGTCGTAGCCGGTCTGGGTGCACGCGGCGGTCGCCGTCAACAGGGCTGCCGCCATCAGGCACTTGATCTTGTTCATCGTTGCCTCCGTCTGGATCGGGACCCCGCCTTTGCGGGACTTCCCACTAGAACGGGGTACGCGGCCGTCGGTGGCATGGCCCGGGCAAAAAGATGAAGTTGTGTAAAGGCGGCGGGGAACGCAACTCGCGCGACGTTCCCCGCGTTGTGTGTCTACAGCGCCCGCTATAGCGCTCCCGGCGCCGGTCCGCGCGCCACCTTGGCATTGAGCTTCGGCGGGTGCGTGACGATCGACTTCAGCGCCGCCGTGGGCTTGCTCAGCTTTGCCAGGTTGGGCTTGGGGCGGGCGAGCGTCGGGTTGCCGGCGAAGGCCAGTTCCATGGCATGGGCAGCGCCCAGCACCTCGCCATCGCCGCGGAAACGGCCGATCACTTGCAAGCCGAACGGCATCTTCTTGTGGTCGAGGCCGCAGGGCAGCGAGACGGCGGGATTGCTGGTCAGGGTGACGAAGTACTTGGTCGCCATCCAGTGGTAGTAGTTGTTGAGCTTCTTGCCGTCGATCGTATCGAGGTAGAGCTGCTTCCACGGGAAGGGCGTGACCCCGACCGTCGGTCCGATGACGATGTCGTAGTCCCTATAAATCTCCTGGAAGCGGCGGAAGATTCGCGTCTGCTCGCCATGCGCCCAGGCGAAGTCGGCGAGCGTGAGCTTGGCGCCGAGCTCGTAGTTCGCGACGATGTTCGGGCCGAGCATCTTGCGGTTGTTGGTGTAGAGATCCTGATAGCGCGACAGGAAGCTCACGGCGCGGATGACGTCGAAGCAGCGATCGGCCCCGCCGTAGTCGACCTCGACCCTGTCGAGGCGGCGGAAGAGATGCTTCATCGCCTTGAGCTTCTCGCGGAAGGTCTTGCGGATACCCTTCTCGACCGGCGCGCCGCCGTAGTCCTCGGTGTAGGCCACGCGCAGGCTGCCGAGATCGACCGGCCACGGCTCGGCATAGGCCATCGAATCGAGCGGGAAGCTCAGCGGATCGGTGTCGTGATGGCCGATCTGTGTGGCAAAGAGCAGGCTGACGTCGGCGACGGTGCGGCCCATCGGGCCCAGCACCGAGATCGGCGTCCAGCCCATGGCGCGGCGCTCGACGGCGACCATGCCGGGCGAGGGACGGAAGCCCACGACGCCGCAGAACGACGCCGGATTACGCAAGCTGCCGCCGGTGTCGGAGCCGGTGCAGACCGGCAGCATGTCGGTGGCGAGCGCCACGGCCGAACCGCCGGATGATCCCCCGGGATTGAGCGTCGGGTTGAACGGATTGCCCGACGCGCCCCACACCGGATTGCGGCTGTTTGAGCCCGCGCCGAACTCCGGCACGTTGGTCTTGCCGACCACGATGGCGCCGGCGGCGCGCACGCGGCCGACCATGACATTGTCGTAGGCCGGCACGAAGTCGCGATAGAGCGGCGAGCCATAGGTCGTGAGAAGACCCTTGGTCTCCTCGAGGTCCTTGATGCCGGCCGGCAGGCCGTGCAGTAGCGGCAGCTCCTCGCCGCGCCGGACGGCGGTCTCGGCGGCCTTGGCTTCCTTGCGCGCGCGGTCGACGGACATCGCGGTCACGGCATTGACCGCCGGGTTGATCTTCTTGATGCGCTGCAGGCTCGCCTCGAGCAGTTCGACCGGCGAGATTTCCTTGGTGCCGATGCGCCGGCGCATCTCCACGGACGAGAGCGCGAGCAGTTCTTCGTTGGCCATTCTGTCCTCTTCTTGTCGATTACGGCTTGTGCAGGCGGACGGGCTCGCGGGTCACGGTGCGCCGGCCGCGCTTGTAGGCGGCCAGCACGGGCGCAACGGTTCTGAGCGCAGTGATCGCGTCGGGCGCGTCCAGGACGACCAGATCGGCCGGACCGCCGACGGCGATGCCATAGTCGTCCTTGCGCATCAGCTTCGCCGCCGACGCCGTGGTCATGTCCCAGAGCGCACGCACTTCGTCGTCGTTGCCGCGCTGTGTGACGATCGCGTGCATGTTGACCTGGCGCAGCAGCTGGCCGTCGCCGAACGGCGTGAACGGATTGAGGATGTTGTTGGAGGCGACCGAGCAGGTGACGCCGAGCTCCGTCAGCCGGTTCAGGTCGACCACGTTGCGCGGCACGTTGTGGTCGGTGTGCCGGCCGCCGAGATAGAGGTCGGTCGCCGTCAGGACCGTGGCGGCAACGCCGGTGTCGGCCATGCGTTTGGCCACTTTTTCGAGGGCGGGGCCGGGCATGGTTGCAAGCTTGCCGACATGGCCCACCGCGACGCGGCCGCCCCATTTGTATTTTTCGGCCAGGTCGCAGACCAGCAGCGTGTCGAGATGCTCGGCCGTGGCGCCGCTGTCGACATGCATGTCGATGTCGATGTCGAACTCGCGTGCCATCTCGAAGATGCGGCGGACCTGGGCGGAGCTGTCGCTGTCGTAGCTGGGCGCGGCGCCCACGACCGTCGCGCCACCCTTCAGCGCCGCGATCATCAGCTCGTCGGTGCCGGGATTGTTGGTCAGTCCCTCCTGCGGCATGACGCAGACCTCGAGATCGATCGCCCACTTGTACTTGTCGATCAGCGCCTTCACGCCCTCGAAGCCGCGCAGGCCGATCTTGGGATCGACCTCGCAGTGGGTGCGCATGCGGGTGGCGCCGTGGCCGATGCATTTTTCGATGGTGGCCGACGCGCGTTCGATCACGTCCTCGACCGTCATCGTGTGCTTGACCGCCGACACGCGCTCCATGGCGAGATGCGGGTTACGCTTTGTCGTGTGCTCGCAGCGGCCGAGGATGCAGGCCTTGTCGAGATGGATGTGGGTGTCGACGAAGCCGGAGCAGACCAGCCGGCCGCCGCCCTTCACCTCTTCCCGGGCGCTGCCGCCCAGTCTGGGGGCGATGGCGGCGATACGGCCGGCCTTGACGCCGATATCGGTGGTAGGCTGATCCGGCCTGGCGTCGGGGAGCCGCACTTCACGCAAGACCAGATCGAAATCCATTGGGAATCCTGTACTCGGGACGGCACGCATGTTGCACCATGCGCCGGGGCATTAGTAGTGGAGATGGCGCCATGATCTCTCGACGGACTCTCGTGATCGCGGCGGCCGCTGTTTCGGCGCCCGCCATTGCCCGCGCGCAGACGGCGGCCTGGCCGACCAGGCCGATCCGCTGGATCGTCAACTTTCCGCCGGCAGGCGCCGCCGACATCATGTCGCGGGCCCTGGCGGAGTGGTTCGGCACCAAGCTCGGCCAGCCGATCGTGGTGGAGAACAAGCCCGGCGCCGGCGGCATGCTGGGCGCCGATATCGTGGCCAAGGCGCGTGGCGACACGCATATCGTGATGATTTCGAGCGCCGCCTCGCACGGCATTGGCCCCGTCCTCTACAAGGACGTGCCCTACGATCCGCTGGCCGATTTCACGCATATCCACCTGGTCGGCACGTTCCCGAGCGTCCTGGCGGTGAACGCGAGCTCGCCCGTCATGAGCGTCAAGGAGCTGGTCGACATGGCCCGCGCCAAGCCCGGCGAGGTCACCTACGGCTCGGGCGGCAACGGCACCATGAACCATCTCGTGGGCCAGCTTCTGGTGCGCGATACGGGCGTGAAGTTCGAGCACATTCCCTATCGCGGCTCGGCGCCGGCGATGAACGATCTTCTGGGCGGGCAGATCACGGCATTGATGGAAAGCCTGCCGACGGCGATCGGCTATTTCACGTCCAGGCGCATGCGGCCTCTGGCGGTCAGCGAGGCCGAGCGCGCGCCGACCCTGCCCGAGACGCCGACCTTCCGCGAGGCGGGATTCCCCGACGTCGTGGCGACCAACTGGTTCGGCTTCTCGGCACCGGCCGGCATTCCGCCCGAACTCGCCAAGCGGTGGGAGATGGAAATCGCCGCGGCCCTGCAAAGCGCCGAGATCAAAGGGCATTTTGGTCGCATCGGTATCCGTCCGGGAACGCTGGGGTCAGCGGCCTACACGGCGTTGATCAAGAGCGAACTCGCGCGCTGGCGCGAGGTCATCCGTGCCGGGAATATCCGCGCGGACTGATTGCCTGACGGCGGACTTCCGGCACAATGGGCGCCGGAGGAAACAATCATGGCACATCCGCTCCGCGAAGCGGCGGCGATCAGCGGCATCGGCGAAACCGCCTATACGCGCGGCACGTCCAAGAGCGCCTTGGCGCTGCAGCTCGAGGCGAGCCTCGCGGCCATCGCCGACGCCGGCCTCAGCCCGCGCGACATCGACGGCGTCGTGCCCTATTTCCCGGGCGGTGGCATCGCCGAGGACTTCATCGCCAATCTCGGCCTGCCCGACCTGAAACTCTCGCTGTTCGTGCCGATGGGCGGCGCCACCTGCGTGGCTGCCATCCAGAGTGCGGCGATGGCGGTGGCGACCGGCGTCTGCAATCACGTGCTGATCGCGGTCGGCCGCACCGGCTATTCCGGCGCCCGCGTGTCGACGCGCCTGCAACAGTTTCCGCAGTTCGCGCTGGCCGCCGAGTTCGAGGCGCCGATCGGCATGTTCGCGCCGGCCCAGCTCTATGCCCAGGGCGCGCGCCGCCACATGGAGCTCTACGGCACGACCGCTCGCCAGATGGCCGAGGTCGCCGTCGTCACACGCCAGCACGCGATCCTCAACGGCAACGTGGTGATGAACAAGCCGCTCACGGTCGAGGAACATCACGCCTCGCGCATGATCTCCGATCCTTTCCGCCTGTTCGACTGCAGCCTCGAGAGCGACGGCGGCGCCGCCATCATCATCAGCCGCGCCGATCGCGCCCGCGACTTGAAGAAGCCGCTGGTCACGATCATGGGCGTGGCCGCGGGGCATCCTGAGTCGCCGGCCTCGATCGCCCAGCGTCCCGATATTCTGGAGTTTGGCCTCGTGAAGTCGGCACCGCGCGCCTACGAGATGGCGGGCGTCGGGCCGAAGGACATCGACGTCGCCGAGATCTACGACTGCTTCACCTTCACGGTGATCCGCCAGCTCGAAATCCTGGGCTTCTGCAAGAAGGGCGAGGGCGGGCCGTTCGTGATGGATGGCCGCATCGGGCTCGGCGGTGCGCTGCCGATCAACACCCATGGCGGGCTCTTGAGCCAGGGCCATGTCGTGGGCCTCAACCACGCGATCGAACTCACCCGCCAGCTCCGTGGCGAGGCCGGCCGCGCCCAGGTCAAGAAGGCGGAGGTGGGTCTGGTCACCGGCTACGGCGATATGGGCGACGGCTCGATCGCCATCCTGCGGCGGGCGGCATGAGCGCCCCCACGGTTGCGCCGCCGCCGGTGCCTGAGCGTCCGCTGCCCGCGCCGACGCGCGAAAGCCAGCCGCATTGGGACGGCATGCGCGAAGGACGGTTCCTGCTGCAGCACTGCTCGGGTTGCGGCAAGGCCCGCCACTATCCGCGGCCGGTCTGCCCGCACTGCTTCTCGATGGAGAGCGAGTTCAAGGAAGCCTCGACTGGCGGCACCCTCCATGCCTGGACGGTCTGCCACCACCCGTTCAACTTCTTCTTCAAGGCATCGGCGCCCTATATCGTGGCGCTGGTGGACATGGATGCCGGGGTGCGCGTGAATGCGCAGCTCAAGGGCGTAACCGAGGCCGATCTCAAGATCGGCAAGCGCGTCCGGCTCGGCTTCGAGCCGGTAAACAAAGAGGTGACGCTGCCGTTCTTTGTCGGCGATTGACCTCAAGGGAGGATGAAATGAATCGTTCGAGGCTTATCGCGTCGGCGCTCGCCGCACTCGCTGCACTTGTGTTGCCAGCTTCCGCGTATGCTCAAGCCGACTATCCCAACAAGCCGATCACCTTCATCGTGCCCTATCCGGCAGGCGGCCTGAACGACGCGATCGTGCGCGTCATCGGCGATCGCATGAGCGCTCTGCTGGGCAAGCCGGTTCTGATCGACAACAAAGCGGGGGCGGCCACGACCGTGGCGTCGAACTTCGTCGCCAAGGCCCCAGCCGACGGCTACACGCTCTATGGCGGCGGCACCTCGCTGATCATCAATCCGACGCTGCAGGGCAACGTCCAGTACGATCCGCACAAGAGCTTCGACCTCGTGTCGCTGATCAGCTTCACGCCCTTCATCCTGCAGGTGAACGCCGACTTCCCGGTCAAGACGATGGCCGAGCTGATCGCGTATCTGAAGGCCAATCCGGGCAAGTTCAACATGGCGACCTCGGGCATCGGCGCCACCAACCACATGGCGGCGGAGATGTTCCGTGCCAAGACCGGGCTCCAGTACACCATCGTGCCCTACCGCGGCGGAGCGCAGGCCGGCCAGGATCTCGCCGCCGGCAACGCGCAGATGATGTTCTCGGCCTCGCTCGAGGCGATACCGTTCCTGCAGTCGGGCAAGACGCGCGCCATCGCGATCTCCAGCGCCAAGCGCTCGCCGAGCTTCCCCGATATCCCGACGGTGGCCGAGTCGAGCGATCTCAAGGACTTCGACGTCGTGTTCTGGCAGGGCCTGGTGGTGCCGGCCGGTACGCCCAAGCCGATCCAGGACAAGCTTCACGCCACCATCGCCAAGATCACGGCCGAACCCGAGGTGATCGAGCGCTTCAAGAAGCAGGGTGTGGAGATCAGGAGTTCGACGCCGGCCCAATTCAAGGAATGGTACCTGCTGGAAGAGAAGCGCTGGGTGACGCTCATCAAGGAGCAGAACCTCAAGCCGGAGTAACCCATGCTGTCATCCTGAGCGAAGCGAAGGATCTCATGCCGGTTGCAAGCGGCGGCGAGGTCCGTCGCTGACGCTCAGGACGACAGCTCAGAGTGCTTTTCTGAGGGTGAGATTGAAGCGGCGGCGTCCGGTCAACGGATGCTCGCCGCTTTTCAATGTCAGCACACCGTGATGGGCGAGGCGCGACGGCCCGCCCCACACCACGACATCGCCGTGGCCGAGCGCCACCTTCTTCATGGGATCGGCGCGCTTCGGTCCGCCGAACTGGAAGGTGGCGGGCAGGCCCAGCGACACCGACACGATGGGATGGCCATAGTCGGCCTCGTCCTTGTCCTGGTGCGGGGACAGCCGCGCGCCAGGCTCGTAGCGGTTGATCAGGCAGGCATCGGGCACGAAACCCGGGAAGCCCGCCTCTGCCGCCGCTTCGCCCGCCAGCTTCAGGAACAGCCGGGGCATCGCGGGCCACGGCTTGCCGGTCCAGGGATCGTCCGCCGTGTAACGATAGCTCCTGCGGTCGGTGATCCAGCCGGCGGCGCCGCAATTGGTCATGGCGACCGACATCTCGAAGCCGCCCGGCGTCATCATGCGCCGGAACGGCGCGTCGGCGGCGATGGCGTCGATGGCCTGGAGCAGGGCCTCGCTGCCGGCCAGCGCCCGGCCACGCAGCACCACGGCCCCGGGACCCAGCGCCTCCATTCCGCCATCAGGATCGAACAGGTTCTGCATCAGGACCCAGATATAGGGCATCATTGGCCGAAACATCAGGAGTAGCGCGATGAAGAGTGTGATCACCGCCGCCGCTGTGATCGTCGTCGGGATGGCGGCCACCGCTGGAACCGCTGCCGCCCAGAGCAGCGCCCAGTCGGGTGAAGCCTCGCGTGGCCAGCGTGTCTTCAACACCCAGTGCCGGGCCTGCCACACGCTCGAGAAGGATGGCGCCAGCGCGGCTGGGCCCAACCTGCACGGCGTGTTCGGCCGCAAGGCCGGCACCGGCGGCGGCTACGACTCCTCCGACGCCATGAAGAAGTCGGGCATCGTCTGGGACGACACCACGATGGCCGAGTATAACCGCGACCCCAAGGGCAAGGTTCCCGGCACCAAGATGCTCTTCAACGGCGTGAAGAACGCCGGCCAGCTCGCCGACCTGGTCGCGTATCTCAAGGAAGCAACCAAGTGAAAATCTGGATCGGCGTCGCCAGCGCGTTGATTGCCGGAGTGGCAGCGTCAGCGGCATCGGCGCAGGATGTGGTCAAGGGCGAGCGCGTCTTCGCCACGCAGTGCAAGGCCTGCCATACGCTCCAGCGGGGCGGCGCAACCACCACGGGACCAAATCTCTACCGCATCATGGGCCGCCGGTCGGGCACCGGGCAGGGCTACGGCTATTCCGAGGTCATGCGCAAGTTCGCCATCGAATGGAACGACGCGACGCTGGCCGCCTATCTGCGCGATCCCAAGGCCGACATGCCCGGAACGAAGAAGGTCTTCGCCGGCATAAAGCAGCGGGACCAATTGGTCGACGTGATCGCCTATCTCAGGGAAGCGACGAAGTAGTCAGCGCATGATGGTCCCGACCAGGGTCTGGATGAAACGATCGACGGCCTGCTGACTTGTGTTCCCGCCCTCCCGCCAATCGGCCCTGACCTTCAGGAAGTGATTGCGGTAGCCGGTCAGGAGAAGCGTCGTGTAGACCGGCTGCTTGTCGGCCTTGTCCACCGCCGAGAAGGTGACGCACCGAAACACCACATGGCCGACCGGGCAGAAGGCCGGCCCCATGATCGGCTTCAGCTTTTCGTAGCGGCCGTCGTCTTGCGCCACCTGGTAAATGGCCTTGTAGGCTTGGTCGAACTGGTCGTAGACCGGTGTATTTTCCGGGCCGCTCGGGATCGTCTTCTGGCCGCCGTCGTAGACATAGACCGAGGCCAGGAGCCGGTTGTCGAACTCATAGCTCCAGCCATAGCCGAGTTCGGGCCGGCTATGCGTCTTGGCGAAGTCGAGCGAGTGCACCTTGCGGGCGGTGGCGATCTGCGGCGGAAACGAGAGCCCCGTCGCGGCGTGACTGCCGGGAGCGGCGACGGCCGGTGGCGGCGCGGTCTGCGCCGATGCGCCGGCCGCACCGAGGAGAATGGCGGCGCCCATCGCGACCGCCCGGACTGCTCGTGAAACCATGGGGTCCCCCGCAAGAGGTCCCAGTCTACGCCTCAGCCGGTGGCGCTGTCGCGTGCCCGCACATAGGCGATCGAGCCCAGCGCCAGGCCGGTGGCCAGGGTGCCGAACACCCAGCGGTAGGCGATGTCGCCGCCGCCGAAGCCTTCGACGATGTAGCCCATGCCGGCCGGCAGCATGGCCAACCCCAGGCATTGCGCCATGTTGACGGTGGTGACGCCGCGGCCGGCCAGGCGGTCGGGGAACAGGCCGCGTCCCTGGGCCACGATCACCGTGCCGTAGGCGCAGGAGAAGCAGAAGGCCACCAGCAGCACCACTGCGAGCCAGAGCGGCGGGTTGGCCAGCAGCGCCATGACCGCGAGCAGCACCATCGAGATTGCCGCCCCGCCGAACACCACCTTCTTGCGCGAGCGCAGCACGCGGTCCATCGGCCCATAGGCCAGGATACCCAGGATCTGCGCAACGCCCATGGCGAGCAGCACATTGCCGCGTTCCACGCCGTCGAGCTTGTGCACGTCGTAGAGATAGGGTCCGCCCCACACGCCCAGCACCGTCAGCATCGTGGCGTAGGCGAAGAAATGCATGGAGAGCACGGGGCCGAGGCCTGGCGTGCGCCACACTTCCCACAGGCCGCGCAGGATCTCGGCCGGCGTCTCCTGGGTGGCTTCGGGCGCGCGATGCTCCGGTGGCCGGTCGCGCACGAAGACGAGGAAGCCCACCGCGACCAGCAGCGTGACGACCGCGAGTCCCAGGAATCCATGGCGCCAGCCGATGGTTCCGGCGATCCAGGCCAGCGGCGTGGCCGCTGCCAGCGTGCCGATGTTGGAGGCGGCAAACACCCACGACAGTGTCGTCGCGAGCCTGGCGGGCTCGAACCAGCGCGAGCACAGGAACACCACCGACATGAAGGAGGCGGCACAGCCCACGCCCACGATGGTGCGGCCGGCGATCAGGTCCGTGGCATCCGCGGCGCGCGCGATCCAGAGCGAGCCCAGCATGGCCAGCAGCGACAGTGCTGCCACCGTGCGGCGGGCGCCGAAGCGATCGAACCACATGCCGACGGGAATCTGCACGGCAAACAGCGCAAAGAAAAAGGCGCTGCCCGCCCAGCCGAGCTGGCGCGCGCTGAGGCCGAGATCGCGTGTGAGCTCGGGTGCGATCACGCTGTTGGAGACGCGATAGAACTGACTGAGGCAGGTGACGGCGATCAGCAGCAGGAGTAGCGGCAATCTCGAAGCCATGGCGAGCGACAGCTAGCACGGGCGGCGCTGGTTGTCCTTTCGGCGTGGACCGAAGCATCGTCCTCGGCCACGATGCGGGGCGCATGGCTGCCATCACCCTGTCTCCTTCGACCGCGATAGCGCGGCCGACGCCGATCGCCTGGCTGGTGGCGCCGGCACTGCTCCTGTTCGTGCTGTTCTTCGTGCTGCCGTTCGGCGTCATGGCGGCGATGTCGTTCTTCTCCGGCAACCCCGTCACCAACCCCAACGCGCAGCTGACGACGCGCCACTACGAGCGCTTCCTTTTCGATACGGCCGGCATCTACCACGACGCGCTATGGGCGAC
>JBQTJT010000093.1:0-11987 GCA_052386855.1 Reyranella sp.
CCCGGATCACGTCGAGACGCGATGCCAGGCGGGGCAGTTCGAGGGTGTTGGCGATGTCGTCGTTTTCGACGATCAATTGGTGGGCAGTGCGCAAGAGCTGCTCTCCGGTCCCGGGGTCAGACATGCCTACCTTGTGGCAGAAACCGTGATTCCTTGTGAAATAACAATTTGTTACGCAGTGTTTCACACGTGCCTATAGCCATTTGTTCTGGCGATACCACAAGATCGTGTCGCGAAAACCCGCGTTCAGATCATAACGGGGCCGGAAATCGATCGTTGCCGCCAGACGGCGGTCGTGAACGGCCCAGTCGGGGTGGAACAGTTCGCGGACCTTGGCCCGGGTCAGGATCTGCGCCGACCCGCCCAAAGCATGGCGCAGGCCGTTGGCCCAGCCGACGACCTCCATGGCGATCCGGGGAACCGGCACCGACCGCACCGAGCGTCCAAGAGCCTCCCCGGCCGATGCCGTCATGTCGCCATAACCGTAGCCCCCTTCCCGGCCATCATCGATTTCGTAGATCGATGAGGGGACCGACGCGGGCGGCGGAGCCTCGACGACCCGAGCGAGCACCTCGGCCAGATCCTCGACATGGATCAGGGACAGTCGGGCGCCCTCCCCCTTGGGCCGCGGGGCGAGCCCGCGGGCGGCCGTCTTGAAATAGGCCAGGGTCTCCCGATCACCAGGCCCGTAGACCGCCGGCGCCCGAACCGCCAACCAGGGTCCGGCACGTTCAGCTACCACCTGCTCCGCCGCCCGCTTGCTCTCGGCATAGGCCGAGAGCTGGGGCTCACGGGCCGCCAGCGACGACAGCAGGATGAAGCGCGCCTCAGGCGCCAGCGCCGAAAGGCGGGCGGTTCCGTCGCGGTTGACCGTCATGAAGTCGGCGGGCGCCCGCGCCTTGATGAGGCCGGCGGCGTGGATCACCGTGTCGGCCCCGTCGACCAGACGCCGAAGTGCTGCTTCGTCGGCCAGGTCGCCCAGCACAATCTCCGCTTCGATGCCGGCCAGCGAGGGCACCGGCGACCAGCGCCGGATCAGCAGCCGGACCTTGTGGCCGTGCCGGGCAAGCGCGGCGACGAGATGCGGTCCGACGAACCCTGTGGCGCCGGTGACCGCGACCAGCCTGCCCATCGCGATCGCCTCAGGCCGCGGCGGGCTTATAGGTGTAGAGGCCGGCCAGATAGTTGGCCTTGGTCCGCGCGCGGCTGAGCTTGCCGGACGTCGTCGTCGGCAGGCCCGAGGTCGGCGGCACCAGAGCGACGTCGCAATCGACGGCGATCGCCTCGCGCACCGCGCCCGCGACATCGCGTGCGAGAGCCGCCCGCCCCTCCTCACCGGATACGCGCGCAAGCACGGCCACGACCACGCGCTCGCCCTCGCCGGTGTCGATGGAGAAGGCGGCCGCGTCGCCGTTCTTTACGATGCGCTTGGCTTCGATCGCCCACTCGATGTCCTGCGGCCAGACATTGCGGCCGTTGATGATGATGAGGTCCTTGGCACGGCCGGTGACGACGATCTCGCCGTTCAGCCAGTAGCCGAGGTCGCCGGTATCGAGCCAGCCGTCGTCGGCAAGCACTTCGCGGGTGGCTTCGGGCTCGCCGAAATAGCCCGGCATGACACTGGGACCCTGGATGAAGATGCGGCCCACTTCGCGGTCGGCCAGCAGCTTGCCGTCGGGATCGCGCACTTCGAGAACGTGGCCCGGCAGGACCCGGCCGCAGAGCACGAAGCTGCGGGCGCGCTGCCCGTCCTGGGGATCGGCGGCTGGAACGGCGCGTTGCTGGTCGGCCAGGGAGATGCGGTCGACGATGTCGGTACGCACGCCCGCGCCCTGGGGGCTGAAGGTGATGGCGAGGCAGACCTCGGCCATGCCGTAGCTCGGAATGAAAGCCTTGCGATCGAAGCCTGACGGCTCGAAGGCGTCGGCGAAACGGTGGAGCACCTCGGGACGGATCATGTCGCCGCCGATCCCGGCACGCCGCCAGCACGAGAGATCGAGGTCGGCGGGCGCCTGCATCGCGCCGCGGCGCATCGACAGGTCGTAGCCGAAGCTCGGACTGTAGGAGATGCTGCCGCGATTGCGCGAGATGATGTTCAGCCACTGCATCGGCCGGCGCGCAAAATCGCGCGGCGTCAGATAGTCGATCGCAAGCTGACTGGAGAGCGGCCCCATCAGGAAGCCGATCAGGCCCATGTCGTGATAGAGCGGCAACCAGCTCACGGCACGGTCGCCCGGCACCACGTCGAGGCCGGCCGGCCCGGTCATGCCCGCGAGGTTGGCAATCAGCGCCCGCTGCGAGATCTGCACGCCGTGCGGATGACGCGTGCTGCCCGAGGAGAACTGGATGTAGCTGAGGTCGGCGGGGCCGAGCGGCCGGAGGTCGACCGCCTTCTCCGGCAGAGCGTCGAGGGCATCCTTGCCGCCGTGCAGGCGCACCGCGGGGAATTCCCTGGCGGCGTCGGCGAGGAAGCCCGCCAGATCGTCGATGCCGACGGCAGCGACCGCGCCCGAGGCAAACAGCTGGCGGCGGAGCTGGTCGAGATAGGCCTCCTTGCCGCCGATGCCGACCGGGATCGACACCGGGACGGGCACCAGTCCGGCATACTGGGCGCCAAAGAACGAATCGAAGAAGCCGGGCCAGGTGTCGGCGGTGATCAAAATCCGCTCGCCTGTTGCAAATCCCGCCCCGATCAGCTTGCGGGCGGTGACATGGGCCCGTTCCCTGACGTCGCGCCAAGGGATCGCCGACAGCAGGTCCCCCTTGGCGTTATAGAAGGAGACGCCGGTCTGGCCCCGGGCCGCATAGTCCAGCATCTCCGGCACCGAGGCGAAATCGGCTCGGCGCTGGGCAAGCTGGCTATTGCGTGAAGGAAGCGGATCCATTGGAACGGCGGGTCTCCTAGCAGAGGGGTCGGAGGCCCTCAAGACGCGCCCTTGCGCCCTTGTTGCGCCCTTGGGCCGACGTTGACACACCCCGACCTCGGTAAGATAGTGCCCGACCCCCGCCAAAAGCGGGGGAATTTTACTTCTGAAGGAGGGTCTAGCTGTGATTACGGCTGTTATGCCGACGTACGGTCGCAAGGACGTCGTGTTCGAACGCGGAGAGGGTTCCTATCTCTACGCGGCGGACGGCCGACGTTATGTCGACTTTACCTCCGGCATCGCCGTCAACGCGCTGGGCCACTGCCATCCCACCCTGGTCAAGGCTCTGATCGAGCAGGGCCAGAAACTGTGGCACACCTCGAACCTGTTCCGCATCGGCAACGGCGAGAAGCTGGCCAAGCGGCTGGTCGAGAACTCGTTCGCCGACACCATGTTCTTCTGCAACTCGGGCGCCGAGGCGATCGAGGGCGGCATCAAGCTGATCCGCAAGTATCAGTTCATGAACGGCCAGCCCAAGCGCTACAAGATCATCTGCTTCCAGGCGGCCTTCCACGGCCGCCTGTTGAACGCGCTCGCCGCCACCGGCAACGAGAAGTACCTCGAAGGCTTCGGCCCGCCGGCGCCCGGCTACAAGCATGCGCCGCTCAACAACACCAATGTCGTGCGCGACATGGTGGACGACGAGACCGCCGGCATCCTGGTCGAGCCGATCCAGGGCGAGGGCGGCATTCGCGCCACCACGACGCAGTTCCTGAAGGACCTGCGCGCGATCTGCGACGAGTTCGGACTGCTGCTGTTCTACGACGAAATCCACACCGGTTTCGGTCGTACCGGCAGGATGTGGGGCTACGACTGGTCGGGCGTGAAGCCCGATGTGGCCGCGATCGCCAAGGGCATGGGCGGCGGCTTCCCGATCGGCGCCTTCATGGCGACCGAGAAGGCGGCGGTCGGCATGGTCCCGGGCACGCACGGCTCGACCTACGGCGGCAATCCGCTGGCCACGGGCGTGGCCAACGCAGTCCTCGACGTGCTGCTGGCGCCGGGCTTCATCGATGGCGTGCGCGAGCGCGGCGAGTATCTCAAGGGCGAGCTCGAGAAGCTGTGCAAGAAGCACCCCAAGGTCTTCGTCGAGCAGCGTGGCATGGGTTTCCTTCAGGGCGTGCAGTGCGCCCCGGCAGTGCCGGCCGGCGACATGGTGAACAAGCTGCAGTCGCTCGGCATGCTGGTGCCGCCGGCGGGTGAGAACGTCGTCCGGATCTTCCCCGCGCTGGTCGCCGACAAGGCGATCCTCGACGAGGGCGTGGCCATCCTCGAACAGGCTGCGATCTCGTTCGAAGCCGCGGCCAAGTGACGACCCATGTCGACACCCAAACACTTCCTCGACCTGGACCAGGTCGACCCTAAAACACTTCGCCAGATCCTCGACCAGGGCAAGGCGATGAAGAAGTCGCGCGCCAACGGGGGGCACGACAAGCCCCCCCTCGAAAGACCATTGGCCGGCAAGACGCTGGCGATGATCTTCGAGAAGCCCTCCACACGCACGAGGGTATCGTTTGAAGTGGGCATGCGCGAGCTGGGCGGCGACACGATCATGCTCGGCCGCACCGACACGCAACTCGGCCGCGGCGAGACCATCGCCGACACCGCGCGCGTGCTCAGCCGCTATGTCGACATCATCATGATGCGCACCACCGTCGAGGAGAAACTCCTCGAGATGGCGAAGTACGCGACCGTGCCGGTGATCAACGGCCTCACCGACAAGACGCACCCGTGCCAGCTCATGGCCGACGTCATGACCTACGAGGAGCATCGCGGCTCCATCAAGGGCAAGTCGGTCGCCTGGTCGGGCGACGGCAACAACATGGCCACGTCGTGGATCCACGCCGCCGTGCAGTTCGACTTCGAGCTGCGCATCGCCTGCCCACCCGAGCTGACGCCGCCGGCCGACGTGCTGCAGTGGGCCGAGAAGTCCAAAGGCCAAATCCGCATCGGTCACGATCCGGCGAAGCTGGTGAGCGGCGCCGATTGCGTCGTCACCGACACCTGGGTATCGATGGGCGACGAGGATCCGCAAAGCCCGAGCGCCGCGCGACGGCACAACCTCCTTCGCGGCTACCAGGTCGACAAGCACCTGATGAAGCAGGCCAAGAAGGACGCGATCTTCATGCACTGCCTGCCGGCGCATCGCGGCGAGGAGGTCACGGCCGACGTGATCGACGGTCCGCAGTCGGTGGTGTTCGACGAGGCCGAGAACCGCCTGCACGCCCAGAAGAGTATTTTAGCGTGGTGCCTATCGTGAGTTCCGCGTCGGAGGGAAAGCCTTCCGACGATGCCAAGTCCGGGGACTGGGATCGCGTTCTCCCCTTCCAGCTCGACGCGCTGGGCGTCCGCGGCCGCCTCGTGCGGCTCGGCCCCTCGCTCGACGCCATCATCGAACGCCACGGCTATCCGCTCGCCGTGGCGCGGCCGCTGGCCGAGGCGATGGTGCTGTGCGTGGCGCTGGCGACGTCGCTGAAATACGACGGCATCTTCACCCTGCAGATCAGCGGCGACGGGCCGATCCGCCTGCTCGTCACCGACCTTACCAGCGAGGGCGCGCTGCGCGGCTATGCCCAGTTCGATTCCTGGAAGCTCGCCGTGGCCCTCGGTACCGGCAACCACGATGCGCCGGACGGCTATGTGCCCAAACTGTTCGGCCAGGGCCGCCTCACCTTCACCGTCGACCAGGGCCGGCACTCTGAGCGCTACCAGGGCGTCGTGCCGCTGGAAGGCCCGACCCTGGCCGACTGCGCCCATACCTATTTCCGCCAGTCCGAGCAGCTGCCGACCGGCATCAAGATCGTGGCCCGCCGCGATGAAACGACTGAAGGCCATCACTGGCGCGCCGCGTCGCTGGTGGTGCAGCAGATGCCCGAGTTCGACGCCGGCCGCGTCGACATCGACCAGGACCAGCGCGAGGACGACTGGCGCAAGGCCGTCATCCTGATGGCCTCGGCCACCGAGAAGGAAATGCTCGACCCTGCGCTCCCCGGCAAGACGCTGCTGTTCCGCCTGTTTCATGCCGAGGGCGCCCGGCTGTTCGAGTCCCGCGCCTTTCAGGCCCGCTGCCGTTGCAGCCGCGAACGCATCGACGGCGTGCTGAAGTCGATCAAGCGCGAGGAACTCGCCGACCTGCGCGACCCGCAGGGCCTGGTCGCCGTCACCTGCGAGTTCTGCTCGACCCAGTACGCCTACGACGAGGCCGACCTCGACCGCGTCTACGCGGCGACCTGAACGAGCCATTTTTGGCACAGCTCGTTGTGCCACGAAGTGTCTGCGAAGCTGTGCCGTAAGCTGGCATCAACCCCTTGATCCGGCTGCCCGATCGCCCCCTGACAGGCTGTGCCACCAACACCGGCTGCTTGGCGTGATGAGTGTCTGAAAAATCGACGCCGGATCAGACGAAAGTGGACGACGAAAAACGCCCGGAACGGGGGACCGTCCGGGCGTTGCCAGCAATGCCTACACAGAGGCGCCGACTGTACCTGAAATATAGCATGAAACCTGCTGAATTTGCGAATCTCATCAGGTCACGTTTGCGGGATGTCGCGCCAGTCGAACGCGAGCGGCGCCTCGCGGAAGGCGAAGCGATCGAGATGGCTCGCCACGACGCCCTTCATCCCCTGGAGCTGGGCGTCGACACTCGCCTCAAGGCGGCATTCCAGGGCGTCGCCATGGGCCTCGAGCAGCAGGGTCGCATCGCCCGGCCAGTCGGCGCCGCGGGCATTGCGCGGAAACACGACCTTGCCCTTCTGCTCGGTGAACTCGACGGCCAGGTTGTGACTCCAGTGCTTGCAGAGCTGCTGGAGGTAGCGGCTGCCACTGGTGGTCGGCACGCGGGCGGTGCTCGCGACGCTCACAGGCGTTCGATCCGCTGCGCGGCCTCGTCGATGATGGCGACCGCCTCGTGGACGGTCGCAGGCTGCACGCCGGCGCGGCCCAGGCGATGGATCAGCACCGCGCGCAAATTGCCCATGGCGCGCCGGACCGGCATCGCGTCGGTGCGCTCGCTCACCGTGGCGAGTTCGGCCAGCCGCGCGAACAGCGCCTCGACCTCCGCCTGGCGCTCGGCGAGGTGGGTGGTGCCCTCCGCGGTGACGGCGAAGGCCTTGCGCGCGCCCTCCGACTTCACCTCGGCGATGTGGCCCATCTCGTCGAGCATCGTCAGCGTCGGATAAACCATGCCAGGGCTCGGCACGTAGCTGCCGCCGGTCAGCTCCTCGATGGCGCGGATCAGCTCGTAGCCGTGGCGCGGCTGGTCGGCGATCAGCTTCAGCAGCACCAGCCGCAACTCGCCCGCATCGAAGACGCGCCGGCGTCCGCCGCGGCCCCCTTCGCCGCGCTCGGCCTCGAAGCCATGGCCATGCCGGCCGAAGCCGCGCCGACCGAAATGGTGCCGATGGGCGTCTTCGCCCCGGGAATGATGGAAAGGTCTCATGGATAGTGTCCTGTTATGATTGAACATATCCAAGATATATCTTGATCGTTCAAGAATACAAGGCCACGCCAATATTTTCTTCCTGGTTACCTATAAGTAACTAAACATCGTGTCAGTGAACCGCCGGCACTTCCCCGGTGGATGGGCCGCTCGAATCGCCGGATCGGCCGCCCCCACCGCCGGCCCTGTAGGGCCCGGCAACCATGATCCACATTTCCGATCTCCACCCAGATCATCTCGAAATCCGATGCGACGCATGCTAAGTAATACCGGAATAAAATCCCGCCTTACCGGAGGCTTCCATGAGCACGACCGTTACCAGCAAGGGGCAAGTTACCATCCCCAAGCGGGTTCGCGATCTGCTGGGAATCCAGCCCGGGAGCCTGATCGATTTTGAGCGCAGCCCCGATGGACGCATCGTTCTGGTCAAGATCGAGAAGAAGGCCCGGCCGAACCGTTTCGCCCGCTTGCGCGGCCACGCCGGCAAGGGCTTGAGCACGGCCGAGATCATGGCCATGACGCGGGGCGAGCGCTGACGTGATCCTGGTCGATACCAACGTCCTGCTCGATCTCGTGACCGACGATCCCGATTGGTCGGATTGGTCCTTGGCCCGCCTGGAAGAAGCCGCCTTGGCAGGCCCGATCCTCGTCAACGACATCGTCTACGCAGAGACTTCGATCCGCTACGATCGAATAGAAGACCTCGACGCGATGCTCGCGCAGGCGATGATCGAAATCGCGGCGACGCCGCGTCCGGCGCTGTTCCTCGCTGGAAAGGCCTTTCGGCAATACCGCTCGGCTGGCGGCACGCGCACCGGAGTCCTGCCCGACTTCTTCATCGGCGCTCATGCGGCTGTCGAAGGCTGGCCACTGCTCACGCGCGACCCAGGTCGCTATCGCCATTACTTTCCGAAGGTCACGCTGATCGCGCCCTGATTCCTGCAGGCCGACCTCCGCGGTGCAACGGTCGTCATGCCTGGCTCATCATATATATAGGGCCCTCAATCCAGCCCATGTCGCTTCGGCGTCGAAGCTGCGCACGCGGGCGCCCCGCTGCCCGAGCGCGAGGGCATAGCGCGCGGTCAATGCCGCCGCGCCGATCGCGATGACCTCGCGGCCCGCCGGCAGATCTTGAAGACGCAGCTCCTCGCCGATCAGAAGACCGGAGAGATAGCTGGCCGATTGAGGCGGCGACAGGCGGCCGAACAGAGCGAGCGCGCGCACGCCGAAGGCGTTGTGCAGCAGGCCTTCGCCGTTGCCGGCGCGCGCCACGCCGCGCAGGAAGACCGCCTCGTCGAGCGGCGCCGCGGCCTCGAGCGTGCGCGCCAGGATGGAATGCTGGCTCAGCAATCCATAGAACTCGCCGGTCATGAAGGTGCGAAAGCCGGTGATCCGGCCGCCTCGCACCGTGGCCCATTTGCTGTGCGTGCCAGGCAGAACGAACAGCCCCTCCGAAAGACCCGCGAGCCGCATGGCGCCGAAGATCTGAACCTCCTCGCCGCGCATCACGTCGGGCACCCCATCTTGTCCATCTGCACCCTGCTCGTCGCTGAGGCCGGGCACGAGCGCAATCCGCCCCGGTTCGATCCAGTGCAGGTGCTGCCTCAGCTCGTCGGGCCCGGCGGGACAGGCAACGTAAGGTGCCTCGTGCCAGCCCTGCCGGCTGCCGGCCATGCCGGAAATCAGGCAGACACTGCCGGCCGGCTTCATCCAATCGGTGAACAGCGAGGCGAAGACGCCCGCGAAGCCACCGTTGGGAACATTGAGGATGCCTAAGGGCGCGCTCTTCTCCTCCAGCATGCAGCCCGTATCGTCGAGACGGGCGCCGCGCAGCGAGCTCGTTCCCCAGTCGACGGCGATCAATGGCGGCACGTTTTGCTCCCTCCGGCGGTCACTTTAACGCCTTGAACTCCCGTTAGACAGCGGACGCCGCCGCGCTGGGCTATCCTGCCCCATCGGAACCGCCGACAGGAGACAAGCCATGGTCGCGCCACGTCCCTCCAAAACGCATATCGGCAATCATGCGCTCAAGCCCGAAACGCTGATGCTGAGCTACGGCTACGATCCCAAGCTCTCCGAGGGCGCGGTGAAGCCGCCCGTCTTCCTCACCTCCACCTTCGTGTTCGGCTCGGCGGAGGAAGGAAAGGATTTCTTCGACTATGCCGCGGGGCGCCGCACGCCGCCGGCCGGCACCGGCGCCGGCCTCGTCTATTCGCGCTTCAACCATCCCAACAGCGAGATCGTCGAGGATCGTCTCGCGGTCTACGAGGGCGCGGAAGAGTGCGTGCTGTTCTCGTCCGGCATGTCGGCGATCTCCACCACGATCCTGGCGTTCGCCCGGCCCGGCGATGTCATCCTGCACTCGCAGCCGCTCTACGGCGGCACCGAAACGCTGCTGTCGCGCACGATGGCGGGCTTCGGCATCGGCGCGGTCGGCTTCGTCGACGGTGTTGACGAATCCACCGTTCGCGCGGCCGCGGCCGAGGCACGCGGGAAAGGGCGTCTCTCGGTCATCATGATCGAAACACCGGCCAACCCGACCGTTACACTGGTCGATATCGCGCTGCTGCGACGGATCGCCGACGAGATCGGCGTCGCCCAGGGTTTCAGGCCGATCCTGGTCTGCGACAACACCTTGCTGGGGCCGGTGTTCCAGCGTCCGCTCGACCACGGCGCCGACGTCTCGGTCTACTCGCTCACCAAATATGTCGGCGGCCACTCCGATCTCATCGCGGGCGCCACGCTGGGCGCCCAGGCGACCATCGGGCCGATCAAGGCGCTGCGCGGCAGCCTCGGCACGCAACTCGATCCGCATTCCTGCTGGATGCTGGGCCGCTCGCTGGAAACGCTCGGGATCAGGATGGAGCGGGCCGAGGCCAATGGGAGACTCGTTGCCGAATACCTGCGCGACCATCCCCGGGTCGACAAGGTCCACTACCTGAAATTCCTGGAGCACGGCTCCAAGGCCCAGGCGGTCTTCGCGCGGCAATGCACGGGCGCCGGCTCGACCTTCTCGTTCGACATCAAGGGCGGCGAGAAGCAGGCGTTTGCCTTCCTGAACGCGCTGCAGATCTTCAAGCTGGCGGTCAGCCTGGGCGGCACCGAGTCGCTGGCGAGCCATCCCGCCGCCATGACGCATTCCGGCGTGCCGGTCGAAGTCCGCGACCGCATCGGCGTGCTGGACACGACGATCCGGCTCTCCGTGGGCATCGAGCATCCCGATGATTTGATCGCCGACCTGACTCAGGCGCTGGCGGCAACGGGGTGAGAGGAAAGGTCCCAAGCGTAGCGAGGGACCTTTAAGCATCAGTCCCTACAGCACCACTCCACCATGCGCTTCATGAAGGCCTCGCAGGCGTCGATCTGGGACGCGAGCAGGAACTCGTTGGGCTGATGCGCCTGGGCGATGTCGCCGGGGCCGCACACGACCGTGGGCACACCCAGGGTCTTGCGGAAGATGCCGGCTTCGGTCGCATAGACGACGCTGCCCACCGTGTTGGAGCCCGACCAGCTGCCAGCCAGGGTCTTGGCCTCGTCGTTGCCCTCGGGCGAGAAGGCCGGCGTCGAGGCACGCAGTTCGGTGGCGATGGCGGCGGCCGGATGCTTGGCCTTCATCTTCGGCAGCAACTCTTCCTCGAGCCATTTCTTGGCGCGCTCGCCCAGCTCCTCGATCGGCCGCGTCGGCAGCTCGCGATAGCCCCACAGAATCTCGCATTCGCGCGCCAGGATGTTGCCCGCGGTGCCGCCGATGATGGTGCCGACGTTGAAGGTCGCCGCCGCCGGCATGAACTCGCTGTTCTTCGGAGCAGCCGCTTCGAGTTCTTCCTGGACCTTGTTGAGGTAGTGGATGAACTCGCCGGCAAAATGGATGGCGCTGACGCCGAGATGCGTCATCGAGGAATGAGCCTCGAAGCCGGTGAACTTGGTGACATAGGACTGGCTGCCCTTGTGGGCATGCACCACCGTCATCATCGTGGGCTCACCGATGATGATGGCGCGCGGGCGCGGCACTTCGGTCGCCATGGCGGCCGCCAGAGAATGGGCGCCGAAACAGCCGATCTCCTCGTCGTAGGAGAGCGCGAAATGGATCGGCTTCTTGAGCTTGGCCTTCTTGAATTCGGGCAGCATGGCGAGCGCGATGGCGTAGAACGCCTTCATGTCGCAGGTGCCGCGGCCGTAGTACTTGCCGTCCTTCAGCGTCAGCGTCCACGGATCGGTGGTCCAGGGCTGGCCGTCGACCGGCACCACGTCGGTATGGCCGGAAAGCACGACGCCGTCCTTCACGTTGGGACCGACGGTCGCGAACATGTTGGCCTTGGTGCCGTCTTCGTTGGGCACCAGCTTGGAGTCGATGCCGTGGCCCTTGAGGTAACCCTGGACGTACTCGATCAGGGCCATGTTGGAATTGCGCGAGGTGGTATCGAATGCCACGAGCCTGCGCAGCATTTCGACTGAATCGACGATCTCTCCGGCCATGATGCTCTTTTCTACTCAGACTGACGTACGACCGATCATGGTCAGGAATTCGCGGCGTGTCTCGCCGTTGTCGCGGAAGGCGCCCAGCATGCGGCTGGTCACCATGGTGACGTCGGACTTGTGCACGCCTCTGGTGGTCATGCACTGGT
>JBQTJT010000094.1:0-63086 GCA_052386855.1 Reyranella sp.
CGCCGAAGAACTCGGCCTCGTAGGGCGAGGCGCCGCGGCCGACGCCGAGTTCGAGCCGGCCGCCGCTCATGATGTCGAGCATGCAGATCTCTTCCATCAACCGCAGCGGATGATAGAGGCCGAGCGGATAGGCGAGCGGGCCCAGGCGAAGGGTGGTCGTGCGCTGGGCGACGGCTGCGAGAAACAGGCCGGGCGAGGGCGCGGAGCCCAGCGGCGTGCCGTGATGCTCGGCCACGTGATAGGCGTGGAAACCGGCCCATTCATAGAGCTCGATCAGCCGCAGGCGGTCTTCATATTGACGGCCCAGATCGGGGCCGGATCGGTCGAGATGATCGAAGACGGCGAATTTCATTATTTTCTTTTTATGACAGAGGGTTGCCAACCCATCTTACATACAACCGTGAGCAAAGTCGCCTGCCAATACGCATAACTCAAAGGGGCTAAAGGGCAGGCATCACGTCGCGCGCAAATAGTTGGACGGAGCGGCTGGACTCCTCGAGGGAAAGGTCGCCGAAGGCGAGACGGCAGAGGCAATAGTTGATGCCGGCGACCTCGTTGTCGTGCTTCAGCCGGTCGCGCACGGTCGCGGGGGAGCCCGCGACGATGTAGCCACCGGCGAGGGCGCCTTCGAAGTCGGCCGGAATCATCTGCCGCGGCAGGCCGACGCCATGGGCCCGCCACAGGTGGATCAGTGCGTCGTACCAGAGGGCATAGGCGCGCTTGGCCATGCCTTGCGCCTCGCGGTCGCTGTCGCCGACCACGATATGGCGGCTGAGGCCGATGAAGGGGAGCGCGGTCTCGTCATGGCCGAGCATATTCCAGGCGGCCCGATAGCGGGCGGAAAATGCGCCGACGCCGTCCGCCTTCATGCCAACCACGACGTTCAGCCCCTGCTCGGCCAGCCGGTCGGCGCTCTCCAGGGAATTTGCGCCGTACCACAGCGGCGGGTGCGGCCGCTGCACGGGCTGCATCTCCATCGGCACGTCCTTGAAAGAGAAGTACTTGCCGTCGTGGTTCAGCCGCCTCCCGGTCAAGCCCTTCAGGACCACCGCCAGCAGCTCGGCGAACCGTTCCGGGCCGGTGGCGGGATCGACACCGTAGTAGCCGACCTCGTAGGGCGAGATGCCGCGACCGACGCCGAGTTCGAGCCGTCCGCCGCTCATCTGGTCGAGCATGCAGATCTCGTCGATCAGGCGGAGCGGATGATAGAGGTTGAGAGTGTATACCAGCGGTCCGAAGCGCAGCGTCTTCGTGCGCTGCGCCACCGCCGCCAGGAAAACACTGGGCGAGGGCGCCATGCCGAGCGGCGTCGCGTGATGCTCGGCCAAATGATAGGCGTGGAAACCCGCGCGCTCATAGAGTTCGATCAGCTTCAGGCGATCCTCGAACTGCCGGCCGAGATCGGCGCCGGCACGGTCCATGTGGTCGAAGACGCCGAACTTCATGACCGTTTCCTCCATTTGGGAGAATGCTACAACGGCACCATGAAGAAGTATCTCTGCCTCGGTTGCGGTTTTTCCTACGACGAGGCCCGCGGCCTGCCCGAGCACGGTATCGTGCCGGGCACGCGCTGGGCCGACATTCCCGACGATTGGGTCTGCCCGGATTGCGGCACGCCCAAGTCGAGCTTCGAGATGGTCGAAATTCCCTACTGGAGCCAGGCATGAGCGTGAAGTTCGTTCTGCGCGCCGGCGAGCGTGGCTTCTCGCGGCTGGTCTCGACCGGCATCAACGCGACCTATGTGGCGGGCCATCCCGACGGCGTGATCACCCGCCATTCGAGCTTCAACTTCCACGAATACCAGTCGGGCATTGCCGGCTTCGGCAGCATCCGCGTATTCGGCGACGAGGTTTTCAGCCCCGGCGGCACGGGCTACAACATGCACCCGCACCACAATTTCATCATCGCGGCCTTCGTGCTGAGTGGCGCGCTGACGCACGTCAATACGATCGGCAAGGTCGATGAACTGCGCGCGGGCGACTACTACGTCTTCTCCGCCGGCTCCGGGGGCAAGCACACCGAACTCAACATCGGCCAGGAAGATCTCCACGTCATCTATCTCTGGGTGCTGCCGAGCCAACTTCTGGCGCCACCGTCCTACCTGCGCGGCCGTTTCGACGCCAAGGCAAACGTCGATCGCTTTGCCTGCCTGATCGGCAACGAGCCGGGTGCGCTGCCGATCGGCCAGACGGTCAAGGTGACGCGGCTGGTGACAGGGCGCAGCGGCACGCCGGTCTACCGGGCCTCGCCCTTGCGCGGCGTCTATGTCTTTGTCGCCGAAGGCGAGGCCAGGATTGCCGATACTGTCCTCGGCGCGCGCGACAGCATGGCCCTCACCGGCGAAGATCGGATAGAGATCGCCGCCCGCTCGGGCAGCGACGTTCTGTTGGTCGAGACGGCGATTTGACTCAGAGTCCCCGGATGCTGATCCGGGCGAAGGCGTGCCATTTCGAATTCTGAACGAAGACCCTGAGGTAGATCTGCTCCGGGTTCGATCCCGATTGATGTTCCAGGAGCAGCTGCGCCGTCTTGTCGGTCTCGTAGAAGGTTTCGAACAGGCTGGGCGCGAGGTTGGCGGTGCTCGGGCTGCCGATGCAGATGATGCTGGGATCGCTGTTGGGGAGTTCCCGCAAATCGGCGGATTGCATAGCTGCGCCCGGCTCGACAGTGCGCAGCCGGCAATAGCCGGCTGAGGCGGGGGAGCGGATCGTCGTGGTTTCCGGCGGCTCCGTTCCGGTCGTGTAGGCGACCATGGACAGGCCGGTGATGTGATACGAGCCCGGCGCCAGCGTCACGATCCCTGTCGCGAAATCGCACTGGATCGCATTGCCCTTCCTGGCGTCGGTGTCGGTGAAGACGCGCCTGTTCCAGCCCGGCACCATCGGCTTCGACGCCGGAGAGAACTCCGTGAAGACTGCGTACTCGCGCATCAGCGCCGGTCGTCGAACGCGAGCTTGGCGGCGAGGCCGGCAAACACCGTTCCGAGCAGGATTTGCGGTGCGCGGCGCCAGCGGGTGCGGGCCGAGAAGGCACGGCCGAGGCCGCTTGCGGTCAGGATGACTGCGCCGTTGATCACGATCCCGATCAGATTGAGGATGGTCGCCAGCAGCATGATCTGCATCGCAACGGAACCGGCGGCCGGATCGACGAACTGCGGAAACAGCGCCAGGACGAACAACGCCATCTTCGGGTTGAGCAGGTTGGTCAGCAGACCCTGGCGGAACACGGTACCGATCGGATAGCGCCGTCCACCGGTCACTGGCGCCTGTATCGCTCCCGAGGACCGAAAAGCCTGCCATGCCAGATAGAGAAGGTACGCGGCCCCGGCGTATCGGACGATGTCGTAGGCGACGGGCACGACCAGGAACAGTTGCGACAGGCCAAGAGCGGCCGCAAGCGCATGGCAATAGGTGCCGACCTGAATGCCGGCCAGCGTGGCGAAACCCGAGGCGCGCCCCTGGCTGACGCTACGGGAGGCGATGAGCAGCATGTCCGGTCCCGGCGTGGCGCAGAGCGCCAGCGCCGCGGCGGCAAAGAGGGCGAGGGTGGCGATGTCGGGCATTAGAGAGATCGCTTCTTCGAGCTGATGACGCCGCTGGCGATACCGTGCCACTCGATGGTGCCGGCCAGCCTGGAATGCTCGATCTTGGGGCAGCGGTTCATGACGACTCTCAGGCCGGCATCCTCCGCCCGCCTGGCGGCAGCTTCGTTCACGACGCCCAACTGCATCCACACCACTTTGGCGCCGTGCCTGATGGCCTCGTCGGTGATCGGGCCGGCAGCTTCGGAATTGCGGAAGATGTCGACCATGTCGGCCTTCACCGGCAATTCGTCCAGCGAGGCGTGGACCGTCTGGCCCAGGATCTCCTGGCCCTTCGCGGCGGGATTGATTGGAATGACCTTGTAGCCACGGTCGAGCAGGTATTTCGCAGCAAAGAAGCTCGGCCGATTCCAGTTGGCCGAGAGGCCGACCATCGCGATAGTCTTCGTCTCGCGCAGGATCCGGCGCAAATACAGATCGTCGTAACGGTCGTGGTTCATGGTGGGGAAGTATACATGGCGCAGCCGATGCTGTTCGACCCGATTTCCATCCGCGACGTGACGCTCAAGAATCGCGTTGTCGTGGCGCCGATGCACCAGTATTCGGCGGACAAAGGCTTCGCCACCGACTGGCACCTGATGAACGCCGGTCGCTACGCCGCCGGCGGCGCGGGCCTCGTCATCATGGAATCGACCAAGGTCGAACGCCGCGGCTGCGGCACGGTGGGCGATCTCGGCATCTGGGAAGATGCCCACATTCCCGGCCTGAAACGCTGCGTCGACTTCATCCGCCTGCACAATTCGGTGCCCGGCATTCAGCTCGGCCACTCGGGTCGCAAGGCGCGGCGCTTCCGGCCGTGGGAGGGCGGGGCGCCCCTCAAGAACTCGCCCGACGTCTGGGACTGGGACGGCTGGGAACTGGTGTCGTCGAGCGGCATCAACTCGCCCGACACCGACCCGACGCCGCGCGCGCTGACGCGAGCGGAAATCCCCGAAGTCGTGGAGCGCTGGGGACAGGGCGCGCGGCGTGCCCATGAGGCGGGCTTCGACGTGCTCGACCTGCACATGGCGCACGGCTACCTGATCCACCAGTTCCTCTCGCCGTTCTCCAACGTGCGCAACGACGAGTATGGCGGCAGCGAGCTCAACCGGATGCGCTTTGCCATCGAAGTGGTGGAAAGCGTGCGCGCTCATTGGCCGGCGTCGAAGCCGCTGTTCGTGCGCTTCTCGGTCGAGGACGATTCGGGCTGGGGACCGGACCAGAGCGTGGCTCTGGCGAAGATCCTGAAACCCAAGGGTGTCGACGTGATCGACTGCAGCTCCGGCGGGATGCGCGGCTCGCCAGTGGTGAGCGCCGGGCCCGTCACCTACGGCTACCAGGTGCCGTATGCCGAGCGGCTCAAGAAGGACGCCGACATCCTGAGCATGGCGGTCGGGCTGATCGTCCATGCCGATCAAGCGGAGCAGATATTGCAGGAAGGCAGGGCAGACCTGATCGCCCTGGCCCGCGAGTTGCTCTACAATCCCAACTGGCCGATGGACGCCGCCCAGAAGCTCGGCGTCGACAAGCAGTTCGGCTCGGTGCCGCCGCCGCAGGCCTATTGGCTCGCCAAGCGCGCGCAGTCGGTCAAGAGCGTGGTGCCGTCGACTTACACGAAAGGGCTTGGTCATGGATAGCTTGGTGCAGAAAAGTCAGGACATGACCGAGGCCGAGTGGCAGGCGCGTTGCGACCTCGCCGCCCTCTATCGCATCACCGATCTGTTCGGCTGGACCGACACGATCGACACCCACATGACGGTGCGCATCCCGGGCGAGCCCAAGTGCTTCCTGATCAACAATTACGGCGACCTGTTCGACGAGATCACGGCCTCGAGCCTGGTGAAGATGGACACCGACGGCAAGGTCTACGGCAAGGACGGGCGCTTCAACGCCGCGGGCTTCACCATCCACTCCGGCGTCTATAAGGCGCGGCCCGACGCCAACTGCGTGATGCACACGCACACGCGCGCCGGCACCGGCGTGTCGGTGCTCAAGAAGGGGCTGCGCCCGATCAGCCAGGACGTGCTCTCGGTGTGGGACGACCTCGTCTATCACGAGTACGGCATGCCGACGTCGCAGGAAGAGTGCGACTCGCTGGGCGTGAGCTGCCAGAGCGGCAACTCCGTCGTGCTGCGCAATCACGGGCTGTTGACGGTCGGCACGTCGATCCCGGGCGCACTGCGGCGCATGTACATGCTCGAGCGCGCCTGCGAGGTCGAGGTCATCGCCCGCGGCATGAACGAGGAGCCCGATCCGATCGATCCCGACGTCATCCGCCAGTACGGCGAGCGCGCCAGGCAGCAGCGCGCCAATCCGGAATACGGCATGACCTACTGGAACGCCGCCCTGCGCCAGATCGAGGGCAAGGGCATCGACTGGCGGCAGTAATCATTGCTGGGGGCGCGCCACTCCAGTGGCGCGTCATGTCTTGTCTCCAAGTGGTGGTGCCCCGAGACGGACTGCGGCAAGTGAACTAAATCAAGTACTTACTAGCCGGTGCGACAGAGATTCATCCCATAGCGTTCCAAGGCTTCCCATCGTGAAGTGTCGCACCTTCAGGCCCATTGAGGCCAGCCTCGAAGGTCCGCTTTGGGGGTCAGATCGGGAGTGATCCCACGCACCGTCAGGACGACGCGAATGACCCACGGCGGAGATTCTGTGGCGTTGCGCACCTGTCCCGCTAAACCTGTTCCAATGCCGTTTGGATGAAGGTCTCCACTTTCGGCAGCGCGTAGCGGTGACCGGCGTAGATGAAATAGTACGTCCACAGATGCTGCTTCTTCGGCCGCCATTGCGAAAGGACAGGCACGAGCTTTCCGGCTTTCACCGCGTCACCGACCAGGAAATCCGGCAGCCATGCGATGCCCTCTCCCAGCACGATCAGCGTCGTGATCACTTCCAAATCGTCGACGTAGAGACGCCCATTCAACTGAAGTTCGAAATCTGACTTCCCGTTCGTGAGCATGATTGCCTTCAGAACGGGATGAGCCAGGAACGCAGCATTCGCCAGGTCCCTTGGATGGGCGGGCTTACCAAACTTTTTCAAATATTTTGGCGACGCCCACAGGTTCGAGCTTGTCTCGATGAAGCGTCGAGCGATAAGCGACGAATCCTTTAGTGACCCACCCCAGCGAATGGCAAGGTCGACGCCTTCTTCGACCAGATCCACCACCCGGTTGGTGAGGTTGAGATCAAGCGATACATCTGGATACTTCGCTGTATAGGCCCGTGCAATGCGCGGCATCAGAGCATGGCCCAGATCGGCCGGCACCGTGACCTTAAGGACGCCGGACGGCTTCGCCTTCGCTAACTGGAGCGCAGCTTCGCCCAGCTCGACTTCGCGAGTTGCGATCGCGCAATGATGAAAGAACTTCTCGCCCGCTTCGGTCATACGCAGTTTGCGGGTCGTGCGCCGGAGCAAGTTGACACCGAGGCGCTTTTCCAGCCCCGCCACTTTGGCGCTCACCGTTGTCTTGGGCATGCCCAATCGTCGCGCGGCGGCCGAGAAGCCGCCGGCCTCCACGACTTTCACGAAGACGCCGATTGCATCCATTGTCCAGAAACCCGAACAGTAATTCCCAATTTTGCCAGCTACTGGACAGTTTGGCGAGCGCCTAGGTTGACGGCCTGAACGCATCAACAGGAGGTCGTCATGAACTCCGCGACCGACAGATTCTTAGAATGGACGTGTCGCACTCTGTCGCCCGTGCAAGTTATTGCGGCGGCCTTGACCATCGCTGCTGGGGCGCAGGCGCAGGACAGCGGCAGCACGGCCACAGCGAAGCCCCAACCGGTCGAGGCAGAGGCCGTGCTGCAGGTGCCGGCCGTCGACTACCGCAAGGAATGGGTGCAGCTCGGGACCTTTTCCCTGCTCGCCGACAAGCCGGCTGACGGCGCCAAGGAGATCCACGTCGTCTATACCGCACGTCCCAACCTCGATGCCTACTTGAAGACCGGGCGCTTTCCGGACGGAGCGGTGCTGGTGAAGGATATATTCGCCGCTCGCACCGAAGCTCTCACCGCCGGTACCTCAAGCTATGCCGGTGATCTCACTAGCCGCTTCGTCATGGTGAAGAACGGCGCAGGCAGGCTCGGCACCGGGCCGCGCTTCGGCGATGGCTGGGGCTGGGCCTCCTACGAGGGGGCCGAGATGAAGCGAACCGTTACGACCAATTACAAGAACGATTGCCTGAGCTGCCACGAGCCGGCTCGGGGACAGGATCTCGTATACGTCCAAGGCTATCCGCTGCTGCGCAAGTAAATGAGACAAAGCCATGACTCTCATTAGGATGCTTGCCGCAGCCACGACTGGCACTGTGCTTGCCATGAGCGCCTTCGCCCAGAGCGCAAAGGAGATCCGCGGCACTACTCCTTACGCCGCCATCGAGAACGAGCCAGCGCCCAAGCTGATCGTGGATCCGCCAATTCCGGCGGCGCTGACCCAAGGCGTCTTCTGGGCCCAGTACCGGGTGGAGAACGTGCGCATCCTACCAGTGTTCGGGGTGGGCGCCCTTCAGGCATCTCCACGTATCGGGCATCTGCACATCACCGTCGACGATCTGCCCTGGTGGTGGGCAGATGCAAGCGACAACAACACGGTCGACATCGCCGGGCTGCCGCCCGGCCCGCACAAGGTGACGATCGCGCTGGTCGACGCCGATCACAAACCTTTCCCCGGGCAAGTAGTGACGCTGACATTCGTCGTACCTGATCACAAAAAGAGCCAGGGTCACGGGCACTAGACCGCCCTGAAGGACTAGTAACATGTTGAATGGAAAGACTGCACTCGTCACCGGCGGAACTTCGGGAATTGGCCTTGTGACCGCCAAGCTCCTGAGCGACAACGGCGCTCACGTGGCCGTAGTCGGCCGCAGCGAGTCTGCCTTCGAATATGTACGCCACTTCATTGGCAGAAGCGTCACTACCATCCAGGCTGATGTGCTCTCTCGCGACGACCTCCAGAAGGTGGCAGCGGACATCAAGAATACCTTCGGCGCCCTCGATATTTTCTTCGCCAACGCAGGCATAGCCTACGTCACGCCACTGGCGACGACCACTGAGGCGCAGTTCGACCGCCTCATGGATACCAACGTCAAATCCGTATTCTTCTCGGTACAGGCTATCGAGCCTATCATGCGTGACGGCGGTTCGATCATCCTGAACACGGCTTGGCTCAACCAGGTTGGTGTGCCTGGACGTGGTGCGCTTTCGGCCTCGAAGGCGGCCGTGCGCTCGTTCGCTCGCACCTTCTCGGCTGAGTTTCTCAAACGTCGCATTCGCGTCAACGCCGTCAGCCCGGGCCTCATTGAGACTCCGATCCTTCGAGGCGTAGGTCAATCCGAGAATCCGGGCCAGACCGAGGCGCAGTTCCGTGATTACGTCGCTGGCGTCGCCGCGCAGATTCCCATCAGACGCCTTGGCCAGCCCGAGGAAATCGCCGCTGCGGTTCTGTTTCTCGCCAGTGACGCATCTAGCTACATGCTTGGATCTGAATTGGTCGTTGACGGCGGCTTCGCAGAACTCTGAGACGTGAGCCCCCGAGACGGAAGCGCACCACAGACACTACGATTTTCAGTTGCTTGCTCTACCGACATGAGCGAGCCGGAGGCTCGCGGTCCGGAAGAATCTGACGCGCCACTGGAGTGGCGCGCCCCTAAGCACTACTTCGCTGGCGCCGACAGTTTGACGATTTCGCCCCAGCGACGGAGCTCGTTGTTGAGATAGGCGGCGAGCTCGGCGGGACCGCCGCGCTTGTCCTCGATGCCCTGGACGCGGAACGATTCCAGGGCCTTCGGATTCTGCATCGCCTTGTCGGCGGCACGGTAGAGCTTGTCGACGATGGGCTGCGGCGTTCCTTTCGGCGCCAGCAGGTAGAACGCAACTTCGGCCACCATGTCGGGATAGCCGAGCTCCTTGAAGGTGGGGACGTCCGGCAGCACGGCCGTCCGCTTCTCGCCGGTAACGGCCAGCATGCGGGCCTGCTTGCTGTTGTAGATCGGCACGCCCGAGGCGACGGGCGTGAACCACATCTGGATGCGATTGGTCAGCAGATCGGGAAGCGCGTCGGTCGTGCTCTTGTAGGGCACCATCACCGTGTTGATCTTGGCCGCGCGATTGAGCATTTCACCCAGGAACTGCGGCACGCCGCCGACGAAGCCCGAGAAGTTGAGCTTTCCGGGCTCCTTGCGGGCAAGCTCGACCAGCTCGGCCACGTTCTTCGCCGGAAGTTCGTTGGGCACCAGCATCGCATAGAGCACACCGCCCGCGAAGCAGACGGGCGTGAAGTCGTTGATCAGGTTGGCCGTGGCGTTGCCGGTGGCCTGGTTGATGATGTTGCTCAGGGAGGCGATCACCAGCGTGTGGCCGTCGGGGCGCGATTTGGCGACGTAGTCGGCGCCGATGTTGCCGGTGGCGCCGGGGCGGTTCTCGACGATGACGCTCTGGCCCAGGGTGACGGTCATGTCCTGGGCAAGCAGACGGGCGATGATGTCATTGGTCGTGCCGGGACCGAACGGCGCCACGATCGTGATGGGCTTGCCTTGTTGAAAGTCCTGCGCGCCCGCCGGAACCGCGGCGGTGACAACACCCGCCATCGCCGAGGCGACGGCGGCGCGTCGCGACAATTTCATGACCCGCATGAGCGTTCTCCCAGTTCCTTTTGTTTGCTTTGACGATGGAAGTTAACGGTCTTGCGTCCCGGCCCGTCAACAGGGTCCGAATCCCGCGAGCAACGGCCCAGGGCACTTGTTAGGCTCACCGGACTTAATGCAGGAGCAATGATGACGAGCCGAGTCGCCAGCAAGACCTATGGAACCGTCGCAACCGACAGGCGGAAGGAGATGAGCGGCTTGGAATTCGTCCAGGGGCTCGTCGATGGAACGTTGCCGCTCAACACGATTGCCAGGACCCTGGGCTATGACGTGACCGAGGCGGAGAACGGGCGGGTCGTCGTCACGGCGACACCCAACGATACCCATCTCAATCCGTCCGGCACTGTGCATGGCGGACTCGCCGCCACGCTGCTCGACAGCTGCATGGGGTTGGCGATCTGGACGACGCTGGACAAGGGCGTCAGCCAGACCACCCTCGAATTCAAGATTTCACTGGTGCGGCCCATCACGCCGGAGACGGGCGTGATCAGGGCGGAAGGCGTCGTGTTGAACCGGGGCCGCCGCGTCGGCACGGCCGAGGGAAAGATCACGGACGACAAGGGCCGCCTGCTCGCCCATGGCACGACCACGTGCCTGATCTTCGAGAGCTGAGAAGAGTGACTAGCGCCCCGGCCAGTCCGGCAGGCCCTGCTTGTTCACGAAGGCGTCGATGCCGAGCTTGGCGTCCTCGCGCTTGACGGCGCCGGCCATGAAGGCGGTCGCGTAGGCGTAGGCCTGCTCGACATCCATCTCCATGTGCTTGTGAAACAGCTCCTTGCCCTGGGCGAGGACGAGCGGCGATTTGGTGGCGATCGTCTGCGCCACTTCCATCGTCGCGCGGTCGAGATCGGCCACCGGTACGACGCGGCTCACCAGCCCGTCACGCAGCGCGGTTTCGGCGCCGATCGGCTCGCCGGTGAACAGCATGTCGAGCGCGCGCTTGGCGCCGACATTGCGTCCGAGCGGGACCGAGGGCGTGCCGCAGAAGAGACCGATGTTGACGCCGGGCGTCGCGAATTTAGCGTCGGCAGAGGCGACGGCGAGGTCGCAGGCCGCCACGAGCTGGCAGCCGGCGGCGGTGGCGATGGCGTGGACCTTGGCGATCACCGGCTGGGGCAGGCGGCGGATCGACATCATCATGGTCGAGCAGCGCGCCATGAGGTCGTAATGGAAACCGTAATCGTCGGTCGAGCGGACCTCGCGCAGGTCGTGCCCGGCCGAGAAGGCGCGGCCGTTGGCCTCGATCACGACGCAGCGGATCTCCTTGTCCTTCGCGAGCCTGTCGAATTCCGCCTGCAGCGCGTCTATAAGCTCGCCCGAGAGCGCGTTCATCGCCTTGGGGCGGTTGAGCGTCAGGATGGCGACGCGGCCTTCGTCGCGGCGCAGCAGGACCGGTTCGTTCGGGGCGGCTGTCATCTATCTAGTGTACTGGCTCAAGGGAGTTCCGTCATGCCGATGATGAGTCCGGCCGAGCTGCTGGAGTTCCTGAAGGAGCACTTCCCGCAGTCGGCTCATCTTGGTCTCGCGATCGAGCATCTGGACGACAAGACCATCCGGCTTCGCCTGCCGACGCATGAGCGGCATCTGCGGCCGGGTGGAACGATCTCGGGGCCGACGCTGATGTGGCTGGTCGATTGCGGCTTCTATCTGCTGATCATGGGCCAGCTCGGTCCGGTGGCGCTGGCGGTCACGACCAACCTCAACATCAATTTCATGCGCAAGCCCGAGCCGGTCGACCTGATCGGGGAGGGGCGCCTGATGAAACTGGGCAAGACGCTGGCTGTCGGCGACTTCACCATCTGGAGCGACGGGGTGAAGGAGCCGGTCGCCCATGCGACAGTGACTTATGCAATTCCGCCAAAGAGATAGGCCACGGTATAACAATACCTCAATTCTAACCTATTGATTTGACGAAGATATTTGGCGCTGCTTGACAGTGTCTCTGGAGCCGCCCATAAGCGCGCGCTCATTGGAAGAAAGAACCATGCACTCCCTCATTACCAACCAGACTCCCAGCACCAAGACTGCCGATGTGCAGAAGAAGTGGCTGCTGATCGACGCCGAAGGGCTCGTGCTCGGTCGGCTTGCCTCGATCATCGCCTCGCGCCTGCGCGGCAAGCACAAGCCGACCTTCACCCCGCACATCGATTGCGGCGACAACATCGTCGTCATCAACGCCGAGAAGGTCCGCCTGACCGGCCGCAAGGCCGAGCGGGAAGTCTTCTACTGGCACACCGGCCATCCCGGCGGCATCAAGGGCGAGACCCTGGGCAAGCGCCTCGAAGGCCGCTTCCCGGAGCGCGTCCTGATCAAGGCCGTGGAGCGCATGATCACGCGTGGCCCGCTCGGCCGTGCGCAGATGAAGAACCTGCGCGTCTATGCAGGGCCGAAGCACGAGCAGGAGGCACAGCAGCCCGAGAAGCTCGACGTCGCCGCCCTCAACCCCAAGAATTCGAGGATCGGCTGACATGGCTACTGAACTCTCGACCTTCGCTGAACTGAAGAAGGCGCCGGCTGGCGGCGAGCAGGCCCCCGCGCCGGTTCGCGTCAAGGAAATCGACGCCCAGGGCCGCGCCTATGCCACGGGACGACGCAAGAACGCCGTCGCCCGCGTCTGGGTGAAGCCCGGCACCGGCAAGATCACCATCAACGGCCGCGACCAGACGATCTACTTCGCGCGTCCGACCCAGCGCATGATGATCCAGCAGCCGTTCGACGTTTCCGAGCGCGGCGGCCAGTTCGACGTGATCGCCACCGTCTCGGGCGGCGGCCTCTCGGGCCAGGCCGGCGCGGTGCGTCACGGCATCTCGCAGGCGCTGACCAAGTTCGAGCCCGGCCTGCGCGGCGCCATCAAGGCCAACGGCTTTCTCACCCGCGACTCACGCGTGGTCGAGCGCAAGAAGTACGGCCGCGCCGGCGCCCGCGCACGCTTCCAGTTCTCCAAGCGCTAAACCGGCGATTGGACTATCCTCGAAGGGCGCCGCAAGGCGCCCTTCGTTTATGTGGCCTCGAAGGGTGCCGAAAGGCGCCCTTCGTTCATGTGGAGAGGCGATCCGATGTCCGGTCTCATCGTCCCGTTCAAGGGCTTCATCCCGAAGATCGATCCGTCAGCCTTCATCGCGCCCAATGCGACGCTGATCGGCGAGGTCGAGATCGGCGCCAACTGCGGCATCTGGTACGGCTGCATCCTGCGCGGCGACGGGCCCGGCATCCGTATCGGCGAGAACTCCAATCTGCAGGACGGCACGGTCGTCCATGTCGCCGGGCGCGGCCTCATGACCATCGTCGGCCGCAACGTGTCGGTCGGCCATATGGCGCTGTTGCACGCCTGCGAGATCCATGACGATTCCTTCATTGGCATGAACGCCACGGTGCTCGATGGCGCCGTTGTCGAAAGCGGCGCGATGGTTGCGGCCGGCGCCGTCGTGACGCCGCGCAAAATCGTGCGCAAGGGCGAGCTGTGGGCGGGCAATCCGGCGCGGAAGCTGCGCGACATCACCGAGAAGGACCTCGAGATGTTCAAGCGCGTGGTCGGTCATTACATAGAGCTCGCCAACGCCCATCGCCCCATGGCGCAAAAGGTGGCCGAGCAGAAGGCGGCGGAGTAGGCGCTTTACTCGACGACGCGCACTTTCACGTAAGAGCCCGGCGCATCCTCGATCGGCGGCAGCGCGCCATCGCCGGGGTTGCGTGCCGGCACCTTTGGCCCGGATTTCTCCGACAGCCACTTGTCCCAGTCGTTCCACCATGAGCCGGGGAACTCCTTGGCGCCGGCCTGCCATTCGGCCAGCGTCGGCGGGTTCTTGTCCGTCTCGTTCAGCCAGTGCTGGTACTTCTTGGCGCTCGGCGGATTGACGACGCCCGCGATATGGCCCGAGCCTGCGAGCATGAAGCGGATCGGTCCGCTGTAGATCTGCGTCGCCTTGTAGACCGACCGCGATGGCGCGATGTGATCTTCCTTGCCGGCCTGGATATAGACCGGGATCGCGATCTTGCGGAGATCGATCGGCACGTTGTCGATGACGATCCCGCCCGGTTGGCTGAGCAGATTGCTCTGGTACATGTTGCGCAGGTAGTAGCTGTGCATCGCCGCCGGCATGCGCGTGGCGTCGGCATTCCAGTAGAGCAGATCGAAGGGGAAGGGGTCCTTGCCCATCAGGTAGTTGTTCACGACGAACGACCAGATGAGATCGTTGGCGCGCAGCAGGTTGAAGGTCGTCGCCATGTCGCTGGCCTCGAGATAGCCCTTCTTGGACATCATCTCTTCAATACTGGCGAGCTGGTCCTCGTCGATGAAGACTCCGAGTTCGCCGGGCTCGGTGAAATCGACCTGCGCGGTGAAGAAGGTGCAGGCAGCGATCCGGTCGTCGCCGCGCGCGGCCATGTAGGACAGGGTCGCCGCCATCAGCGTGCCGCCGATGCAGTAGCCGATCGCCGATACCTGGCGCTGGCCGGTCGCCTGCTCGATCGCGCCCAGTGCCGCCAGCGGCCCGAGCTTCATGTAGTCCTCGAACACCAATTTCGAGAGCTGCTTGTCGGGATTGACCCAGGAAACGACGAACACGGTGTAGCCCTGCTCGGTCGCCCACTTGATGAACGAGTTCTGGGGCTTGAGGTCGAGAATGTAGAACTTGTTGATCCAGGGCGGCACGATCAGCAGCGGCATCGTGTAGACCTCGGCGGTCGCCGGCGCGTACTGGATGAGCTGCATCAGGTCGTTCTGGTAGATGACCTTGCCGGGCGAGGTCGCGACGTTCTCGCCGACCCGGAAGGCCTTCATGTCGGTCTGGCGGATCGCGAGCTTGCCCTTGCCGCGCTCCAGGTCGGTCAGCAGATTCTGCAGGCCCTTCAGCAGGTTCTCGCCCTTGGACTCGACGGTGGCCTTCACGACCTGCGGATTGGTCATGGCGAAGTTGGACGGCGACACGGCGTCGATGAACTGTCGAGTATAGAAGTCGACCTTCTTCGCCGTCTTGTCGTCGATGCCCTCGACCTGCTTGACGGTGCCCTGCAGCCAGCGCGCGGTGAGAAGATAGGACTGCTTCAGATAATCGAAGACCACCTCGTCCTTCCACGCGGGATCGTTGAAGCGCTTGTCGCCCTTGGCGGGCTCGGCCATCGGCTCGACCTTCTGGCCCATCAGCCGCTGGGTCGTGAGCTGCCAGAGCTGCAGGTACTGCTGCCAGAGTTCCATCTGGGCCTGCAGCAGCCGATTGGGGTCGGCCAGCATCTTGGCGGTGAAATCCATGAAGGTCTGGGTGAGGCCCATGGGATCGGCCGGCTGCGGTCCGTCGGCCTTGTAGCGCTCGGCAAAACCCTCGAGCAGCTTCTGGCTGCGCTCGGCAATATCCTTGAAAGCGGCCTGCATCTTCTGCGATTCGGCCGGCGTCACTGCTGGAAAGCCAGTTGGGGCAGGCGTCTCCGACATGCGTTTCCCCTTCTGAATCATTGCCCTTGGGGCGTTTCTTGCGGTATTTTCAGCATCCCGGTACCATACCTAGTATTCGTCTGCCCGGGTCGCCGAATGCCTTGTTATAGGTATGCTGCGACAACAGACGGGTCAAACTTCCTCTCGGTCTCCGCTACTACAGCGGGCATGCCGGGCTTCGAGCGGGTGACGACGATGCAGCGAAAACTAGACGCGAGCGGCAGCCAGCGCCTTTGGCTTGGACTGCTCGGCGTGTCGACGCTGGCGCTCATGGCGGGTTGCGGCATGTTCGACAGCAGCACCCCGGCGCAAAGCGCGAAGGTTCGCCCGGGCGCCGACCGGGCGGCGGCGGCCAGCGGCAGCCTGCCGTCGGCCAACGTCGGCCGTCAGTACGATGCAGGCATCGCCGCCGTCGATGAGACGCGCTCGGCCACGCCGCAGATCGGCTCGATCGTTGCCGGCCGCGGCGGGCAGAAAGCACAGAAGGAAGCCCTCGAGAAGGAAGCCGCCGATCGCGACGCTGCGGCGCGCGAACAACGCCAGGCGCGGGCAAGCGCCGATCGCGAAGCCAAGGCACGCGAGCCGGCAGAGGCAGTTGCCCCGAGGCAGGTACCGGTCACCACGGCCGCGGCGCCACCGCCGCTGCCCGCGCCAGCCGTAAGCGGATCACCGGCGCCGATCGCAGCGCCGCCAAGCCCGCCACCGGCTGCCGCCGCGCCGGCTGCCACACCGGCGCCGGAGCCTATGGTGGCCACCGCCGCGCCGATACCGCAGGGGGATCCCAACAAGGCATTCGTGCCGCCGCCAGGCTGGGCACCGCCCGGCCAGACCGCAGAATCCGTCGCCGTTGGAACGGCCACGCCGGTTGCGCCTGCACCTGTGACGGCCGCGCCTGCACCCGTGGCGATGACTGCTGGTGCACCGCCGCCGACTCCCGTACCGGCGCCAGAGCCGGTGGTGGTCGCCGCCACGCCGATACCGCAAGGGGACCCCAGCAAGGCGTTCGTGCCACCGCCGGGCTGGGCGCCACCCGGTCAGACGGCGGCATCTGTCGCCGTCGGAACGGCCACACCGGCTCCGGCGCCTGTGTCCGCGCCGACACCGATCGTGATGGCCTCTGCCGAGGCACCGCCGGCGGCGATGCCGCCGGTGCGCTCGGCCGATCCCAACAGGGCCTTCGTGCCGCCGCCCGGCTGGACGCCGCCGGGCCAGCCGCCGGCGCCTGTCATGACTGCCGCGCCGTCGCCTGCTCCCGCGCCTGTGCCCACGCCAACGGCTGCTTCCACACCGATCGTGATGGCGTCGGCCGAGGCGCCACCCGCCGCGATGCCGCCGGTGCGTTCGGCCGACCCCAACAAGGCCTTCGTGCCGCCCCCCGGCTGGACAGCGCCCGGACAGCCGGCTGCGCTGGCCATGGCGCCGACGCCCATCGTGTCGACTCCACCACAGCCAACTTCGGCGCCAACACCGGTCATGACGGCGGCTGCCGCGCCGCCGGTGCGTTCGGCCGATCCAAGCAAAGCCTTCGTGCCGCCGCCGGATTGGACGCCGCCCGGTCAATCGGCCGCCCCAGCCGCGCCGCCAACGCCCGTCATGACGGCAGCCGCTTCTCCGGCGCCGCCGCCGGCGGCCATGGCGCCCGCGCGTTCGGCCGATCCGAGCAAGGCCTTCGTGCCGCCGCCGAACTGGACGCCGCCACCCAGCCGCGGGCCTGAGACAATGGCCGCCGCTTCACCGCCGCCAGCGCCGGAGGTGACGGTCACCCCAACACCGCCACCGGTCATGGCAGCGCCTGCGCCGACGCCCGTGCCGCCGCCGATGCCGGCAGTGCCGACAGAAGCCAACATCGCCACCGCGCAGTCGGGTGCCGTGCCGTTCAGCGACATCAAGTCTCCGCCGTTCGGCGGGGCGATGCAGGTCGCGGTGATCCAGTTCGGCCGCGCCTCGTCAGGGCTGAGCGAAAACGACACCAGCGTTCTGGCCAAGGTGGCGCAGATCCAGCGGCGCAACGGCGGCACGATCCGCGTCGTGGCGCATGCTGATCAGGATTCCTACGGGAATTCCGCGAACCAGCTCGAACGCGGCAACTTCGAAGTGTCGCGGCGTCGCGCGCTGGCCGTTGCCCAGCAGCTCCGGGCGCTCGGCGTGCCGCGCGACCGCATCGTCGCCGAGGCCGCCTCCGACGACGAGCCGGTCTATCAGACCAACACCGCCCGCGGCATCGCCGCCAACCGGCGCGCCGAAGTCTTCATCGACTTCTAGGCCGCCAGGGAAGAACACGATGGACGATTCCGAATTCCACCGATTGAAGCGCCTGCCGCCCTACGTGTTCGCGGAAGTGAACGCCATGAAGGCGCGCGCCCGCGCCGCTGGCCAGGACGTGATCGACCTCGGTATGGGCAATCCCGACCTGCCGACCGCACCGCACATCGTGGCGAAGCTCGCCGAGGCCGCCGGCAATCCGCGCGCCCATGGCTATTCCTCATCGAAGGGCATCCCGGGCCTGCGCAAGGCGCAGGCGGCCTACTACGCGCGCCGCTTCAACGTCGAACTCGACCCCGAGAGCGAGATCATCGTCACGCTGGGATCGAAGGAGGGGCTGGCCAACCTGGCGCAGGCGATCACCTCGCCGGGCGACACGGTACTGGTGCCCAACCCCAGCTATCCGATCCATCCCTACGGCTTCATCATCGCGGGCGGCTCGGTGCGCCACATCGCGGTGCCGGGCAGCACCTCGCTCGCCGAATTCCTGCCGGCGCTCGAGCGGGCCGTGCAGCATGCCGTCCCCAAGCCGCTGGCGCTGGTGCTGAACTATCCGTCGAACCCGACGGCACAGGTCGTCGATCTCGATTTCTACGGCGCCATCGTCGATTTCTGCAAACGCCAGGGCATCTGGATCCTGTCGGATCTCGCCTATGCGGAGATCTACTTCGACGACGTGCCGCCGCCGTCGGTGCTGCAGGTCCCGGGCGCGCGCGACATCGCCATCGAGTTCACCTCGATGAGCAAGACCTATTCGATGGCCGGCTGGCGCATCGGCTTCGCGGCCGGCAACAAGACGCTGATCACGGCGCTGACGCGCATCAAGTCGTACCTCGACTATGGCGCCTTCACGCCGATCCAGGTGGCGGCCACGGCGGCGCTGAACGGTCCGCAAGACTGCGTGGTCGACGCGCGCAACACCTACAAGGAACGCCGAGACGTTTTGATGGAAGGCCTGATCGCGGCCGGCTGGAACCTGCCGGCGCCGTCGGCCAGCATGTTTGCCTGGGCGCCGATTCCCAAGGAATTCGCCGAGCTGGGGTCGCTGGCCTTTTCCAAGCTGCTGCTGACCCAGGCCAATGTCGCGGTCTCGCCGGGCATCGGCTTCGGCGAGCATGGCGATGCGCATGTGCGCATTGCCCTGGTCGAGAACAAGCACCGTATTCGCCAGGCCGTGCGCAACATCCGCCAGGTCATGGCCGACCCGGCGCGCGCCATCGATCTTTATCTGCGTGGCGTTGGGGACAACGTTACGCTGATCAAGGCTCGCGCCTAGCATCATCCTGTCGTATCAGGCGTCCATGAAATCACCTCTCAGAATAGGCATCGCCGGGCTCGGCACGGTCGGTGCTGGCGTCGTCAAGCTGCTGGCCGAACATGGCCGGCTGTTGTCATTGCGCGGCGGGCGGCCACTGAAACTGGTTGCGGTCAGCGCCCGCTCGCGCACCAAGAAACGCGACATCGACGTCTCCGGCGTGCGCTGGGAGAAGGATCCGCTGGCGCTGGCGACGGCGCCCGACATCGACGTCGTCGTCGAATTGATCGGCGGCTCCGGCGGCACCGCGCGCCGGCTGGTGCAGAAGTCGCTCGGCTCGGGCAAGCATGTCGTCACCGCCAACAAGGCGCTGCTGGCCCTGCATGGCGCGGAGATCGCGGCACTGGCCGAGAAGAAGGACCGTATCCTGGCCTTCGAGGCGGCGGTCGCCGGCGGCATTCCGATCATCAAGGCGCTGCGCGAAGGCCTGGTCGGCAACAAGGTCAGCCGCCTCTACGGCATCCTGAACGGCACCTGCAACTATATCCTGACGACGATGCGCGAGACCGGCCGCGACTTCGATGTCGTGCTGGCCGAGGCACAGGCCGCCGGCTACGCCGAGGCCGATCCGAGCTTCGACGTCGATGGTATCGACGCGGCCCACAAGCTCGCCGTGCTGACCGGCGCTGCCTTCGGTGCCCGGGTCAATTTCGCCGGCATTCATATCGAGGGCATACGCCGCGTGACCTCGATGGACATCCAGTTCGCCGAGGAACTCGGCTTCCGCATCAAGCTGCTGGGCCTTGCCCGCGAGACGCGGCACGGCATCGAGCAGCGTGTCCATCCGTGCATGGTGCCGCTGGCGACGCCGATCGCCCACATCGAGGGCGTGTTCAATGCCGTCGTGGTCGAGGGTGATTTCGTCGGCACCACGATGTTCCAGGGCCGCGGCGCGGGGCAGGGGCCGACCGCCTCGGCGGTGGTCGCCGACCTGGTCGATGTCGCACGCGGCCGCCACATGCCGGCCTTCGTCGTGCCGGCCGCCCGGCTCGCCGACAAGAAGGCCTCGCCGATGGATCGCCATGTCGGCGCCTACTACATGCGTCTGATGGTGCAGGACCGGCCCGGCGTGATCTCGGCGGTGTCGGGGGCGCTCGCCAAGGAACACATCTCGCTGGAGTCGATGCTCCAGCGCGGCCGCTCGCTGTCGGGCGAAGTGCCGGTGGTGCTGACGACGCACGAGACGGAAGAAGCGGCGATGCGGCGCGCGCTCGCGCGCATCGACAAGTTGAAGGCGGTGGCTCAGGAGCCCTGCGTGATCAGGATTGAAGCATTCTAGGAAGGCGCTTTAGACGCCGGACGGAGGAAGTGATGGCCGACACAGGCAAGATGGACCGCAATCTGGCGATGGAAGCGGTGAGGGTGACCGAAGCCGCGGCGCTGGCGGCCTCCAAGCTGATGGGACGCGGCGACGAGAAGGCGGCCGACCAGGCAGCCGTCGATGCCATGCGCAGCGCGCTGAACACGCTGTCGATCGAAGGTACCGTGGTGATCGGCGAGGGCGAGCGCGACGAGGCGCCGATGCTCTATATCGGCGAGAAGGTCGGAGCGGGCGGGCCCAAGATCGACATCGCCCTCGATCCGCTCGAGGGCACCACCATCACCGCCAAGGGCCTGCCCAACGGGCTTGCCGTCATGGCGATGGCCGAGCATGGCGGGTTCCTCAACGCGCCGGACGTCTACATGGACAAGATCGCCGTCGGCGGCGGCCTGCCCGACGGCATCGTCGACCTCGACAAGACGGCGAAGCAGAACCTGGCTGACCTCGCCAAGGCCAAAAAAGTGGATGTCGCCGACCTCGTCGTCTGCATCCTCGACCGGCCGCGTCATTCCGAACTGATCGCCAAGGTCCGCGAGGCGGGTGCCCGCATCATGCTGATCGGCGACGGCGACGTGTCGGGCGTGATCGCCACCTCGACCGGCGATTCCGGCATCGACATCTACATGGGCTCGGGCGGGGCGCCGGAGGGCGTGCTGGCGGCGGCGGCGCTGCGCGCCATCGGCGGTCAGATCCAGGGCCGGTTGCTGTTCCGCAACGACGACGAGAAGGGCCGCGCGCGCAAGTGGGGCATCACCGACCTCAACCGCAAATACTCGATGACCGAGATGGCCAAGGGCGACGTGATGTTCGCCGCGACCGGCGTCACCTCGGGATCGATGCTGAAGGGTGTGCGCCGCTTCCACCACGGCGCCGAGACCCATTCCATCGTCATGCGCTCGAAGACCGGCACCGTGCGCTGGATCTCGGCCCACCACAATTTCTCGATCAAGACCGGCCTGCCGAGCTGGGCCTAAGGGCGACGTGGAACGCGGCGAGCGCGCGGCGTTTCTCGGTGTCGAACGGTCGCTGACCGGACGGCGCTGGGCGGCGCGCCTGGCCGACGAGCGCACGGCGCTGGCCATCGCCCAGCGTCACGGCCTGCCCGACGCGGTGGCGCGGTTGCTGGCGGCCCGTGACGTCGACCTCGATTCCGTGGCGGAGTTCCTCGATCCGACGTTGCGTCGTTTTCTGCCCGATCCGCTGCACCTCAAGGACATGGATGTGGCCATCGCGCGGCTGGTGCGCGCGGTGCAGGGGGGCGAGCGCATCGTCGTGTTCGGCGACTACGACGTCGACGGCGCCACCTCTTCTGCCCTGTTGTTGCGATTCTTTCGCAGCGTCGGTGGCAATATCGGCGTCTATATCCCCGACCGCCGCAAGGAGGGCTACGGCCCCAACGCGCCGGCCCTCGTGAAATTGAAGACTGAGGGCGCCGCCGTCGTGGTCACGGTCGATTGCGGCGTGACCGCCTTCGAACCGCTGGCCGAGGCCAAGCGTGTAGGGCTCGACACCATCGTCATCGACCATCACATGGCCGAGATCACGCTGCCGGACGCCATTGCCGTGGTCGATCCCAACCGGATCGACGATGCCAGCCCACACAAGCAGATGGCGGCGGTGGGCGTGGCCTTCCTGCTGGCGGTGGGCGTCAACCGGGCGTTGCGCGAGGCCAATTGGTACGGCGCGTCGCGGCCTGAGCCCGACCTGCGTCAATGGCTCGATCTCGTGGCGCTGGGCACGGTGTGCGATGTCGTGCCGCTCACCGGGGTCAACCGTGCCCTGGTGCGCCAGGGCCTGAAGGTGATGGCCGAGCGCCGCAATGTCGGGCTTGCAGCCCTTGCCGACGTCGCCCGCCTGAAAGAAGTACCCGGCGCCTATCATCTCGGGTTCCTGCTGGGGCCCCGGGTCAATGCCGGCGGCCGGGTCGGGCAGGCCGATCTCGGGGCGAGGCTGCTGTCGAGCGACGATCCGCATGAAGTCGGCGCCCTGGCGCTGCGGCTGGACGAATTCAACGCCGAGCGCCGCGCCATCGAACGCGACGTGCTCGACCAGGCGATCTCGCGGGTCGAGGGGCTTTACGGACCCGACCGGAAGGGGCTGCCGGCGGCGCTCGTGATCGAGAGCGACGGCTGGCATGTGGGCGTGATCGGCATCGTGGCCAGCCGCCTGGTCGAACGCTATGGCCGGCCGGCCTTCGTCATCGGGCTCGACGGCGACCTTGGCAAAGGGTCGGGCCGCTCGGTGCGCGGTGTCGATCTGGGCGCGGCGGTGATTGCCGCCCGCCAGGCCGGGCTGCTGGTGAACGGGGGTGGCCATGCCATGGCGGCGGGCCTTACGGTGACCCGCGAGGCGCTGCCCGGGCTCGCGCGCTTCCTCGACGAACGCATCGGCCCGCAGCTCGGCGCGGCGCCGCCGATGCGCGAACTCGGCATCGACGCCGCCCTGTCGCCCGGAGCAGCAACCCAAGAGCTGGTCGGCATGATCGAGCGCGTCGGGCCGTTCGGTGCCGGCAACGCCTTGCCTCGTTTTGTTCTCACCAGCGTTCGCGTCAGCTATGCCCAGACGGTGGGCGAGGGGCATGTGCGCTGCACCCTGGTGGGATCGGAACGGGGGCGCGTGGAGGCGATCGCCTTCCGGGCCAACCAGACGGCGCTTGGGCCGGCCCTTCTGGACCCTGCTCGGCCGGTCCTCCATGTTGCGGGGGCGCTCCGGATCGATCGTTTCGGAGGCCGTGAATCTGTCCGCCTGCAAATCGACGACGCCGCGGCCTCGGCAGGTTCGGTGCTTGCTTGATTTCGGGGCCTCCAGCCGCTACATGCAGCCGCTCTTTCGGCTTCGTCCCCATCGTCTAGAGGCCTAGGACACCGCCCTTTCACGGCGGCGACGCGGGTTCGAATCCCGCTGGGGACGCCAATCGAAGGACCGACCTTTGGGACTCGCTGATATCCAAAACGTCCACTTTACGTTTTGAGCAGAGTGTTCCATCATGGTCCCTGCTACTCGTTTTTTATGGGGGGATGATATCCATGTTGAAGTCACTGTCCGCCGTTATCGCGGCAGCACTGTTGTTGGGCGCTTGCGACACGCCGCCGCCGCCCGCCGCCGCGCCGCCGCCGCCGCCCGCACCGCCGACGTTCATGGTGTTCTTCGATTGGGACCGCTCGAACCTGTCGTCCCAGGCGCTGAACACGGTCCAGCAGGCGGCCACTGCCTTTAAGACCCGCGGCGGAGCGCGTGTGACCACGACCGGCCACACCGACACCTCTGGTTCGCCGGAATACAACATGGCGCTGTCGCTGCGCCGTGCGAACACCGTCAAGGACGCCCTCGTCAAGGAAGGCGTGCCGGCAACGGCGATCACCACCGTCGGTCGTGGCGAAGCGGGCCTGCTCGTCCAGACGGGCGACAACGTACGCGAGCCGCAGAACCGCCGCGTCGAGATCGTGGTCGGCGTTCAGATGGCTGGTTTTGACAAGGCTGCCTACTGCAACGACTTGATGGCGGCGTGGCGGAAGACCAGCACGGCTTCGCCGGCTCAGGGTCCGGTTCCGGAGGCCATGGCCGATTGCACTGCCGGTCGCTACGACGCGGGCATCCCGGTCCTCGAGAAGGCGCTGACGGACTCGCGGGTTGCGCTGCCTGCGAAGAAGATGATCTAACGACCAGATATGATGGGTGGTCGGTCGTAAGACCGGCCACCTCATCCAGAAAAAGGCGGCCCGGAGGCCGCCTTTTTTTGCGTTCGCGATCCTTGTGCTCGTGACGGCTGCTGCTTAACCGCAGGTCACGGAGTAGATGTGCTGGACTTCGCCGGGCAGCGGCATGGCCTGCCACGTCCTGCCGGCGTCCTGTGTTCCGAACACTTCGCCGTCGTAGCGCGCGCCCATATAAATCTGTGCGGCGTCACGCGGATGCAGGCCGATCGACATGATGGTGCCATGGACCTGCACCTTGTCGAAGCGCTTCCAGCTCTGTCCGCCATCTTCGCTGCGGTAGAGACCGCCGTCATGGCTGGAGGCTGCAACGCTCAGCGCGGAGTAGAGCGTGTTGGGTTCGACAGCCGAGACCTTGACGTCGCGCCCGTAGGTGGTGGGTGAGAAGCGGCCGACCTGCATGTCCTGCCAGGTACGTCCTTGGTCGGCGCTGCGGAAGAGACCCATGCGCATCGCCGCGATTACGGCATCGGGGTCGGCGGGATTGATGGTGACGGCATGGCTGTCGAGCATGCCTTCGGCCGTGGTGTCGCTCACGATCTTGCTCTGGAGGTGGGGCTGCTCGGCGAGCTTGATCAGGCCGGCGCTGCAGTCGGACCAGGTCTCGCCCAGGTCGGTGCTGCGCATTACCCCGTTGATCTCGAGCGCGGCGTAGATCTCGTCGGGTCGCTTTGGATGCTGGGCCAGCCGCATCACCCGCGAGGCAAAGGGGCCCTTGCAGTGGGTCGCCATCCCGGGATTGGGCAGCTTGCGCCAGCTCTCGCCGCCATCGTCGCTGCGGTAGACGTCGATCGGCGAGGCGCCGGCAAAGATGCGCCTGGGATCGCGCGAATCGACTAGGAAGGACCAGACCTCCTTCTTCGCATCGGGGAAGTGGGTTCGCCGGAAGGTGGCGCCGGCATCCGTGCTGCGCCACACACCGTCGTTGGTGCCGGCGAAAACGGTTGTCGGATCGCCGGGATGGACGAAGACGGTGAAAGTCTGGACGGTGCCCAGCACATGCTGCCAGTCACCGCCCCCTCTGCCGTTTCCTGGCGTGCCGCGTCGGAATACGCCGACGCGGCCGGGATGATCCGGTTTTCCGAAATAGCCGGCAACGCCCACATAGATGTTGGATCGATCGGCCATGACGGGATCCTCCCTAGTTCTTCTTGACCATCGGGCATTCACCCTGGTCCATCGGGCGGAACGCTTCCTCGGCGGACATCTTGGCGACCACCTTGTAGTAATCCCACGGTCCCTTGGACTCCGACGGCTTCTTGACCTCGAACAGATACATGTCGTGCATCTTGCGGCCGTCGGCCCGGATGTAGCTCTGGCCGAACACGGGGTCGTCCCACTTGATTTCCTTGAGCTTGGTCATCACCGCGTCGCTGTTGTCGGTGTTGGCGGCTTTCACGGCGTTCAGATACTGCAGAGCGCCGGAATAGAAGCCAGCCTGTATGCTGGTCGGCATCTTGCCGTTGTGCTTGGCTGCAAAGCGCTTGGCGAAGGCACGGGTCTTGTCGTTGAGGTCCCAGTAGAAGGCTTCCGTGAGGTTCAGCCCCTGTGTGCGCTCCAGGCCGAGCGAATGCACGTCGGACACGAACACGAGCAGGCCAGCCAGCTTCTGGCCGCCCTTGACGATGCCGAACTCGGCCGCCTGCTTGATCGAGTTGATGGTGTCGCCGCCGGCATTGGCAAGCCCGATGATCTTGGCCTTCGATGCCTGGGCCTGCAGCAGGAACGACGAGAAGTCGTTGGTGTTGATCGGATGCTTGACCTCGCCCACCACCTTGCCGCCGGACTTGGTCACGACGGCGGCAACGTCACGCTGCAGGGCGTAGCCGAAGGCATAGTCGGCGGTGAGGAAGAACCAGCTGTCGCCGCCGGCCTTGACCACAGCCGAGCCGGTACCGTTGGCCAGCGCGAAAGTGTCGTAGACCCAGTGAACGGTGTAGGCGTTGCAGAGCTTGCCCGTGATGTCCGACGAAGCCGGATCGGGCGCGATGTAGATTCTCTTCTTGTCGGCGGCCACGCGCGAGGTGGCGATCGAAGAGGACGACGCGCCGGCGCCAAGGATGACGTCGACCTGCTCTGTGTCGAACCAGCGGCCGGCGATAGTGGCGGCAACGTCAGCCTTGTTCTGGACGTCGGCCTGGACCATCTCGATCTTCTTGCCACCGATGGTGCCGCCGAAATCCTCGATCGCCATTTGCACGGCGATGACGGCACCTGGACCGTTGATGTCGGAGTACAGACTCGACATGTCGGTGAGCACGCCGATCTTCACCGTGCCGTCGGTCAATTGCTGGGCCGGCGCGGAGGCCGACCACGCGGCGACGGCCAGCGCCGCGCTGCAGAACATGAGTCGCTTCATCGTTTCACTCCCAAGGCTTTCTTGTTGTGTGAAGCCTAGCAAGGTGCTGGCATGCTGCAAATAGGAGGATTCGCCGAAATGCTCGAACAGACTCTCGACCTCGCGACCAAGGACGGCGCGATGGAGACGTTCATCTGTCATCCCGAGCGCGGTGGACCTTATCCGCCGGTGCTGCTGCTGATGGATGCGCCGGGCATTCGCGAGGAGCTGCAGGACATGGCACGCCGTCTCGCGACATCGGGCTACTACGTGATGTTGCCGAATCTCTACTATCGCGCCGGCCGCGATACGAAATATGGTCCCGACGTTCTCAAACACGGCAGCGAGGAACATCAGCGGATGCGCGCGGTGCGGACCAAAATGACGATCCCACCGGTGATGGACGACGTTGCCGCCGTGATCGCCTTTGCCGACAAGCAGGCGGCGGCGAAAAAGGGCCCGGTGGGTGCCCATGGCTATTGCATGAGCGGGCCTTATGCGCTGGCGGCGGCGGCGCGCTACCCCGACCGCGTGCTGGCTGCGGCGTCCTTCTATGGGACCTGGCTGGTGAGCGACGCCGTCGAGAGCCCGCATCTCACGCTCGGCAAGGCCAAGGGAGAACTCTACATCTCCTGCGCCGAGCATGACGAGCTGGCGCCGCCGGAGATGGTGAAGGAACTGAAGGCGCTGTTCGACAAGTCAGGGGCGGCGGGCGAACTCGAGGTGCATCCCGGCGTCCATCACGGTTTCGCGTTCCCGCAACGCTGGTGCTACGACAAGTCCGCCGCCGAAAGGCACTGGGAGCGGCTGATCGCGCTCTACCGGCGTCGCCTGGGCTAGGCGGCGCGCTTGGCGCTCTGCCAGTTGTCGAGCTTTTCGCGAGCCCGATTCTTCCTGGGGTCCATCTCGCTCTCTAGGCCGGCCACCTTGGCGGTCAGTTCGATCACGTAGCCGTTGGGGTCACGGAAATAGATCGACCGGATGAAATGGTGGTCGGAGACGCCGCGGACTTCGCGGCCCTCGGCCTTGCCCTTGGCCATCATCTTGTCGATGGCGTCGGGCTCGACCTCCAGCGCGATGTGCAGGTCGAAGTCGTGCTGCGGCTTGAACTCGAACGGCATGTCGGGGGCCTCGAAGAAGGCCAGGCACGAGCCGTCGTCCAGCTGGAAGAAAGTGTGCAGCACGCCGGTCGACCGCCCGGTCTTGGTCTGGTCGATTTTCAACGTGTGGACCAGCGGAAGGCCGAGGAAATCCTCGTAGAAGCGGCGCGTCTCTTCGGAGTCGCGGCAGCGATAGGCGTTGTGATGCAGACCCTTGATCATGGGGCGCTCCTTGGTTGCTCGCCTGACATAGGACAGGGAGGCGCGGTCGGCCAGAGCGGGATGGGTAACTTCGTTACCGGCCGGATAGGGCCGCGCGCAGGCGCCGTGCCGTGGCGATCTGCCAGATGGCCGCTGCCAGGACGCAGGCCGCGACCAGGAAGAAGGAGGTGCGGTAGCCGGCTAGCGCCGCGATAAGGCCGAACAGGGGCGGGCCGACGACGGCGCCGGAGAAGGCGAGTGCGGTCTGGACGGCGGCGACGGGCGCGACCTGACCGGGCGGCGCAAGATGCGCGAACTCGGCGATCGATACGCCGTTCCAGCTTATGACCACCGTGCCGTAGGCGAAGACGATCAGTCCGATCAGCGAGTACGGGGTGTCCGACGTGATGAGGCCGGTCGCGATGGACCCTATGGCGATGCCGACACCCGTCCAGCCCAGCAGCATCATGCGCGGGAAGCGATCGCCCAGGGCGCCGAGCACGAGGCGCTGCGCCGTACCGCCGATCTGCGCCAGGAAGAGCAGGAAACCGGCCTCGGCGATGCTCAGCCGGCAATGCTCATAGAGATAGGTGACGAGGAAGAACGTGAACGTGTGCTGGGCCACGACGTAGAGCAGGGCCGACCAGCCCAGCACGCGCATCTGGGGATGGGCGAGCACGAAGCGCACCGAAGACCAGATGCCGGACGATGGGCCCGACGGCGCCACCGATGCATCGAGGCGGGCGCGCAGCAACTCCAGGATAACCGCGCCCGCGACGAGCATGCCGGCGGCGACCAGAGAGGCGCCGCGCCAGCCGATCACGGGCAGCAGCAGCGGCAGCAGGATACCGGCCGCGGCAAAGCCCAGGGGCACGCCGGTCTGCTTCACCGAGAACACGAGGCTGAACCAGGCACGCGGCACACGCTGGGTCAGGATATGCGCCGATGCGGGATTGATCGGGCCCTGCGCCATGCCGATCAGGGTGACGGCGACGACGGTGGCGAGGACAGTGGCCGCAGCATTCAGGGCAAGACCAGCCGCCGCGGCAATCATGGCGATCTGGCAGACCCGCACGGCACCCAGTCGTGAAATCCATGTGGCGCTGCCCAGCGCCACGGCCGAGGCGACGACATAGATGATGGCCGTGAAGACGCCGACCAGCTTGGGAGCGATATCGAGATCGCGGGCCACCGCCGGCATCAGCACACTGAGCGACAGCACCGCCAGCGAGATCAGCACCTGCGAGCCCAGCATGGCAGCGATGGGCACGAGCGCCGATCTCAGGTCCTGGCGCGGGCCATCCATGTGTGAAGCCCGCGCCAGGCCCAGGGGCTACAGGCCGTAGAGGTCGGCCTTGTTCAGGACCGTGTTGCGCAGAATGCGGATCGAGGCCACGTCGACCATGATGCCATCGACATTGATGGCGCCCAGGCCCTGCGCCTCGGCTTCGGCATAGGCTTTCTCGAGCTTGCGGGCGCGGGCAATGTCCTCAGGCTTGGGCGAATAGACGTCGAGCGCGATGTCGATCTGCGAGGGATGGATGGCCCATTTGCCGACGCAGCCCAGGATCATCGAGCGCCGGCATTCCTCGCGATAGACCTCGGGGTTCTTGAAATCGGCAAACGGGCCGTCGACCGGATCGATGCCGGCGGCGCGGCAGGCCATGATCAGGCGGAAGCGGGCATAGTGCCAGATGTCACCCGGATAGCCGTCATTCTCACCGACGTTCCTGTTGGTGACGCCCATGGAAGCCGAGAAGTCACCCATGCCGAACACCAGGCATTCGAGACGAGGTGTGCTCTTGGCGATGGCGTCGACATTCTGCATGCCCTCGACTTCCTCGATCAGGGCCTCGAGGCCGATGCGGCGCTTGAGCTTCAGCTTCTTCTCCATCTGGAGAAGCAGCTTGTCGGCGAACAGCACGTCGGCAGGCGTCATGACCTTGGTCATCATGATGGTGTCGAGATGCTCGCCCGCACCCTCGACGACCTCGATGATGTCTTCGTAGGCGTACTCGGTGGTGAGGTCGTTGATGCGCACGCAGCGCGTCTTGCCCTTCCAGTTGAGCGTCTTCAGGCCTTGGATGATCTTCTTGCGGGCATCGCGCTTCTGGCTGGGGGCCACGGCATCCTCGAGATCGAGGAAAACATGGTCTGCCTTCGACTCGGAGGCTTTCTGGATCATCTTCTCGCTGGAGCCGGGCGTGGAAAGCTGGACGCGGCGGGCGCGGCGGGGCGGGCGGTCGGTCATGTCAAATCTCCTCAGGCAACGATCTTCTCGGCCCGCAGATGGGCAATTTCTGCGCCACCGAGGCCGAGTTCAGTCAGATAACGGTCGGTGTGCTCGCCCAGCAAGGGGGCGCGATGGCGCACGCGGCCGGGGGTCTCGGTCATCTTAACGGCAACGCCGGCCAGCAGCACCTCGTGGTCGAGGCCGGGATGCGGCACAGGCACGAGCATCTCCCGGGCCGCGAAGTGCGGGTCGGCCACGATGTCGCGCACGTTGTAGACGGGCGAGAAAGGCACCTGGCCGCCGAGATGCTTCAGCAGTTCCTGCTTGGTGCGCTGGCGCGTGAAGTCGGAGACGACCCCGATGATCGCGTCCTGGTGGGCACGGCGGCTCTGCACATCGACGAAGCGCGGGTCGGCTGCCATCTCGGGTTTGCCAATCAGGCGGCAGAGAATGGGGAAATGCTGGTCGGCATGGGCGGCGATGGTGACGAAGCCGTCCTTGGCGGGAAACATGCCGAACGGGCAAAGCAGCGGATGGTGGTTGCCCTCCGGCACCGGCAGTGAGCCGAGATAGGAGTGCTGGTGCATGACACGTTCGCAGAGCGCCAGGACGGCGTCGACCATGCCGACGTCGACGAACTGGCCCTTGCCGGTCTTGTGGGCGCGGAAGATCGCCGAGACGATGCCGAAGGCACAGGTGATCGCCGGCACGAGATCGCCGACGCCTGGACCGACCTTCATCGGCGTATCCTTGTCCGGCCCGGTGATGGCCATGATGCCCCCCATTGCCTGCGAGATGACGTCGTAGGCAGGCCAGTCGGCGTAGGGGCTCTTGCCGGTGCGCTGGTCGCCGAAGCCTCGGATCGTGGCATAGACCAGCTTGGGGTTGCGCTCGTGCAGCGCCTCGTAGGAGAGGCCGAGCCGGTCCATGACGCCGCCGCGGTAATTTTCGACCACGGCGTCGGCGCTCTCGCAGAGTTTCATCACCAGGTCGCGGCCCTGCGGCTGCTTCAGGTCGATGGCGATCGACATCTTGTTGCGGTTGACCGAGGCGAAGTAGCCGCCGAAGGCCTTCAGCTGATCGTCGGCGTGATAAGGCCCGATGATGCGGGTGTGGTCGCCGTCGAGTGGCTCGACCTTGATGATCTCCGCGCCCTGGTCCGCCAGCAGCATGGTGCAATAGGGACCTGCCAGCATCTGGGTGAGATCGACGATGCGGACTCCGTCCAGGGCACCGAGGGGGGCCTCGGCGCTCACTTGTCTCCCCAGTGACTGCGCCGCTTGATCAGCACCGTGCGCTCGCCCTCGAAGATGTGCTTGTCGTCCTGGTTCACGCCATAGTGCTTGAAGCGTACGACGCCGGCGTCGGGCTGCTTGGCATCCATCTTCTCCAGGATCTCGGTGTAGCAGTAGAGCGTGTCGCCGTGGTGCAGCGGTCCCTTCAGGCGGATCTTGTCCATGCCGAGTTCCATCAGCGCATTCTCGGCGGTGTCTTCGGCGGCAAGCCCGATGCACATCGAGATGGTGACGCCGCCGAAGCCCAGCCGTTGCCCGTAGGGCATCGACTTGGTCAGGTGCTCGTTGAAGTGCGCCTCGGCCGTGTTCATCGTCACATTGGTGATCCAGACCTGTTCCATCGGCTCCACGGTCTTGCCGCGGGCGTGTTTCATCACATCGCCGACCTTGAAGTCCTCGAAGTAGTTGTGCTTTCCGGTCAGGGCGGAGACTTTCATCAGTTCCTCCCGCGGCCGAGCAGGCGATCGGAGATGATGCGCTTCTGGATCTCCGAGGTGCCCTCGAAGATCTTGGTGAGGCGGGCATCGCGCCAGTGCCGCTCGACGGCATGAAGCGTGGTGTAGCCGGCGCCGCCGTGGATCTGGAGGCCCTCGCTGGTGACACGCTCGGCCATCTCGGAGGCGAAGAGCTTCACCATGGAAGCTTCCTTGTCGCAGCGCTGGCCCGTGTCGATCTGCTCGCAGACAAAATACATGAGCTGGCGTGCCGCCTCGATCTGCGTCGCCATGTCGGCAATCTTGAAGCGGATCGCCTGGAAGTCCGAGATCGACCGTCCAAACTGCTTGCGGTCGTTGGCGTACTGGATCGAATCGTCGAGCGCGCCCTGGGCGAGGCCAATGGCGCGGGCGGCAGTATGGGCGCGGGCAGTCTCGAGCCCCGACGTGGCGTAATAGAAAGCTTCGCCTTCCTTGCCGATCAGGTCGGCGGCATCGACGCGGAAGTTGTCGAAGGCCAGTTCCCAGGTCTTCCAACCGAAGTAGCCGATCTTGGGAATCGGTGCGCCGCTACAGCCCTTCGGCAACTCGCCGCGCTTCTTCTCGACGAAGAACATGGAGAGGCCGAGGTGGCGTTTGCCGGCCGGCGCTTCGGAGGTGCGAGCGATGATGATCATGAAGTCCGCACCGTCGGCGAAGGTGCACCAATACTTGTTGCCGCTGATCAGGTAGCCGGAGCCGTCTTTCCTGGCACGGCAGGAAATGTTGGAGATGTCGGAACCGGCGTTGGGCTCGGACATCGAAAAGGCGCCCAGAAACTCGCCCTTGGCCATCCGGGGAAGATAGCGGCCGCGCTGCTCCTCGCTCATCTCCTGCGAGCCGATCAGCAGGTTGCCGCGCGCGATGATCGAGGCGACGCTCATCCAGCCGCGCGACAGCTCTTCCGTGACGATACAGTACTCGGAGCAGCCGAGGCCGAGGCCGCCATACTGCTCGGGAATGAGGATGCCGAAATATCCGAGCGCGGCCATCTTGTCGCGCAGGTCCATCGGGATGTCGCCCTTCTCGGGGTCGAGCTTGTTGGCGACAGGCAGGACCTCGTTCAGCGTGAACTCGCGCGCCTGCTCCTGGATCATGCGGCGTTCTTCGGTGAGGAAAGTCATCTTTACGGATTCCTGAGGCGGACGAGGTTGGTGCGCTTGAAGTCAATGGCGAGCTCTTCGCGCTGATTGAAGCCCTTGGTGTGCCAGGTGACGATGCCGAACCCCTTGTGCGAGTCCGAGGTACGCCGGTCGAGCACTTCCGATTCGGCGCGAAGCGAATCGCCGGGATAGACGGGCTGGTGATAGGTGAGTTCGTTGACGCCGAGGAACGGCCCGCCGCCCTCGCTCAGATCCTCGACCGTGAGGCCGAACACGGTCGTGAACACTAGTAGCGGATTGACGACGATGCCGGGATGGCCGTGCACGCGGGCGTAGGCGGCGTTGAAATAATGCGGGTTGAAATGGAGCGTCAGCGTCGAGAAGAGCGTGCTCTCCGACTCGGTGATGGTGCGGCCCCAATGGTGGCTGAAGACGCGCCCGACTTCGAAATCCTCGTAGCGGTTACCCTTCGGCACCAGCCGGGCGCGGGCCCTGAAATCCTCCGACATTCTGTCTCCGTTAGCTTTTGGCGGATGCGCGAGCGAGTTCGCCGATGTCGGCAAGGCTGTCGATGCGTTCGATGGCATCGTGCAGGCGCTTGGCGCCCGCGGCGCCGAGGATGGGCGCGACCAGACTGTCGTACTTGGCCTCGATCGCTTCGCGCTGCTTGGCGACGTCGGCCCACGGGATGCCCGAATCGTGCGTGGCTTCGACGGTGGTGCCGTCATCGAGCTGGATTGCCATCTCGGCCAGCGAATGGTCCCAGTTGGGCTTGAAGTCGATATCGACCTTCTCGCGCAGGGCCTGGATGCGCGGGTCCTGCGTGATCGCGTCACTGAAGGAGTCCAGGTTCGCGGTATCGACGCCGGTCAGTGCCATGGCGATGGTCTGGCGCAGCGAGAACTTGGCTTCCAGGCCGGTCGTGGGATGCGGGATGTTGCAAACCTTGTCCGAGCCCGAATCGATGCGCAGCAGGATCTTCTTCACACGCTCCGGCGGGAAATTGTTCTTCAGCCGGATTTCCTTGGCGCATTCGATGGGCGCGTGCGTCAGGTAGCAGGCGGCGTGGTACTTGAAGAGATTGTTGCGCAAGTGCCAGCCGGCCGGCGGTTCACCGAGGGCGGCAGCGGCGTTTATGTGGTCGCTCTGCGAGGAGGCGAAACCCTGGTCGCATTCCAGCGAATCGCCGCGGGCGGTGAAGCCCCTGGCCGCCAAGCGGGCGGCGCGCAGTCCGTGCTCGGAGGCCGTGCCGGCATGGAGTGGCTTGCACATGGTGCCGAAGTTGGATTTCAGGCCGGCGGCCTGGGTGGCGGCGATGCCGAAGGCGACGGCAAGCTGCTTGTCGCTCAGCCCCAGCATGCGCCCGGCGGCGGCGGTCGCCGAGAAGGAGCCGACCGTGCCGGTGACGTGGAAGCCCTTCTGATAGTGGCTGGGCGAGACGAGACGGCCGACGCGGCCCGAGGTCTCGTAGCCGGCGACGAAACTCTCGATGAACAGCCGGCCCGACGCCTTGGTCTGTTCGCCCAGGGCGAGCAGGGCAGGGACGACGGTCACGGTCGGATGGCCGCCCATGGAGAAATTGACGTCGTCGTAGTCGAGCGCGTGGCTGGCGGCGCCGTTGATCAGGGCGGCCACCGACGGCAGCACCTTTTCGGAGCGGCCGACAAGCGTTGCCGGCCCCTTGGCGCCGTCCTCAAGCGCTTCGGCGACCAGGATGCCGGTCAGTTCCTCCCGCGCGCCGGCCACTGTCACGGCAAACCAGTCGAGCAGGCACTGCTTGGTGCGCTCGATCAGGTCATCCGGCAGGTCACGCCAGGCGAGCGTCGCGGCACGGCGGGCGATTTCCGCCGTGACGGGGGGCGTGACGGGGGTATTGCGCGAAGTGTCAGAGGATTGCGGGGAGGCCATTTTTCCCTCCTGAAATGACGGCGCCGGAGTGTCGGACACCTGCCGTCCCCTTGTCCACTTGGGCCACTGCTAGGGCTTCCGCGCAACGATATGGAAGATGTGCCAGTGCTTGGCCGTGCCGCGCGGCGTGATGCCATCGGATTCTTCTTCCTCGAACATCTCGAGGTCGAGCCCCTCCAGCATCGCAAGCGCCTCCTCGCGGGGCAGGAAGGTGATGCCGGGCCGATCGACCCAGCTGTCGCGTGGGCCGTACCACTGGCCACTGAAGCGACCGCCAGCCGGAAGCCCTTCCTGGATGCGTTCCCAAAGGCCGTGAAAAGCGGTGGGCTCGCAGAGAGGCATGGCGAAGCTCGAATTGATCAGCTGCGTGCCGATGGGGATGGGAACTTCTTCCAGCCTGGCAATGACAGGCGTCACGTCGCTGTCGGGTGGCAACGTACGCGCCTGCAACTGCCGCAAGGCCTCGGGCTCGGCATCGACGGCGATGACTCGCCAATCACGCCGCAGCATCTCGATGGCGTCGCGACCATCGCCACAGCCGAGATCGAGAGCGAGGGCACCCGATGGTGTGGCCCCGAAGGCGTCGAGCGCGGCCAGCAGGGTCTTACGCGGCGGACGATCGCGAAGCTTGTCGTAGTAGGCGGCCCAGCCGGCGGATCGCTCGTTTTCCGTCATGCGCTTCCTCTTGGCGTCTCGCGCTTGTCGCGTGGCGCTTCGTGTGATCGTATCTCACCCAACAATAATAAGCCGACGTCGTGGGAGGAAATCATGAACGAGTTGGCTCGTATGGCCATCGTCGTTGCGCTTGCCCTTGTGCCTGTCGGCGCGAAGGCTGATCTCAAGGCAATCACCGAAGCCGCGAGAAAGGAAGGCGAAATCACCTGGTATGTCGCGCACTATGCCTCCGAGGCCGCGGAAGACCTCGGTCGTGGTTTCACCGAAATGCACGGCATCAAGGTCAAGGTCGTGCGCACGATGGCCCAGGTTGCTTACCAGCGCCTGCTGCAGGACATCAAGAACAACCAAACGATCTGCGACGTCTTTTCGTCAACCGACGTCTCTCACTTCGTCCATCTAAAGGCCAAGGACCAGTTCCAGAAATACGTCCCAGAGGCGGAATCGAAGATCGATGAGACGTTCCGGAAGATCGACGCCGAGGGCTTCTACCATACGACGTCGGCCGGGTTGGTGTTGCTCACTTACAATTCCTCGAAAGTGAAGGCCGAGGACGCGCCCAAGAAATGGCCCGACCTTCTCGATCTCAAGTGGAAAGGCAAGGTCTCGACCGGGCACCCGGGCTTTTCGAGCTACGCCGCCACCTGGGTCCTTGCCATGAAGAACCTATATGGCTGGTCGTTTTTCGAGAAACTCGAGAAGAACAAGCCGCAGATCGGTCGTTCCATCAACGATACTTTAACGGCGCTCAACGCCGGCGAACGGCTTGTCGCCGCCGGCGCGGAGGGGCCGACGCTGTTCAGCGCCTCGCGTGGCAATCCGCTGGCGACGTCGTATCCGACGGATGGATCCGTCCTGATCATCGCTCCATCGGCCATCATGAAGGGCGCCAAGCATCCGAACGCGGCACGGCTCTTCGTGGAGTATCTCCTCTCGATCGAGGCGTCGAAGATCAACGTCAAGTACTTTGCCATGCCATTGCGGCCCGAGGTTCCGCCGCCGCCAGGCGCCAAGCCGTTGAGAGACATCAAGACAATCCGGCCAACGGTCGCGGAGATCGACAAGGGCTTCGCCGAAGTGATCGAGCAGTGGCGCGACACGTTCGGCAACTGAGGTGGCGACAATCAAGGTGAGCGTGGAGCGGAATTTCGGGTACCTTGCCGCCTTGGCCCTGATGCTGAGTAACACCGCAATATGAGTAAGCTCGTCCTGAAGAATGTCAGCCACCGCTACGGCGCGGTCGAAGCGGTCGCCGATTTCTCCCTCGAGCTTCAGAAGGGCGAATTCGTCTCGCTGCTGGGGCCGTCGGGCTGCGGCAAGACCACCACGCTCCGCATGATCGCGGGCTTTGCGCCGCCCAGCACCGGCACGATCGAGATGGACGGCCAGCAAATCTCCGCGCCGTCGGGCGTGGTGCCGCCCGAGCGGCGGCGCATGTCGATGATCTTCCAGAGCTATGCCATCTGGCCCAACATGACGGTGGGCGAGAACGTCGGCTTCGGCCTTCAGGTCCGCAAGATGTCGCGGGCCGAGATCGACCGCCGGGTCGATGCCATCCTCGATGTCGTACAGATGCGGAGCCTGAAAGGCCGCTATCCGTCGGAACTGTCCGGGGGCCAGCAGCAGCGCGTGGCGCTGGCACGTGCCATCGTCGTCGAGCCCGAAGTGCTGCTGCTCGACGAGCCGCTGTCCAATCTCGACGCCAACCTGCGCGAGGAGATGCGGTTCGAGATCCGCCGGCTGCATGACGAATTCAAGATCACCACGGTCTATGTCACGCACGACCAGTCCGAGGCCATGGTGACGTCGGACCGCATCGTCGTTATGAACAAGGGCCGCATCGAGCAGGTCGACGCTCCGCATGTCCTCTATGGGCGGCCGCGCAGCCGCTTCGTGGCGGGCTTCATCGGCCGCACCAATTTCCTCGAGGGCATGCGCAATGGCGGCGACGTCCGCTTCGACGGCTTCACGGCGCCATCGGGGGCGGTCGAGGGGGCGAACGGTACGGGTGAATTGCTCTATTCCCTGCGGCCCCAGGCTGTCGGCCTCAGCGCCCAGAAGCCCACTGGCCCGGGACTTGCTGTCGAAGCCGAGATCACCGACCGGGCCTATCTCGGGGAATATTGGGATTATCAGGCGCGGCCGCTGGGCGGTGCCAAGCCGATACGGGTCTCGACGGCGCCAACCTCCGTTTTCGAGGTCGGCAGCCATGTCTGGTTGGAGATCGATCCGGTAGCCATGGTACGCGTAGAATAGTCTTTTAACCCAGAGTGAGAGCATGACCGCTGGACCGCTTGCCCGTTTCACCGTCCTCGATCTGACGCGGGTACGCGCCGGTCCGACCGCCGTGCGCTACTTCGCCGACTGGGGCGCCAACTGCATCAAGATCGAGATGCCGCCGGGCGTCGCCGAGGGCGACATGGGGGGGCCGCGCCACGGGCCGGACTTCCAGAACCTGCACCGCAACAAGCGCTCGATCACGCTCAACCTCAAGGAGCCGGAGGGCAAGGCCATCTTCATGAAGATGGTCGAGAAGGCCGACGTGGTGATCGAGAACTACCGCGCCGACGTGAAGTTCCGGCTCGGCATCGACTACGAGAGCCTGAAGAAGGTGAATCCCAGGATCATCCTGGGCTCGATCTCGGGCTTCGGTCAGGACGGGCCCTACGCCGAGCGTGCGGGCTTCGACCAGATCGCCCAGGGTATGGGCGGCATCATGTGGGTCACCGGCCAGCCGGGCGGCGGCCCGGTGCGTGCCGGTATCGCCGTCGCCGACGTGGGCGCGGGCCTGCATTGCGCGATCGGCTGCATGATCGCCCTGCTCGAGCGCGAGGTTTCGGGGCAGGGGCAGTGGGTGTCGAGCTCACTGCTGCAGGCGATGATCTCGATGTGCGACTTCCAGGCGGCGCGCTGGACCCTGGCCAAGGACGTGCCGGGCCAGGCCGGTAACAACCATCCAACCGGAATTCCGACCGGCGTGTTCAAGACCAGCGACGGTTACATCAACATCGCGGCCTCCGGCGATCACATCTACAAGCGCTTCTGCGAGAGCATAAAGGCACCGGAGCTGCTGACCGACGAGCGGTTCTCGTCTGGCAAGGCTCGGGTCAAGCATCGCGACGTGCTGAACGCGGAGATCGACAAGCGGATGGCCGCCTTCACCAGCGCCGAGGCGGTCGAGAAGCTGAACAAGGCCGGCGTGCCTGCCGGTCCGATCTACAAGATGGACGAGATGTTCGCCGACCCACAGGTCAAGCACCTCAGGATGGCGCGCGAAGTGAACCATCCCAAGCTTGGCCTCCAGGAGGTGATCGGGCAGGCGATCAACATGAGCCGCACGACGGTCGAGGCGTGGACCGCCACGCCGGAGCAGGGCGAGCACACCGATTCGATCCTGGCCGACTTCGGCTATGACGCTGCCGCGATCGATGGCTTCCGCAAACGGGGGGTGGTCTGATGAGCAACTTCAGTCCCACCCCGAACATGATCGCAGAGAAGGCGGGCGCGGTCGGCCGGCTTGTCTTCAACAAGCCGCAGAAGCACAACGCGACCTCGACCGACATGTGGGAGGCGATCCCGGTCATCCTTGACGAATTCGAGAAGGATCCGGCGATCCGTGTCGTCGTCGTCACTGGCGCGGGCGACAAGGCCTTCGTCTCGGGTGCAGACATCTCGGAATTCGAGAAGGCGCGCAACACGCCCGAGCAGGTGGCCTACTACGACAAGATCGGCGAGGCCGCGAACACGCGGCTCGTCAAATGCTCCAAGCCGACGATCGCCCGTATCCGCGGCTACTGCATCGGCGGTGGACTGGCGACGGCACTGAACTGCGACATCCGCATTGCCTCCGACATCAGCAAATTCGGCGTGCCGGCGGCGCGCCTCGGCCTCGGCTACCGCGCCAGCGGCCTGCGGATCCTGACGGATCTGGTCGGCCCATCGCATGCCAAGGAGATCTTCTTTACCGCCCGGCACTTCTCCGCCCATGAGGCGTTCGGCATGGGCCTGGTAACGCGCATCGTGCCCGACGCGGATCTCGACGCTTACGTCGACAACTACTGCAAGATGATCGGCGAGAATGCGCCCCTCACCATGCATGCTGCCAAGCGCACCATCGAGGAATTGACCCGGCTCGACGGCAAGCCCGATTTCGCCCGTCTCGGCGGGCTGGTAAAGGAGTGCTTCGACTCCGAGGACTACAAGGAAGGCCGTACCGCGTTCATGGAAAAGCGCCGGCCGGTATTCAAGGGACGTTGAATTGAGGGGACGCTAGAGGAGGCGGCCATGACGGTATTGACCCAGGAACAACGCGACGCTTTCTGGCGCGACGGCTATCTCGTCGCCGAGGACGCAGTCACGCCAGCCCAGCTTGCGGCCCTCAAGGCAGAGATCGCCTCGTGGGTGGAGCAGAGCCGGGCCCATTCGGCACCGTTCGGGCCGCCCACGATCGACGGCCGGCCGCGTTACGACATGGGCGTCGAGCACACGGCAGAAAAGCCGGCTCTGCGGCGGATCAACAACCCGTCCGACATCTCCGATGCCTATCGCGAAGTCATGCTCGACGCGCGGATGGTGGACATGGTGGCCGAGTTGGTTGGCCCGAATTTGAAGTTCCACCACTGCAAGATCAACCTGAAGCTGCCCGGCGCCAAGACCGAGGTGTCGTACCACCAGGACTTCTCCTACACGCCGCACACCAACGACGACATCGTGACCGCGCTGCTGTTCCTCGACGACATCGACGAGAGCAACGGCGCACTCACGGTCGTGCCGGGCTCGCACAAGGGGCCGGTGCTGTCGCTGTTCGACGGCGACCGTTTCACCGGTGCAGTGGCGGCCGATGAGGAGAAGAAGGCGCTGGCGCAGTCGGTGCCCTGCTTCGGCAAAGCCGGCAGCGTCTGCCTCATGCACACAAGGCTGCTGCACGGCTCGGCCGCGAACGGAGCGGACAAGTCGCGCGGCCTCTACATCTGCGTCTACACGGCGGCCGACGCCGTGCCGCTCGCGCGCAATCCGATGCCTAGCCCCAACGAGGGCCGCATCGTGCGCGGCGCGGAAGCGAAGTTCGCTCGGCTGAAAGAAGGGCTGGTCGAACTGCCGAAGCAGCCCAAGACGGCATCGTTCTTCACGGTGATCGGGCAGGATTCGAAACAGGCGGCCGAGTGAACGATCCGTTTCCTGCCATCGCAGAATCCTCGGCGACCGGAGAGACCGCCGACCTCTTCGCCGATATCCGCGCCACCGTGGGCGTGCGCGTGGTCAATCTCGTGTGGCGCCACCTGGCGACCCTGGACGGCGCCTTGCCGTGGGCATGGGGGGCTGTGAAGCCGTTCTATCTGGCGGGCGTCCCGGATGAGGCCGCGCGGCGCTTCCGGGAGACAATGGACCTCCCGCGGCTCGCTATGCTTGCCGGCGATCAGCCGGACAGCGTCGATGCCGTTCTGGCGACTTACGACCATTCGAATACCATCAACCTGTTCGCGCTCGGTGCGCTGGCCGCATGGTTGCGCGGCGAGACGACGGTGGGACCGGCACCCATCGGTGGGCCGCGGCTGTCGCCACCCAACGTGGCGCTGCCGCCGCTGGCATCCGAGACCGATGTGTCGCCGGAGACGTGGGCGCAGGTGCTGCGGCTCAACCGCTTTGGCGATCCCCGGCAACTCATCCTGGCCAGCATGTACCGTCACCTGGCTCACGCACCGGCCTTTCTGAGCGAGGTCGAGACGGCGCTGAGTGCGGCCGAGGCCAACGGTTCCCTCGACCGGGCCATCGCGGTCAACCGTGCCGCCGCACAAGCGGCAGCACGGAATCTGGCCCTAGGCATCATCGCGGAACGGCCCGTTGCGGCAGACCGGATCGAAACGAGTGTTTCGGCGTTTGTCGACCATGCCATTGGCAAGATGGTGACGATTTGCCGGGCGATCCGCGTCGCGCGCGGCCGTCAATCGTCCTGACGCAGTATCTCGCGCATTGTGCGTCCCACGTACTCGGTGCGCAGCAGGCCCCGACGTTGCAGCTCGGGCACGACCAGGTCCACGAACTCCTCGATCGCGCCGGGGCAATAGATCGGCGACAGCATGAAGCCGTCGCCGCCGGCGATTTGCAGGAAGGCTTCCATCTGATCGGCGATCGATTGAGCCGTGCCCACGAACTGCGGTAGACCTACGCTCCGGCCGTGGCGCTCGGCAACTTCCTTCAACGTCATGGACTGGCCGTCCGGCTTCAGAAAACGGGTCTTCAGCCGCTGCAGCTCGGGTTCCGTACGCTCGGCCATCAGGTCGTCGATGGCAAGCTTCGACAGGTCGAAATCGGCGTGTGCAGACAATATGGTCATGCCACCTTCCAGAGGCACCAGGCTGTTGTGGAACTCCTGCTTCTCGCGAGCCTCGGCCTCGCTGGCGCCGATGATCGGCTGGGCGCCGAACAGGATCTTGCACTCGTCGGGATTGCGCCCGAGCTCGGCCATGCGTCCCTTGATGCCGGCGAAGTAACGCGCTGCATCCGCGGCACGTGGCTGGATGCCGAAGATTGCATCGGCATACTTCGCGGCGAAATCGACACCCTTGGGCGAAGTGCCGGCTTGGAGGATTGCCGGCCCATTCTGTGGCGAGCGTACGACGTTGAGGGGGCCACGTGACTTGAAGAAAGCGCCTTGATGTTCGATCCGCCGGACTTTCGTCGCATCCGCGAAGACCGGCCCTTCGCGGTCCATCACCACCGCATCCTCGTCCCAACTCGACCAGAGCTTCCGGCAGACCTCGATGAACTCATGCGCACGATCGTAACGAACGTCCGTGGGCGGTCGATCGACCCCGAAATTGGCGTCCTGGTTGTGGTTGATCGACGTGACGACATTCCATCCTGCCCGGCCTTCGGTCAGGTGATCGAGCGTCGCCCACATGCGCGCGGCATAGAACGGGTGGTGCTGACTCACCGAGAAGGCCGCGGCGACGCCGATATGCCGCGTCGCCGCGGCCATCCAGGACAACAGCGGAACAGGATCGTGTTCGGGCGCCTGGGTCGCGTAGCGAAGCGCGGGATCCATCGAACCCTTGTAAGTATCGGAGATGTAATTGAGGTCGGCAAAAAAGACCATGTCGAACATGCCGCGTTCGCAGACCTGGGCGATGTGCTGATAGAGCGCCGGCCGGCTCCAGTCGAAGCCAGCCGAGGCCGTCTTCGGGTGCCGCCACATCGCCAGACTGTGATAGGTCGGTCCGTGCACCAGAAACTGGGCAAGGTGCATCTTCTTTTTCGTGCGCCGGGACATTGCGCTCACGGTGTTCCCGGCGATCCGCGCCGCACCAGCCACTCCTGCATCGCGCTCTCCATGGTCATGAAAACGGCGCTGCCCTCGATCAGGCGCTGGATCAGGCGCTCCAGCATCATCATGCGGTGGCCGCGGCCGATCACATGCGGATGGAAGGTATAGGTCAGAATCCCGAAGTCGGGCTGTACGCGGGTCATGTAGGTATAGTCGTCAACGAAGTTTTCCAGCACGCCCGACGCGTTCATCAGGCCCTGCTGAACCGAGCCGTTCGGCAGGCGCATGTACTCGAAGTGGGGAAAATCGTCGAGCGACCAGCTGATCGGCATCTCGATCAGCTTGGTCTCGTGCCCGCGCACGAAGGGCTTGTGCAGGTCGGCCACGTCGCCTTGGCGGGCGTAGTAGCAATCGTAGTCGTGGCCCATCATCGAGCTGTCGTAGCGGATGCCGTGCTTCAGCAGGAGCTCGATCGAATGCGGCGAGAGATCCCAGGCGGGCGATCGGTAGCCGCGGGCCTTCTTGCCGCTGACGCGCTGGATCGACTCGTTGCCGCGGACGATCTCTTCTTCCTCTTCCTCGCGCGACAGAGTGACGGGCAGGCGATGGGTCCAGCCGTGATGCGCGAGCTCATGACCGGCCTCGACATAGGGCATCACCGCTTCGGGCGTGCTGTCGATCGTGTGGCCGGGTGTGAAGAACGTCGCCTTGACCCCGTAGCGGGCGAGCAGGGTCATCAGGCGGGGGATAACCACGACGTCGTACTCGCCGCGCGATATCGCCGTTGGCGACGTCATTCCACGGGCAATGAAACCGGAAAGGTGGTCGTGGTCGAAGGTCAGGCAGACGATGTGACGCGGCATGGCGATGGCTCCCGGTGGCACAGGACCAGCTTAGGCAGATTCGTTGCCTTCGCCCACCGGAGCCTGCATGATCCGTTTCCGATGGACGATATCGAACGGCTGCAGGGAATGATCGCGTCGGCGAAGCGGATTGTCGCCTTCACCGGCGCCGGCATCTCGACTGAATCCGGTATTCCCGATTTCCGTTCTCCCGGCGGCATCTGGACGAAATACAAGCCGATCTACTTCGATGACTTCATGTCGTCCGACGAAATGCGCCGCGAGTCGTGGCGGCGGAAATTCGCGACCGACGAGGTCATGCTCAAGGCAGAGCCCAACGCCGGTCACCGGGCGCTCGCCAAGCTGGTCGAGCAGGGCCGCATGAGTGCTATCATCACCCAGAACGTCGATGGCCTGCACCAGCGTTCCGGCGTGCCCGAGGCCCGCATCATCGAACTGCATGGCAACGCGACCTACGCGTCTTGCCTCGATTGCGGCCATCGCTGCGGGCTGGATCCGATCCGCCGGGCGTTTCTCGATGGCGGCAAGCTGCCGCTCTGCGAGAAGTGCGACGGCATCGTGAAGACTGCCACCATCTCGTTCGGCCAGGCGATGCCGGAGATCCAGATGGCGCGGGCCCAGGACGAGACGCTGGCCTGCGACCTCTTCATCGTGCTCGGCAGCTCGCTGGTCGTCTATCCGGCGGCGGGCTTCCCCGGCATGGCAAAGCGCAAGGGCGCGAAGCTGGTCATCGTCAATCGCGATCCGACCGATCAGGACGACAGCGCCGACATGGTCATTCATGGCGAGATCGGGGCGACGATGAGTCGGGCGATCGGCGTCAATTGATCGGCCATCATTGCGAGGCACGATGGGACGCGGTTTAATCGTGTCCAGTCAGGGAGGGTCGCCATGTTGATCAATCGCAGAGCCGCAGTGCTCGGCGGCCTCGGTGCCGCCGTGCTGGGCGGACTGCCGGCGGGCGCCCAGGACATCACGTTCTTCCGGATCGGCACCGGCGCCACCGCCGGAACGTACTTCCCGATCGGCGGCCTGATTGCCAACGCCATCTCGAACCCGCCCGGCTCCCGTGCCTGTGCCGACGGCGGGTCGTGCGGCGTCCAGGGGCTGGTCGCCTCGGCGGTGGCATCGAACGGGTCGGTCGCCAATGTTGGTGCGATCGCCAGCGGCAGCATGCAGTCGGCCTTCATCCAGTCCGACGTGGCGTTCTGGGGCTACACGGGCACCGGGATCTACGAAGGCCGGCCGAAGGTCGATACGCTCCGCGCCATTGCCAATCTCTATCCGGAAAGCTTCCAGCTCGTGGCTCGCAAGGGGGCCGGCATCAAGACGATCATGGACCTGAAGGGCAAGCGCGTGTCGCTGGACGAGCCCGGTTCGGGAACGCTGGTCGATGCGCGGCTCATCTTCGCCGCCTATGGCCTGACCGAGAAGGATGTGAAGGCCGAGTACCTCAAGCCGCAGCAGGCGGCCGACAAGCTCAAGGAAGGCGCCCTCGACGCCTTCTTCAACGTCAGCGGCTGGCCGCAGGCGGCGATTTCCGAGCTGGCCGCCACGACCGGGGTCGATCTCGTGCCGATCGACGGTCCGGAGGCCGGGAAGCTGATCAAAGAGCACGCTTTCTTCGCGGCCGACGAGATTCCCGACAGTGCCTACAAGAACGTCACCGGCGTGAAGACCGTCAGCGTGAATGCGATCTGGGCCACATCGTCCAAGCTGCCGGACGCGCTCATCTATGCGATCACCACAGCGCTGTGGAATCCCAGCACCCGCAAGCTGCTGGACTCGGGTCATTCCAAGGGCCGGGCGATCAAGCTCGAAACGGCGCTGGATGGGCTGGGAATCCCGCTGCATGCCGGCGCCGAGAAATTCTACAAGGAAAAGGGCCTCATCAAATAGAGGTCCAGTGCGAGTGGGGACGGGAACATGCGGTTGAAGAACAAGATCTGCGTCGTCACGGCGGCGGGGCAGGGCATCGGTGCGGCGACGGCCAGAGCCTTTGCCGGGGAAGGCGCCACGGTGTGGGCGACCGATGTCGATGCCGGCAAGCTCGGGGCACTGGCAGGCCTTGCCGGCATCCGCACGCACAAGCTCGACGTGCTGGACAAGGCGGCGATCGGCGCGCTCGCGGCGCAAACCGGCGCCATCGACGTGCTGTTCAATTGCGCCGGCTTCGTCCATCACGGCACGATTCTCGATGCCACCGACGAGCAATGGCAGTTCGCTTTCGACCTCAATGTGCGCAGCATGTTCTGGACCATCCAGGCCTTCCTGCCGGGCATGGTGGGCAAGGGCGGCGGCTCGATCGTCAACATGTCGTCGGCGGCCTCCTCGGTGAAGGGCGCGGCGCTGCGGTTCGTCTACGGCACCACCAAGGCGGCCGTGGTCGGCCTCACCAAATCGGTGGCGGTGGATTTTGTCGGCAAAGGCATCCGCTGCAACGCGATCTGTCCCGGCACCGTGCAGACGCCGTCGCTGGACGAGCGGATCGGTGCGCTGGGTGGCGGTGCCGATGCCAGGCAGTTCTTCCTGCAGCGTCAGCCCACCGGCCGCTTCGGGTCGGCCGACGAGATCGCAGCACTCGCCGTCTATCTGGCCAGCGACGAGGCGGGTTTCACGACCGGCACCGTGAACGTGGTCGACGGCGGCTGGAGCGTCTAGGGATGAACGGGCTTGGGGATATATCGGCGATCGCGGCGCTGGCGCCGGTCGTGCCGGTCCTAACGATCGAGCACCAGGGCGATGCGGTGCCGTTGGCGCGGGCGCTGGTCAGCGGGGGCCTGCGGGTCCTCGAGATCACGCTCCGGACCGACGTGGCGCTGGAGGCGCTGCGGGCGATCGCCCGCGATGTCCCGGACGCCGTGGTTGGCGCGGGCACCGTGCTCAATGCCCGGCAACTCAACCAGGCCCGGCAGGCCGGCGCACGGTTCGCCGTCAGCCCCGGCTGCACGCCGCCCCTGGCCGCCGCGGCAAAGGCGTCGGGTCTGCCTTTCCTGCCCGGCGTGCAAACGGTTTCGGAGGCCATGGCGCTCAGCGAACAGGGCTTCACGCTGTTGAAATTCTTCCCGGCCGATACCGCGGGTGGGCTGGGCTGGCTGAAGGCGGTGGCGCCGCCGCTGGCCGGCATGCGCTTCTGCCCGACCGGGGGAATCGGCCCCGATACCGCGCCGGCGTACCTGTCGCTCGCCAATGTCGCCTGTGTCGGCGGCTCCTGGGTCGCACCCAGAAATGCCGTGGCGGCGAAGGATTGGGCGGGCATCGAGCGGCTTGCGGCCGCAGCCGCCAACCTCAAACGACCCTAGCGCTGGTGCGGGAAAGATGCTTCAAGGTGGTCCCAAGGAGTTCGGTCTAGCCTCATGAACAAATTGGCATTTGCCGTGATTGCGCTGGTCCTGGGAGCCAGTGGCGCTGCCCAGGCGGATGCTGTTCTGGTCCTCAACTCGGAAGACGCATCCTACAGCATCTTGAGTCGCAGCAGCCGGATCGAGCTGGCGCGTCACCCGGTCGGCCGAGAGCCGCACCACGTGATCGTGACGCCGGACGGCAAGGAGATGCTGATTGGCTCCACCGCCACCAACGAACTGCTCGGGCTGGACATCAAGACCGGCGAACGCAAGCGGATCGTCAAGGATATCATCGATCCCTATCACCTGGGCTTCAGCCCCGACGGCAAGTGGTTCGTGACGGCGGCCTACAGGCTCGACCATGTCGACATCTTCCATGCCGATGGCTTCCGCCTTGCCGGGCGGATCTTCATCGACGGGCTGCCGAGCCATATGGCCTTCGATGCCGAGTCCAAGACCGTCTTCGTCACGCTGCAGCAGAGCGGCCGGCTTGCGGCATTCGACCTGCAGACGCAAACCCTGAAATGGAACACTGCGGTTGGCAACGCACCTGCCGGTGTCATCATGCTGCCGGACAACAAGCGCCTGCTCGTTGCGTTGACCGGCGAAGACGGCATCGTCGTCGTCGATCCCAAGGATGGCGGCGTGAAAGGCACACTGCAGACCGGCAAGGGCGCGCACAATTTCTGGCCCAAGGGCGACGGCCGCCATTACTTCCTGAGCAACCGCGTCGAGGGCACGGTGTCGCTGCTCGACACGACCGACATGAAGGTGGTCGGTAATGTCCGCGTTCCGGGCGGGCCGGACTGCATGGACATTACGCCCGACGGCAAGGAGCTGTGGGTCACGCAGCGCTTTCTGCGCCGGGTCGCGGTGATCGACGTCGAGCAGCTCAAGGTCGTCGCCAGCATTCCGGTGGGCAAGTCTCCACATGGCGTGTTCATGCTGAAGTCCCCGGCTGTGGGTCCGGCAAGCGGGCCGGTACGCGCGGTGTCGACGTCAGGCGGGACCAAGTAGGGCGCGCACCCATGCGCGAACTCACGGACCTCTGGGTCACCACCCAGACCTGGATCTTCGAGACCTTCGTCGGTCCGGTCATTTTCCAGTTCGGGCTGATGGCCTGGTACGAGCCGGCCTTCAACGCCGTCGAATTCGTGATGCTGGGCACCGTCCAGATCGCGGTCATCGCCATCGGCATGCGCTTCTTCGAGCGCCGCTGGCCGCTCGAGAGACCGGGCAAGGACGACCGGCTGATCCTGGTCGACCAAGTTTACACTGTTCTGAACAAGCTCGGTATTGTGCCGCTCGCGATCTTCATCGTCACTTACCCGCTGGTGACGGCGATCGAGCTCTCCGTGCGCTCCTGGGGACTTGCGCCGCCACGACTGGAGCGGGTGCTGCCCTGGCTGGGCGATAATGCATTGGCTTCGTTCCTGCTCTACTTCGTCCTCTACGACTTCGCAGCCTACTGGCTGCATCGCGCCCAGCACGGCTTCTCCTGGTGGTGGGCGCTGCACAGTCTGCATCACAGCCAGCGCCGGATGACGGTCTGGACCGACGACCGCAACCATGTCGTCGACGACCTGCTGGTCACCCTGGCCCTGGTGTTGTTCGCCCAGCTCGTCGGCGTCCAGCCAGGCGAGTATGTCGTCATCCTGATGGTCGGCCGCCTCGTCGAGAGCTGGTCGCATGCCAACGTCGACATGGGATTTGGCTGGCTCGGCGACCGGCTGCTGGTCGGCCCGCGGTTCCACCGCCTGCACCACGCGCTGGCTAGCCCCGAGGAACAGCACATCCACGACCACAATTTCGCGCCTGTCTTCCCGATCTGGGACATCCTCTTCGGCACCGCGATCTACGACGGGCAAAACCGGCCAACCGGCGTGGCCGATCCGGTGGTCGATGCCGACAACGGCCGCGGCTGGGTCGTCCAGCAGGTGACGGTTTTCTGGCGCTTCGCGCGCGCCCTGATGCCGAAACTCAGGCGCGCGACAGCGCTTTGAGGACCTCGGCCTTGCGCGGCATCGGCGTCACCGCACCATAGCCCGTCGTCGAGAGCGCCGCAGCGACATTGGCGTAGCGCGCCGCAATCTCCGGCGCGTCGCCGGCCAGCAGCCGCGTAAGGAAGGCGCCATCGAACGTATCGCCGGCGCCGGTCGCATCGAGAGCCTCGACCGTGTGCGGCGCAATGCGGGCGCGTTTGCCCGCCGTGGCGATCAGAGCGCCCTCGGAGCCCATCTTGAGGGCCACCATCGGTGCGCCGAGTTTGAGGTAGTAGTCGGCGATGGCGTCGGGCGCCTGCAGCCCGGTGAGCTGTTGGGAGTCGTCGAGGCTGGGCAGAGCCACGTCGCATCGGGCGATGGTGGCGTCGATCACCTTGCGCGCGACGTCGAGTTCCCAGAGCCTCAGGCGCAGGTTGGTGTCGTAGGAGACTTTTACGCCGGCCTTGCGCGCGGCGGCGATGGCGGCGTCGCAGGTCTGCCGGGCGCTGTCGCTGATCGCCTGGCCGATCGCCGAGAGGTGGAAAAACCTGGCGCCGGCGATGTAGTCGGCGGCCAGGGTCTCGGGCGTCATCAGGGAAGCTGCGGAATTCTTGCGCAGGTAGTCGAACTTGTGGCCGGCCGCGCTGTGCGTCACGAAACTGACGCCGGTCGGCGCCGTGGGATGGCGGGTGACGCGCGATGCATCGACGCCCTCTGATTTCCAGAGATCGAGGAAGGCGTCGCCCATCCAGTCCTGGCCGATGCCGGTGAGATAGCCGGTCGATGCGCCCTGCCGCGCCGCGGCGATAGCGACATTCTGCGAATCACCGCCGAAGCCTTGTAGCCAGGTGCGGCCGTCACCCTCCTTGGGGCGGTTGAATTCGATCAGGGGTTCGCCGAGGCAGACGATGTCGGGAGAGGTCTTCATTTCCCAAGGTTTGTCACGACATCGCGTGAACCTCAAGCGAGGCACTGGACTTCCGGGACGCCTTCTCCCAGGGTTGCATCAACAAAAATACGGAGGAAAGCGGATGGCCAAGAAGAAGGGCGCGAACGGACCGAAGGATGGCAAGCGCCGGCTGCGCAGCCGCGAATGGTTCGACGCGCCGGGCGATCCGACGATGGCCGCGCTCTACCTCGAGCGCTACATGAATTTCGGCCTGACCTTGGCCGAGTTGCGCAGCGGCCGGCCGATCATCGGCATCGCCCAGACCGGCAGCGATCTTTCTCCTTGCAACCGGCATCACCTCGACCTGGCAAGCCGCGTGCGCGACGGCATCCGCGACGCCGGCGGCATCCCCATCGAGTTTCCGGTCCATCCCATCCAGGAGACGGGTAAGCGACCAACCGCGGCGCTCGACCGCAACCTCGCCTACCTCAGCCTGGTCGAATGCCTCTACGGCTATTTCTTCGACGGCGTCGTGCTGACCACCGGTTGTGACAAGACCACGCCTGCCATGATCATGGGTGCCGCGACCGTCAACATACCGGCCATCGTCCTGTCGGGCGGGCCGATGCTCGACGGCCACTTCGCCGGCGGCCTAGCGGGCTCCGGCACCATCGTCTGGTACGCCCGGCAGGAGTTGGCGGCCGGCCGGATCGACATGGAGCAGTTCGTCCAGATGGTGGCGTCCAGCGCCCCCAGCGTCGGCCACTGCAACACCATGGGCACCGCGCTCTCGATGAACAGCATGGCCGAGGCACTGGGCATGTCGCTCACCGGCTGCGCGGCCATTCCCGGGCCCTACCGCGAGCGCGGCCAGATCGCCTACGAGACCGGCAAGCGTATCGTCGACATGGTGTGGGAAGACCTGAAGCCCTCCGACATCATGACGCGCAAGGCGTTCGAGAACGCCATTGTCGCTGCCAGCGCGCTCGGCGCCTCGACCAATTGCCCGCCTCACATCAACGCGATCGCGCGCCATATCGGCGTAAAGCTGGTCAACGCCGATTGGGACAAGATCGGCTACGACATCCCGCTGCTGGTGAACTGCATGCCGGCCGGCAAATATCTCGGTGAGGCGTTCCATCGCGCGGGCGGCGTGCCGACGGTGATGGCGGAACTGCTCGCCAAGAAGAAGATCCACGGTGATGCGCTCACCGTCAGCGGCAAGACCATGGCGCAGAACCTCAAGGGCGTGAAACTGGCCGATGGCGACGTAATCAAGAGCTACGACAAGCCGATGCTGGGCACTGCGGGCTTCGCCGTGCTGACCGGCAACCTGTTCGACTCGGCGATCATGAAGACGTCCGTCATCTCGCCCGAGTTCCGCAAGAAGTACCTGGAGCGCAAGGGCGACAGGGATGCCTTCGAGGGCACGGCGATCGTGTTCGAGGGGCCGGAGGACTACCATCACCGGATCAATGATCCGAAACTGCCGATCGACGAGAACAGCATCCTGTTCATTCGCAACGCCGGCCCCGTGGGCTATCCGGGCGCTGCCGAGGTGGTGAACATGCTGCCGCCGGATCGACTGGTGAAGGGCGGTGTGTTGCTGTTGCCGTGCGTCGGCGACGGGCGGCAGAGCGGCACGTCGGCCAGCCCCTCGATATTGAATGCGTCGCCGGAATCCGCCGTGGGCGGCGGGTTGGCGCTGCTCAAGACGGGCGACAAGGTCCGCGTCGACATCGGCAAGCGGACCGCCAACATCATGATTTCGGCTGCCGAGTATGCAAAGCGCAAGGCCGCCTGGAAGCCGAACCTCATCGAGAGCCAGACGCCGTGGCAGGAATTGCAGCGCAAGTTCGTGGGCCAGCTTTCGAGCGGCGCGTGCCTCGACTTCGCGGTCAACTTTCAGAAGATCGTCCAGACCAAGGGAGTGCCCCGGCACTCCCATTGATCCGGCCCAGGGCCAGCGAGAGGGCCTAGCGGAACAGCCGCTGCTCGACCGAGACCGGCAGGTCGGCCCGATGGATCAGGATGATGGCCCAGGGCGAGGTCGGCTGGCCGGTCGGGCGGCTGGCCGGCGGCGACAAGCTGCTGGTCGCCGGCGCGCCCGTGCCAGGGGCGGCAAAGCCTGCGCTGCCGGGGCCCGCCGGGGCGAGGGAGGTGGCGCCGGCGGATCCCATCGGCGGGGTGCCGGCCACGGGACGTGGGGCCGAAGCCGAGCGCTGTGCCAGCATGTTCTCGGCTGGCATCCGTTCCTCGAACACGACCACGATGCGGTCGCGCCGCCGGCTGGTCGACAGGATGTTGACGGCATAACCCTCGCCATTGCGACGGCCGAGGAAGATGCCGACGGCGTTCATGCGGCCCGGCTCGAACATGTCGGGGGCGGGCAGGCCGACGCGGCTCCACAAAGCGCGCCATTCGCCCATGGTGCCGGCGACGACATGCTCGGGCTGGCGGGTCGTGGCGGCAGCGCCCTGCCAGTGACGGGCTTCGACTGATTGCGCCATCAGGGCGCCGCCCACGGCAAACATCAAACCCGCGGCCAGGATGCCGACAGGCACGAAGCGCCGACCGATGGCGGCTGTGGATGTCCGGGAGACCGACCTATTGCTCAACCGCACTCACAGGAACTCGCGACTGGAGAAAGTGAAGGCCACAAGAAGCCCCTACACTTTGGCTCAAATGCGGCCACGACAGGTGGTCCGGGGTGGCCCTCCGTATCAATCGTCACCGCATGTTGCATTCGTGCAACACATCGGGCTGAACGCGCCTCCAACCTGACGTATGATGGCCGTATTCGAAAAGGGTTTGATGATGACAACGATGATGGACGACCAATCGGTAGCGCAGCGCGTCCTGGATCACATCGCCAACCGCACGACCGACGTCGGCCAGAGTGTGTGGCGGGAGCCGGTCGCGAACTACCGGTCGGAGGCGCGACTGGCTGCAGAGATCGAGCAGGTTCTCAAGCGCTCTCCGACGCCGTTCTGCCCCGCCGCGGCATTGCCCGAAGCAGGCTCCTATGTCGCCCGGGAAGCCGCCGGCACGCCGATCGTCGTCGTCCGTGGCGCCGACGGAAAGGTTCGCGCCTTTCGCAATGCCTGCCGCCATCGCGGCATGCAGGTCGCCAGCGGCTCGGGTTGCACCAAGGCGTTCGTCTGCCGCTACCATGGCTGGACCTACAATCTCGAGGGGAGGCTGCGTCATATCCCGCACGAAGAGGGCTTTCCGGGTTTCGACAAGGAGGCCCATCCGCTGGTCCCGGTCACGGCGCGGGAGCATCTGGGGCTCGTTTTCGTCACCCAGAACGAGCCTGTCATGGGCGACGATTCACTCGATGGTCTGGGCCGGCTGATCGGACCGGATCAGCGCGTCTTCGCGACAGCGGAGCGCGACTTCGAGGTCAACTGGAAGATCCTCCTCGAGGGCTTCATCGAGGGCTATCACATCAAGTCGACTCATCCGGAGAGTTTCCTGCCCTACGGCTTCGACAATCTGAACGTGATCGACCTGTTTGGCCCGAACAGTCGCGTGACCTATCCGTTCCAGCGCATCAAGAAGCTGGCCAAGGTGCCGCCGCAGGAGCGGCGGGTGGAAGGTCTCCTGACCTACGTCTACCACCTGTTCCCGAACGTGCTGATCACCGTGCTGTCACGCCACACCAATGTCGTGATCCTGGAACCGCTGGCGATGGACCGTACCCGCCAGATCACCTACACGATGACCAACGACGTGGCGACGATCCGGAGGTGCTGGCCGAAGCGAAGCGGGACGCGGCATTCGTCGGCGACGTCGGATTGGCCGAGGACCGGGCGGTGGTACAGGCGATCCAGCGCGGCCTCGGCAGCGGCGCCAACGACGCCTTCACCTTCGGCAAGTTCGAAAGCGCCATCGTTCATTTCCACCAGACGCTCAGCGCGACGCTTGCGCGCGCGTAGGCGGCCCTCGGTCGCCCCTAGCTGCGTTTGGCCCGGTCGGCGGCGTTGGTCGACTGGATCTGTTCGCGGATGCGCTGCCAGTCGGCATCGCTGTAGGCCATCATGTTCGAGAAGGTGCCGTTGCCCATGATGCCCATGGCGCCGTCGATCGCGATGACCTCGCCGTTGATGTACTCGACTTCCTCGCTCATCAGGAAGGCCGCCATGTTGGCGAGTTCGTGCGGGCGTCCGACACGGCCCATCGGGTTGCGCGCCTTGTAGCGGTCGCCGTCATCGTCCTTCAGCGGATTGAGACGGGCCCAGGCGCCCTCGGTCGGGAAGGGGCCGGGCGCGATGGCATTGAGGCGGATGCCGTGGCGCGCCCATTCGACGGCGAGGCTCTGGGTCATCACCGCGACGCCGGCCTTGGACATGGCCGACGGCACGACGAACGGGCTGCCGGTCCACACCCAGGTTGTCAGGATGCTGAGCACGCTCGCCTTGCGCTGCTCCGCGATCCAGCGCTTGCCGCAGGCGTTGGTCATGTAGAACGTGCCGTGCAGCACGATGTTGGCGATCGCGTCGAAGGCGCGTGGGCTCAGGTCCTTGGTCTGCGAGACGAAGTTGCCGGCGGCGTTGTTGACGAGGCCGTCGAGCGGTCCGCTGCTCCAGATCCGATCGACCATCTCCTCGACGGCGGTGGCGACCCGGATATCGACGGCATGGGTATCGACCCGGCGGCCCGGATACTTGGCCATGACCTCCTTGGCCGTTTCCTCCAACACGCTGCCGCGCCGGCCGCAGATCACGCAATCGGCGCCCAGCTCGACGAATTTCTCCATCATCATCCGGCCGAGGCCGGTGCCGCCGCCGGTGACGAGGAAGCGCTTTCCCTTGAACAGATCGGCTTTGAACATCGGATGCTGTCTCCTTGTTGCATAGGTTATGCCGTCTAACGGACCCCGACGGTCGGTCACAAGGACTGTTGCGTCCGCTCACCGGAATGATAGGATTTCCGGATAACAAAAGGGATCGTTGAATGACGACCCACCAGGGGGAAGCGAGCGGGGACGCGGGTTCTGTTGAGCTGCGTGGTAAAGTTAAGTGGTTCAACGCAGTCAAAGGGTACGGATTTCTAGCCCTCGACATCGACAATAGCGACGCGTTCTTGCATGTGACGACACTTCGACAATCCGGGCATGAAGATCTCAAGCCCGGGTCAACCGTCGTGTGCGCCGGCGTGCGCGGCCCCAAGGGCTGGCAGGTCATGAGGGTTCTCGAGGTCGATTCGTCAACCGCGGTCGCCGTCGCGCCCAAGCCGCCACCGATTCCGGATGGCGTCGCGATGGGCGAATACATCGTAGCCCTGGTCAAATGGTACAACAACGAACGCGGCTACGGCTTCGTCACCCGCGAGGCCGCCGACGGCGACATCTTCGTCCACGCCGCGGTGCTGCGTCGGCACGGCATGGATGCCCTGGCTCCCGGCCAGAAGGTCATGATCCGCGTCGCCGAGGGCCAGAAGGGCCTTCAGGTCATCGAAATCCGGGCAGCCTGAGGCCGTCTACTTCATGTCGCGCAGGTAGGTATCGGGCGCAGGCGCCTGCTTGATCAGGCCGCGCTTCACCAGGAAGGCCGCGAAGGTGTCGTAACGAGCCCGGTCAAGGGCCACGGGATCGTCGGCGAGCAGCGGCAGCGTGTCCTTCCAGGCGAGCCGATTGAGGTCGTTGTCGAATTCCTTGCCGGACTTGGAGAAGATCGCCCAGGCCTCGGCCGGATTGGCTTTTAGCCAGACCGTCGCCTCGGCGACCGCGGCCAGAAGCTTCTTCGTCCGGACAACATCGACGGTCTCGCGCTTGGTCACCAGGATCAGCTCGTCGTAGGTCGGCACGCCGTTCTTCTCGACCAGCCAGATGCGGCCCTTGGCCTTGTTCAACTCGAGGTCGTTGAGTTCGAAATTGCGGAAGGCGCCGATCACGCCATCGACCTGCTTGCTCATCAGTGCCGTGGTCAGCGCGAAGTTGACGTTGATCAGCGTCACGTCCTTGAGCGTGAGGCCGGCGGTCTCGAGCATCGCGCCCAGCAGGGCCTCGTCGAAGCCCGCGATCGAATAGCCGATCTTGCGGCCCTTGAAGTCGGCGAGCGTCTTCACCGGACTGTCCTCCAGCGCCACCAGCGAATTGAGCGGCTGGGCAACGAGGACGCCGACACGCACCAGCGGCAGCCCCTCCGCCACCAGCATCTGCAGGGTTGGCTGGTACGAGACGGCGTAGTCGGCCTGGCCCGCGGCCACCAGCTTGGGCGGCGCATTGGGATCGGCCGGCGCGATCAGTTCGACGTCGAGCCCGTGCTTGGTGAAGATGCCACGCTGCTTGGCGATGACCAGCGCCGCGTGGTCAGGATTGACGAACCAGTCGAGCAGGACGCGGACCTTGTCCTGCGCCAGTGCGGGCAGGGCAGTGCAGGCAAGGGCGAGAGCCAGGATAGCTTGAAGCAGGATACGCATGCTCATTCTCCTTGTGGCGATTGCCAGGGGACCAGTCGTCGGGCGGCCCAGTCGGTCGCGTGATAAAGCGCGAGGCCGAGCAGGCAGAGTAGAAAGAGGGCGGCAAAGGCGAGGGGCGTTTGCCCGCGCGCCAGGGATTGGGTCATCAGGTAGCCCAGCCCCGCGCTGGCGCCGACCCATTCGCCGATCACCGCGCCGATCGGCGCCACGGCGGCGGCAATGCGGGCGCCCGACGCGAAGGCAGGCAGGGCGGCGGGCAGGCGGATCTGCAGCAGTACGGCGCGCGATCCGGCGTCCATCGTGCGGGCGAGATCGAGCCAGCCGGGATCGGTGCGGCGTAACCCGTCGTAGAGGGTGCTGACCACGGGGAAGAAGATGACCAGAGCCGCCATCGCGACCTTGGAGGCCATGCCATAGCCAAGCCACAGCACCAGCAGCGGGGCGATGGCGATCACCGGAATGGCCTGGGAGACGATGACGAGGGGCAGCGCCCAGCGCCGCCATCCCGCCGAGGCGGCGAAGACCACGGCGAGGGCGGCGCCCAGGATCAACCCCAGGATCAGGCCGAGGACCATCTCGGTGGCGGTCCAGACCGCCTGTTCCATCAGCAGGTCGAAACGCTCGACCAGCACGACGCCGACGCGTGACGGCGGCGGCAGGATGTAGACGGGCACGCCGGTCGCCCACACCAGCGCTTCCCAGGCGAGCAGCAGGCCGACCGCGGTGATCAGCGGCCTCATGGGACGCTCCCCAGCGCACTTCGCAACTGGGCGATCAGGCGACCCTGCAGGGCGAGGAGCTCAGGGTCGGACGCATCGCGCGGGACGGAGCCCGGCGGCTCGATCGGCGGACTGACGGCAAAGGGCATCCCTGCCAGGACGCGGACCTGATGGCCGAGCCGCAGCGCCTCCAGGGGATCGTGGGTCACCAGCACGACCGTCCGGCCCTGGAGCAGCCGGGCCGCCAGGTCCTGAAGCTCCAGACGCGTGACCGCGTCGAGATGGCCGAAGGGCTCGTCCATCAGGACCACGGGCCGGTCCTCGCAAAGCGTGCGGGCGAGGGCCGCGCGTTGGCGCATGCCAGCGGAGAGCGCGTCGGGGCGGTCGCCCAGCCGGTCGCCGAGGCCTACTTCGGCGAGCAGCGCGCGTGCCCGCGGTTCGGCGACCCCGAGCGCAGCCGCGTCGCCCCGCAGGCGGTAGCCGAGCAGGACGTTGCCCAGGATATCGAGCCAGGGCAGGAGCAGGTCGCGTTGCGCCATGTAGGCGAGCGGCTCGGCCCGTTCGGTGCCGGGCAGGAGGCCGGCCAGCCAGCGCAGCAGCGAGGTTTTGCCCACGCCGCTGCGGCCCAGCAGGCACGTCGTCCGGCCGGCCGGGAACTCCAGCGCGAGATCGAGCGCCACCACACGATCGCCAAAGGCGATGCGCGCGCCGCGCACGGAAAGAGAAGGAGCAGCCACCACCACGAAAGTCACCAGTCCCTACGCCGGCATTAACCGGATCAGGTTCCCGGGGTCGTTCTTTCGAACCTCTCAGCCGCGGTGCGGCTCCCCCCGATGATTGGCGCTCACTATGGGAAGCGGCCGGGCGTCACGCAAGTGTCTTGAGTTTGACGAAATCGGGCTCTATCCCATGGGGATGGCATTCGCAGGCATTCATCGGCGGCTCGGCCGCCGGCTCTTTTTTGCGGCTCCCCTGGCCTTGGCGGCCGGCGCCGCGGCGGCACAGGGCGCCGACGTCAAGTTCAAGCGCTCGTCGCTGCTGATCGAGACCGGGGGCCGCGAGCTCAAGTTCGACGTCGACATGGCGACCAACGACCTCGAGCGCTCGCACGGGCTGATGTTCCGCAAGAGCCTCGGTCCCTACGAAGGCATGCTGTTCGACTTCCACCAGGAGCAGCCCGTCAGCTTCTGGATGAAGAACACCCTGATCCCGCTCGACATGATCTTCATCGCGGCAGACGGCACCATCCGGCACATTCATTCCAACGCCGTACCGCTGTCGACCGACGCCATCCCCAGTCAATTCCCGGTGCGCGGCGTGCTCGAGATCAACGGCGGCAGTGCCAAGCTGCTGGGCCTCAAGCCCGGCGACAAGGTCAAGCACGCGATCTTCGGCAACGCGGCCTAGGTCAGCGCTTCAGCGCGCAGCTCATGCCGTCGCCGACGGCGAACAGGACGAGATCGACGCGTTCATCGGTCTTGAGCTTGGCGTTGAGCGCGCGGAGCGCGGACGTGTCGGCGTCAACATGTGACACGTCGGCGACGCGTCCACGCCACAACACATTGTCGATCAGAATGAGACCGCCGCGGCGCACGAGCTTCAGGCAGCGCTCGTAGTAGGCGTCGTAGTCTTCCTTGTTGGCGTCGATGAAGGCGAGGTCGAGCTGGCCGGCCAGGCCCTGGGCCAGCAGCCAGTCGAGCGTGCCCAGCGCCGGCCCGATGGTGAGTTCGATGCGGCTCTCGAGACCGGCCTCCTTCCAGGCGCGCCGCGCCACCTTGGTCCAGTCCTCGCTGACGTCGCAGCACCAGAGCTTGCCGTCCGGAGGCAGCGCCTCGGCGATGCAGAGCGAGGAGTAGCCGGTGAAGGTGCCGACCTCGACCGCGCGCCGGGCGCCGATCGCGCGCGCGAGCAGGCTGAGCTGCTGGCCCTGATGGGCCGAGATCTGCATGCCGGCCTGCGGCAGCCGGGCCGTTTCTTCACGCAGCCGGCGCTTCACCGCGCTTTCGCGCAACCAGTTGTCGTCGACATAGTCGGCCAGCGCGCCGTCGATTTTTGCCCAGCTCTTCATCTAGTTCGGCCGGAACGCGTACTTCTTCAGCTCGTCGAGCGACACGACGCGGAGCGTCGCGGCGTGGGTGGCCTCGAGCACCACGTTTGGGGCGGCGGCGCCGTCCAAGGCTTCCTTCCAGCGGGCGGCGCACAGGCACCAGCGGTCGCCGGGCTTCAGGCCGGGAAAGCCATATTGCGGCATCGGCGTGCTGAGGTCGTTGCCATGTGCCCGGGAGAAGGCCAGGAACGCCTCCGTCAACACGACACAGACCGTGTGCAGGCCGATATCCTCGGCGCCGGTATTGCAGCAACCGTCACGATAAAAGCCCGTCACGGGCTCGACGGAGCAGGGCTGCAGGGCCCCGCCCAGGACATTGACCGAGGGCGCGCGGCCGGGGCGGCCCTCTTCGGGCGTTTGATCGAACATGGCCGAGTGTAGCACCCGGAATTTGCGCTTTCGAGGGATCGTCGCCGCTGGTAGAAGTCCCCCGCCTGCAAAGTCCTTGCGGCGGGGCGTAGCGCAGTCTGGTAGCGCGTCTGCCTTGGGCGCAGAAGGTCGTCGGTTCGAATCCGGCCGCCCCGACCAAGGCCCCGCGAGCGGAGTATTGGAGTTCATGAAGGTTCGCATCTTCAAGCCGGCCAAGACGGCCATGCAGTCCGGGACCCGCAACACCCACGAATGGGTGCTCGAGCCCGAACCCTCGCCCAAGCAGGTCGACCCGCTGATGGGCTGGACCAGCTCGCGCTACACCATGGAGCAGGTGAAGCTGCAGTTCGCGACGCTCGACGAGGCCAAGGCCCATGCCGAGAAGAACGGCTGGCAGTACACGGTCGAATTGCCCCATGCGCGGCCGATCAGACCGAAGGCCTATGCCGATAATTTCGCCTACACCCGCGTCGGGCGTTGGACGCACTGACGGCGAACTCGGCCGCGGCGTGCTATTCTACGAATTCGGGCCCGTAGCTCAGGGGATAGAGCACCTGCCTTCTAAGCTGGTGGTCGCTGGTTCGAATCCAGCCGGGCTCGCCAATCTCCTTCGTCAGTGAACCGGAGAGGTAGCAGCGACTATTTCGGGCCGATCCTGAAGGCGCAGAGCTTGTTGCCGTCGAGGTCGCGAAAGTAGGCGCCGTAGAAAGCCTGCGGCCCCTCTTCGCCGCGCACGCCGGGCTTGCCTTCGCAGGTTCCCCCGAGTTCGAGCGCCTTGGCATGGACGGCACCGACCTTGTCGCGGGAGTCGACGGCCAATGCCACCATGACGCCGTTGCCGACGGTCGCTGCCTTGCCATCGTACGGCTCGACCAGAGCGACGGCCGGCTTGCCCAGGCCCGTTCCGTACAGAGTGAAGCCGTGGTCCAGTCGCATCAGTTCCTTGCCGCCGATGCTGCCGAGCAGGGCGCTGTAGAAGGACCGCGCCTTGTCGAGGTCGTTGCTGCCGAGAGTCACATAGCCGATCATGATCTTTTCTCCCTGCCGATGATTGTCGACACCTAGTTCCGCGAACCGGCAAAGGCAACCGTTGCCACACCGGCGCTGACCAGCAGTCCGCCGCCAACCTTGTTCACGACGCCGATCGCCCGCGGGTTAGCGGCGAAGCGCCGGGCCTTGGTGGCGACCAGCGCGTAGCCGAAGGCATTGGCGAAGGCCAGGACCAGGAAGGTCGTCTCGAACACCAGCATCTGCGTCAGGAAGTCGGCCGTGGGATCGAGGAAGGCGGGCAGGAAGGCCACGAAGAAGGTGATGCTCTTGGGATTGAGCGCCGTCACCAGCCAGGCATGCCCCAGCATCTTGGCGGCCGAAACCGCGTCGGTCTTCGGCGGGGCGTCCATCGTGTCGCCGGCCCGCCAGAGCTTGATGCCCAAGTAGACGAGATAGGCCGCCCCCAGCCATTTCAGGGCCGTGAACAGGGTGGCGGAGGTGGCGAGCAGGGCGCCCAACCCCAGCATCGAGAGCGTCATGGCGGTGAAATCGCCCAGGGCCACGCCGACCGCCATGGGTAGCGCCGTTCGCCAGCCTTGCCCCAGGGCATAGGACACCACCAGCAGCACCGTCGGTCCCGGAATGAGCAGCAAGATGGTCGATGCGGCGGCGAAGGCGGCCCAGGCTTCGAACGACATTTCCGGTCTCCCTCGATTCCAGGTCACGACAGAGCCACAGGATCTGGGGGGAAGTCAGCCAGATTTCTGCCTCTTTCCATCGTCAAGATTGAGGCGTCCAATATCTTGCCGGAGGCAAAATGGCCCGACCCAAGGCCCAGCCCTACCACCACGGACAGCTCCGCGAGGCTCTGGCCTCGTCTGGCCGGGCGCTGCTCGAGGAAAAGGGCATCCGAGGCTTCACCTTGCGCGAATGCGCCCGGCGGGCCGGCGTTTCCCACGCCGCACCGGCCTATCACTTCGCCTCGATCGACGACCTGCTGGCGGCCCTTGCCGTCCAGGGCTTCCACGAGCTGGCGGCGGCCATGACCGCCGAGGCCGCACGGGCGGAGGGTGGCGTCACCGGCCATCTGGTCGCGCAGGGCGTCGGCTACATGGCCTTCGCCGCCGGCAATCCGGCCCTGTTCCAGCTCATGTTCAGCCGGGAAGCCAATCGGCTCGAGACGCCGGCGCTGGCCGCCGCTGCCGAGGCCGTGCGCAATCTCCACGCCGCCGCCGTCGAGGCGGCAATCCCGCATGCCTCAGGCGAGATCAAGCAACGCATGGCCGACTTCGCCGGCGCCTCGGTCCATGGCTTCATCAGCCTGCTGCTGGACGGCCAGATCGGCGGCAAGGATTCGTCCCGCGCCCTGAAGGCCCGTGGGCTGTCCCTGCTGTCGGCGATGGCCGAAACCGTCGTCCGCGTCGGCGGTTAGAGCGGGATCCGGAACAGGAGGGCGTCGCCCTCGCCGTAGGCCGCCTCCTTGCGGAAGCGATTCACCATGGCGCCGCCATTGGCGGTGATGACCTTCTGCGACGGCAGATTGTCGGGATCGGTGGTGAGGTCGATGTGCTTGAGGCCGAGCTTGCGCGCTTCCGGCAGCATCAACGCCAGGGCGCGCGTGGCGTAGCCCCGCCGCTGCTTCCACGGCACGACGGCATAACCGAGGTGCCCCAGCACATGTTTCGGCAGGTCGGACGTGCCAGGCTGCCAGCGGAAGTTCACCGCGCCGCAGAACCCGTCGTCCCATATCCAGCGGCGGTAGCCCGGCAGGCGCGGCACCGTGCTGCCGTCGGGCAGCACGATGGGCGGTCGCTTGCCTTCGGGATCGTCGAGCGCGGCCACGAAATCCGCCGGATCGGCCGCGATCATCGCCAATTCCTCGCGGGCGGACTCCTCGCGGCGGAGATTGTCCGACCAGAAGCCACGCCGCAGCGCGTCGGCGTAGCCCGGCAGCCGGTCGAGAGAAGGGACCACGAGGTTCATCGGATTTCCCAGTAAAGCGGGAGACGGTCTACAATACCGGCCCGTTGACACTCAAGCGGCGTTTGCCTAGCCTTGTGGCTCCATTTTGCCTCCATTTTGGAGCCAGCGGTGACAGTCAATCTCTCGATCAAGAATGCGCCGGAAAAACTGGTCCGCAAGCTGAAGAAGCGCGCCGAGCGCAACCATCGTTCGCTGCAGGGCGAATTGATGGCGATCATTACCGAGGCCGTCGAGGAGAAGCCCCGGCTGACGGCCGCCGATATCCTGCGGGAAACGCAGGCACTCGGTCTGACGGGACCGTCGGAGTCGGCTGCGATCGTTCGCGCGGATCGCAATGCGCGTTGAGGTCGTGGATGCTTCGGCCATCGCGGCCTTGTACTTCGGCGAGCCGGAGGCTGAGGCTATTGCCGATCGCCTCGCCGAGGCGAAGCTCATCGCGCCAACTCTGATCCGTTTCGAAATGAGCAACATCGCCGTCAAGAAGATCGTTCGCGCACCATCGACGGCGCCGGTCATCATGGAACGCCTGTTGGCGTTCGTCGGGGGTCCGCTCGA
>JBQTJT010000095.1:0-27280 GCA_052386855.1 Reyranella sp.
TCCGCTCGTTCCTCGCCGAGGAATTCAACGTCTCGGTCGAGGATGTGACGGCCTTCGTGCTGGGCGGCCACGGCGATACGATGGTGCCGCTGCTGCGCTATTCGACGGTCGGCGGCATTTCCCTGCACGACCTGGTCGACATGGGCTGGACCACCAAGGAACGCCTCGAGGCGATCGTGCAGCGCACCCGCGACGGTGGCGCCGAGATCGTGGCCCATCTCAAGACCGGCTCGGCCTTCTACGCCCCGGCCGCGTCGGCCATCGCCATGGCCGAGTCCTTCCTCAAGGACAAGAAGCGTATGATCCCCTGCGCCGCGATGCTGAACGGCGAATATGGCGTGAAGGGCCTCTACATCGGCGTGCCGGTAGTGATCGGGGCAAAAGGCGTCGAGCGCATCGTCGAGGTCGAGTTCAATGCCGAGGAAAAGGCGATGTTCGACAAGTCGGTGGCCGCCGTTCGGTCGCTGATCGACGCCACCAACAAGATCGTCGGTCGGGCCTGATCCGGGCCCGATCCGGGGAGAACCCCCGACTTTGGTCGAATGACCCAAAAGGATCATGAGTCCGTCGTTGCCAAGGCGTTGCGGCACTCATAAAGTGCCGCAACCATTGGTCAGTTGCATTTTACAACTAAGTGGTTGTGAGCGCTTCCTGGCCGGTCCCGAGCAATAGGACTCCATGAATATCCACGAGTATCAGGCCAAGGTTCTCTTGGCCAAATTCGCCGTCCCCCTGCTCAAGGGCGGCGTCGCCTATACAAAAGACGAGGCCATGGACGTTGCCCGCAAGCTCGGCAGCGCCGTCACCGTCGTGAAATCCCAGATCCACGCCGGCGGGCGCGGCAAGGGCCGTTTCAAGAACGATCCCGACGGTAAAGGCGGCGTGCGCATCGCCAAGTCGGTCGACGAGGTCGGCGCCAACGCGGCCGCGATGCTCGGCCACGAGCTGGTCACCAAGCAGACCGGACCGACCGGCAAGACGGTCAAGCGGCTCTACATCGAGGAAGGCTGCGACATCAAACGCGAGCTCTACCTCTCGCTGCTGGTCGATCGCGCCGTGGGCCGGATCGCCGTCATCGCCTCGACCGAGGGCGGCATGGACATCGAGACGGTGGCGCACGAGACGCCCGAGAAGATCGTCGAGCAGACGGTCGATCCCGCCGCTGGCTTCCAGGGTTACCAGGGCCGCAAGATCGCCTTCGCGCTTGGCCTCCAGGGCAAGCAGGTCGGGGCCTTCGTGACGTTGCTCGGCAACCTCTACCGCGCCTTCACCGAACTCGACGCCTCGCTGATCGAGATCAATCCGCTGGTCGTGACGGCGGCCGGCGACGTGATCGCGCTGGACGCCAAGATGACGTTCGACGACAACGCGCTCTACCGGCACAACGAGCTCGAGGCGCTGCGCGACCTCGACGAGGAAGACCCGGCCGAGACCGAGGCTGCCAAGTACGCGCTGAACTACGTCAAGCTCGACGGCGAGATCGGCTGCATGGTGAACGGCGCCGGCCTCGCCATGGCCACCATGGACATCATCAAGCTCTACGGTTCGGCGCCCGCCAACTTCCTCGATGTCGGCGGCGGCGCCACCAAGGAGCGCGTGACGGCGGCGTTCAAGATCATCCTCAAGGATTCCAACGTCGAGGGCATCCTGGTCAACATCTTCGGCGGCATCATGCGCTGCGATGTCATCGCCGAGGGCGTGGTCGCCGCGGCCCGCGAAGTGAACCTGCACGTGCCGCTGGTCGTGCGGCTGGAAGGCACCAACGTCGAACTCGGCAAGAAGATCCTGAAGGAGTCGGGTCTCAAGATCACCTCGGCCGAGAACCTGGCCGACGCCGCCGAGAAGATCGTCAAGGCCGTCAAGGAGACCAACTGATGGCCGTGCTGGTCGACAAGAACACCAAGGTCATCTGCCAGGGCTTCACCGGCAGCCAGGGCACCTTCCATTCCGAGCAGGCGATCGCCTACGGCACCAAGATGGTGGGTGGCGTGACGCCGGGCAAAGGCGGCACCACCCATCTCGACCTGCCGGTGTTCGACACCGTGGCCGAGGCTGTGGCCAGGACCGGCGCCACGGCGTCGGTAATCTACGTGCCCGCGCCCTATGCCGCCGACTCGATCCTGGAAGCGGTCGATGCCGAGATCCCGCTGGTGGTGTGCATCACCGAGGGCATCCCGGTGCTCGACATGGTCAGGGTGAAGCGGGCGCTCACGGGCTCGAAGTCGCGCCTGATCGGCCCCAACTGCCCCGGCGTCATCACCCCGGGCGAGTGCAAGATCGGCATCATGCCGGGCCACATCCACAAGCGCGGCAAGATCGGCATCATCTCGCGCTCCGGCACGCTCACCTACGAGGCGGTGGCCCAGACCACGGCGGCCGGCCTCGGCCAGACGACCTGTATCGGCATCGGCGGCGATCCGGTGAACGGCACCAACTTCGTCGAGTGCCTGGAGATGTTTCTGGCCGACCCCGAGACCCAGGGCATCGTCATGATCGGCGAGATCGGTGGCGACGCCGAGGTCAAGGGTGCGGAGTTCATCAAGGCGTCGAAGACCAGGAAGCCGGTCGTGGGCTTCATCGCCGGCCGCACCGCGCCGCCGGGCCGCCGCATGGGTCATGCCGGTGCGGTGATCTCGGGCGGCCAGGACACGGCCGAATTCAAGGTGGATTTCATGCGTTCCGTCGGCATCAAGGTGGCGGATTCGCCCGCCGCGCTCGGCGAGGAAATGCTGAAGGCCATGAAGGGCTGACCAGCCAACTGCCGCCCAGCCTCTGCCAGGCGGCCAGCAAAGACAGGCCAAGGAGTTGCGGGCCATGAAAGCAGAGCAGACGTCGTTCCTGTTCGGCGCCAATGCGCCATTCATCGAAGAGCTTTACGCGCGCTATCAGGGCGATCCCAATGCAGTCGACCGGGATTGGCAGACGTTCTTCTCAGCACTCGCCGAGGAGAAGGCCGATGTGCTGGCCGAGACGCGCGGCGCGTCCTGGGCACCCAACGGCGTCAGGGTCATCGGCGCCGCCGACCTCGAGGCCAAGGCGCCCGCCAATCGCAATGTGAAAGGCGGCAATGGCGCTGCCGCCGCGCCGGCGCCGTTCGCCGGCAAGACCGAGGCCGAGATCCGCGCTGCCGCCCACGACACGTCGCGCGCCTTCCTGCTGATCCGCTCCTACCGTATCCGCGGCCATCTCGAGGCCGATCTCGATCCGCTCGGCCTGGTGCGCCAGGAACGGCATCGCGAACTCGATCCCGCGACCTACGGTTTCGGCGAGGCCGACTGGGAGCGTCCCATCCTGATCTTCGGCTCGCTCGGTCTGGGCGAGTCCGCGACGCTGCGGCAAATCTGGGACCGCCTGCGCAAGACCTACTGCGGCAGGATCGGCGTCGAATACATGCACATCAGCGATCCCGACCAGAAGGCCTGGATCCAGGAGCGCATCGAGCACATCGAGAACCACACCGAGTTCACGGTCGAAGGCCGCAAGATGATCCTGCAGCGGGTCGTCGAGGCCGAGGGGCTGGAGCGCTACCTCGGCGTCAAGTTCGTCGGCACCAAGCGGTTCGGGCTCGACGGCGGCGAGTCGCTGATCCCCGGCATCGAGCAGATCCTGAAGCGCGGCGGCCAGCTCGGCGTCCGCGACGTGGTGATGGGCATGCCGCACCGCGGCCGCCTCAACACCCTCGTGCACGTCATGCACAAGAGCTACACCGCGCTGTTCTCGGAATTCCAGGGCCGCTCCTCGCAGCCCGAGGAAATGCGCGGCTCGGGCGACGTGAAATATCACCTCGGCGCCTCGGCCGACCGCGAGTTCGACGGCAACGTCGTCCACCTCTCGCTGGCGCCCAATCCCTCGCATCTCGAGGCGGTGAATCCGGTGGTGCTGGGCAAGGCCCGCGCCAAGGAGGACCAGCGCGGCGACACCGAGCGCAGCCAGGTGATGGCGATCCTGATGCACGGCGACGCGGCCTTCGCGGGCCAGGGGCTGGTGGCCGAGAGCCTAGACCTCAGCGACCTCGGCGGCTACCGCATCGGCGGCACCATCCATTTCATCGTGAACAACCAGATCGGCTTCACGACGCTGCCGACCTATTCGCGCTCCGGCCCCTACTGCACCGAGGTCGCCAAGATCGTGCAGGCGCCGATCTTCCACGTGAACGGCGACGATCCCGAGGCGGTGGTCCACGTCTCGCGCATTGCCACCGAGTTCCGCCAGCACTTCAAGCGCGACGTCGTCATCGACATGTTCTGCTACCGCCGGCACGGCCACAACGAGGCCGACGAGCCGATGTTCACCCAGCCGCTGATGTACAAGGAGATCGGCGGCCACAGGACGGTAAAGGAAGTCTACGCCGGCCACCTCGAGGCCGAAGGCGTGGTGAGCGCCGCCGATGTTGCCGTCATGGACGCAGCCTTGCGCGAAAAACTCGACAAGGCGCTGGAGGCCGCGACCAACTACAAGCCCAACAAGGCCGACTGGCTGGAAGGCAAGTGGGCGGGCTTCACGGTCGCGCCGGGCGAGGAGGATCGCAAGGGCGTGACCGCGGTCGACCTCGACCAGCTCCTCTCTGTCGGCCGCGCGATCTCCGAAGCGCCGAAGAACTTCGACCTCAATCGCAAGATCACGCGCCAGCTCCTGGAGAAGCGCAAGACCATCGACACCGGCGAGAACATCGACTGGGCGACCGGCGAGGCGCTGGCCTGGGGCACGCTGCTGGCCGAAGGCACGCCGGTGCGGCTGAGCGGCCAGGACTCCGGCCGCGGCACCTTCTCGCAACGCCATTCGGTGCTGGTCGACCAGACCACCGAGGCGAAGTACATTCCGCTCAATCACGTGGCGTCGGAGCAGGCGCACTTCGAGGTCATCGACAGTCCGCTGAACGAGCAGGGCGTGCTGGGCTTCGAATACGGCTATTCGTCGGCCGAGCCCAATGCGCTGGTGTTGTGGGAGGCGCAGTTCGGCGACTTCGCCAACGGCGCCCAGGTCATCATCGACCAGTTCATCTGCTCCGGCGAGAGCAAGTGGCTGCGCATGAACGGCCTCGTGATGCTGCTGCCGCATGGCTACGAGGGGCAGGGCCCGGAGCACAGCTCGGCCCGGCTGGAGCGCTACCTCCAGCTCTCGGCCGAGGACAACTGGCAGGTGATCAATCCCACGACGCCCGCCAACTACTTCCATGCGCTGCGCCGCCAGATGCGCCGGTCGTTCCGCAAGCCGCTGATCGTCATGACGCCGAAGTCGCTGCTGCGCCACAAGGAGTGCGTGTCGACCCTGGCCGATTTCGGGCCGGGCTCGTCGTTCCGGCGCATCCTGGCCGAGACCGACCAGCTCGCCGATCCGGCCAAGGTCCGCCGTGTCGTGCTGTGCTCGGGCAAGGTCTACTTCGATCTCGTGGCCGAACGCCGCAAGCGCAAGATCGACGACATCGCGATCATGAGGATCGAGCAGCTCTATCCGTTCCCGTTCAGCCGGCTGGGCGTGCGGCTGTCGCATTATCCCAATGCCGAGGTGGTGTGGTGCCAGGAGGAGCCCGAGAACATGGGCGCCTGGCATTTCATCGACCGCCGCATCGAGCGGGCGCTGTCGGGCGCCAACGTGACGGCCAAGCGGCCGGTCTATATCGGCCGGGCGGAAGCGGCGTCACCCGCGACCGGTTCGGCGCGCACGCATCTCAAGGAACAGGCCGATCTGGTCGACCGCGCTCTCACTGTCGGTTGAGCGCGGGTAGGGAAAGGGTTTTAGTCATGGCCGTCGAGATCAAGGTCCCGGCACTGGGGGAATCGGTCACGGAAGCGACTGTCGCCAAGTGGCTGGTGAAAGTGGGCGACGCAGTAACGATCGATCAGCCGCTTTGCGAGCTCGAGACCGACAAGGTCACGGTCGAGGTCAACGCCTCGGTGGCCGGCAGCATCGCCGATCTCGCCGTCGAGGAAGGCGCCACCATCCAGGTCGGCGCCGTGCTCTGTCATATCGAGGCGGGCGCAGCAGGAGCAGCCGCCGCGCCGAAGCCGGCTGCCGCTGCTGCCCCGCCGCCGCCGAAGCCCGCTGCGCCTGCACCAGCTCCGGCCGTGGCACCTGCACCGGCTGGCGCCAACCTCGCCGCCTCGGGCCCCGCCGCGCGCAAGCTCGCCGAGGAGACGGGCGTCGCCGCGTCCGCCATCCAGCCCACGGGCAAGGACGGCCGCGCCACCAAGGAGGACGTGCTGGCCGCGATCGCATCGGTGCCGGCGCCGAGCGCTGCCGCCGCCAAGCCCGCCGTTCCCGGTCCAGGGTCCAGTGGCCCGCGCTCGCGCGCCGACCGCGAGGAGCGCGTGCGGATGACGCGCCTGCGCCGCACCATCGCCAACCGTCTCAAGGAAGCGCAGAACACCGCCGCCATGCTCACCACCTTCAACGAGGTGGACATGACCAACGTGATGGCGTTGCGCGAGCGGCTGAAGGAGGATTTCGAGAAGAAGCACGGCGCACGGCTGGGCTTCATGTCGTTCTTCGTCAAAGCCTGCATCGCCGGGCTGAAGGAACTGCCGTCGGTCAATGCCGAGATCGAAGGCGACGAACTGGTCTACAAGAATTACTACGACATCGGCGTCGCCGTCGGCACGCCACAGGGCCTGGTCGTGCCGGTGCTGCGCGATGCCGACGTGCTCGACTTCGCCGGCATCGAGAAGGGCATCGGCGAACTCGGGCGCAAGGCGCGCGACGGCAAGCTCTCGATCGCCGACCTGACGGGCGGCACCTTCACCATCTCCAATGGCGGCGTCTACGGCTCGCTGATGTCGACGCCGATCCTCAATCCGCCGCAGTCCGGCATCCTCGGCATGCACAAGATCCAGCAGCGCCCCATGGTGGTGGGCGGTGAGATCAAGGCGCGGCCGATGATGTATCTCGCCATGTCGTACGACCATCGCATCATCGACGGCCGCGAGGCCGTGCTGTTCCTGGTGCGGGTCAAGGAATGCATCGAGGATCCCGAGCGGCTGTTGCTCGGGGTTTGATCGTCATACTCATACGGACCGCGGGCGTCCCGCCCGCTCATGAGGCGCGCGAGACGCGCGCGGTCCGGAAGATTTTGAGGCGATGAATGGCAAACGAAACTTATGACCTCGTCGTGATCGGCGCCGGACCGGGCGGCTATGTGGCGGCGATCCGCGCGGCCCAGCTCGGCATGAAGGTGGCGGTCGTCGAGAAGAACGCGACGCTCGGCGGCACCTGCCTCAACGTCGGCTGCATTCCGTCCAAGGCGCTGCTGCAGTCCTCGCACCTGTTCGAGGAGACGGGCCACGATCTGGCCGCGCACGGCATCGTGGTCGCCGCACCCACGCTCGATTTCGCCCAGCTGATGAAGCGCAAGGGCGAAGTGGTGGGCGCCACCACCAAGGGCATCGAATTCCTGTTCAAGAAGAACAAGATTACCTGGCTGCAGGGCACTGGTCGCATCGAGGCTGCCGGCAGTGTTGCGGTACTCGGTCCCGACGGCGCCGTGAAGGACACGGTCGCGGCCAGGAACATCCTCATTGCCGCCGGCTCGGAAGTGACGCCGCTTCCGGGCGTGGCCATCGACGAGAAGAAGATCGTGTCCTCGACGGGCGCGCTCGAACTCACCGAAGTGCCGAAGCACCTCGTCGTGGTCGGCGCCGGCATCATCGGCCTCGAACTGGGCTCGGTGTGGCGGCGACTGGGCGCCGAGGTGACGGTCGTAGAATTCCTCGACCGCATCTGCCCCGGCATCGACGACGAGATCACCAAGTTCTTCCAGCGTGCGCTCGCCAAGCAGGGGCTGAAGTTCAAGCTCGGCTCCAAGGTGACCAAGGCTGAAAGCAGCGAGGCGGGCGTCACGCTCACCGTCGAGCCTTCCAAGGGCGGAGCGGCCGAAACGCTGCAGGCCGACGTCGTGCTCGTGGCCATCGGCCGTCGTCCCTATGTGGCCGGCCTCGGCCTCGACAAGGTCGGCGTAAAATTGACGGACCGCGACCGCATCGCCGTCGACGCGCATTTCCAGACCTCGGTGCCCGGCATCTACGCCATCGGCGACGTGATCGACGGTCCGATGCTCGCGCACAAGGCGAGCGAGGATGGCATCGCCTGCGTCGAAACGCTGGCGGGCCAGAAGGGCCATGTGAACTGGGATCTGGTGCCGTCGGTCGTCTACACCCAGCCCGAGGTGGCCTGGGTCGGCAAGTCAGAGGAACAACTGAAAGCAGCCGGCGTTGCCTTCAAGGTCGGCAAATATCCTTTCACCGCCGACCCGCGCAGCCGCGCGAACGGCGCGACGGAGGGATTTGTGAAAGTACTGTCCGACAAGACCACCGACCGCGTCCTGGGCGTGCACATTTTCGGCGCCGAGGCCGGCACGATGATCGGCGAGGCCGCCCTCGCCATGGAGTTCCGGGCCTCGGCCGAGGACATCGGCCGCGTTTGCCACGCCCATCCGACCGTCAACGAGGCGCTCAAGGAAGCGGCTCTGGCGGCCTGGGAAAAGCCGATCCACCTGTAGGCGCGAGATGCGCAAGCCCCTGATGGCGCTGGCGATCGCGGGCTGCATGGTCATGTCGGTCGTGGGCGGCCTCCTGCCGATCCTGCAGGGCTGGATCTTCTTCGTTCTCGGCATCTACCTGCTCGCCACCGAGTTCGAGATCGGCCGGGTCTGGGTGAAGGCCGGCCGCCGGCGCTGGGCATTCCTCAACCGCTGGATCATCCAGGCCCGCAACCACAAATGGGCGCCGAGCCACCTCAAGGAATTTGAGGATATGACCGATCCGGCGAAGTGACGCCGAAGGCCGCCTCAGCTCTTGCCGACGAACCTCTGGTAGACGGCCTCGGCGATCGGTAGCAGCTCGTCGCGGCTGGCCATCGCCGTCACCGCAAAGCCGAAGCCCTGGTCGATCCAGGCGAAGGTCGAGGCGTCGCCCTCCTGCTGGAAGCGGAAGGCCGTCTCCGTGCCCGAGGCCGCGCGCACATAGACAGTGAGGCGCCGGCCGCTCGCATCGTCGTACATGAGCTGTGCTGCAGCGGCGCTTCCCGCCGGCAGCAGCCGCCCGCCCATCAACTTGTAACCGAAGCGCGAGAGGTCGGGCGCTGCCAGCGGCCGGCCGAGCCGCTTGCTGAGCCATTGCAGCAGGTGCGCCTCCTGCGCCGCCCCCACTTCCACCGGATGCGCGACCTCGACCACGAAGGTGCGGAAGGCAGCGGTTGCGCCCTGGGCGATGCTGGTGGTCGGCGCCACGGGCGTCGAGACAGGGGTGAGGCCGTTCGCGAACCAGCCGCTGGCCGCCCCCACGACGAAGATCGCCACTGCTGCCGCGATTGGTCGCATCCGGCCCATCCCTAACCAGCCCGCCCATTGTCCGCGCTGTCCGGCGCGGATGTTGGCGATGCGCAGCCGGGCCGGGATCGGCTCGGCGAACTTTGCTTCGAGCTGGCCGCGCAGCATCGCGCGCTGGCGGCGCTCAAGCGCCACCCGCTCGCGGGTCTCGGGATAGAGAGCAAGATGCGCCTCGACCGCCGCTCGGCGCTCGCCGTCGAGACGGTCGTCGATGAAGGCCTGTAGTTCGTCTTCGCCGATCATTTCACTCTCCGAAGCAGCGTGGCGCGCCCGGTTTCCAGAATCGAGCGCAGCTTCTGCCGGCCGCGCGACAGCCGGGACATCACCGTCCCCATCGGCACGCCGAGGATGCGCGCCGCGTCGTCGTACGAGAAATCTTCCACGCCGATCAACAGCAGCAGCGACTTCTGCTCCTCGGGCAACTGGTCTAGTGCTGCCAGCACGTCCCGCATTTCCAGTCCGGCCTCCTGCTGGCCGGCAGTGGCGGGCGATGCCACATCGTCGAGACTGGCATGCGGTCCCCGACGCTGCCGCTGGCGCCAGTCGTTGATGAACAGGTTGCGCTGCATGGTGAATAGCCAGGCGCGCAAATCGCCGTCCGGCCGCCGCAGCCGCCAGCGCGACAGCGCGCGCTCCAGCGTGTCCTGCACCAGGTCGTCGGCCGCATCGTGGTCGCGCAGCAGCGCATAGGCGTAGCGGCGCAGCGCCGGGATCAGCGGTTCGAGCAGGGAGGCGGGATCGGCCATCGATAGTCCTTACTCCTCCCCCGCGCCGCAGGGGAGGAGGGATGCAGGACCTACTTGGCGATGTGCCAGGCGCCGTTCAGGAAGCCGTCGCCAGTGGTGTCGCCGGCCTTGGTGTCCTTGGCGAAAGCGTAGAGCGGCTTGCCCTTGTAGGCCCACTGCTTCAGCCCGTCGTCGCGGGTGATGATGGTCCAGTCGCCCGTTGCCTTGGCGCCGTCGGCGGCGATGGCGGGCGGCCAGTTGGTGGCACAGGGGCCGTTGCACACCGATTTGCCCGGCGTGGCGTCCTTGTCGAAGGTGTAGAGCGTCATGCCGCTCGCGGTGACGAACATGCCGCCCTTGGCCATCGGCGGGGTGACGCTGGCGGGGTCGGCGGCGAAGGCGCTGCCGGCGGCGAAAGCGGCGAGCAGGGCGGCGGTGGAAAGCAACGATTTCAGCATAAAAGTCTCCTTTGCAGTTTGTCTGCGGGGGAGAGACGCCAGCCGGAGGGGTTTATTCCCGGCCAGGCCAAAAAAAGCTATGCTTCGTTACCGTATGGAGGAAACGCCATGGACAAGCCGGTCACACCGCGCGGCATCAATCACCTCGTGCTCAACGTCCGCGACATCGAGGAGTCGCACCGCTTCTGGACGGAGATCGTGGGCTTTCGCCAGGTCGGCCAGCTGACGCCGACCGCCGAGCGTCCGAACCCGCCCAAGATGCGCTTCTACTCGGGCGTCCGCGAGGACGGCACCAGCCATCATCACGACGTGGCCCTGGTCGAGAACAAGGCGCTGCCAGCGCCGCCCGCCGAGTGGAAGATGTTCGACATGCCGGTGGCGGTGAACCACATCGCCATCACCATGCCGAGCCGCGAGGCCTGGCTGGAACATCTCACCTACCTGCAGAACAAGGGCGTGAAGTTCGACCGCCGCGTCGAGCACGGCATGACCCACAGCCTCTACATCCACGATCCCAACGGCTATGGCGTCGAGTTCGTCTACGACCTGCCGAAGGAAGTCTGGCAGGGCGACATCAACGGCGCTCTCAACTTCGTGAAGATCCTGCCGACCGAGGGCGCCGAGGCGCTCGACGATCGCACGCAGGGCATCCCGACCTTCCAGAGACAATAACCTCGTCCTTCGCGACGCCGCCGGTGGGCGCGAACTGAGTCTCAGACCGGCTGCCGGACATCGGCGGCATGCTCGGGATAGGGCGCGACCGGACGCTCCGCCGTCGCGAGGCCGCCGAGCTGGTTGGCGAAGGCGTGGTTGACGTCGCGGTGATGGGCCTCGTCGGCGCGGACCACCAGGATGACGTCGCGCAGCAATGTGTCTTCCGGCAGCTTCCAGTAGTGACGGGCAATGGCGGGCGCCGGCACATTGGGGGAATTGCCGTCGTCCAGGTCGCGTAGATAGTGCGTGTAGCTGATGACCGCTTCTTCCTCGAAATAGCCGACCACGCGGTGCGCCGTCCTGGCGCTTACGAGATAGAGCGCGAAGAAGGCGAGATAGAACACCCACTGCACGCCCAGGATCACCAGGCGCTCGAACAGCGTCGGCTTGGCGATGTGGATGAAGGTCATGAGGTGCATCCGCTCGTTCTCGGCCTCTTCGAGCAGCGTGCGGATCCAGCCCTCGTCGTCGCTCATGCGGCGCAGGCAGCGGAGATGGGTCAGTGTCGCGCCGACCATGCCGGGCACGGCGGCGACCGTTTCCAGCACGATCGCCCGGTGGCCGTAGCGCCGGGCAAAGAACGTGTCGGCGCAGAAGCGCAGCACCTTGGTGAAGCCGAACGCGATGCCGTCGGAGATACCCGAGACCTTGTGGTGATGGCGGGGGTCGACGTCCGGGATGGTGGGGCTGGTCTTTTCCATCACGCGTCTCCTCGGTAGTAAATCGTACTCGACCAACATTCTAGCCGACCCATCCGCAATTCCACACTGTTCCCGGGCGCGGTTTTGGGCAAAGTGGTGGCATGGTCGCACGCTGGATTTTCCTGCTGATGTTGTTTGTGGCCGCGACGGCCCTGGCGCAGCAGAACGTCCGCGTGCCAGCCGGCGACGTCCAGCTCGCCGCCCAGCTCTTCAAACCCACGAACGCGGCCCCCAACGCCAACGGCCGCGTGCCCGCCGTCGCGATCTTCCATGGCTGCGGCGGGCCGGGCCAGAACACCGCGCGCATGGCCGGGCTGCTGGCCTCGTGGGGCTACGCCGCGCTGGTCGTCGACAGTTTCTCGGCGCGCGGCCTCAAGGACATATGCGGCCGCAACTGGCCGACGCAGGCGCAGGCGGAGGGCCGGGCGCGTGACATCGACGCCGCCCTCACCTGGCTCGGCGCGCAAAGCTTCGTCGATCCCCAGCGGCTTGCCGTCATGGGCTATTCCTACGGCGGCGGTGTGGCGTTGCTGCATGCGCTCGCGCCTGCCCTTTCGACGGCACGTGCCGTCGTGCTGGTCTATCCCGATTGCGCCCTGGCCGATGCGATGGGTCCGTCGCTGACGATGCGCCAGCCCACCTTGTTCGCGATGGGCGCGCTCGACGATTGGACGCCGCCGGCGCAATGCCGCGCCGTGATCGATCGAGTCGTAAAAGGCCGCGAGCTGGTCGAGACCAGGATCTACGAGGGCGCGCATCACAGTTTCGACGCGCTCGGCCTGCCGGTGCGCTATCTCGACGGCGTCGGCAACCGCAGCAAGCCGGGCGGCTGCTGCGGCGCGCACTATGGCGCGCATGAGCCGGCGTGGAAGCAGTTCGTGGAAGACGTGAAATCATTCCTCGCGAAGACGTTGGCGCCATAGAATTGGGCAGACGACTCAGGAAGGGCCTGAAGGTTCCGGTTGGTCCTGGCGCCGTGTCGCGTGACTGTGCCGAGTCAAGGGACGGACAAAATTCTGGAGAGGGAGACGGGGTGGGGTTTCGCTGCTTGTCTGGTCGTTCGCAGCTGCTATTGGCGCCATTTCTGATCTGTGCGGTGGTGCTTGCCGCGCCGGGCGCTGCCGTTGCGCAGGGTGCTGCCCAGGTGCCGACGCAGAATCAGCCTTCGACCTCTCTGGCTGTGTCGCAAACCGGCGTGCGCCACGTCGGCAGAGTCCATGATCGGTTGCGCGCCGCCAGGGAACGCGAGAACCGCACGCTGGAGGAGGAAATCGACGACGGCGTCAGGCGCATCGTGCGGGCCAAGAAGCAGATCGCCGATACGACCGGCCTCTCCTACACCATGACCGTCTCGGCGCTCGGCCAGACGGGCACGCCCGACGGGGGCTACGGTGCCGTCCAGGGTCTGTTCACGCCCTCGGTCGACTGGAAGCTGTTCGACAATCCCGGGCTCGGCGCCGGCTCGTTCCAGTTCTCCTACATCGCGACGCAGTACTGGTCGGGAGCGACGGGAGGCGGACTGCAGAGCCGGCTGAACCTCAACAGCCCGGTCAACGACTATCCGGGCAACGCGCTTACCTTCGCACAGGTGAGCTACACGCATGACTTCCCCGGCGACTGGCTCGCCGTCACGCTCGGCCAGTTCCCGATCGCGAACTTCGACGGCAACGCTTACGCGAACAACCAGCAGGTCAACTTCCTCGGCTACTCGTTGGCTCAAAACGGCAGCCAGAACTATTCGCAAGGCAGTCTCGGCGCTTATGCGCAGCTCAACCCGACCAAGGAGATCACGCTGACCGGCGGCTTCCAGGACGCCAACAACATCGCGGCGAACTATATCCTGTTCAGCACCCTGGGCCGTGGCCAGTACGCCTGGTTCGGCTACGGCGCCTGGTCGCCCACCATTGCGACGCTCGGTCAGGGCGAATATGCGTTGCTCTACTACGATCAGCCGGGTGTCGTGCTTCAGCCGCGGGCGAGCTCGGGCCTCTCATTCAGCGCGTCGCAGCCGCTCGGCGAGCATTGGGGTCTGTTCCTGCGCGCCAACACGGCCTGGAATTCTAGCTGGTACATCCAGTCGTCGATTGCCGGCGGGGCGGTCTACAACAATCCGCTCGGCCGCGATCCGCTCGACCAGATCGGCCTCGGCGTCGCCTGGAACCGGACGAACCAGAGCCTCTATGCCGGTGTGTTCGCCCGGCCCAGCGAGACGATGGTCGAGTTCTACTGGGCTTGGACGGTGTTCAAGCGGCTGCAGGTCACGCCCGACGTGCAGCTTTATCTCCAGCCGGCGTTGACGCCGGCGCAGCAGGCTGCAGCCGTCTTTTCGATTCGCGTGGCGGTGCTGTTCTGACGGTTTGCATGTAGGGTCCGTGGAAGAGGGGGAGACTGTCGATGCTGAAGCCGATGAGCCGCCGTGTGTCGAGGTCAGGACCGTGAGCGAGGCGATCACCCCTCCGAAGCATGGGCCGATGAGGATGTGGAGCGTCTCGGCGCTCGGCATCGGCTCGATGGTCGGCGCCGGCATCTTCGCCCTGCTTGGCCAGGCGGCGCTGATGGCCGGTAGCGATGTCTACCTCTCCTTTGCCATCGGCGGCGTCATCGCGCTGCTCTCGGGCTATTCCTACTCCCGTCTCGCGGCACGGTTCCCGAGTTCGGGCGGCATCATGGATTACTTCGACCGGGCCTTTCCCTCGAAGGTCATGGCCGGCGGCCTGTCGGTGCTCTACCTGGTGACGCAGATCGTCTCGATCGCGATGATCGCCAAGACCTTCGGTGCCTATGCCGACCGCCTGCTGTTGGGCGACGAGTCCGTTCCCCTTGTCGCCAATATGTTCGGGTCGGCGATCGTGATCACCCTGGTCGTCATCAATATGGTGGGCTCCGGCACGGTGGGCCGTATCGAGGAACTGCTGGTCGCCGCCAAGCTGATCATCCTGACGGCGCTTCTGCTGGCGGGTGTACCGAGCATCGATCCCGCCATGCTGCGCAACGGTCCGACCGTGGGATCCGCCACTTTGCTCGCCAGCGTCGGTCTCACCTTCTTTGCCTATGCCGGCTACGGGATGATGACCAACGCATCCGGTCACGTCGCCAATCCCGCTAAGACCATCCCGCGCGCCATCTTCCTGGCGATCGGCGTGGTGATCGTCCTCTACATTGGCCTGTCGGTGATCGTGCTGGGCAACATCTCGGCGGCCGAACTCGCGCGGTATTCGAGCACGGCGGTGGCGCAGGCGGCGAAGCCGGTCCTTGGCAACGCAGGCTTCATCATCGTGTCGATCGGCGCGCTGTTCGCGACCGCCTCGGCGATCAACGCCAGCATATTCTGTGCGCTCGAAGTCTCCAGGGGCCTCGCGGAGAAAGGGCAGTTACCCACAGTCTTCGCCCGCGCCGCCTGGGGCCACGGCACGCACGGCCTCGTGTGGTCGGCAGGTGCCATCCTGGTTATGGTCAACCTGTTCGATCTCGGCGCCATCGCACAGGTGGCCGGAGCCACGTTCCTGATCTCCTACCTGGCGGTCTTCGCGGCGCACTGGCGGCTGCACGGCGAGGCGGGAGGATCGCGCATCCTGATCGCAGGTGGTGCGGCGCTGATGGCCCTGGTGCTCGCGGCGTTCATGGTCAGCCTCTGGTCGACGCAACCCTCGGCCATCTGGCTTACCGTACTGGCCGTCGCCGGCAGCCTCGGCGTCGAATGGCTGGTTCAACGACGGGGCCGATCGGGCTGATGCCGCCGGTGTAGCGACGCTCTAGTCGCGTGGGTTGCGGAAGACGATGCAGGCGCCGCCCGCGGCCTTCAGCTTGCTGCACAGCGTCTCCGCCTCCGCCCTGGTCTTTTCCGACACCCGGACGGAGTAGGTCGGGAGGTCGCGCCGGCGCGCGGTCAGAATCAGCGGCAGGCGGTCGCCCAGAACGGAATCGTGCTTGCGGCGCAGCCGCTCGTAGTGGGCGAGGACACGTCCTTCGGACCAGTTGCCGGCAAGCTGGACGCCCCACGGTCCCCAGGCCGGGTCGGCGGTGAGGTCGCGCCGGCGGCGCGGCACCTCTTTCATCAGGCTGGCGATTTCGATGCAGCGCTCGCCCGTCGGCGTGGCCGAGGATTCTATCCGCGGCGGCGGCTTCGCCGTCCATTCCTCGGCGCTGTGGCCCGTGATGATGCGCAGGTAGGCCTGCGTCTCGAGCGGCAGGCGGCTGCGGCCGGCCAGCCAGGCTTCGACCTGGCCGGGGCCGGCATTGTAGGCCGCCGCCGCCAGACCCAGGTTGCCGCGGAAGGTCGTGCGCAGCTCGCGCAGGTAGCTCGCCGACTCGCGCAGCGCCTGCAGCGGCTCGAAGGCGTTGATGAGGCCGCGCATCCTGGCGGTGCCCGGCATGAACTGCGCGATGCCCTGCGCCCCGGCCGGGCTGACCGCCGAGGGGTCGAAACGGCTCTCCTGCCAGATGAGGCGGGTGAAGAACTCCTCGGGCAACTCGTTGTCGGCTGCCGCCTGGGCGAGCGTGCGGCAGATGTCGGCAACGAAGGCACTCGGATTCTCGCTAGCAGTGCCAGCAGCCCCGCTCTGTGGCTGGGCGTGTGCCAGCATGGTCGCTAGGACCAGACACGCTGCGGCGAGTATCGCGTGCTTCATCGCGTGGGATGGTATCATCGCTCGCCGCATTCACGCACTGCATCGGACTCATTTCATGATTCGCAAAGCGACCCTGGCCGACCGTCCGCGCATTTCCGAAGTGCGCCTCGCCGTGCGGGAGAATCGCCTGAGCCAGGCGTCCGTGGCCAAGGTCGACACGACCGCCGACTGGATCTTCGCGAACGGCGCCTTCTGGGTCTGGGAGGAGGGTGGCGCCGTGCAGGGCTTTGCTGTGGCCGACTCGCGCGACGGCACGATCTTCGGCCTGTTCATCCATCCTGACTATGAGGGCCGCGGCATCGCCCGCGCGCTGCTGCCGCGCGCCTGCGAGGACCTGCGCGCCGCGGGCTTCGCCGTGGCTACCCTGACGACGGGCCCCGGCACGCGGGCCGAGCGCTTTTATCGGACGAACGGGTGGGAGGAGACCGGCCGCCAGGACAATGGAGAGATCGTCTTCCGGAAGCCGCTCCGAACATAGACTTGCAAGTTCAGCAGGTTTTGGGCTACGTTTCTGATATCGTCGCCACGGCGTGCATCTACTGCGCGGGCCGCCCGGTCACTTGCCCGGAGCGGCCTTTTTCGTGGCCGGTGACGCCGCTGTCGTTCGTCGTGTTCAGTGTCATCCCGAGCGTAGCGAGGGTGTGGATTCACGTTCGAAGCGCAACAGTTTGGCAAGAAAGACTTCAGCCGGAGTCCTGAACCGCAGGCACTTCCGCGGCGTGTTGTTGTAGGCGGCGATCCAGGCGTCGAAGAGTTCGTGGCCGATAGTGTCGAGGTTTGTTTTCCTGGGCAAGGCTCTGCGCAAGCGGCCGATGGCATTCTCGACGCTGCCCTTCTGCCACGGGCTGTGGGGGTCGCAGAAGAAGGTCTGGACGGCCAGTTCGGCGGTGAGGACGAGATGTTGAGCGAACTCGGTACCGTTGTCGAAGGTGATGGAGCGGCGCAGCCGCCGATCGAACGGCTCGAACCAGTTGCAGAGCCGCTCGGCAACGGGTTGCGCGGCCTTGCCGGGTTGCCTTGCTCCCAGGATGAGACGGGACTTGCGTTCGAGCGCCACGAGGGCGATCTGCCCGGGTACGGCGAACGACATGGAGTCGCCTTCCCAGTGGCCGAAGATCCGCCGGGTCTCGACGGCGGGAGGCCGCAACGCAATGGAAACACGGCCTTTGATGAGGTCGTCGGCGGAGCGTTTGCGCCGGCCATGCCAGCCGCGCCTGTACTTGCGTCTGGCCAGGTAGTTGCGCCAGGAGCCGTCGTTGGTGCGGCGGATCTGGGCGTAGATGAAGCGGTAAATGCTTTCATGGCTGATGGTCACGGGGGCGTGCTGCTGCTCGAGCCGGCCGGCAATCTGCTCGGGCGACCAGCCGCGCCTGAGTTGGTCGAGCACGAGAGTGCGCAGCTCGACGTCGCGTTCCAGGCGCGATCCGCTCCAGCGCCGGGCCGCCGCCTGCTCCGCGGCGTAGCTCGGCTTGTAGCCGACCTGGGTCCCGCTGTTGCGCTTCAGATCGCGAGAGATGCTCGATGGCGAGCGATCCAGAGCTGTCGCAATCTGGCGGATCGACTGGCCGGCTTGGTAAAGCTGGGCAATCGTGCACCTCTCCTCGAGGCTGAGGTGGCCGTAATGTCTCCCCATGGCAACACCCTAATCTGGTGTTGCACTTCGTTTGTGAGTTCAGGGGGATCTTTGCTCATAGCCTTAAAGGCCCCTCGCTACGTTCCAGGGCGGGGGTACCCCGCCCGCGATGACAAAGGCGGCTGAATTTCCAGACAGGTCCGCGATTCGGGCCTGCGTTGAAAAGAATCGTCCGGTTCAAGCGGGCCGGTGATTTGTGAATTTTCAGACAGACAGATTCTGGACAACTCGTGTCCGTAAAATCGTCTCTAACGCACCTTCGCCCTGGGATGGGCGTTGCGGTAGACGGCGGTGAGGCGGGCGGCGTCGACGTCGGTGTAGCGCTGCGTCGTCGAGAGCGAGGCGTGGCCCAAGAGTTCCTGGATGGTGCGGAGGTCGCCGCCGGCGCCCAGCAAGTGGGTGGCGAAGGAATGACGCAGCGCATGCGGCGTCACACTGTCGGCCAGGCCCAGGTGATGGCGGATGTCGCGCACCCGCTTCTGCACGATGGCGGGGTCGAGCGCGCCGCCGCGGGCGCCCATGAAGAAGGCGTCGTCGGGCGCGGCCGCCTTCAGCCACGGGCAGGCGTCGCGGTAGGCGACGATGGCGTCCAGCGCCTGCGGAAGAAGAGGGACCAGGCGGGTCTTGTTGCCCTTGCCGGTGATGGAGAGCGTGTCCTGGCCGGCCTGGATCAGGCCGTCGACGGCGGCCTTGGTGAGGCCGAGCGCTTCGCCGATGCGCAGGCCCGCGCCATAGAGCAGCAGCAGCACGGCGCTGTCGCGCAGGTCGATCCAGGCCGCGCGTTCCTTTTCGGACGGGTCGGTGTCGAGCAACTCGCCCATGTCGCGCTCGTTCAGCGCCTTGGGCAGCGAGCGCGGCAGCTTGGGCGTCTGGATGGTGCCGATGCTGGCGTTGTGGGCGAGGCCGCGCTTGTCGAGGAAGCCGAAGAAGGAGCGGACGGAGGAGAAGGCCCGCGCCGTCGAGCTGCGCGCCATGCCCTGGCGCGAGCGCTCGGCCAGCCAGGCGCGGAACTCGGCGGGCTTCAGCTTGGCCAGCGCCTCCATGGTGGGGGCGGTGCCGAGGTAGGTCGTCATGAAACCGAGGAAGCCCGCGACGTCGTGCTCGTAGGCGATCAGCGTATGGGCGGCGAGCCGGCGTTCGCTCTTCAGCCAGTCGCGCCAGTCCGACTGCGCTTCCGCCAGGGTCATTCGGCCAAGCTCACTCGGGGAGATCGAGCCAGGCGCGGATCGTGTTCTCCAGCACCTTGGCCAGGAAGAACAGGAGCTCGGTCGACATCTCCGGGCCGAAGGCCTCGGGCTCGCGCGAGCCGAAGCACATGACGCCGTCGGGCGAGTCGGTCGAAACCTTCAGGCGCATCAGCACGTCGGACTTCACGAAGCGCGAGACCTCGCCGAAGAAGGCATCCTCGCCGATGATCGAGCTGCGCAGACGCGCGTGCTTCTCCGGGCCGATGGCGGCATCGATGGCGCCCGGCGCCAGCACATAGACGCCGCGCACCGGCACGCGCTTGGGCGCGTCGGCATTGGCCTCGATGGCGAGCGTGATGAAGTCGACGTCGAGCAACTCGGGCAGCTCGTGGGTCACGACGTGGATCATCTTCTCGAAGGTCGTGGCCTGGATGATGCTGATCACCGCTGCCTGGATGCGGTTCTGGACGATCTGGTTCTGCTTCGAATTGGCGATGATCTCGGTGCGCTCGTCCTTGAGCTTGTCGATCTCGGTGCGCAGGCGCTTCAGGATCGCCTGCTGCATGTCGATGACCCCAGGCCCTTGGACGCGCGGCACCAGGGCCAATTCTTCGGCCAGCTCGGCATGGTCGGTAAAGAAGGCCGGATGGGCTTTAAGGTAGGCTACGACATCGTCGGCCGTGATCACCTTGACCTGCCGTCCCGAACCGTCGGGCGCCGTGACCGTGCCATCGTTAGCCATGGGCTGGCCTTTGCGGTCAGAGGATCGACTGGCCGGTCTTGGCCCAGTCGTCGAGGAAGGCTTTCAGCCCGTTGTCGGTCAGCACGTGCTTGAAGAGCTGGCGCAGCACGTTGGGCGGCAGGGTCGAGACATGGGCGCCGAGCTTGGCGGCGGCGATCACATGCTGGGTGTGGCGCACCGAGGCCACCAGCACCTCGGTCTTGAAGTGCGGATACTGGCGATAGATCGTCATGATCTCGCCGATCAGGTGCATGCCGTCCTGGCCGATATCGTCGAGCCGGCCGACGAAGGGCGAGATGAAGGTGGCGCCGGCCTTGGCCGCCAGCAGCGCCTGCGCCGCCGAGAAGCAGAGGGTGACGTTCACCATCGTGCCTTCGGAGGTGAGCGCCTTGCAGGTTTTTAGCCCATCCGGCGTCAGCGGGACCTTCACGGCGACGTTCTTGGCGATCTTGGCGAGCTTGCGGCCTTCCTCGAGCATCGTCTTGTGGTCGGTCGCCACCGTTTCGGCGCTCACGGGGCCGGGGACGATGGCGCAGATCTCCTTGATGACATCGAGCATCTGGCGGCCCGACTTGGCGATCAGCGAGGGATTTGTGGTCACCCCGTCGAGCAGGCCGGAGGCCGCGAGGTCCTTGATCTCCGCGACATCGGCGGTATCGACGAAGAACTTCATATAAACTACCCCAATGGCCAGTGGTCCGGACCTGCGCGCTACCACAATTTCTAGCGTTTCCCCCTCCGAGCCACAAGGCGACGAGGCTGCCTCGACGTGCCCCGGGCCGGTGGAAAACACGGCACCTCGGACAGTGCCCCGGACCGTGAAGGTCCTGCTGCCGCTGCCCCTCGCCGATGCCTACGACTACCGGGTGCCCGACGGCATGGAGGTGGCAGCGGGCCATTTCGTCGTGGTGCCTCTGGGCAAGCGCGAGACGGTGGGCGTGGTCTGGGGCGAGGGCTCGGGCGAGGTGGCGCTGGAAAAGCTGCGCGATATCGTCGAAGTCCTGCCCGCCCTGCCGATGGCCGATGCGCTGCGTCGCTTCGTCGACTGGGTGGCGGCCTACACGCTGGCGCCGTCGGGGCCGGTCCTGCGCATGGCGATGAGCGTGCCGTCTGCTCTGGAAGCGCCCAAGACCGAGACCATCTACCGGCCCACCGAGACGTCGGGCGACGAGGTGCTGAAACTCACCGCCGCCCGCCGCCGGGTGCTCGACGCGCTGCGCGACGGGCCGGCGATGCCCGCGGCCGAGCTTGCCCATCTCGCTGGCGTCGGCACGTCGGTGATCAAGACCATGGCCTCCGTCGGCCTGCTCGAACCGGTCGAGCGCACGATGCGGCGCGCGTTTCCGCGGCCCGACGGCGAGCGGCCCGGCCCGACGCTGTCGCCCGAGCAGGCGAGTGCCTCGGAGGCGCTGGTCGACAAGGTGCGGGCCGACGCTTTCTCAGCGACCCTGCTCGATGGTGTGCCGGGCGCGGGCAAGACCGAGGTCTATTTCGAGGCGATTGCCGCAGCCCTTGCCGCCGGCCGCCAGGCGCTGGTGTTGCTGCCCGAGATCGCGCTCACGGCGCAGTGGCTGAAACGCTTCGAGGACAGGTTCGGCGCGCCGCCGGCGCCGTGGCATTCCGGCCTGACCGGGCTGGAGCGGCGCGAGACCTGGCGCGGCATCGCCGAGGGCAGGGTGGGCGTCGTGGTGGGCGCGCGCTCGGCATTGTTCCTGCCGTTTTCGAAGCTCGGCCTGATCGTGGTCGACGAGGAGCACGACGGCTCTTTCAAGCAGGACGAGGGCGTCTCCTATAACGCCCGCGACATGGCGGTGGTGCGGGCCAGATTGGTGGCGGCGCCGATCGTGCTCGCCTCGGCCACGCCGTCGCTCGAAAGTGTGGTCAATGTCACGACGGGTCGCTACACCGCGCTCCACCTGCCGGGTCGCCACGGCGGCCAGCAACTGGCGCGGCTGACGCCGGTCGATCTGCGGCGCGAACAGCCGCCGCGCGGACGTTGGCTGTCGCCGCCGGTGGTCGAGGCGATGAAGCAGACGTTGGCAGCCGGCGAGCAGTCGCTGCTGTTCCTCAATCGCCGTGGCTATGCGCCGCTCACCCTCTGCCGTGCCTGCGGCCACGGGCTGGAATGCCCGCAATGCTCGGCCTGGCTGGTCGAGCACCGGTTCCGGCGCACGCTGGTCTGCCATCACTGCGGCCATACCGAGCCGCCGGCGCATGCCTGCAAGTATTGCGGCGCTGCCGACCAGTTCGTGGCCTGCGGTCCCGGCGTGGAGCGGCTGGCCGAGGAAGCGCTGGAACTGTTCCCCGAGGCGCGGCTGGAATTGTTCACCTCGGACTCGCTGATGAACCGCGACGAGGCGTCGGCCGCCGTCGATCGCTTGATCGCGGGCGAGTTCGACATCCTGATCGGCACGCAGATGGCGGCCAAGGGCCTTCACTTTCCCAATCTCACGCTGGTTGCCGTGATCGATGCCGACCTCGGCCTGAACGGCGGCGATCTGCGCGCCGCGGAGCGGACGTTCCAGCTTCTCTATCAGGTGGCGGGCCGCGCCGGCCGCGAGGATCGGCCGGGCCGCGCGCTGGTGCAGACGCACATGCCCGAGCATCCAGTGATGCAGGCGCTGGTCTCGGGCGACCGCGACCGCTTCGTCGCCGCCGAACTGGCCGATCGCGCCGCTGCCGGCATGCCGCCCTATGGGCGTCTCGCCTCTCTGATCGTGTCCGGGCCCGATCCCGCAGCGGTCGACGGTGTCTGCGCAGCACTCGCACGCCGGGCGCCACAGCAACAGGGTGTCACGGTGCTGGGCCCATCGACCGCGCCGCTCGCGCTGCTGCGCGGCCGCCACCGCCGACGGTTCCTGCTGAAGGCCTCCCGGGAAACGGCGCTACAACCCCTGTTGCATGCCTGGCTGGAGCGGATCGGATTGCCCGGATCAGTCCGTCTGCAGGTCGATGTCGACCCCTATTCCTTCCTGTGACACGGCGCGCTGAAAAACCGCGGTAATACAGGCCTTTGGCAATCTTGCGCGTGGGAAAACCGCATGGTAGCAACGCGCGCTTTTCCGGGGTGGGGGCGACAAGTTGCGCGACACGTTCTCCTGGGAAAAGTCCTGCCGGAACAATGGCTTGCCGGCTGGACGCAACGGTACTTGGAGAGGCTTTTAACGTGTCAACTGCTACCTCTGCCACGACCGGCGTCGCCGGACGCTACGCCAGCGCCCTTTTCGACCTGGCCGACACCGCCAAGTCGCTCGATCAGGTCGCGCAGGACCTCGTCACATTCCGCAAGATGGTCGCCGAGAGCGCCGACCTCGCCCGCCTCATCGCCAGCCCCGTGATCGGCCGCCCGCTGCAGGGCAAGGCGCTGCTGGCCGTGCTCGATGCCGCCGGCATCTCCGGCCTCACCCGCAATTTCATCGGCACCGTGGCCGCCAACGGCCGCGCCCGCGAACTCGTCGCCATGGCCACGGCTTTCCTGGCCGAGCTGGCCAGCCGCCGCGGCGAAACCACCGTGGCCGTCACCTCGGCCGTGGCGCTTTCGCCCGCCCAGCTTCAACAGCTCACCGACACGCTGCGCAGCGTGCTGGGTAGCGCCAAAGTCTCCGTCGATGCGCGCGTCGAACCCGACATTCTCGGCGGTCTCGTCGTCAAGGTCGGTTCGCGCCTGTTCGATTCGTCTATCCGAAGCAAACTGCAGCGCCTGCAGCTTGCCATGAAGGGAGTTGCCTAAATGGATATCCGTGCCGCCGAAATCTCGGCCATCCTCAAGCAGCAGATCGCCAATTTCGGCACCGAAGCCGAAGTGGCCGAGGTCGGCCAGGTCCTCTCCGTCGGTGACGGCATCGCGCGCGTCTATGGTCTCGACAGCGTCAAGGCCGGCGAGATGGTCGAGTTTCCCGGCGGCATCAAGGGCATGGCGCTCAATCTCGAGAGCGACAACGTCGGCGTCGTGATCTTCGGCGAGGATCGCACCATCCGCGAAGGCGACCTCGTCAAGCGCACCGGCACCATCGTCGATGTTCCGGTGGGCAAGGGCCTGCTCGGCCGCGTGGTCGACGGTCTCGGCAATCCGATCGACGGCAAGGGACCGCTCGCCACCACCGAGCGCCGCCTGGTCGAGGTCAAGGCGCCCGGCATCATTCCGCGCAAGTCGGTGAACGAGCCGATGCAGACCGGCCTCAAGGCGATCGACTCGCTGGTGCCAGTCGGCCGCGGCCAGCGCGAGCTCATCATCGGCGATCGCCAGACCGGCAAGACCGCTGTCGCCATCGACACCTTCCTGAACCAGAAGACGATCAACAAGGGCACCGACGAGAGCCGCAAGCTCTACTGCGTCTACGTCGCCATCGGCCAGAAGCGCTCGACGGTCGCGCAGATCGTGAAGACGCTCGAGGACAACGGCGCGCTGGAATACTCCATCGTCGTCGCCGCCACCGCCTCCGACCCGGCGCCGATGCAGTTCCTGGCGCCCTACACCGGCTGCGCCATGGGCGAATACTTCCGCGACAACGGCATGCATGCCGTGATCGTGTATGACGATCTTTCCAAGCAGGCGGTGTCGTACCGCCAGATGTCGCTGCTGCTGCGCCGCCCGCCGGGCCGCGAAGCCTATCCCGGCGACGTGTTCTATCTCCACTCGCGGCTGCTCGAGCGTGCCGCCAAGCTGAACGAGAAGAACGGCTCGGGCTCGCTGACGGCACTGCCGATCATCGAGACGCAGGCCGGCGACGTCTCGGCCTACATCCCGACCAACGTGATCTCGATCACCGACGGACAGATCTTCCTCGAGACCGAGCTTTTCTATCAGGGCATCCGTCCGGCGATTAACGTCGGCCTGTCGGTCAGCCGCGTGGGATCGGCGGCGCAGATCAAGGCGATGAAGCAGGTCGCCGGCACCATCAAGCTGGAGCTGGCGCAGTATCGCGAAATGGCGGCTTTCGCCCAGTTCGCCTCGGACCTCGACGCCTCGACCCAGCGCCTGCTCGCGCGCGGCCAGCGGCTCACCGAGCTCCTGAAGCAGGGCCAGTACGTGCCGATGGTGATCGAAGAGCAGGTCGTGTCGCTCTATTGCGGCACCCGCGGCTTCCTCGACACGCTGCCGGTGGCACGGGTCGGCGACTTCGAACGCCAGGTGCTCGATACGTTGCGCGCCGAGGGCACGATCCTGGCCTCGATCCGCGACAAGCGCGAGATCACCAAGGAAACCGACGACAAGCTGAAGGCGTTCCTCGCCGACTTCGTCAAGAAGTTCGCCTAAGCCTTCGCAGGTCTTCGATGCCCAGTCTCAAAACCTACCGCCTCAGAATCCGAAGCGTTCAGTCGACGCAGAAGATCACCAAGGCCATGAAGATGGTCGCCGCTGCCAAGTTGCGGCGCGCCCAGGAGCAGGCCATGGCGGCCCGCCCCTATGCCGAAGCCATGGACAAGATCCTGGCGTCGCTGGGAGCGAGCTTCAAAGGCGGCACCGGCCCGCGACTTTTGGCCGGTACCGGCTCCGACAAGGTCCAACTGGTGATCGTCGCCACCGCCGACCGCGGCCTGTGCGGCGGCTTCAACAGCACGATCGTCCGCGAGGCACGGCGCTACATCCGCGCGCTGCTGGCCGACGGCAAGACGGTCAAGATCATGTGCGTCGGTCGCAAGGGCCGCGAGCAGCTGCGCCGCGACTTCGGCGGCCACATCGTCGAGACGATCACCGATCTCGGCCGTCCGCGCCTGTCGTTCGGCGATGCCCACAAGGTGACGGCGCGGGTCATGGAGATGTTTGCGGCCGGCGAATTCGACGTCGCCACGGTGGTCTTCAACCGCTTCAAGTCGGCGATGACCCAGGTCGTCACGCGCCAGCAGCTCATTCCGCCGCCGGCCCCCGAGGCCGGTGCGACGGCCGCTCCTGCCACCATGGGCGGCGCGGTGTACGAGTTCGAGCCCGACGAGGCCGAGATCCTGGCCGACCTGCTGCCGCGCAACCTCACCGTCCAGATCTTCCGCGTTCTGCTGGAGAACGCCGCGAGCTTCTACGGCTCGCAGATGACGGCGATGGACAGCGCCTCGCGCAACGCCGGCGACGTGATCAAGAAACTGACGCTGCAGATGAACCGCTCGCGTCAGGCCTCCATCACCAAGGAACTCATCGAGATCATCTCGGGCGCCGAGGCCGTCTAGGCCGCGCGCTGACAGCAATCGAAGGAAAGGGATCCGTCATGGCCACCAACAACATCGGCACGATCACCCAGATTACGGGCGCGGTCGTCGACGTGCGCTTCGACGCCGATCTGCCGCACATTCTGAACGCCCTGCACGTCAAGGCCGACGGCCGCCTGATCGTGCTCGAGGTCGCCCAGCACCTGGGTGAGTCCGAGGTCCGCACCATCGCCATGGACACCACCGACGGCCTGGTGCGCGGCGAGAAGGCGGTCGATACCGGCTCCCCGATCCAGATGCCGGTTGGCCCCGAGACGCTCGGCCGCATCCTGAACGTCATCGGCGAGCCGGTCGACGAGCGCGGCCCGGTCGGCAACAAGCAGACCCTGCCGATCCATCGCAGCGCGCCGGACTTCGTCGAGCAGTCGACGGAAGCGCAGATCCTGATCACGGGCATCAAGGTCATCGACCTGCTCGCGCCCTACGCCAAGGGCGGCAAGATCGGCCTGTTCGGCGGCGCCGGCGTCGGCAAGACCGTGACGATCATGGAGCTGATCAACAACGTCGCGAAGGCGCACGGCGGCGTGTCGGTGTTCGCCGGTGTCGGCGAGCGTACCCGCGAAGGCAACGATCTCTATCACGAGATGATCGAGGGCGGCGTCATCAAGCTCGACGGCCCGGGCTCCAAGGTGGCGCTGGTGTACGGCCAGATGAACGAGCCGCCGGGCGCCCGCGCCCGCGTCGGCCTCAGCGGCCTCACCGTCGCGGAGTATTTCCGCGATGTCGAAGGCCAGGACGTGCTGTTCTTCGTCGACAACATCTTCCGCTTCACCCAGGCCGGCTCGGAAGTGTCGGCGCTGCTCGGCCGCATCCCGTCGGCCGTGGGCTATCAGCCGACGCTGTCGACCGACATGGGCGCGCTGCAGGACCTCATCGCCAAGAAGTAGAAGGACGAGATCACCTATGAGCACAACCTCGACGTGACCCCCGACAACTGAACCGATCCGTCGCGGGCCAGTGAGTACGCAAATC
>JBQTJT010000096.1:0-53721 GCA_052386855.1 Reyranella sp.
CAAACCCCTCCCAACATCTAGGTGTCTTCCACAGTGTGTTCTATCCACAGCTGTGGACAAAAAGAAAATGGGGGCCACAAGTGTTTGATGTCGTTCAAATTCGCAGCGGTGCCCGGGTTGTTACCGATTCCTCGCGGGACGCCCGGCTGACAGCTTTCGGCAAGGCCACTCTCACCGACCGCTATCTCCTGCCCGGCGAAAGCTATCAGGACATGTTCGCGCGCGTTGCCTCGGCCTATGCCGACGACGACGGCCATGCCCAGCGGCTCTACGACTACATCAGCAATCTCTGGTTCATGCCGGCGACGCCCGTGCTCAGCAACGGCGGCACCAGCCGCGGCCTGCCGATCTCCTGCTTCCTGAACGAGGCCAACGATTCGCTCGAAGGCATCGTCGGTCTGTGGAACGAGAACGTCTGGCTCGCCGCCCGTGGCGGCGGCATCGGTTCCTACTGGGGTAATCTCCGTTCGATCGGCGAAAAGGTCGGCATGAACGGCAAGACCTCGGGCGTGGTGCCGTTCATCCGCGTGATGGATTCCCTCACGCTGGCCATCAGCCAGGGCTCGCTGCGCCGCGGATCGGCCGCCTGCTACTTGCCGGTCAACCATCCCGAGATCGAGGAATTCATCGAGATCCGCCGCCCGACCGGCGGCGATCCCAACCGCAAGGCGCTCAATCTCCACCACGGGCTTCTCATCTCCGACGCCTTCATGCGCGCGGTCGAGAACGACGAGGAGTGGGCGCTGGTGTCGCCGAAGGACGGCGCGGTACAGCGCAAGGTCTCGGCCCGTCACCTCTGGATCCGCATCCTGACGGCGCGCATCGAGACCGGCGAGCCCTACCTGGTGTTCGTCGACCATGTGAACAACGCCCGGCCCGAGCATCACAAGCTCGCGGGCCTCGAGGTAAAAACCTCGAACCTGTGCAGCGAGATCACGCTGCCGACCGGCATCGACCATCACGGCAAGCAGCGCACCGCCGTCTGCTGCCTGAGTTCCCTCAATCTCGAAACCTATCTCGAGTGGCACGAGCATCCGCAGTTCATCGAGGACGTGATGCGCTTCCTCGACAATGTGCTGCAGAGCTTCATCGACACGGCCGGCAGCGACTTCGCCCGCGCCACCTATGCCGCCATGCGCGAGCGTTCGGTCGGCCTCGGCGTCATGGGCTTCCACTCGTTCCTGCAGCTGAACGGCATCCCGCTCGAATCGGTGATGGCCAAGGTGTGGAACAAGAAGATGTTCAAGCACATCCGCGGCCAGTGCGACGACGCGTCGAAGACACTGGGCAAGGAACGCGGCGCCTGCCCCGATGCCGCCGACTTCGGCTTCGAGGACCGCTTCTCCAACAAGCTGGCGATCGCGCCGACCGCGTCGATCTCGATCATCTGCGGCGGCGCCTCGCCCGGCATCGAGCCGTCGGCGGCCAACGTCTATAACCACAAGACCCTCTCGGGCTCGTTCGTGGTGCGCAACCCGTACCTGGAAAAGGTGCTGGAGCAGAAGGGCCATAACAACGAGGACACCTGGACCACGATCACCACCAGCCAGGGTTCGGTGAAGGATCTCGACTGCCTCGACGACCACGAGAAGGCGGTGTTCAAGACCGCCTTCGAGATCGACCAGCGCTGGCTGGTCGAGCACGCCGCCGATCGCACGCCCTATATCTGCCAGAGCCAGTCGCTCAACATCTTCCTGCCGGCCGACGTGCATAAGCGCGACCTGCACCAGATCCACATGATGGCCTGGAAGCGCGGCGTGAAGAGCCTCTACTACTGCCGCTCGCTCTCCATCCAGCGCGCCGAGGCCGTCTCGGGCGATGCCATGGCCGACCAGTTGGGCGATCACGCGATGGGCGTGCCGACACGGGCGGAGGGCGCCGATGCGCCGCTGCCGTTCGTCGGCAACAAGATCACGCAGACCGGCATCGCGCAGACCAACGACTACGAAGAGTGCCTTAGCTGCCAGTAGCCAGGACGACCCCCCGCCGCGCCCGGCTCCTCCGGCCGGACGCGACGGGGGACCTTTCGCTTCACACTGATTGATCGGTCCGCCGCCATGTCCCTTCTCGACTCCAAGCCGATCTACAAGCCCTTCCACTATCCGTGGGCCTATGACGCCTGGCTGACGCAGCAGCGCATCCATTGGCTGCCGGAGGAAGTGCCGCTGGCCGACGATGTGAAGGACTGGCGCAACCGGCTGACCGACAGCGAGCGCAATCTGCTGACGCAGATCTTCCGCTTCTTCACCCAGGCCGATGTCGAGGTGAACAACTGCTACATGAAGCACTATTCCAGGGTCTTCAAACCCACGGAAGTGCAGATGATGCTGGCCGCCTTCTCCTCGATGGAGACGGTCCACATCGCCGCCTACAGCCATCTGCTCGACACCATCGGCATGCCGGAAACGGAGTATTCGGTCTTCCTCACCGTCAAGGAGATGAAGGACAAGTACGACTACATGCAGAACTTCAACGTCGACTCGAAGGCCGACATTGCCAAGACCCTGGCCGTGTTCGGCGCCTTCACCGAGGGCCTGCAGCTCTTCGCCAGCTTCGCCATGCTCATGAACTTCCCGCGCTTCAACAAGATGAAGGGCATGGGCCAGATCGTGACCTGGTCGGTACGCGACGAGACGCTGCACTGCAATTCGATCATTCGCCTGTTCCGCACCTTCATCCAGGAGAACCCGGAAGTCTGGACCGAGGCGCTGCAGCGCGAGCTCTACGTCGCCTGCTCGACCATCGTCGACCACGAGGACGCCTTCGTCGATCTCGCCTTCGAGATGGGCGGCATCGAGGGCATGACCGCGACCGACGTGAAGCGCTACATCCGCTTCATCGCCGACCGCCGTCTGCAGCAGCTCACCCTGCAACCGATCTACCGCCAGGACGCCAAGAACCCGCTCCCCTGGATGGACCAGATGCTGGGCGCCATCGAGCACACCAACTTCTTCGAGAATCGTTCGACCGAATACTCGAAGGCTTCTACGCGCGGCACCTGGGAAGAGGCGTTCGGCTAGCTAGTCAGCTAAACCGAAATTCGGTCAGATCTCCCGCTGGTACTCCTATTGACTTGGTTGGCCGGCACGAGTATTCATTGTCACCAGTGAAGACAGTGAGATGAATGATAATCGATATCGTTAAATTATCTGCAGGGTCTGGAGTACTCGCGGGCCGGGGTTCGGCGCGCCAGGTGCTGGGTAAGCTAATTGCAGAATCGATAAATCCGGAAGCTCCCGAGATTTGGATGCTTGACTACTCAGGCGCGGATCTCGTGACCGGTAGCTTCTTTTCGGAGACTTTTCTTGGCTTCTCTAAACACGTCCGGACTGCCCTCCCGAACATCTATCCAGTGATCGGCGTTATCGAAGAACGGTCAATCCAAGAACTCGAGTTTCTTGCGGAGAGTACGAGTGAGGTCATCCCTATTTGTTCTGGAATGGAGCGTGGGAAGCTAAAGGAGTTTCGTCTCATTGGAGGCCTCGATCCCTACCAAGAAGAAACTCTAGAAATTGTAACGCGCCTTGGAGACGCGACGGCAAAGGAATTGTCGGAGAACGCCAGTAAGTCCTCAGCCACCATAGGAGTAACTGCTTGGCACAATCGTTTGACGGCTCTCGCGCGTAGGGGACTGCTCATTGAGCGGAACGCGGGTCGCCAAAAGGCTTACAGAACACTGAGCAAAGGAGCTTAGCGTGGGTGCAAATTACAAAGCAAAGAAGCGAGACTTCGAACGAAAATTAAGACAACGCCGAGCGGCGGAACTCGCGAATGGCGGCGAGCTTGGTACGGTGAGCTTGCCACCAATTCGGCGCAACATCCGGGGTATCTTGCAATGTGAGGAACGGCCTGCCGAAGGCACCAAGGTCCTCGTTGGATTTCAAAACGATGAAGTCGTTGCTCTGCGAGACAATGCGCTTCTGGTGAAGATCGACAAGAGCAAGGTAAATAAGGCGACACTTGCTCGCCTGCAGAAGGCCAGCTTCACAATCGGCGAAGTAAGGCGGCCGCACCAATATTTGCCGATTGTCGATATATCGGTCCAATTCGAGCGGCCGGCCAAGCCAGCCAACCAAAATTCGGATACTGAGGCAGAATAGCTTGTTGCCCGATCCGCGCGGAGGGGAAGGCTCATTACTTGGTTGTGCTGCATGTGCGTTCCGCGTCCGCTGTGGAACATTGGGAGCATCTCCAAATAGTTGGGATTGCTTCATTCCATGCAAATCCGACTGTCAGAACGGTTGTCCTTACGTTTGTCCTAGGTCGTCACCTGAAGAGTTCCTGTCTCGCCTTTCTGAATTATCTCCATTCAATCTAGCGATAGAGAATGTCATTGCCGTTGGACGGCCTCCGGTTGTCGATCTCGCTCTTCACGTTCCTCGCATAGATCATGGCAGCAAGCGCCAACGGCACCTCACCAGCGAGATGGTCGCCATTCCGCTACGCTTCATGGTGAATTTCAAGACGGGCGATATACGCTTTAGATCGCGTGAAGCTCTCAGATCTCATTTTCACCTTGGGCGACTGACAAAAATCATCGCGACTGGAGTCGCCAAAGATGAGGATCTCGAAGATTTTTGGAAGATACGTGCGCAAGTCCCGTTAATCGCCAACTGGATGAGACGCGTTGGCATAGTGGCGTTGACGGTGCCGAATTTCAGCAGCTTCCAAAACGCTCCAAGGACAGAAGATCTTTCGAATTTCGTCCGTGCCGGGATCGTGTGGAGAGATTTCGTTGACGCACAAGTTGCTACGGCATTCCACTTCAATGGAAGGACGCAAGCCGACGCAGAGAATATCTCGAAATTTATCGCTCGAAATCCGGGCCTCTATTGGATATCTGCGGAATTTGACACAGGGGCGCGGCATCGGGATTTCTTCTGTCAACTGACCGCCGATCTTGCGGCACTCCCCAAACTAGTTGGTCGACCGCTGGGTTTGGTACTGCACGGCGGTGTGTCGGCGATCAATGTGCTCAAGAAAGCCTATGAACGTTTTTGCTTCATCGACGGTAGCCCCTTCTTCAAGACAGTGAACCGCCGGGAATTGTCTGTAAGCGGCAGTGGCAACATTCTTGAAAAGCCCGCGCCTCGGTTCGGGCGTCAGGACGAATTGCTTGCAAGAAATATTCTAGCGCGCAAGGTCACGATTATTCGGCGAATAACGCGGGCGCCCTTGGCCTAATCACAATGCTAACCAAAAAGCCGTCAATAGTTGCTTCGCTTGCCTCTTCTATCCGTTCAATAGTGAAATTGTTTCCCGAAATGCCGAAAGCAACATCACCAGTACGAAACCTTAGATCACCTTGCAGAGTAGCTAGCTGAGCAAATATCTGCCTCAGTCCATTCCCGCGACCCTTCTGATCCTTAAAGCGAGACTTTCTTTCGTAGATGACAGCGTTCAGGGCCTCGGAATGACTCTTGAACACGGAGTTGTCGGCTTTTTTGAAACCTCCCAGGATTCCAACGCCAGCGTCAGCTACAACTATCTCGATCGCCCCTGCTTCTCGTCGGAAGCCAACAAGTCCGCTGTTTGGTTTGCAACAGTGCTCAAAGATGTTGTCTTGTAGTTCTTGGACAACTCCCGCAAAGCCTTGGGCCGCTGCCTTGCTGAGTCCACACTGTTGAGAGGTTCGCTCTAGGTGGTTAGCGAACTTCGACCACCGATCTAGGTAACGTTCAGAGGCCTCATGCACTCCCGAAAGACTGAGCGCTTGATTTGATGTGGGTGAGCCTTCACATGCGATAACCGCAATTGATCGGTGTGCGTCTTCCCAGAAGTATGAACCTGAAGCGCTTCCATGTAGTGTTGCTTCGAGCGTTCGCGTTCTACTGAGCAATCCACTCAGCTGTTGCACTGGCATATTTCGTGTCTGGAACAGCAATGCTAGTTCGATAAGCGGCCCGAGACTTCTGGGCTGACATAGTCGGACTGTTTCGTAGGACGTCCTTCCAGTCTCAGCGACGCTGAATCCGACATCCGTGACTAGCTGATAGGTCAGGGTTGCCTTGGGGCGACTAATCGGTTGCACTGTACTGTACGTATACAACAAAGGATCGCGCGAGTATCGCTCCGCGTTTCGGCGGAACGTAACGATCCGGCATCTAAAAGCGCTAACCTCGTCCCGAGGAGCATCTTGTAGCGATGCATCTCAAAGACTGGCAAAGGCATATCGTTGCCCACCCTTCGAGACCGCGCTGCGCGCTTCCTCAGGGTGAATCTGACGGGGGCACCTTAACGCTACATTTGGCATAGCGAGCGCGGGCTTCAGAGAAGACGGATTTCGCCGAAAGCTTGCGTTCAGGGTTTGCCTTCATCGCGTCGTAGACGGGTGCCACTTCGTCCTGCAGCCAGCGCTCGACCGCGGCATCACGAGGATCAGGTGGCATCGACGGCGCTTTTGGTGCCGAGAACCCGCTTTACCTCGCGGGCCAGAATTTCCTCATGGGTAATCCGTCCGGCGATGTAATCCTCGCAGTCGGCGAGGAATTCCGGCCTGGGGACATGCCCTGAGAGGCGCGTGCTGGCGAGCGCCTGGTCGAGGCCGGAGCGGCGTTCGGCAGCAGTTTCGGTCGTGTCCTGAGGCGGGCGACGGCGTCGGGGCATGACTCTCTCCAGAGGCGCTCGACTATAGCAACCCGCGGCCTTGCTGGCATCCCGTGGCTGTTCACTATGGCTTGCTCAGGTGAAGATCGCGCCACTGGAGTGGCGCGCCCCCAGCGGAGATTGGCCTCAGCCCTCGCCGAACGTCCGGCGGTAGCTCTTGGTCATCAGCTCGTCGAAGCGGCTGCCCGGCTCGAAGTCGGACATCTCGTCCGGCCGCGTGAGGCCGGGGAGCTGGCGCGGGCAGTCGGACGGCTCGCCCAGCACCTGTGTGATCGGATACAGCGCCGACCAGGCCGGCACCTCGGCGTAATCCTCTTCCTCGTCCGCGACGTGCGTGTTGCGGATCTTGCCCGACGCCGTCTCGATCTCCATGCCGATCATGGTGGTCGCCTTGAACTCCTGCTTGTTCGGCTGGCGGATCAGCTTGGAGCGGCCGGGGTAGATGCGGTCGATGAAGCGGTCCATCAGTTTCAGCTTCACTTCAGGGTCGTCGATCACATGCGCCTTCCCGAAGGCCATGACGGCGCGATAGTTCACCGAGTGGTGGAAGCCGGAGCGCGCCATCACCAGCGAATCGAGATGCGTGACGGTGAGGCAGACGTCGACGCCCTCCTTCTGGTTGCGGATCATGCGGCTGGCCGAGGAGCCGTGCCAGTAGAGGTGGCTGCCCTCGCGCCAGAAGCCGGTCGGCGTACAGTAGGGCCGCCCGTCGATCACATAGGCGATGTGGCAGACCAGGGCGGCATCCAGGATCGCGTGGATGGTGTCCTTGTCGTAGCGGCCGCGGTCGTGGACGCGCTTCACCTTGTTCACGTTGGTGACGGGATAGCTCGCGGCGGGATCGACTGAATCGGGAGGGGTCATGACGGCGCACCAGGGATGGGGTTGCTTGCGGGCCGACCATCGTCGGGATACGGATCAGGTGAAAGGGCCGGTTTCCCGGAAAGTGACTGGACCAGTTTGAAAGCCCGCCGCGCCCCGCCCCTCGGCATCGCGCTCGATCCCGCGAGTGCCCTGCCGCTCCATCGCCAGATCGGCGAGCAGGTGCGGCGCGCCATCCTCGAAGGCCGGCTGAAGCCCGGCACGCGTCTGCCGTCGTCGCGGTTGCTGGCACAGGATCTCGACTGCGCCCGCGGCACGGTGGTGCTGGCGCTCGATCAGCTCGTGGCCGAGGGCTACGTCGTGGGCCAGCCGGGCTCGGCCATGGCGGTGGCAGCCAACCTGCCCGATGAGATGTTATATGCGCCGCGCCCGCCGGTGCCGTCGACAGAATCTCAAGCCGCACGTCCCACCGTAGCAAGACGCGCTCGCGCGCTGCTGGCCGGCAGCCCGCCGGTCGCCACCGACGCCCTGCCGCTCGCCTTTCCGACCAGCCAGCCCGACCGCGAGGCGTTTCCCTTCGCGCTGTGGGCCAAGCTGCTCGAGCGCGAATGGCGCCGGCCCTCGGCGGAAGCCGCTGCCGCGCATCCGTTCGGCCATGCCGGCCTGCGCGAGGCGGTCGCCGCCTATCTCGGCATGGCGCGCGGCTTCACCTGCGAGGCGCGCGAGATCGTCATCACCACCGGCATCCGGCATGGGCTCGCGCTCTTCGCCGAGGTCGCCCTCGACGCCGGCGACGCGGCCTGGATCGAGGAGCCGGGCTTTATCGGCGTGCGCGACGCGCTGGCGGCCGCGTCGGTGCGCGCGGTGCCGGTGCGCATCGACGAGGCGGGCTTTTCGCCCGAGGCCGCGCAGGCTGCGGCGCCCGACGCGCGCCTCGCCGTCGTGGCGCCTGCCCATCATTTTCCGCTCGGCGCCGTGCTCGGACTGCAGCGCCGCCTGGAATTGCTGAGCTGGGCCGAGCGCCACGCCAAGGGTTCTGGGGGCTGGATCGCCGAGGACGATTTCGATGGCGAGTACCGCTACAGCGGCCGGCCGCTGGCGCCGCTGCGCGCGCTCGACCGCTCCGGCCGCGTCGCCTATTTCAGCAGCTTCTCCAAGCTGCTGTTCCCGGCGCTGCGTCTCAGCTTCCTCGTCCTGCCGTCCTCGCTCGCCCCGGTGACGGAACGGCTGATGGACCGGATCTCGGTGCGCGCGCCCTTGATGGCGCAGGGCGCACTGGCGCGATTCATCTCCGAAGGCCATCTCGCCGCCCACCTCCGCCGCACGCGCCTTCTCTATGCCGGTCGCCGCGAGGCTCTGCTTGCGGCGGCGGAGCGGCATCTCGGCGGCCTGCTGGCGATCGCGCCCGATCCCGGCGGCATGCACCTGATCGCCAAGCCGGTCAGGGCGCTGGCCAAGTCGTTCGACGATGTGGCGGTGACGAAGGCGGCGGCGGAAGCCGGCCTCGTCGTGCAGCCGCTCTCGGTCTGCTACGCCGGGCGGCCGAAGCGGCATGGCCTGATCCTGGGCTACGCCGGCACGCCCGAAGCGGAGATCGAGCGTGGAATCAGAACCTTGCGCCGGGTGGTCGTGCCGGCTGAATCTTGACAGTCTTGTCGTCATTGACTAATTTGAAGTCATTGACTAATGGAGGGCGGCATGGCGGTCATGACGATCCGAAACATCGACGACACCATCAAGAAGCGCCTCCGCGTGCGCGCGGCCATCAATGGGCGGTCGATGGAGGACGAGGCGCGCGACATTCTGCGCTCGGCGCTCTCCACCGATGATCCGCACCCCCGCAATCTCGCTCAGGCGATCCATGAGCGCTTCGGCCCGCTGGGCGGCGTCGATCTGCCCGTCGTGCCGCGCGACGCGATCCGGCCGCCGGCGGACTTCGGCGAATGATCGTTCTCGACACCGATGTCGTTTCCGAGCTGATGCGGCGCGTGCCCGACCCGCGGGTCATGGCGTGGGTCGCCGAGCAGCCGATGGCGGGCGTGTTCACGACGACGTTGACGCAGGCGGAAATCTTCTACGGTCTGGCGCTGCTTCCCCGGGGACGCCGCCGCGACGATCTGCTGACGGCCGCGCGTCCGATGTTCGATGTCGATCTGGCGGGGCGTGTCCTGCCATTCGATGCCGACGCGGCCCTTGTCTATCCCGAAATTGCCGCCGGCCGGAAACAGGGCGGCAAGCCGATCAGCCAGATCGACGCGCTGATCGCAGCCATCGTGCTTTCTCGCGGCGCGCGTCTGGCAACTCGCAACGTCCGCGACTTTGCCGATTGCGGGATCGTCGTAGTCGATCCCTGGGCCGAATCCTGACGTCGGGCCGCACGGCCCGGCGCGCCGCAAAGAGTCGCTAGAGTTTTTCCGGCAGAAACAGAATCGCTCTCCTCTGCTGTCATCAGGGGAGGTGTCAGTGTCTCACGCTGACAAGGGATCATGACCTCGCGCCCTCGTAAGACAAGGGTACCTCAGGCGTGCAATAAAACTTTCCTGTGAGAATGTGGGAGGAAGACCGATATGTCGCGTGAGCGCGCCGGCATTCTGGAGGCGAAAAAAGTCCTGGCCGAAGTCTGGCCCGGCGAGGTGCCGGAGAATTCGGTCGCCCTCCTGAAGGCGCTGCATATTCTGACGCGCGACGGGGCGCTGAACCACGACGCAAGGCGCAAGCTCAAGCAGGTGCTCCATCTGGTGCAGCTTCTCCGCCCTTCGCTCGACGCCGTGCTCGCCGATCGACCTGATGCGGTCATTGCGGACCTCGGCACCGGCAAGTCCTACCTGGGGTTCATCCTCTACGACCTGGTGATCGGACCCCTCGGTCACGGCTACATCGTCGGCATCGACGTGCGCGCCGAACTCGTCGAACAGTCGAAGAAGCTCGCGGCGGAAAGCCACTTCACGCGCATGACGTTCGCCGCCGGCGAGATCGCCACGACGACGCTGCCCGGCGGCCGCGCCGACATGGTGACCGCTCTTCACGCCTGCGATACGGCGACGGACGACGCCATCCGGTTCGCCCTGCATCACGAGGCGAAGGTCGTGGCCCTCGTCCCCTGTTGTCAGGCCGAGGTCGCGACCCTGCTGGGAAACAGCGGCGGCGCCCTGGAGCAGCTCTGGCGCCACAACATTCATCGGCGGGAGTTTGGCGCCCACGTCACCAACGTCATGCGCGCCCTCGTCCTGGAACTGCACGGTTACAAGGTGCGTGTGACCGAGTTCACCGGCCTGGAGCATTCCCTCAAGAACGAACTGATCCTCGCCACGCGTCACCAGAAGAGCAATCCGCTCGCACGACGCAAGCTCGATCAACTCGTGGAGCAGCTCGGCGTACGGCCGGCACTGCTCGACGTCGTGGGCGGTTGAGGTCGCGTGCACGAAAGCAGCCGTCGAGTAGGCGACTACTTGCGAAAAGCCAGCACGTCCCACCACACGCCATCGGCGTTGAAGACCGACGGTCGCTCCTTCTCGTAGACCGTCGCGAGGCCGTGGCGGGCGGCCAGCGCCCGGGTCTCGGCCCGGCCCACGTCGAACATGCGCCGGCCGGCCGGCACCGGCCCGTGCCGCAGCGACAGCGTCATCACCCCGCCCGGGGCGACCAGGTCCGCGACGCTTGCCATGGCCTGCGTGCGCTCGGCTTCGTCGAGATGCATCCAGACGGCCGTCATCATGACGAGGTCGAAGCGCTCGTTTCGGGCCCGAACGCGGGCGAGCACGCGCGCCAACTCGGGCAAGGAATCGTCGAGCCATTCGATGGCGGGCGAGGGGTGCAGGCGCTGTCCGTGGGCGCGCATCTCGGGCGTCGGCTCGACCGCCAGGACCGTGTGGCCCAGGGCGGCCAGGGCGGCGGCGTCGCGGCCGGTCCCGGCGCCGATATCGAGGGCGCGGGCAGGTGCTGCCGGCAGCAGGGGCAGGAGGCCGCGATGGACGTCGGCGAAGCTGCGGCTCTCGTACTGCGTCACCAGCACGTCGGCGGTTTCGCCATAGCCCTGAGTGCCATTGGGGGTGCCGCTGGCGCGGCCGTGCCCTTGCTCTGTCATGGCCGGATACTAGCCCGTGCTTGCACTGCCAGCACCCGCTCACGCAGATGTGAGCAGATGGAAGTTGCAGGATCAGCAGGAATATGCTATGGATTCAGGCAGGCTGACGCTCGATCCGCGTCGGCCTTTTCTTTGGTCCTGCCCGCCCGGCGCGAGGAGGTTTTCCGACACGGTTCGCATTCTTCGACACGCGGGTGTCGGAAAACGGCCGGCGAAAAGCCTTGCCGATCAACGCCTTGAATTTTCCGACAGGATTATCCCGACACCGGGGTGTCGGGATCACGCCCAGCCGCCGGCGTGCGGCAGGACGTGGCCGGTGATGAACCCCGCGCCGTCGGAGCACAGGAAGCACACGGCCGCTCCGAGTTCGTCGGATTTGCCGAGCCGGCCGAGCGGGATCTGGGCCGTCATCTTGGCCATCGCCTCGCGGTTGGCGAGCAGGGCCGGCGGGAAGTAGTCGGGGTTCTCGACGTAGTTCGAGCCCACGGCATTCACCGTGATGCCGTCGCGTCCCAATTCCTTGGCCAGCGAGGAGACCAGCCCGTTGGCCGCCGCCCGCGCCGAGACATAGGGCGCGTAATTGCCGATGCCGCGCAGCGGTGCCGCCGACGAGACGAACACGATGCGCCCCGCCTTGCGCTTGCGCATCGATGGGACCACGAGCTGGGTGAGATGGAACGGCGCCACCGCCATGGCTTCGAGGGCGGCGCGATAGTCTTCCAGACGGGCCTCGCTCAGCGGTGCGCGCAGGGCCGGATAGGCGTCGTTGTTGACCAGCGCGTCGATGTGCCCGTGGCGCTTCAGCGCCAGCTCGACCATCGTGGCGGGATCGGTGGCTGACAGGGCGTGGGCGCCCTGGAACTGGGTTTCATACCGGCGCCGCGCGCTGGGGGCCTCGAAGCTGGGGTCGTGGGCGAGCACCGTGGCCCCCTGCGCCAGCGCCACGCGCGTGGTGCCGTGGCCAGCGAACTTCTCGACATTGGTGATCAGGATCACCCGGTCTTTCAGCAGCATGGCGGTTCCTCTAAGTTGCAGCCCATGACAAACCCGTCCGACCCCGGTGCGCAAGCCCCGCCGGCACAGGCGTCCTTCGGCTTTCGCGACGTCCCGGCGTCGGAAAAGGCCGGCATGGTGCGCCAGGTGTTCGAAAGCGTGGCCCCGCGCTACGACCTGATGAACGACCTGATGTCGGGCGGCGTCCACCGGCTCTGGAAGAACACCCTGGTCGATGTCGTGAACCCGCGCCCGGGCGAGAAGTTCCTCGATGTGGCGGGCGGCACCGGCGATATCGCCTTTCGGATCCTGAAGCGCCAGGGTGAGCGGCCCGACGTCACCGTCTGCGACATCAACCCGGCGATGCTGGAAGTGGGGCGCGACCGCGCCGTCGACCGCGGGCTCCTGGGCGGCCTCACCTGGACCACGGGCGACGCCGAGACCCTGCCGTTCCCCGACCGCTCGTTCGACGGCTACACGATCGCCTTCGGCCTGCGCAACGTCACCGACATCGACAAGGCATTGGGCGAAGCGCATCGCGTGCTGAAGCCCGGCGGTCGTTTCTTCTGCCTGGAATTCAGCAAGGTGACGTCGCCTTCCCTCGGCCGCCTCTACGACACCTACTCGGAGCGGGCGTTGCCGTTCTTCGGCAAGCTCGTCGCCAAGGACGCCGAGTCCTATCGTTATCTGCACGAGAGCATCCGCCGCTTTCCGCCGCAGCGCGAGCTGGCCGCGCGCCTGCGCAAGGCCGGGTTCGCCAATGTCGCCTGGCGCGACCTGACGCTGGGCGTCGTGGCGCTGCACAGCGCCTGGCGCATCTAGATGCTGCGCGCCCTTCGCAACAGCTGGCGCCTGCTGCGCATGGCGCTGAGCTTCGCCCGCCACAACGCGCTGTTTCCGCTCGAGACGCTGGGCATCGCGCCGGCGCTGATCGCCTGGGCCCGGCTGTTCGCCCGCCGCCGCGACCCGCGCCGGCCCGGCGAGCGGCTGGCGGCGGCGCTGCAGGAGATGGGGCCGTCCTTCATCAAGCTCGGCCAGGCGCTCTCGACCCGCGCCGATCTTCTTGATGAAGGCGTCGCGGCCGACCTGGGGCAGTTGCAGGATCATCTGCCGGCATTTTCCGGCGCCGAGGCCCGCCGCATCATCGAGAGCGAGCTGGGCCAGCCGATCGAGGCGCTGTTCGCCAGCTTCGACGATGTGCCGATCGCCGCCGCCTCGATCGCCCAGGTGCATTTTGCGGTCACGACCGATGGTCGTGACGTCGCCGTCAAAGTCCTGCGGCCCGGCATCGAAAAGGCCTTCGAGCGCGATCTCGACCTCTTCTACTGGATGGCCGAACTGGTCGAGCGCACCCAGCCGCGCTTTCGTCGGCTGAAGCCGGTCGATTCGGTGCGGGCGTTCGCCGACGTGGTGCGGGTCGAGATGGACCTGCGCATGGAGGCCGCCGCCGCCGAGGAACTGGGCCTGAACTTCGCCGACGATCCGGGCTACCGCGCGCCCACCATCGACTGGGACCGGACCGCCGAGCGCGTGCTGACCCTGGAGCGCATCGACGGCATTCCGATCGGCGACCGCGACGCCATCGCGGCGGCAGGCCACGATCCCGATGTCGTCATGAAGATCTGCGCCGAGGCGTTTTTCTACCAGGTGTTCCGCGACGGTTTCTTTCACGCCGACATGCACGGCGGCAACGCCTTCGTCGACCGCGAGGGACGCATCGTGCCGGTCGATTTCGGCATCATGGGGCGGATCGACGAGGACACGCGCGGCTATCTCGCCGAATTGTTGGTTGCCTTCCTGCGGCGCGACTATCGCACCGTCGCCGAGGTCCAGTTCCGCGCCGGCTACGTCCCGCCCGACCAGTCGCTGGAAATGTTCGCCCAGGCCTGCCGGTCGATCGGCGAGCCGATCTTCGGCAAGCCCAGCCACGACATTTCGATCGCGCGCCTGCTCGCCCAGCTGTTGCGCGTCACCGAGCAGTTCGAGATGGCGGTGCAGCCGCAGCTTCTGCTGCTGCAGAAGACCATGCTGATGGCCGAGGGCATGGGCACCAAACTCAATCCCAAGGTCAACATCTGGGAGCTGGCGCGGCCGCTGATCGAGGAGTGGATGCGCACGCATTTCGGGCCGCGCGCCACCGTCGGGCGTGCGGTCGAGGACGTGGTCAAGGCTGTCCGGCGCCTGCCGCGCCTGATCGACAGCCTGCATCTCGTGGTCGAGCAAGAGCGTCGCGTCGCCGAGCGTGCAGCCGCGGCGCCGCCGCCGGATCTCCCTCGTTTCTGGTCGCGTGCCGGTTTTGCCGAGGGCGTGGCCGTGCTCGCCCTCATCGAGGCCATCGCGGTCACCCTCATCGCATGGTTGTACTAGACGCATGACAACGGGAGAGATCGCCTTCGGCCTCGCGGTCTTCCTGCTCGCCGGTGCGGTCAAGGGCCTGGTGGGCCTCGGGTTGCCGACAATCACCATCGCGCTCACGTCGATGGTCTTGCCACTGACCGAAGCGATCGCGCTGATCGCGCTGCCCACCATCTTCTCCAATATCTGGCAGGCCTCGGTCGGCGGCCGGTTCTGGGCCATCCTGCGCCGCCAGTGGCCGCTCATCGTGCCGCTGATGATCGTGCTCTATCTCACCGTGTGGCTGATTGGCCAGAAGGGCCCGAACTGGGCGTTCCTCGTGCTGGCGGGCGTGCTGATCGTCTACAGCGGGCTCGGCCTGCTGCGGATCCGCCTTCATATCCACGCCGACCTGGAACGGGTCCTGGCACCGGTGATCGGCGTCGCCTCGGGCTTCGTGGCCGGCCTCGTCGGCGTGCCGATCATCCCGCTGATGCCCTACCTGCAGGGGCTCGACATCAAGCCGTCGGAACTGGTGCAGACCCTGGGTGTCGTGCTGTGCGCCACGTCCCTCACCCTCGCCGGGTCGCTGCTCGTCTTCGGCCTCCTCGACGGCCCACGCGCCCTCGTATCGGCCGCCGCCGTCGTGCCGGCGCTCGCCGGCATGTGGATGGGCCAGCAGATTCGCCTGCGGCTGTCGGTCGAACAGTTCCGCCTGGCCGTGCTCTGGGCCCTGCTGCTGACGGGCGTCTATACTTTCGCCAGCCGCGTCTTGTGATATCCTGACCGGCATGTTGCACGGCAAGCGGATCCTGCTGATCGTCGCGGGCGGCATTGCGGCCTTCAAGTCGCTCGAACTCATCCGTCGGCTGCGCGAGCGCGGTGCGGCGGTGCGTTGCGTGGTGACCGAAGCCGGTGCCAGGTTCGTGACCCCGCTGTCGCTGCAGGCCCTGTCGGAGGACCGCGTCTATACCGACATGTTCTCGCTGACCGACGAGAACGAGATGGGCCATATCCAGCTCTCTCGCGATGCCGACCTGCTGGTCGTAGCGCCCGCCACCGCCAATATCCTGGCCCGCATGGCGGGCGGCCTCGCCGACGACCTCGCCGCCACCGTGCTGCTGGCCACCGACAAGCCGGTGCTTGCCGCGCCGGCGATGAACGTCCGCATGTGGACCCATGCCGCAACCGTCGCCAATGTCGAGACGCTGAAGAAGCGCGGCGTCACCTTCGTCGGTCCCAACGACGGCGCCATGGCCTGCAACGAACACGGCCCCGGCCGCATGTCGGAGCCGGCAGAGATCGTGGCCGCCATCGAGTCGCTGCTGAGCGCCGATCTGCCGCTGGCGGGCAAGCGCGCCCTGGTGACGTCGGGTCCGACGCGCGAGGCGATCGATCCGGTGCGCTACATTTCCAACCATTCCTCGGGCAAGCAGGGCCATGCCATCGCGGCCGCCCTGGCACGGCTCGGGGCCGAGGTCACGCTGGTGAGCGGCCCGGTCGCCGTGGCCGATCCCACGGGAGTGCGCACTCTCCACGTCGACTCGGCCGACCAGATGTTGGCCGCCTGTCTTGCCGCCGGCGCGCTCGATGTCGCGGTCTGCGCGGCGGCGGTCGCCGACTGGAAGGCGGCGCGGCCGGCCGGCGCCAAGATCAAGAAGAAGGCAGGCGCCCCGCCGCCGCCGCTCGAGCTTTCGCCCAACCCGGACATTCTGGCCACCCTGTCGAAGCCCGGTCCCAGGCGCCCGGCGCTGGTGGTGGGCTTTGCCGCCGAGACCGAGAACCTGGTGGCCAACGCCATCGACAAGCGCGGCCGCAAGGGTTGCGACTGGATCGTGGCCAACGATGTGTCGCCGGCCACCGGCACTTTCGGCGGCGAACGCAACACCGTGCACCTGATCAGCGCCGCCGGTGTAGAAGATTGGCCGACGCTCTCCAAGGATGAGGTTGCCGGCCGCCTTGCCGCGCGCATCGCGCTTCACCTGGCTCGCCCGCGGTCGGCGGAAGCGGCGGAGTAGCAAGTCCATGAACGGTGTCGAAAGCGTCGAGATCGAAGTGGTGCGGCTGCCTCATGGCCGTGATCTCGCCCTGCCCGATTACGCGACCGCCGCTGCTGCCGGCGCCGACCTGCTGGCCGCCATCGACGGCGAGATCGAGCTGGGGCCGCTTGAGCGGAAGATCATCCCGACCGGGATTTCGCTGGCGCTGCCGGTGGGCTTCGAGGCCCAGGTGCGGCCGCGGTCCGGCCTCGCGGCCAAGAACGGGATCACCGTGGCCAACGCCCCCGGCACCATCGATGCCGATTATCGCGGTGAAGTGGGCGTGATCCTCATCAATCTCAGCCGTGAGCCGTTCAAGGTCACGCGCGGCATGCGAATTGCACAACTGGTCATTGCCCGGCACGCAAGGGCAGTCTGGCGGGAAGTCGGCGAGCTCGATCGGACGGCGCGGGGCGCCGGCGGCTTCGGATCGACGGGTGTTGTGACCGGGGACGCGAAGCCGGCTGGCAAGATGGCGGGGTCGGCGCCGAGGGCCTGAGGAGACCGGGGAATGCCGCGGCTCAGCAAGAAGACGATGTTTGCGCTCGAGGCTGTGCTCGACGTGGCCTTTCACGTTGGCGAGCATCCGGTGCGCAGCAGTGACATCACGGAACGTCAGCGCATCCCCAAACGCTATCTCGAGCAGGTCCTGCAGCATCTGGTCCGCGCCGGTATCCTGTCAGGCAAGCGCGGTCCCCGGGGCGGCTATCGCCTCGGCCGCGACCGGACACAGATCACGGTTGGTGAGATCGTGCGCGTCGTGCGCAATCTCGAGGCCGAAACCGAACCCAACGATCCGTCGGTCGGCTCGCCGCTGGCGCACGAGGTGGTGTGGCCGGTGTGGGAGAGACTGCGCGACGGCATGATGGCGCAGCTCGACGGCATCTCGATCGACGATCTCTGCCGCCAGGCCCGCGACAAGGGGCTCGACACCCATTCCGATTCGGCAGCGCGCCAGGTCGTTCTCTAAAATTTCCTGCGCTATGTTCGTCCGTCACTTCATGAACGGAGGAGCAAGACCATGGCCAAGGTTAAAGCGAAGAAAGCCACACCCAAGCCGCGCAACAAGAAGCTGTACGACGAGGGCATGAAGATGCGCAAAGCCGTGCTCGGTGCGGCCTATGTCGACAACTCCCTGGCAGGTGCGGCCAACGACGACTTCATGATGGCGTTCCAGGACATCACCACCGAGTATTGCTGGGGTTATGCCTGGACGCGGCCGGGCCTCTCGAAGAAGTCGCGGTCCATGCTGAATCTCGCGATGCTGGCGGCGCTGAACCGTGGCCCCGAGCTCAAGCTGCACATCAACGGCGCGCTGAACAACGGCCTCACCAAGGAGGAGATCAAGGAGATCTTCCTGCAGGTCGCGATCTACTGCGGCATTCCGGCGAGCCTCGACGCCTTCAAGACGGCGAGCGCCGTCTTCAAGGAACGCGGTGTCTAAGGGCACGATCGTCATCCGGCCGGCGCGGGCGGGTGAGGGGCTGGCCCTCACCGCGCTCTGCGTCAGGTCGAAGGCGCATTGGGGCTACGACGCCGAATTCATGCGGCTGAGCGCGGCAGCGCTCGCGGTACCGGAGGACGATATTGTGTCCGGCCGCGTGCTGGTCGCAGCCGACGCGGCAGGCCATCTCCTCGGCATGGCGACGGTGCTGGGCGGTGACGACACGGTCGACCTCGACGCCCTGTTCGTCGATCCACCCGCGATTGGCTCCGGCGCGGGCCGGGCGCTGTTCGCCGCCGCCCTCGATCTGGCGCGTGGCCTCGGCGCGCGGCATATGACCATCCTGGCCGATCCCAACGCCGCGGCCTTCTACGAACGAATGGGCGCGCGCTTCCTGCGGAACGCGCCGTCCGACGCCATTCCCGGCCGCACGCTGCCGCTCTATGAATACGATCTCACCGCAGGGGCCCATTCATGACCGCATCTCCACTGGTACCTCCCGCCACCATCGCCTTTCTCGGACTGGGCATGATGGGCCGGCCGATGGCGGCCCGCCTCGTCGGCGCCGGCTTCAAGCTTCGCGTGTTCGACGTCTCGCAGAAGGCCGTTTCGGATTTCGTCGGGGCCCATCCCGGGGCGCTGGCCACCGCCTCGGCCAAGGCCGCGGCCGAGGGCGCCGACGCGCTGATCACCATGCTGCCCGACGGCAAGATCGTGCGGCAGGCGCTGATCGAGGGCCGCGACGCCGCCGTCGAGGGCCTCCAGGCCGGCGCGCTCGTCATGGACATGAGTTCGTCCAATCCCGTCGACACCCAGAAGCTCGCGCGCGATCTCGCCAGCCGCGGCGTGGCGCTGCTCGACGCGCCGGTCTCGGGCGGCGTGAAGCGCGCCATCGACGGTTCACTCAGCATCATGGTGGGTGGCGCCGCCGCCGATCTCGAGCGGGTGCGGCCCGTATTCGGCGCCATGGGCAAGACCATCACGTTGTGTGGCCCGGCCGGTGCCGGCCATGCGCTTAAGGCGCTCAACAACTATCTCTCGGCCGCCGGTCTGGTCGCCATGTGCGAGGCGCTGGTGGTAGGCGAGGCCTTCGGGCTCGATCCCGGCACCATGGTCGACGTCTTCAACACCTCGACGGGCAAGAGCAACGCCACCGAGGTGAAGGGCCGGCAGTTCGTCGTGCCGCGCAATTTCGTCGCCGGCTTCACGACGGCGCTGATGGCCAAGGACCTGCGCACGGCCGGCGATGTCGCCACGCACCTCGAGCTCAAGGTGCCGAACCTCGAGCAGGCGGTGGCCTATTGGACCGCCGCCGACGGCAAGCTGGGCAAGGGCGCCGACCACACCGAGATCTTCCGCTACGCCGAGATTCTGGCCGAGGCGGAGTCGTGATCCCGCCAAACACCGCCCAGTAGCCCTTTGGGTAGTGTCCTAATTTGAGCTGTGCGTATGTATCACCAGTCGAAGCGCGGCCCCGAAACAATCATCTGACACTTCAATGTACCATCGGCCGTCGTCATCCACGCCGTAGGTGGGCTCTTCATCTGTTAGCGGCGCATATGTTTGGGCGACGAAATCTATCTCTACCGTCGGCACGGGCCAATGCAGATAGACTCGTTGCATTGTGTCATCTGGCCTTGCGTTCCGCGACGATAGCCGCGCGCACCGCATCCAGCGGGAACCGTATGCTTCCCAGATGCAGCTCGGCATAGAACCGGCGCCTGTCGCTGCCGTCCACGGGAGACGACCACGCATAAGCTCTGGTGGCCTTGGGGTGGCCTTCCAGATCGAAGACGTGGACGGTGCCCTCCCAAACCGTCTGGCCTTGGAAGACCTCTTTGACGGGCCCGGCAGCGGCCAGCATGGCCTTTCCGCCGGGCTGGCCTTCAACGGCCTGTTTAAGTTGGTCGGCACTAACTTCCATGGTTGCATTTTAGCATGGTTTTACCGCGCGTCTTTTCCGCACTGAGCACCTCCTTTCCAATTGAATGGGCTCTACCGCGCGGTTCACTTGAACAGATCTGGTTGATCGCCGAACAAGGTCTCAAAGTGGCCCTCGTATTCGCCCTTGTCTCTGGAAATCCTCGCAATGCCGAACAGTTGACGCCGGCAATGGCGGCCGGTGTCGAGAACGGTCTATGGTCTCTCCAAGATTTGGTGGAGCAAACTTCCCGCTAGGAGATCAGGCAATGGATCTAGGGCGAGGTCTATTTAGACTCTGGCTAGTCGCGTCGGCGGTATGGATTCTGGCGCTTTCTTACTTAGTGGGCGGCAATCTCTGCGCTTCAATTCTTGATTCGAATCAGCAAGCCGCAAATAGCTTCACTTCCCAGCCCCTGATGCTAACGAAATTGGAAGGAAATCCCCTCTATCGGTGGAAGTCAGTTAGCGACTGCTTTCCAACAGACAGAGGCATCGAAATCGCGTGGGGAACGCGAGTAGAGACTTTGGCGCTTATTCTCGGAGTGCCGGCAGCCGTATTTTTGCTTGGGTATGCACTTCTATGGAGCCTGAAAGGTTTCAGAAGAGAGACATAGCACTGTAAGCATCAATGTTAGGACACTACCACCCTTTGACAGAACAGGGTCGCGTCCCTATATAGGCGCCACCTAGGGCCCTTGGCGCCGCCTCCCCGGCGGTGATCGACGGGGCCCACCCAAGTACGACACAGCGCTTATTCTCGCAGGTTTGACCGTTCCGGTCGCCGAAGCGCGTCGTCATTTCCCACCCGGAACGAAGACCCATGAATCTCCAAGACCTCAAGAAGAAAAAGCCCCCCGAACTCCTGGCCTTCGCCGAAGAGCAGGGTGTCGAGGGCGCGGCTATGATGCGCCGCCAGGAACTGATGTTCGCCATCCTCCAGAAGCTGGCGGCGGCCGACCAGGCCATCTTCGGAGTCGGCACCATAGAAGTGCTGCCCGACGGCTTCGGCTACCTGCGCTCGATGGAAGCCAACTACCTGCCCGGCGCCGACGACATCTACATCAGCCCGACCCAGGTGCGCCGCTTCGGCCTGCGCACCGGCGACACGGTGGAAGGCGAGATCCGCGCGCCCAAGGACGGCGAGCGCTACTTCGCCATGGTCCAGATCAACAAGATCAACTTCGACGATCCCGAGGCGCTGCGCCACCGCATCAACTTCGACAGCCTGACGCCGCTCTATCCCGACGAGAAGCTGAAGCTCGAGATGGACGGTGGCGCCGCCGTCATGGCGCCGGCCATCAAGGAAGAAGAGGGTGGCGCCCGCGCCACCTCGTCGGGCCGCGTCAGCTCGAAGCGCACCACCGGCACGCTCACCAAGAAGGCGACATCCTCGCCGCAGCAGCAGCTCGACATCTCGACCCGCGTGATCGACCTGATCGCGCCGATCGGCAAGGGCCAGCGCGCGCTGATCGTGTCGCCGCCGCGCACCGGCAAGACGGTGCTGCTGCAGAACATCGCCCACGCCATCACCGCCAACAATCCCGAAGTCTTCCTCATGGTGCTGCTCGTCGACGAGCGGCCCGAGGAAGTGACCGACATGCAGCGCACGGTGAAGGGCGAGGTCGTGAGCTCGACCTTCGACGAGCCGGCCTCCCGTCACGTCGCCGTCGCGGAAATGGTGATCGAGAAGGCCAAGCGCCTGGTCGAGCACAAGAAGGACGTGGTGATCCTGCTGGATTCCATCACCAGGCTGGGTCGCGCCTACAACACCGTCGTGCCGAGCTCCGGCAAGGTGCTGACCGGCGGTGTCGATGCCAACGCGCTGCAGCGCCCCAAGCGCTTCTTTGGTGCCGCGCGCAACATCGAGGAAGGCGGCTCGCTCACCATCATCGCGACCGCGCTGATCGATACCGGCAGCCGCATGGACGAAGTCATCTTCGAAGAGTTCAAGGGCACCGGTAACTCGGAAATCATCCTCGACCGCAAGGTCTCCGACAAGCGCACCTTCCCGGCGATCGACATCACCAAGTCGGGCACCCGCAAGGAAGAGCTGCTGGTCGATCGCGCCACGCTCAGCAAGATGTGGGTGCTGCGTCGCATCCTGATGCCGATGGGCGCGGTCGATGCCATCGAGTTCCTGCTCGACAAGCTGCGCACCGCCAAGACCAACAACGACTTCTTCAGCTCGATGAATCAGTAGGGCGCTGGCGCCGTCCCCGGCGCCGGCGGGCGGCAGGCGCTGTAATCAGCGCCGAGAGCCCGCACGGTTCAGAAAAGATATGGATGAGCGGGCTCGGGCGGGGTAACCCCCGCCCTGTGGAGGTCCGCGGTCCGGAAGACTAAGACGTCCGATCCCCCGTCCGCGCGAACACGGCGGACGCATGCACGATCCGCTCCTCGCCGACCTTGAGGTAGCAATTGGCGAAAGCCAACCGCCCGCCCACCTTTTGTACGTCGACATGGGCCTCGACCCAGTCGCCGATCCTCGCCGAACCGGCAAAATCGGCTTTCACACTGGCCGTCGTCAGCATCGGCGACGGCGTCTGGCTGCGGGTCGTGCGGTAGCCCAGGGCGATGTCGCACAAGGTCATCAGCAGTCCGCCATGGGCAGTTCCACGGGCGTTGGCATGCTTGGGCTGGATGCGGAGGCCAACCACGAACGTGCCGTCGTCGTTCTCGCGATAGAAGAACGGTCCGTTGTGATCGAGGAACGGGCTGGTGCGGAACAGCGGCTTGAAGCCCTCGGGAGGATCGGACTCCATCTAGGCGCCAAGATCCGAAGCGACGGCGCGGCGCTGTTCGGCGCTCACCTGGACGTCGGCGCCGAACCACGCCTTGAAGCCCATGCGTCCTTGATGCAGCAGCATGCCAAGGCCGTCGACACAGCGATTGCCGCGTGCGCGCGCCGTGGCGAGCAGCTCGGTTTCGAGCGGTATGTAGACGATATCGTTCACCACCGCGCCCTTGGGCAGCCTGGCGAGATCGATCTCGAGCGGCGGCTTGCCGGTCATGCCAAGCGCTGTGTTGTTGACGAGGAGCGTCGCACCGTCGAGCGCAGCCGAACGCTCATCCCAACGGTCGATGACGATGCGCCGGCCATCCGCCGGCGTGAAGGCGGCGCCGAGATTCACAGCGTTCTCCTGCGTGCGGTTGAGCAGGCGAAGCTCGGGAACTCCTGCATCCATCAGGGTCGCCACGACCGCGCGCGCGGCACCCCCAGCGCCCAGTACAACGACCGGGCCCGCGTCGGCTTTCCAGTCCGGCGCGCTGGCGCGGAGATGGGCGAGAAAGCCGAAGCCGTCGCTGTTGCGGCCTTCCAGGGTGCCGTCGGCCTGCTTGATCACGGTATTCACCGCGCCGATCCGCGCCGCAGCGGGATCGATGTGGTCGAGCAGCGGCATGATGTCGATCTTGTGCGGCAGGGTGAGATTGCAGCCGCGCGCATTGGGCGTGCGCTTGAGGAAGGCCACCAGCTCTTCCAGAGCGGCGCGCTTGGGTTCGACCGGCAGGCGGCCGTAGTGGCCGTCGAGGCGATGCTGCTTCAGCCAGAAGCCGTGCAGCGCCGGCGAGCGCGAATGTTCGACCGGCCAGCCGACGATGGCGGCGAAGGGCCGGCCGGCCGCTTCGGCCACGAGTGCGTCGTATGCGTTCATTTTTGAGGCTCCAGGTCGATACCGTGGTCTGCCAGGAACGACAGCAACGGCAACAGCGGCAGGCCGAGAATGGTGAAGTAATCGCCGTCGACCCGGCTGAACAGATGCGCGCCCAGCCCTTCGAGCTGGTAGGCGCCGACCGACGTCGTCACCTGCTCGCCGGCCCGCGCCAGATAGGCATCGACGAACGAATCGGTGAATGGCCGCATGGTGAGTCGGGCGCGCTCGTTGCAATGCCAGAGGCGCACGCCGGCGCGTGCCACCACCACCGACGAGCAGAGCTCGTGCGTCTGGCCAGCCAGTGCCAGGAGCTGCTGTCGGGCGGCGGCCAGCGTCGGTGGCTTGTCGAATTGGCGGCCGTTGCAGGCCAGCGTCGAATCGGCGCCGATCACCATCGCCGCGGGATGACGGGCCGAGACCCGCTTCGCCTTGAGCTCGGCCAGCGTCTCGGCGACGTCCTGCGGCGAGGCACGCGCACCGAGCAGGCTAAGTTTGACCTCGTCCTCGTCGACACCCGACGGCTCGATCTCGAAGACGAGGCCGGCGCTGGTGAGAAGCTGGCGGCGCGAGGGACTCGCGGAGGCGAGGATGAGTGCGGGGACAGGCATGATCGGTGACGCTTACGCAGGTTCGAGGCGGTACAGGCCACCGTCATTGACGTGGGTGACGACATAGAGGAGCCCGTCGGGGCCCTGCCGCACGTCGCGGATATAGGGAAGGCGGCCCGCGAGCAACCGTTCTTCGCCGCGGTAGCGCTCGCCGTCGAGTTCGATGCGGAACAACGCCTCGTTCGACAACGCGCCGGTGAAGACCGAGCCCCGCCAGCCTGGGAAGCGCTGGCCGGTGTAGAAGCAAAGGCCCGAGGGCGAGATCGACGGCACCCAGACGCGCACCGGGTCCTGCAGGCCGGGCAGGCTCTTGTGGTCGCTGATCTTGGCGCCGCTGTAGTCGATGCCATGGGTGACGATCGGCCAGCCATAGTTTGCGCCAGCGGTGAGCAGGTTGAGTTCATCGCCGCCGCGCGGGCCATGCTCGACCAGCCACATCCGGCCGGTATCCGGATTCATCGCCAGGCCCTGCGGGTTGCGGTGGCCGTAGCTGAAGATTTCCGGCCGGGCGCCGGCCCGGCCGACGAAGGGATTGTCCGAGGGCACCGAGCCGTCGTCGCGCAGGCGGATCACCTTGCCGCCGAGATCGCCGAGGTCTTGGGCGCGGCGCATCTGGTAGCGCTCGCCTGTCGTCACGTACATCAAACCGTCACGATCGAAGGCGATGCGCGAGCCGAAATGCAGGCCGCCCGAGGTGCGGGGCAGGGCCTCGAAGATCGGTGTCACGTTGCGCAGGCCGCCGTCCGTGAACTCGGCCCGTGCCACCACGGTGGCGGCGCCGCCGGCACCCTCGGCCGAGTAGGACAGGTACAGCACACGATTGCGGACGAACTCGGGATGCAGGCAAACGTCGAGCAGGCCACCCTGGTTGCTGGCGTAGACTTTCGGCACGCCGCCGAGCGGCGTGCGCTCCAGCCTCCCGATGGAGAACAGGCGCAGGCGGCCGGGCCGCTCGGTGATCAGCAGCCGCCCGTCGGGCAGGAAGGCGATGCTCCAGGGCTGCTCGAGGTCGCGGCTGAGCGTCGCCAGGCGGTAGGTCGCTTTGGCGCTCCGGGTGACGTCCTGCGCCTGGACGCCAGTCGGTATGGTAGCCGGCGCGGCGAGCCCTGAGGCGGTTGCAGCGGCGAGGAAATCACGGCGGCGCATAGACCCTCGGGACAGCAGGGATGTGTGCCAGCCTGGCCGGGCTGGCGCGCGGGATGCCGGTCACTATACTCGACCGCCGCAACCGGCCCCATAACCCTGAGGGGACTTTCCGTGACCGACCGCTTCCTGCGCACCGGCATCTTTCTCGCGCCGTTCCACACGCTCGACGAGAATCCGACGCTTGCCATCGAGCGCGACATGGAACTGGTCCAGCATCTCGACCGGCTGAACTATCACGAGGCCTGGATCGGCGAGCATCACTCCGGCGGCTTCGAAATCATCGCCTCGCCGGAAATGTTCATCGCTGCTGCCGCCGAGCGCACCCGGCACATCCGCCTCGGCACCGGTGTCGTATCGCTGCCCTACCATAACCCGTTCATGTTGGCCTCGCGCATGACCCAGCTCGACCATATGACGCGCGGCCGCGCCATGTTCGGCGTCGGCCCGGGGTCGCTGGTGCACGACGCGGCCAAGCTCGGCATCAAGCCGGCCGCCCAGCGCGACCGCATGGCTGAATCGCTCGACATCATCATGGAGTTGATGGCGGGCAAGTCGGTGACCCACAAGTCCGACTGGCTCGATCTCAACGCCGCCCAGCTTCAACTCCTGCCCTATAGCCCGGGCGGCATGGAAATGGCCGTGGCGAGTTCGCGTTCGCCGGTCGGCGCCGTCGCCTCGGGTCGTCACGGCATCGGCATGCTGTCGATCGGCGGCACGTCCGACGATGCCCTGAAGGCGCATGCCGCCAACTGGGGCGTCTATGTCGAGAACGCGCGGAAGAACAACCGGACGGCCGACCGCTCGAAGTGGCGTATCGTCACCTTCGCGCATGTCGCGGAAACGCGCGAGCAGGCCTTCAAGGACGTGAATTTCGGCATCGATCGCTTCGCCAAGTATTTCACCGACGTCGCCACCTTCCCGATCCTGCCGCCCGGCATCACCAATGCGGCAGAGTACCTGACCAAGGAAGGCATCGCCTGCATCGGCACGCCCGAGGATTGCGTGAAGCACTTCGAGCGGCTGTGGAAGGGCTCCGACGGCGGCTTCGGTGCCGTGCTGCTGCTCGCCCACAACTGGGCCGACTGGCCGGCGACGCAGCGCTCCTACGAATTGATGGCGCGCTTCGTCCATCCGCATTTCCAGCGCAACGCCAACGCGCCGCGGCAGCAGAGCTACGATATTGCCGTGGGCAACCGCGGGATTTACTCGGTGCAATCGCAGGCCGCCGTGGCCGGCGAGATCGAGAAGTACCAGGCCGCCAAGTCGAAGCGCGCCGCTGAATAACCACCGACGAATAGCCGACTGATTTCAAGGGAGAGAGAAGAGATGTCCAAGTCCATTCTGATGCACGAGAACGGTGGCCCGGAAAAGATGCAGCTTCACGATGTCGAGGTCGGCGCGCCCGGTCCCGGCCAGGTGAAGATCCGCCATACCGCGATCGGCCTCAACTTCATCGACGTCTACACACGCTCGGGCCTCTACGCGACGCCGATGCCGAACGCGGTGGGCCGCGAGGCCGCCGGCGTCATCGTCGAGGTCGGGCCGAAGGTGCGGGGCTTCAAGAAGGGCGACCGCGTCGCCTATTGCGGCGTGCTCGGCGCCTATTGCCAGGAACGCCTGATGGGCGTCGACCAGCTCGTGCATGTCCCCAAGGGCGTGAGCGACGAGCAGGCTGCGGCCATCATGCTGAAGGGCATGACCACGGAATATCTCGTCGACCACACCGCAAAAGCCTGGCTGAAGAAGGGCGACATCATCCTGTTCCACGCCGCCGCCGGCGGCGTCGGCCTGCTGTTCGGCCAATGGGCCAAGGCGCGTGGCTACAAGGTGATCGGCACCGTGTCGTCGCCCGAGAAGGCCGCGCTTGCCAAGAAGAACGGCTACAAGTGGACGATCGACTACAGCAAGGAAAACATCGTCGAGCAGGTGATGAAGATCACCAAGGGCAAGAAGGTGCCGGTCGTGTTCGACGGCGTCGGCAAGGACACCTGGGCCGCCTCGCTCGACGTCCTGCAGCCGCGCGGCCTGATGGTCTCGTTCGGCAATGCCTCGGGCGCCGTGCCGCCGCAGTCTGTCGGCATCCTCAATGCCAAGGGCTCGCTCTATCTCACGCGGCCGAGCCTCGGCGCCTACACCGCCACGCGCGCCGATCTCGAAGCCTCGGCCAAGTCGCTCTTCAAGATGGTCAAGAGCGGCAAGGTCAAGATCGCCATCGACCAGCACTACCCACTGGCAGAGGCCGCGCAGTCGCATATCGATCTGGAGAGCCGCAAGACGACGGGCCAGACGATCCTGGTGCCCTGACGCCGGCGAGGCGTCTGCGCTGATGGTCATCGTCGGACTGACCGGCTCGATCGGCATGGGCAAATCGACCGCGGCGAAGATGCTGCGGGAGATGGGCGTGCCCGTGTACGACGCCGATGCCGCCGTGCACGCTCTGCAGGCGCCGGGAGGAGCTGCACTTCCCGGCATCGAGGCAGCATTCCCCGGTGTCGTGAAGGCGGGCGTGCTCGACCGCCAGGCGCTGGGCGCGCGAGTCTTTGGCAACAAGACGGCGCTGCGCCAGCTCGAGGCGATCGTTCATCCCCTGGTGGGCCAGCGGCAGAAGGCCTTCCTGCGCCGTGCCGCGCTGGCCGGTGAGAAGCTGGTCGTGCTCGATATTCCGTTGTTGTTCGAGGGGCTGGGCGAACGCCGCGTCGATGCCACCCTGGTGGTGAGTGCGCCGGCTTTCCTGCAGCGCCGCCGTGTCATGGCCCGGCCCGGCATGACGGCGGAGAAACTCGACGGCATCCTGCGCCAGCAGGTGCCGGATGCCCTGAAGCGCCGCAAGGCCAGCATCGTCATCCCGACCGGACTGGGGCTGGCGCCGACGCGGGCCGCTTTGGCTGCCGCCGTCGCTCGGCTGCGACAGCATCCCGGCCGCTTCTGGCCGCCCAATCCATGGCGGGAACGATTCACAGGCCAGCTCGCACGCGCCCGTCGCAAATAGGCTAAACGGTCGGGATGCGTGAAATCGTCCTCGACACCGAAACCACCGGCCTCGATCCGCAAGCGGGCCATCGCATCGTCGAAGTGGGCTGCCTGGAACTGGTGAACATGGTCGCCACCGGCATCACCTTCCATTGCTACTTCAATCCCGAGCGCGACATGCCGACCGGCGCACTGGACGTGCATGGTCTCACTGAGGATTTCCTGTCCGACAAGCCGCTGTTCGCCGACAAGGCCGACGAGCTGCTGGCCTTCCTGGGCGATGCGCAACTCGTGATCCACAACGCGCAGTTCGACCTGGGTTTCCTCAACGCCGAACTCGAACGTGCGGGCAAAGCCCGGATCTCAAATCCCTATGTCGACACCGTGTCGATGGCGCGGCGCAAGTTCCCCGGCCAGCGCGCCAGTCTCGACGCGCTCTGCGAGCGCTTCGGCATCGACAATGCGCACCGCACCAAGCACGGCGCGCTGCTCGACTCGGAGCTGTTGGCCGAGGTCTACCTGGAGCTGAGCGGCGGGCGGCAGCGCGATCTCGGCCTGGCGCCGGAGATGGCGGGCACGGCCTCGGACGGCACGTCGGCGCCCAACAACCGGCCGGTGCGGCCGGCCCGGCCGCATCCCGTCAGCGCGGCCGACCTCGCGGCCCACGCCGAATTCCTGAAGAAGCTCAGCGATCCGCTCTGGCTGAAGGCCTGAGTCGCTCCCGGCGAAGGATCAGGCGTGCCCGACCGGGCCGTCGGCGACGCCGGGCATCCGGCCGCCGTTGGCTTCGAGCTGCTGGCGATAGAGCGCCACGAAATCCACCGGGGCGATGTTGAGCGGCGGAAAGCCCGCCTCGCGCGTGGCGTTGGCCACGACGGCGCGGGCGAACGGGAACAGCAGGCGCGGCGTCTCGATGAACAGCAGCGGCCCGTAGGCCTCCTGCGGCAGCTCACCCAGGGAGACGGTGCCGGCATAGACCAGCTCGAGCATGAACAGCGGCTCTTTCTCGGGCGTCTGGGCGCTGGCCTCGATCGTGAGCGCGACCTCGAAGGTCTTGGCGTCGAACTGGCGGTTGGTGACCTGCACGTTGAGCGTGAGCTGCGGCTGGGTCTGCTCGATCAGACTCTGCGGTGCGCGCGGATTCTCGAAGCTCAGGTCCTTGATGTACTGGCCGTGCATGGTGAGCGGGGCGACCGCCTGGGGCTGTTCGGGGGCCGGCGGGGCGGGCGGGGGCGTCGTCGTCATGGCGTACTTTCACTCGGTTGGGCTTTAGGGTTCGACGGCGCGGGCGGTACCATGCAGGGCTGCAGTGCACAAGGCGCGGGCAGGCGCGTTGCCGAGGCAATTGCCAAGGGTGCTGCCGTTGGCGATGATAAACCCTTCTGATTGCAGGATTTGGCACGGTTATGGATCGGTCTCTTGTGCGGCCTCTCGTCGGCGTTTCCGCCTGTCTCAAGGAGAACGGGCGGGGCGGCTGGCATCACACCGTGGGTGAAAAGTACGTCCAGGCGGCTATCCGCGCCGTCGGTGCCCTGCCGGTCATTATCCCGGCCTTCGGGCCGGAACTGGGCGATGACGCCGCCATGGCCGACGCCCTCGACCGGCTGCTGGACACGCTCGACGGCGTTCTGCTGACCGGCAGCCCCTCCAATGTCGAGCCGCACCATTACGGCAAGGAAAGCCGGCCGGGCACGGCCCACGATGCCGCCCGCGACGCCACCACCCTGCCGTTGATCCGGCATACGCTCGATCGCGGTGTGCCGCTGTTCGCGATCTGTCGCGGCCTGCAGGAGGTCAACGTGGCGCTGGGCGGTTCGCTGCACCAGCTCGTGCACGAGGTCGATGGCCGGCGCGATCACCGCTCGCCCAAGTCGCCCGACACGGACGTGAACTATGCGCCGGCGCATGATGTCGATGTTGTCGAGGGTGGCCTGCTGCATCGCCTGTTGGGCGAGCGGCGGGTGCGGGTGAATTCGCTGCATGCCCAGGGCGTCGACGTGCTGGCGCCGCGCCTCAGGGTCGAGGCGACCTGCTGCGAGGACGGCCAGGTCGAGGCGCTGAGCGTGCCGGACGCGCCGGGCTTTGCGCTCGCACTGCAATGGCACCCGGAATACAAGGCGCTCGAGAACCCCGTCTCCATGAAGGTGTTCGGCGCTTTTGCCGCCGCGTGCCGCGCCCGTGCAGCAGCGCGGCTGGCGCCAATGCGCGCCGCCGCCGAGTAGCCCGGATGGCAGCACCTGCCAGCCGCAACAACGCCCGCCGCGATTTCTACGAGCGCATCGGCGGCCTCTCGATGGCGCCGCTGTGGGAGTCGCTGCACCAGCTCGTGCCGCCGCAGCCCGCGCCCAAATACCAGCCGGCGAGCTGGGACTACGACAAGGTGCGGCCATTTCTGATGGAATCGGGCACGCTGATCACCGCCAAGGAAGCGGTGCGCCGCGTGCTGATCCTGGAGAATCCGGCAATGCCGGGCAGCGCCTGCATCACGCCGACGCTTTATGCCGGCCTGCAACTCATCCTGCCGGGCGAGGTGGCGCCCGCCCATCGCCACACCCAGTCGGCGCTGCGCTTCATCGTCGAGGGCGAGGGTGCCTACACCGCCGTCGATGGCGAGCGCACGATCATGCACGAGGGCGACTTCGTCATTACGCCCACCTGGACCTGGCACGATCACGGCAACGATTCATCGAAGCCGATGGTGTGGCTGGACGGTCTCGACATCCCGCTGGTGGCGATGTTCAACGCAGGCTTTGCCGAGAACGGCGAGACCGACGAGCAGGTCGTCACCACGCCCGAGGGCACGTCTGACGCCAAGTTCGCCAGCGGTCTCCTGCCGGTCGACTGGAAGCCGGCCAAGCAGACCTCGCCGATCTTCAATTATCCCTATGCCCGCACGCGCGAGGCGCTGCAGGGCCTCGCCAAGGCAGGCCCGCCCGATGCCTGTCACGGCTACAAGCTGCGCTACGTCAATCCGGCGAGCGGCGGGGCACCGATCGCCACCATGGGCACCTACATGCAGCTCCTGCCCAAGGGTTTCGGGACGGCGCCCTATCGCAGCACCGACGGCACGGTGTTCTCGGTGGTCGAGGGCACGGGCGAGAGCAAGGTCGGCGACAAGGTAATGCGCTGGAAGAAGCGCGATCAGTTCGTGGTGCCAAGCTGGGCCAAAGTGGAGCACCGCGTCGATACCGACGCGGTGCTGTTCTCCTTTTCCGACCGTCCGGTGCAGGAGAAGCTCGACCTGTGGCGCGAGGACCGCGCCGGCAGGTAGCTAGTTCGGGTCGCTAGTTCCAGACGGCGATATCGACCAGCTTGCCGTTCATGCCCTTGATCATGCCGACCTGCGTGGCCTTGCCGCTGGCGAGATCCACCGTGTAGAGCGCGTTGCCGACGATCAGGTAGGCGGTGTTCTTGCCTTCGCCTTCGTTGGCGATATCCATCACCACGTCGGCCGGGCCGGTGACGCCGACCATGCCGCGGGTCTTCAGCACGCCGTCGTTCGGCGGGTTCTGCAGCACCAGCGCGCCATTGCCACCGTCGACATGGAACAGCTCGGTGCCCTTGGCGCCCTTCATCGAGTTGGTGTAGGCGCCGGCGGCGACCGCCGGCTTCTTGGCCGCGCTGGCGTCAGCGGCATCGTAGTTCAGCGGCTTGTCGACGACCGTGGCGCCGGTGTCGACATTGATGCGCAGGCTGACACCGTCAGAGGCGATCACGCGCAGGCGGTCGGCCACCGGATTGAAGTCGACAACCGGGCGAGGGCCCAGTGCCACCTTCTCGGATACCATGCTGCCGGGTGTAGCCTTGCCGCTCGCGTGGTCGATGACGACGAGTTGCCCGGTCGCGGTGAGGCCGTAGAGCTTGCCGTCGGCCGGACGCTGGTCGATGCCCACGATCTTGTCGGCGCCGGAAATCGCCATCGGCGCGGAGGCGGCCATCGTGGCCGTGTCGATCTTCACCAGCTTGTTGTCGGCAGTCAGGCCGACCAGGGTCGCTGCCTCGGCCGAGGCGATGCCGATCAAAAGCGCCAGCAGCGATGTGCCGCCAAGGCGTGCAAATTTATTCGTGAAAGCCATATTTGCCTCTCCTGTTCCGCGTTTCGTGCCAGATCGCACGATCCTTAGACGCAACGAGAGGTCCCTCTGGATGCTCCTGCTCACGAAGTCGTGAAAAGTAGCAACGCAAAGCTAAGCCACGCGCCGCTTCTGGGCGGCGACCGAGCCCGCGCACTGGTCGGGCGGCAGGGGGCGCAGATGAGTGTCGTAGGCGTCGGCGAACTCGGCCCGCCACGGTGCGCCGTTGCGGCGGTAGAGCGAGACGAACAGCGTGCAGGCGTCGGACTGGTAGCGCAGCACGCGGGCGGGCTCGTCCTTGCGGTCGAGGGCGGCGGCGCCGAACGTGGTCGCGAGCTGCTGCTCGTCCATGCCCTTGATGCGATCGAGCGGGATCGGCGTGCCGGGATTGCGCGAGGTGAAGACGCCCTTCTCGCCGCTGGCGAGGGAGTACTGCGGACTGGAATCGGTGACGCAGCCACCCAGGAAAAGGATGAACGCGAGAGCCCCAAATGTCTTTTTCATGCCCGCAGTCTAACGCGGGCCGGCCGGAAAATTAAGAGGCGGCTTCAGCGTCTGCGCGATATGGACCATCGCCGCCACGCCCAGCACCGGCACGATCAGGTTCAGGATCGGGATGGTGCCCAGGAATACCAGGACGATGCCGGTCAGCCACAGCACGCCGCCATTGGCCTTGCGCCGGGCTTTCACGTCGGCCGGATCGAGGCGGCGCAGTGCCACCTGCTCGTAGTATTCCCGGCCGGCCAGCCAACCGTTTGCGCCATAGAACAGCGCCGCGCCCAGCCCGGCGATGAACAGCGCCACCAGGTAGAACGGCAGCAGGACGAGATTGAGCGCCACCAGGAGAAACAGGAACGCGATGCCGGAGCGGATGCCGATCCACACCGGAATGCCGCGGGCGTCGCCGAGTTGCGGGTAGTGCTCGCCTTCGACGATGTCGGCGATCTTCTCCAGGAAGATCGAGATCACGATGCCGAAGCTCGCCGGAAACAGCATCAGCGCCAGCACGGCGACCGCGCCGCCGCCCAGCCAGCGGATGGTCTCGTTCAGCCAGTTCCACTGGAAGGTGGCGAAGGACTGCAGCAGCCACCACACCCCGACGCCGATGGCGATCTGCAGCAGCAGCGACAAGGCCAGCGATTGCCAGATGACGACGCGCAGCCTGGGGTCGCCGAGCTGCCGGATGGCCAGGTCGAAGGCGCGGATCATCCGGGCCGCGTCATTGCGGCCCGACGATGCCCGCCGCCTTCAGCTCGCCGATTTCCTTGGTCGAGAAGCCGCTCTCGCCCAGGATCTCGTCGGTATGCTGGCCGCGCTTGGCGGCAGGGCCTTTGACGCTTTCCTTGGTGCGCGAGAAGCGCGGCGCGGCCGCCGGCTGGGCGAAGCCCGAGACGTCGACATAGGCACCACGCGCTTTGGCGTGTGGGTGTTGCGAGGCTTCCTGCATGGTGAGGACCGGGGCGAAGCAGATGTCGGTGCCTTCCATGATCGCGCACCATTCGTCGCGCGTCTTGGTCTTGAACACACCCTCGAGCCTGGCCTTGAGGTCACCCCACATCTTGCGGTCCATCTGCGCCGGCAGGTTCTGGCCCTTCAGTCCCGTCTTCTCGAGCAGCAGCTCGTAGAACTGCGGCTCGATCGAGCCGATGGAGATGAACTTGCCATCCTTGGTCTCGTAAGTGCCGTAGAAATGCGCGCCGCCGTCCAGCATGTTGGTCTCGCGCTCGTCCTTCCACAGGCCCGCGCCCGCCATGCCGTAGATGCCGCCCAGCAGCAGCGCCGCGCCATCGACCATGGCGGCATCGACCACCTGGCCCTTGCCCGACTTCTGCGCCTCCAGGAGACCGCACACCATGCCGAAGGCCAGCAGCATTCCGCCGCCGCCGAAGTCGCCCACCAGGTTGAGCGGCGGCATCGGCCGGTCCTTGGCGCCGATGGCGTGCAGCGCGCCGGTCAGTGCGATGTAGTTGATGTCGTGGCCGGCCGCTTTGGCGAGCGGGCCTTCCTGGCCCCAGCCGGTCATGCGGCCGTAGACCAGCTTGGGATTGCGCTTGAGGCAGATGTCGGGCCCGACGCCCAGGCGCTCCGCCACGCCGGGACGGAACGGTTCGGTCATGCCGTCGGCCTTCTCGATCAGGCGCAGCACGACGTCGATACCTTCCTTCTTCTGCAGGTCGACCGAAACCGAGCGCCGGCTCCTGTTGTGCACGGCGAACTTGGGATCGGCGAGGCGATCCATGACGTGGCTCTTGGTGCGGTCGACGCGGATCACGTTGGCGCCCATGTCGCCCAGCATCATCGAGCACATCGGGCCCGGGCCGATTCCGGCCAGCTCGACGATCGTCAGTCCCGAAAGCGGACCCGCCATGTGCTTTCTCCCGCAAAGAGCATGTTTTTCAAGCGTCGCCATGGTAGCTGAAGGGTGCGGCGTTACAAAATGTGTCGCGCGGTCTAAAGTCCGCGCCGCGAGAGACGGTCGGAGGAAACGGATGGGTTTGGGCCGGTTTTGCACGGCGGCAGCTTTTGTGTTCGCCGTTGCGGGCAGTGCGCTTGCGCAGCAGGCAGCACCGGCTGCGGCCCCCGCGCCGCCCCCGGAATACAGCCAGCAGTTCCTGGTGCCGGGCTCGTGGTTCCATGGCGTGCACGGTCTGGCGTTCAACAAGGACGACCAGCTTTTCGCAGGCTCCGTGATCGGCCAGACGCTCTACCGCGTGCAGGTCGACAGCGGCGAGGTCGACCGCGTGATCGACGCGCCGACCGGTATGGCCGACGACATCGCCTTCGCCGACGACGGCACCATGGCGTGGACGGCCTTCCTGTTGGGCAAGGTCTATGTCCGCAAGCCCAACGGCAAGACCATCGAAGTCGCCAATGGCATGACCGGGCCCAACTCGATCGCCTTCGGCAAGGACGGAAGGTTGTTCGTGTCGGAGGTGTTCCTTGGCGATGCGCTCTACGAGATCGACCTCAAGAACGTCGACAAGCCCGACTTCAAGCCGTTCCCGCGCGCCGATTTGCGCCGGATCGCGGAGAAGATGGGTGGCCTGAACGGCTTCGAGATTCATCGCGACGACGGTTTCCTCTACGGGCCCCTGTGGTTCAAGGGCGAAGTCGTGAAGGTCAATCTCGAGACTGGCGCGATCGACGTGATCGCCTCGGGCTTCAAGATTCCGGCCGCGGCCAACATCGATCCGCAGAACCGCGACAATCTCTACGTCGTCGACACCGGCACCGGTGGCGTGTGGAGCGTCAGCCTCACCAGCAAGGCCAAGAAGCTGGTGGCCTCGATGAAGCCCGGCCTCGACAACCTCGCCTTCGATTCGCGCGGCCGCCTGTTCGTGACGTCGATGACGGACAACGGCATCTATCTCGTCGACAAGCACACCGGCGCCGCCAGGACCATCGTCGAGGGCAAGCTGGCCGTGCCGACCGACCTCGCCGTCTCCACCGAGGGCGGCAAGGAGACAGTGCATGTGGCCGACGTGTTCAGCTATCGCACCGTCGACGGCCAGAGCGGCGCGGTCTCCGACGTGCTGCGCGTGCACGGCGATACGCATGCCTACCCGATCGGCATCTCGGTCGGGCCGAGGTATGTGCTGCTGTCGAGCTGGTTCTCCAACACCGTCGAAAAGGTCGACCGCAAGACCGGCAAGCTCGTGGCGACAATGACCGGCTTCGCCGCCCCGGTCGATGCATTGGAGGGTGCGGACGGCTCGATCTATGTCGCGGAACTGGCGAGCGGCAACCTCGTAAAGGTGAGCCCCGATGGCAAGGCGCGCAGCGTTGCCGCCAAGGAATTGCGGGGGCCGGTCTCCATGGCCCAGGGCCCGGGCAACCTGATCTACATCACCGAGAGCGCCGGCGGGGCGGTGCTTCAGATCGACGTCGCCACCGGCGCCCGCAGGGTCGTGGCCGATGGCCTGGCCGGCCCGGAGGGCATCGACGTCGGGCCCGATGGCCGCCTGTTCATCGCCGAAGTGGGCCAGAAGCGCGTGGTTGCCATCGACCCCAGTTCCGGCGCCAAGATCGTGATCGCTTCGAACCTCGACATAGGCCTCGCGCCGTTTCCCGGCGGTCCGCCGGCGCTGGTGCCGACCGGCGTGGCGGTGGCGAGGTCGGGCAACGTCTATGTCAGCTCCGACATCCGCAACGCGCTTTACAAGCTGACGCCGCCTTCACCGTAAGAGTAACGCGATGCCCGGCATTCCCTTCATCAAGGACTTCAAGTTCGACTACGGGACCGCGATGGAGGTGACGCCGCTGATCCGCCGCGTCGTCGCCAACAATCCCAACCCCTTCACCTTCAAGGGCACCGGCACCTACATCATCGGCCACGGCAAGGTGGCGGTGGTCGATCCTGGCCCCGACCAGCAGGACCATATCGACGCGGTGTTGCGTGCCGTGCGCGGCGAGACGGTGACGCACATCCTGGTCACCCACACGCATATCGATCATGTGCCGGCCACGCCCGCACTCGCCAAGGCGACCGGTGCGAAAGTCTATAGCTACGGCCCGCATCCCCGGCCGCCGGAAGGGGTGACGACGGAGCAGGAGGGCGACTTCGCCTTCGCGCCCGACGTCAAGCTGAACGACGGCGACGTCATCCAGGGAGACGGCTGGAACGTCGAGGCTGTCTACACGCCGGGCCACATCTCCAACCATCTCTGCTTCGCGGTGAAAGAGGACAAGGCGCTGCTCTCGGGCGATCACGTCATGGGCTGGTCGACGGCCGTGATCTCGCCGCCCGACGGCAACATGACCGACTACTTCGCGTCCTTGCGCAAGCTGCTGCCGCGCGACGAGACGCTCTACATTCCGACGCACGGCGCCGAGATCCGCAATCCCAATCCCTTCGTGCAGTCCTATATCGAGCATCGCCTCGGCCGCGAGGCGCAGATCATGGCGCGGCTCAAGGAAGGCCCTCAGACCGTCCCGCAGATGGTGGCCAAGAACTACGCCGACACGCCGATCCATCTTCACGCCGCTGCCGGCCGTTCGATGCTGGCGCATCTGGTGCAGATGGTGAAGGACGGCCGCGTCAAGACCGAGGACGGCCGCGCCGCCATCGACTCCACCTATCGGCTCTAGGAAATCACGACATGGACCTGAAACTCGCCGGCCGCACCGTGCTGATCACCGGCGGCAGCCGCGGCATCGGCTTCGCCTGCGCCATGGGCTTCGCCGCCGAAGGCTGCGCCGTCCACATCGCTTCGCGCTCGAAGGAATCGCTCGAGGCGGCGCGGGAAAAGATCCGCGCCCGTCATAACGTGCCGGTCGAGATCCATCCCGCCGATTTCTCCAAGGGCGACACGGCGCGCTCGGTGGTCGAGGCCGTGGCGCATGCCGACATCCTGTTGAACAACGCCGGCGCCATCCCGCGCGGCGATATCTTCGGCATGACCGAGACCAAGTGGCGCGAAGCCTGGGAATTGAAGGTGTTCGGCTACGTCAACGCCACCCGCGCCATGCTGGAGAAATTCTATGCCCGCAAGAAGGGTGTGGTGGTGAACGTCATCGGTCTCGCCGGCGAGAGTTTCAACTATGACTACGTCGCCGGCACCATGGGCAATGCCGGCCTGATGGCCTTCACTCGCGCCGTGGGGTCCAAGAGCGTCGATCACGGTGTGCGCGTGGTGGCGATCAACCCGCCCGCCACCCGCACCGACCGCATGCTGACCTTGCTGCGCGGGCAGGCCGAGCAGCAGTTCGGTGATCCCGAGCGCTGGCCGGAGCTCACCAAGCACATGCCGTTCGCCCGCCCCGCCGAACCCGACGAGGTCGCCGACCTCGCAGTGTTCCTGGCGTCGGATCGCGCCAGCTATATCAGCGGTGTGGTGATGACGCTCGATGGCGGGCAGGCGGCGCGGCACTAGCCGCACCGCCCACGAATGCTACTTGTGCTTGGCGGCGGCAGCCTTGGCGCCCGGGTTGGTGTGCGAGGCCGCGAATGGCGAGCTCGACACGACCTTCTTGGACTTGTCCTGCTTGGGCTTCTTCTTTTCGCGGTTGCTGCGCAGTTGGCCCTTGGCCATGTCGGATTCCTTCCCTGAACTGACGAGGCAGAACCCTAGGCGCTTTCCGATTGCCTGTACGATCTGTCTCGTACGATCCGTCTCGCGTCACTCCGCCCCGTCACTCTGCCCAAGAGGCCGCCTTCGTCCAGGGCGCGGGATCGGCGATCGTGGCCTCGACCATGAACTGGTTCCTCGGCTGGCCGGCCAGGCGCTCGCCGAGCGCTTCGGAAGGGCCAGTCTTGCCGCTAGCAGCGAAAATGCCGAGGCAGACCAGGAAGGCGCCGACGCAGGCGCCTGGGCCGTAGCCCCATGTGGCGCTGTAGTGCCAGACCGGCATGACCGCGGCGCCGATGGCCGTCAGCACGAGCGTCAGTCCCAAAACGAGCATTCCGCGCCTCCGACTTTGTCCGCCCCCATTAAGGCAACGGTGGCAGCAAGGGCAGGTTCCGCCTTAATCCTGCCTCAGGTGTACGCAGGCCGGGTGCGTCCGGTTCATCCACAGTGCCGCGCATGACGGCGTCGGCCCACACGGGCAATAGTGTCGGCAAAACAATGACCGACGCCCTCTCGCCCACCCTCGCGCACGCGCACGCGCTGCTGCATTCCGTCTTTGGTTTCAACGAGTTCCGCCCCGGACAGGAGGAGATCGTCCGCGCCGTGCTGGCCGGCGAGAACGTCCTCACCGTCATGCCGACCGGCAGCGGCAAGTCGCTGTGCTACCAGCTCCCGGCCCTGGTGCGGCCGGGCCTCACCCTGGTGGTCTCGCCGCTGATCGCCCTGATGCGCGACCAGGTGCGCGCCCTGGCGGCGGCCGGCGTGGCGGCGGGCAGCCTCAATTCCAGCAACGAGCCGTCCGAGACCGCCCGCGTCATGGACCTGCTGTGCCGAGGCGAGCTCCGCCTGCTCTATGTCGCGCCCGAGCGGCTGGCGCGGCCCGACACGGTCGAGATGCTGGCCGAAGCCAACGTCACCATGATGGCAATCGACGAAGCGCATTGCGTCTCGCAGTGGGGCCACGACTTCCGGCCGGAATACCTGACCCTTGGCAATGTCGCGCGCCAGATCGGCGGGCGGCTGCAGACGCTGGCGCTGACGGCGACGGCCGATGCGCCGACCCGCGGCGACATCGTCGAGAAGCTGTTCCCCACGGTCGCGCCGCGGGTCTTCGTGCGCAGCTTCGACCGGCCCAACCTCCGGCTTGCCTTCCAGAGCAAGGAGCGCTCCTCGCGGCAGGTGCTTTCCTTCGTGCGCGCCCACGAGGGCGAAAGCGGCATCGTCTACTGCGCCTCGCGCCGCAAGGTCGAGGAACTGGCCACGACGCTGGCCGAGGCGGGGGTCCGCGCGTTGCCCTATCACGCCGGCCTCGACAAGCGCGTGCGTGACGCCAACCAGGATTCCTTCCAGCAGGACGACGGCGTGGTGATGACCGCCACCGTCGCCTTCGGCATGGGCATCGACAAGCCCGACGTGCGCTTCGTCTGCCACGCCGACCTGCCGTCCAACGTCGAAGCCTATTACCAGGAGATCGGCCGCGCCGGCCGCGACGGGCTGCCGGCCGACACGCTGACGCTCTACGGCCTGGGCGACATGCAGCTCCGCCGCCTGCAGATCGAGCAGAGCGATTCCTCCGATGAGCGCAAGCGCATCGAGCGCCAGCGGCTGGGCGCGCTGCTGGCGCTGGCCGAGGCGCCGCGCTGCCGCCGCCAGACCCTGCTGGCTTACTTTGGCGAACAGTCCGAGCCCTGCGGCAACTGCGATCTCTGCGTCGAGGGTGTCGAACGCTTCGACGGCACCATCGATGCGCAGAAGGCGATGTCGGCCATCCTGCGCACCGGCGAGCGCTTCGGCGTCGAACATCTGGTCGCCATCCTGACCGGCGATCGCACCGAGAACGTGGCCAAGTTCAACCACGACCAGTTGCCGACCTTCGGCGTCGGCTCGGGCCGCAAGGCGGGCGAATGGCGCTCGATCTTCCGCCAGCTCTCGGCGGTCGGCCTGATCGCCCAGGATTTGATGGAGCACGGCCGCTGGTGGGTGACGGACGAGGGCTGGCGGGTGCTGAAGGGCGAGACCCGCATCGAGCTGCGCAAGGATCTCTCTTCAGGCGCGGCCAAGAGCAAGGCGGGTTCCCGCCGCGACCGGCGCGCCGTCACGGCCGCGATCGTGGGCGAGGGCGATACCGCGTTGCTCGATGCCCTGAAGGCGCTGCGTACCAAGCTGGCGCGAACACAGAACGTGCCGGCCTACGTGGTGTTCTCCGACCGCACCCTGGCCGAACTTGCGTCGCATCGTCCTGCCAGCCCCGGCGCCATGCGCGAGATCCACGGTATCGGCGATGCCAAGCTCGAACGCTACGGCGCCGCGTTCCTCGAAGTCATCCGGGCGAACGCTTAGGGCGCGTCAGGTCATGCTCTTCCGGACCGCGCGCATCCTGCGCGCTTTGATTCTTGAGCGAGCCAGAGGCTCGCGGTCCGGGAGATCATGACGCGCGTCTAGCGCGGTTACTCGCCCGATGGTTCCGGATTCTCGAACGGCGTGCCGGCCTTCAGGATGCGGTAACGGCCGTCCTGGATTTCGGCCGCGGTCACGATGCCCGTGCGGGCGCTGCCGCCGTCGAGGCCGAGCCGGCCGCCCTCGAACAGGTGCGGGTCGTCCATGCCGCTGATCGCCTTGTGCTTGTCCGGCGGCGTGTGGCCATGCACCACCAGGGTGCCGCCAAAACCCTGCTTCCAGTCGAGGAAGCCGTGATTGATCCAGGCCCAGCGCGCCTCGGTGAAGATCAGCCAGGGCCGCGCCAGGAACTCGTCGGGCTCGGCGTGCGGGTCGAGGCCGCCATGGACGAACAGCGTGTTGCCCAGCCGCACATGCGAGCGCATGGCCTGCAGGCGATGCACGACCTCGTCGCCCAGCCCTGCCTTGAGCAGCGCCTGGTCGGCGTGTGCCGCCGCGTGGCCGGCTCGCGCCGCCATCTGGTCGAGCAGCTTCTGGCCGCCCATGCGCTTGCTGAGCCACATGGTTTCGGCCTTGTGGGCATGCGGCCCGCCGACGACAGCCAGCATCATCATGATCTCGTGGTTGCCCATCAGGCGGTCGATGTGATCGACGCCGTGTGCCTCCTCGCCCCGGGCCCAGAGTTCGAGCACGCCGGCGCTGTCGGGACCGCGATTGATCATGTCGCCGAGGTAGATCAGGCGCCGCTTGCCTTCCTGCTTCTTGGCCAACCCGGCGATACCGTCGAGCAGGGCTTTTAGCTCCGCCGCGCAGCCATGGACGTCGCCAATCGCGAATACGTTCTCGCCGCCGAGCGCAAACGGCGCAGGCTTCCAGTCGGAAATTTCCACGGGCACGGTCATGACGGAGATGATAGCCCGCGCCGCCGTGGCTGGGTATGCTGGCAACAACCGTCGCAGAACGGCTTTCGTGGGAGGAACGACAATGACCGTTATCAAGCGTCGCGGCGTACTTGCCGCCGCCCTCGCCGCCCCCGCACTCGCGCGGCTGGGAGAGGCCCAGGCACAATCTCAGGCCCAGACCGCGTGGAAGCCCGACAAGCCGATCACGGTCTACAACCCGCTGGCGGCGGGCGGCGTCTGCGACGTGCATCTGCGCTTCCTGGGCGAGCGTGTCGGCCGCAAGTGGGGCACGCAGGTGATCGTCGACATCAAGGCCGGCGCCGGCGCCACGCTGGCCGCCGCGCAAATGCCGAACGTCAAACCCGACGGCTACACGATTGCCTGCATGACCATCAACAGCCTGCGCTATCCACACTATCAGCAGGCCGCCTGGCACCCGCTGCGCGACTTTTCCTACATCATTGGCCTCTCGGAATTCACCTTCGGCGTCGTCGTGAAAGCCGACTCTCCCTACCAGACCATTCAGGATCTGATCGCGGCCGGAAAACGCGAGCCCGAGAAGCTCAATTACGGCACCAGCGGCGTGGGCGGCACCGGACATCTGCTGATGCTTGAGACCGAGCAAGCGACCGGCGCGCGCTTCACCCATATTCCCTACAAGGGCGGCGCCGAGTGGATGCCGGCGCTGTTGGGCGGCCACATCCAGTTCGTGCCCGATGGCGCGCAATGGGCGCCGTTCGTCGAGAACGGTCAGGTCCGCGTGCTGGCGATGGCGACCGAGAAGCGCTTCGGCAAATATCCCGACAAGCCGACGCTGGTCGAAAGCGGCATCAATGCCGTGGCCGTCAGCCCCTATGGGCTGGTCGGGCCGAAGGATCTGCCGCCCCAAGTCATCCAGGCGCTGCACGACGCCTTCAAGGAGGCGATGGCCGATCCCGGCCACCAGCCGCTGCTCGACAGGTTCATCCAGGAGCCGTGGTATCGCGATCCCGCGCAGTACCGCGCCTTCGCGGAGAAGTACTACGTCGATGTAAAACCGACGCTGATCAAGGCAGGGCTCGCCAAGGCCTGAGCCTCTGGGTTAGGCCGCGTCGTTCTCGCGGATGAAGGCGCGGACCCGCGGCATGATCTGCTCGCGCCATTTGCGACCGTTGAAGATGCCGTAGTGGCCGACCCGGGGCTGTTCCCAGTGCACGTGGCGTGCGCCGGGAATGTTGGGGGTCAGCGCATGGGCTGCCTTGGTCTGGCCGAGGCCAGAAATGTCGTCGAGCTCGCCCTCGACCGTCATCAGGGCGGTCTCGATGAAGGAGGGGTCGATCTTGCGGTCGCGGCTCACCCATTCGCCGCGCGGCAACAGATGCTCCTTGAAAACGACCTCGATGGTCTGGAGGTAGAATTCGGCGCTCAGATCCATGACCGCGAGATATTCGTCGTAGAAGGCGCGATGGCCATCGGCCGGATCGTCGTCGCCCTTCACCAGATGCTCGAACTGGCGCATGTGGGCGTTGACGTGCCGGTCGAGGTTCATAGAGATGAAACTCGTGAGCTGCAGGAAGCCCGGATAGACGCGGCGCATGGCGCCAGGATAGCCGTACGGCACCGTCGAGATCACGTTCTGGCGGAACCACATCATCGAGTTGCGCATCGCCAGATCGTTGGGAACCGTCGGGCTCTGGCGCGTGTCGATCGGGCCGCCCATCAGGGTGAGCGAGCGCGGCTGGCGCGGGTCCTTGGCCTCGGCCATCAGCGCGGCCGCGGCCAGCACCGGCACCGAGGGCTGGCAGACGGCGATCACATGCACGTCGGGCCCGAGGTAGCGGCAGAAGGCGATGACGTAGTCGATGTAATCGTCGAGCGAGAAATTGCCGGCGGTGAGCGGCACTTCCCGGGCGTCGGTCCAGTCGGTGATGTGAACGTCGTGCTCGGGCAGCAGCGCTTCGACCGTGCCTCTCAAGAGGGTGGCGAAGTGGCCGCTCATCGGCGCCACGACCAGCACCTTGGGATCGCGCCGCGTGGTATCGCGATGGAAATGGAGAAGCTGGCAGAACGGCTTGCGCAGCAGGATCTCTTCGTTGACCTCGACGGTCTCGTTGCCGATCTGGGTGGTCTTCAGGCCGAACTCGGGCTTGCCGTAGTTCTGCGTGAGCCGCGCCACGATCTCGGCGCCCGCCGCGATCGACTTGCCGATCCAGGTTTCGGTCAGGGGGTTGTAGGGGCTGGAATAGGCCTGCTCGAGGGCGTTGGCCCAAAGCCGGACCGGGTTCGCAAGCTGGCGCTGGAATTCGTAGGCCTGATAAAGCATTGGGCGCGGATTGTACGCTCAAGCGACCGCTTGTCACTTCAATATTGCAGCGCACAATTCATGCAAATTCAATGACTTAGAGCAACCGTCCCAGGGCCTTGGCGATCGCATCGGCCTTGGCCTCGTGGGTGAAGTGGCTCACGAACCGGCCGTTGCGGTCGAGCAGGTAGACGATCGAGGAGTGGTCCATCAGGTAGGGGCCGCCGTCCTTGCCCGGGACCTTCTGGGAGTAGACCCGATAAGCGCGGGTGACATCGGCGATCTGCTGCGGCGTGCCGGTGAGGCCGATGAAGGTCGGCCCGAAGTTGGGCACGTAGCCTTTCAGCAGCGCCGGCGTGTCGCGCTCGGGATCGACGGTGATGAAGACGAGGTTGACCTTCTTGGCGGCATCGGGCCCGAGCTGTTCGACCGCCGTCTCCATCAGCAGCAGCGAGGTCGGGCAGACGTCGGGGCAGTAGGTGAAGCCGAAATAGATCAGCGTCGGCTTGCCCTTGAGGCTGTCGCTGGTGACGGTGCGGCCATCCTGGTCGACCAGCGTGAAGGGCCCGCCGATGCTGGGACGGCCACCTTGTACGGCATCCCAGCCGATCCAGCCGGCGGCGACGGCGAGGGTTGCAATCCAGACGCCGAGCAGGGCTTTCATGGTACGCGACATGGCCGGGAACATGGGCCGGGCCGGGCGGCTCGACAAGCCGGACCACTGGTCGCACAAGAGGAATTGATGAGCGCCGATATCGTCCTTCTGGCGCGTGCCGCCGACTACGCCGCCCGCCAGCACATCGCCCAGCGGCGCAAGGGTGAGCGCGCCGAGCCCTACATCAACCACCTCACCGAAGTGGCGGCTTTGCTCGCCGAGGCGACCGGCGGCGATGATGTGGCACTACTGGCCGGCGGCCTGCTGCACGACACGCTCGAAGACACCGATGCGACCTACGAGGATCTGGAGCAGCGTTTCGGCCCCGAGGTCGCGGCGCTGGTAGCCGAGGTGACGGACGACAAGTCGTTGCCCAAGGAAGAGCGCAAGCGATTGCAGATCGACAAGACACCCTCGAAGTCGCGGCGGGCCAAGCTGCTCAAAATCGCCGACAAGACATCCAACCTGCGCAGCATGGTGAGCAGCCCGCCAAAGGGATGGACGCCAGAGCGGCTGCGCGACTATGTCGGGTGGGCCGAGCAGGTCGTGCGCTCGTGCCGCGGTCTCAACGCCATGCTCGATGCGGCGTTCGATGTCGCGCACGCGGACGCCAAGCGCCATCTCGGCTGATGACCCAGCGCATTCTTGTCCTGGGCGGTGGCTTTGCCGGCCTGTGGAGCGCGATCGGTGCCGCCCGCACCCTCGATGCGCTGGGCGTCGGAATCGATCGCGTCGAGATCGTGTTGATCGATCGCACCCCTTGGCATTCGATCCGCGTCCGCAACTACGAGGCCGATCTCGGCGATACGCGCGTCGCCTTCGACAGCGTGTTGGGGCCAATCGGCGTGCGTTGCATCGAAGGCGAGATCACCGACATTGATGTCGCCGGACGTACCGTGGCCTGCAAGGCGAGAGAAGGACGGCAAAGCATTGCCTACGACCGGCTGGTGTTCGCCTTGGGCAGCAGGCTCGCCCGTCCGCCGATCCCGGGGCTTGCCGAGCATGCCTTCGATGTCGACACCCATGAGTCTGCTGTGCGTCTCAACACCCACATCGCACACCTCAAGTCGGGCCAATCGACAGTTTTCGTGGTCGGCGGTGGCCTGACCGGCATCGAGGCGGCGGCGGAAATGCCCGGCAAGCTTCGCGCCGCCGGCATCGCGAAGCCGCGTGTCATCCTGGCCGATCACGCCACGCGCGTAGGCGCCGGTATGGGAGAGGGCGCCTTGCCCGTCATCGAGGAAGCGCTCGATGCCCTGGGCGTCGAGCGACGCGGTGGCGTGTCGGTCGCCGCCATCGACCCCGATGGCGCGACGCTCGACACCGCCGAGCGCATTGCCGCCGCCACGATCGTCTGGTGTGCCGGCATGCAGGCCCATCCGCTCACCGCCCGGTTCCCGGTCGAGCGTGACCGGCTGGGTCGGCTTCCGGTTGAGCCATCCCTCAAGATCAAGGGCCTCTCGGCCGAGTTCGCCGCCGGTGATGCGGCGTGGTTCCTGGTCGACGGCGTCCACGCCTCGGTGATGTCGTGCCAGCACGGCCGGCCGATGGGCCGGTTCGCCGGCCACAACGTCGTCTGCGATCTGCTGGGCCAGCCCCTGCTGCCGCTCCGAATCGACTGGTACACGACGATCCTCGACCTCGGGCCGTGGGGCGCCGTCTATACCGAGGGCTGGGATCGACAGCTGGTGTCGCGCGGCGCAGAGGCCAAGCGCACCAAGGAACTTATCAATCGCGAGCGCATCTATCCGCCGCGGTCGGGCGAGCGCCGGGCGATCCTCGATGCCGCGGCGCCCACAGTGCAGGCGCCACCCGTCCGATTCGGCTAAGCTCGGCGGGGCCGAGGGAGGACGCAATGTTCTACGATGCCGCCAAGCGTGACCATGGGCTGCCGCAGGATCCGCTGAAGGCGCTGATCGTGCCGCGGCCGATCGGCTGGATCTCGACCGTCGATTCCCAGGGCCGGGTCAACCTCGCGCCCTACAGTTTCTACAACGGCGTCGGCGAGTTTCCGCCGATGGTCTACTTCTCGACTACCGGCACCTACGGCGACACGCCGACCAAGCACAGCCGCATGAACGCCGAGCAGACCGGCGAATTCGTCGTCAACATGGTGAGTGCCGACCTCGCCGAGCAGATGAACGTCACCACCACGATGGTGGCTTTCGGTGTCGACGAGCTGAAGCTTGCCGGCCTCACGGCCGTGCCCTGCCAGTTCGTAAAGCCGCCGCGCGTAAAAGAATCGCCGGTGGCGCTGGAGTGCAAGTACTGGCGGACCATCGAAATGCCGGCTGAGAAGGGCCACGAGCACCAGCGCGGCTCGGTGGTGTTCGGCCAGGTGGTCGGCATCCATATCGACGACAGCATCATCAAGGACGGCCGCATCGACACGCTGGCATTCAAACCTGTTGCCCGGTTAGGTTACAGCGAGTACACCACCACGGAGAACGTCTGGCGCATGCGCCGGCCGGATGATCCGAGGTATCAATAATGTTCTATGACATGAGCGGCCACGACCGTGGCGGGATGCAGATTCCCTTCACGGCGCTGGTCGTGCCGCGTCCCATCGGCTGGATCTCGACGGTCGACCGTCAGGGCCGCATCAATCTCGCGCCCTACAGTTTCTACAACGCCGTCAGCGGCTCGCCGCCCATGGTCTATTTCTCGACCACCGGCACCTATGGCGACAATCCGACCAAGCACTCCCGGCGCAATGCCGAGGAGACGGGCGAGTTCGTGGTCAACATGGTGAGCGCCGAGCTCGCCGAGCAGATGAACGTCACGACGACGATGGTCGACTATGGCGTTGATGAGATGAAGATGGCGGGCCTCGCCCCTGCGACGTCGCGCTTCGTCAAGCCGCCGCGTGTCGCCCGCTCGCCGATCGCTCTGGAGTGCAAATACTGGAAGACGGTCGAGATGCCGGTCGAGGAGGGTCGCGAGGCGCACCAGGCGACCGTGGTGTTCGGCCGGGTCGTCGGCATCCACATCGCCGACGGTATCGTCAAGGACGGCCGAATCGATACGCTGGCCTTCAAGCCGGTCGCGCGGCTGGGCTACAGCGAATACACCACGACCGAGAACGTCTGGAAGATGCGGCGGCCGGACGATCCCTGATTCTAGCGGGCAGCCACCACCGGCGCCACCGACCGCGCCATCGCCAGCACGCGCCGGTCGGCCATGGCCTCGCCCATCAGCATGAAGCCGACCGGCAACTCGCCGGCGGCGTGGCAGGGCAGGCTGATGCCGCAGCGGTCGAGGAAGTTGCCGACCGCGGTGTTGCGCAAGAGCAGCAGGTTCTTCTTGGTGAAGACGTCTGTCGCCTCGACCTCGGCGATGGTCGGCGCGACGATCGCGCAGGTCGGCATGATCACGGCATCGTAATTCTGCGTCACTGCCGATACGCGCTTCTGCAGGTTGGCACGGTTGGCCAGCAGCGCGATGTAGTCGTGGGCCGTCATCTTGGCGGCGGCCAGGATGCGCGGCGCCACGAACGGGTCGTAGTCGTTGCCGCGGCGGGCGATCAGATCCTTGTGCCAGGCATAGGCTTCGGCCGCGGCGAAGGTGCCGCGGGCGTTGATCGTCGGCAGTTCGGCGAGTTGCGGCAGGTCGATATGCTCGATCCTGACGCCCTTGGCGGCGAGCGCCTTGCAGGCGCGCTCGAAGGCCTTGCCGACCGTGGCATCGACGTCGTCGAACACATAGTGCTTCGGGACGGCGAAGCGCAGGCCGGCAAGAGGTGCGGCATCGGGGATCGCGATGGGCTCGCCCGCAAAAACCGCGTCGACAATGACGCAGCATTCGACCGAGTTGGCGAGCGGGCCGATCGAGTCGAGCGAGGTCGAGAGCGGGATGACGTTGTCGATCGGCACGCGCCGTGCCGTGGGCTTGAACCCCGTGATGCCGCAGAGCGCCGCCGGAATACGCACCGAGCCACCGGTGTCGGTGCCCAGTGCGGCAACGGCCATGCGATCGCCGACCGAGACCGCGGCGCCGGACGACGACCCGCCCGGTACGCGCGTGCGGTCCGAGGGATTGCCCGGCGTGCCGTAGTGCGGGTTGGCGCCGACACCGGTGAAGGCGAACTCGCTCATGTTGGTGCTGCCGACGATCACCGCGCCGGCGGCCCGCAGGCGCGCCACCACGGGTGCATCGGCCTTGGCCGGCGGCGCATCGTCGAGCGCCTTCGAGCCCGAGAGCGTGGTCTCGCCCGCCACGTCGCAGAGGTTCTTTATGGAGACTGGAATGCCCTGCAGCGGCGAGGCAACGAGCCCCACCTTGCGCTGCAGGTCGCTGGCATCGGCGGCGGCGAGCGCCTGGGTGCGCCAGACCTTTATGAAGGCGCGCTTGCCTTCGCCCTTGGGATCCTCGATGCGGGCGAGGGCTTCCTCGGTGAGCTGGCGCGAAGAGGTACGGCCGGCCGCGAGGTCGGCGCCGAGCTGCTGGATGGTCGGGTTCATTTTGCGCGGTTCTTTACCAGGTCGTCGACCACGCCGGGATCGGCCAGGGTGGAGGTGTCGCCGAGATTGGACACGTCGTTCTCGGCGATCTTGCGCAGGATGCGGCGCATGATCTTGCCCGATCGCGTCTTGGGCAGGCCGGGCGCCCACTGGATGACATCGGGCGTGGCGATCGGGCCGATCTCCTTGCGCACCCAGGCGACCAGTTCCTTGCGGAGCGCGTCGGAGGAGTCCTGGCCGGCCTTCAGCGTCACGTAGGCGTAGATGCCCTGGCCCTTGATGTCGTGCGGATAGCCGACGACGGCGGCTTCAGCGACCTTGGTGTTGCCGACCAGCGCGCTCTCTACCTCGGCCGTGCCGATGCGATGGCCGGAGACGTTGATCACATCGTCGACCCGGCCGGTGATCCAGTAGTAGCCGTCCTCGTCGCGGCGGGCGCCGTCGCCGGTGAAGTACATGCCGGGGTAGGTCTTGAAGTAGGTGTCGATGAACCGCTGGTGGTCGCCATAGACCGAGCGCATCTGGCCCGGCCACGAACCCACCAGGCAGAGATTGCCCGAGCAGGCGCCGTCCAGCTTCTTGCCCTCGGCATCGACCATGACCGGTTGCACGCCGAAGAACGGCTGGGTCGCGGAGCCCGGTTTCAGCGGCGTGGCGCCGGGCAGCGGCGTGATCAGGATGCCGCCGGTCTCGGTCTGCCACCAGGTATCGACGATCGGGCAGCGGCTGTCGCCGACGACGCGGTAGTACCAGAGCCAGGCCTCGGGATTGATCGGCTCGCCGACCGAGCCCAGCAGGCGCAGGCTCTTGCGGCTCGCCTTCTTCACCGGCGCCTCGCCCTCGCGCATCAGGGCACGGATGGCGGTGGGCGCGGTGTAGAAGATGTTGACCTGGTGCTTGTCGATCACCTGCCAGAAGCGGCTGGAGTCGGGATAGTTGGGCACGCCCTCGAACATCAGGGTCGTGGCGCCGTTGGCGAGCGGTCCGTAGACGATGTAGCTGTGGCCGGTCACCCAGCCCACGTCGGCGGTGCACCAGTAGACGTCGCCGTCGTGGTAATCGAACACGTACTGGTGCGTCATCGAGGCGAACACGATGTAGCCGCCGGTGGTGTGCAGCACGCCCTTGGGCTTTCCGGTCGAGCCCGACGTATAGAGGATGAACAGCGGATCCTCGGCGCCCATCGGCTCGGGCTTGCAGTCGGCCGGCACCTTGGCCGCGATCTCGTGCCACCACACGTCGCGGCCGGCGTCCCAGGCGACCTTGCCGCCGGTGTGCTTCACCACCAGTACCTTCTTGACGCCGGGGCTCTTCTTCACCGCCTCGTCGCAGTTGGCTTTCAGCGGCACGTGCTTGCCGGCGCGCAGGCCCTCGTCGGCGGTGATGACGATGTTGCTCTCGCAGTCCTGGATGCGGTTGGCCAGGCTGTCGGGCGAGAAGCCGCCGAACACCACCGAGTGGACGGCGCCGATGCGCGCGCAGGCGAGCATGGCGTAGGCTGCCTCGGGGATCATCGGCAGGTAGATCGTGATGCGATCACCCTTCTTGGCGCCGAGTTCCTTGAGCGCATTGGCCATGCGGCAGACTTCGGCGTGCAGTTCGCGATAGGTGATTTTCTTGGACTTGGCCGGATCGTCGCCTTCCCAGATGATCGCCGTCTGGTCGGCGCGCGCGGGCAGATGACGATCGATGCAGTTGGCCGAGACGTTCAGCACACCGTCATGGAACCAGCGGATGCGGACCTGGCCGGTATAGTCGACGTCGCGCACGGCGCCGGGGCTGAAAGGCTTGATCCAGTCGATGCGCTTGCCGTGCTCGCCCCAGAAGGTGGCAGGATCCCTGGTCGAGGCCTCGTACATCGTCTTGTACTTGGCGCCATCGACATAGGCGCGCTTGGCCCAGTCGGCGCTGACGTCGATCAGTTCATCGGCCATCGGTTTCCTCCCGGCTGCTTTGCGCAGCGAATTCAGCGGGTTTTAGCCCGCTCGCGCGGGCCTCGGCAATTCGACTTTGGACTCGGCCTGCAGCCGCGCCCAGGCGATGGCTCCGAACAGCAGAATGATCACCGGCATGATCGGCAGGTCGAGCCGGTTCAGGACCATGCCGGCCGTCGGCATCAACCACAGGACGAAATAGACCAGCCGCTCCAGCGGATAGAAGCCGAGGGCGGCGCCACGCCGGAACAACGCCACGGCGGCCGGCATCAGCAACAACAGGTCGTAGTTCAGCGTGTAGGGCGACACCAGAAAGGTAGCCGTCGCCAGCACCGCGATGCGCGCGTCGCTCGACCGATACCGGCGGAAAGCAAACCAGACGGCGGCCACGGCCACGGCGGCGCCGACGAGCTGGATCGCACCGGCAATGCCGGGCGAGAGGCCGATGATGCGGGCGGCCGCCACGAGTGTCGTCATGTGCATGTAGATGCGTTTGAACATGGTGTTCGCGACGTTCTCCGAACCTGCCTCGCGCATGGCATCGATGAAGGCCAGCCAGAAATCGAGGCCGAAGACGCCGAGGCTCGCCAGAGACAGGACGGCCACGGTGCCGGCCGTCCAGGCAAGCGCCCGCCATTGCCGCGCGGCCAGCAGCGCCAGGGGCACTAGCACCCAGATTTGCGGCTTGTAGCTCAGCAGCCCGAGGAGAATGCCGGCGGCAGCCGGCGAGCGGTCGAGCAGACGCAGGCCGCCGTAGAAACACGCGAGGCTGAGAAACGTATTCTGGCCGGCCAGCACCACCCACACGGCGGCGGGAGAGGAGACGATAAGGAGCCAACCCCACCAGTCGCGCCGGCCTTCCAATGCGGTCGCCGCGGCGGCCGTGGCGATCATGAACACGCCATAGGCTGGGCCGACAGCCAGCAGGCCGAGCGGCAGCAACGTCAGCAGCCATGTCGGCGGATAGAAGAAGGGACGGAAAAGAACCGTTCCGGGAAAGCGGTCGGGATAGATCGCGTTCTGGAACTGCGTGAAGGCATCGATGTTGTAGATCAGGGCGAGCTTGCCTTCGAGGAAGGCGCGCACGGCGGCGTGGAAGACGAGGAAGTCCGGGAAGTAGACATCCATGAACGGGCCGATGAGCGGTCCACCCGACAGCAGAAAGGAAACGTAGAGCGTGTCGTAGAGGCCGATGATGCCGCAGAAGGCCGCGGCAATCCGCAGGTCGATCCGCGGCGTCGGGTTCATGACTGCGAGATCATTCGTTGTGCCAGGTCGTGAAATCCTGGATCGGTGCCCGCTCCGTGATCAGGCAGTTGGGAACTGCATCCGGATCGGCGTGACCCAGCGCCAGGCCGCAGATCACGACCTGATCGTCGGGAATCTTCAGCTCACGACGCACGATGTGCTGATAGCGGCTGAAGGCGGCCTGCGGGCAGGTATGCAGGCCCTTCTCGCGAGCCAGCAGCATGAGCTGGTCGAGGAAGATGCCGCAGTCGATCCACTGGCCATTGCCCATGCGCCGCTCGACGCAGAGGATCATGCCGACCGGCGCGTCGAAGAAGTCGTAGTTCTTGCGGAACTGCTTCAGCATGCCGGCGGCGTCGCCGCGCGGCACGTCGAGCAGGGTGTAGAGCTGCTTTCCGACCAGCTTGCGTCTCTGGTCGTAGACCGGCGTGAATTCCTTCGGATAGACGTCGTATTCCGCGCCTGGCCCCGAATCACCATCGTCCATTGCCTTCAGGATCGCCGCCGACAGGCGCAGCCGCGCCTTGCCCGTCGTGATGTGGAGCTTCCACGGCTGCAGGTTGCCGTTGGAGGCCGCCCGGTTGGCATTGGTCACGATCCATTCGATGTCGGCTTTCGGCACCGGCTCCGGCGTGAAGACCCGCATGGAGCGGCGCGAATTGATGGCTTCGGAAACACGCATGAACGGCTAACTCCGGATGAGATGACGGCGCAGAAAGTCGAACAGCTTACGCCGGGCGGCGGCGTTTTGCTGCTCGGTGAAATAGTGGGTGGCGCCAGGGATCACAAAGGCCTCGGCGTCCTTGCCGTGGTCGCGCAGCGCCTGGGCCATGGCAACGCTCTGTGCCACCGGCACGTTCTCATCGAGATCGCCGTGGATCAGCAGCACCGGCGCGTCGATCTGCGCCACGCGCAGGGCCGGCGAGCGCACCGGCAGGCCCTCCGGCCCGCACAGATCGTCGAGATAGTCGCGCATGAAGGGATTGGCCTCGCGCCAGCGCGCGAGATCGGTCGGCGCGAAGAACGAGGCGACAGCCTTGATCGGCGGCTTGTGGGCGGCGGCGAGCAGCGCCACCTGGCC
>JBQTJT010000097.1:0-58045 GCA_052386855.1 Reyranella sp.
AAGGGCGCCCGCATCCGCGCCGTGATCGACTACATCCGCGAGAGATTCCACCAGGACGAGCGCGAGTGGTTCAGCCTCTCGCAGCACCGCACGGCGGCGCTGGTCGCTTCCTGATCTACAGCACGGCCTTCAGCCGCTTGTAGATCGCCTCGATCTCGGCCTTGTCGCCGGGCTTGTAACCCCAATTGAGAGCGACGCCGTCATTCGGACGGCGCGGCATGATGTGGATGTGCAGGTGCGGCACGCTCTGCCCCGCCCCTTCGCCGTTGGCCTGCAGCAGGTTCACCCCGTGCGGCTTCAGCTCGCCGATGACCGCCTTGGCCACCCGCTGCGCGGTCCTGGCGACCGCCCCCAGCACCTCGGCCGGAATGACATCGACCGTCGGCCAATGGCCCTTCGCCACCGCCAGCGCATGGCCGGGGTTGACCGGATTGATGTCCATGAAGGCGATCGTCGCGTCGTCTTCCAGCAGCTTGAAGCACGGGATCTGGTCCGCCACGATCTTGCAGAAGATGCAGCTTCCGTCAGTGGGATGGCTCATCGCGGTCTCTCCAGGATTTCCGTCAGTTGGCGCAGGCGCTCGAAAGGCGAGGCATCGGACGACAGGATTCCGTCCATGGCAACACCCTGCAGGCGTTGCAGCCCGCGCTGCCCGAAACGCTCGCGGAAGGCCTCTACGACCCAACGCTCGCTCTGACGATGGCGGGCGACCGCGAGGCGGCCCTGGCCCGCCATGTGCCCCTGGTGTTCCTCGAGAGCGGCCATCAGCGCCTCGATGCCGGTGCCGCTGCGGGCCGAGACGGCCAGCGTCCTAAGCGGCCAGTCATGCTGGCCCACCGAGGTCAATGACAGGGCGCCGGCCACATCGGCCCGTGCCCGTTCCGCCACGCCGCCGAGATCGGCCTTGGTGACGACCACGACATGAGGGATCTCGACGATGCCGGCCTTCATGAACTGCAGCGAATCGCCGGAGCCGGGCTGGACGCAGAACACCACCGTGTCGGCGAAGCCCGCCACGTCGGTCTCGGACTGGCCGACCCCCACGGTCTCGATCAGCACGCGGTCGAACAGCGCGCGCATCAGCACCATGGCCGGCAATGTCTGGTCGGCCAGCCCACCCAGCCGATCGCGCGCCGCCATCGAGCGCACGAACACGCCATCGTCGCCCCCGGACTGTGGCGCATCGTGGATGATGCGGACGCGGTCGCCGAGCAGGGCGCCGCCGCTTGCCTTGGAAGAAGGATCGACCGCGATCACCCCGACGCTCTTGCCGTCCTGGCGCCAGGCCGCGACCAGCGCCGCGCAGAGCGAGGATTTGCCGACACCCGGCGGGCCGGTGATGCCGACCACATGGGCTTTCGAGGCGCGCCAGGCCTCGTCGAGCAGGGCCAGGCCCCCGACGCTGTCGCCGTCGCGTTCGAGGTCGACGAGCGCCGCCGCCAGGGCCCGCTTGCCGCCGTCACGGAGCGCGGCGAGGGTCATTCCGTCTTGAGCGAACCGCCCAATGCCGCCTGGGCCGCGGCCAGCCGCGCGATCGGCACGCGGTAGGGCGAGCACGAGACGTAGTCGAGGCCGGCCTTGTGGCAGAAGAACACCGAGGCCGGGTCGCCGCCATGCTCGCCGCAGATGCCGAGCTTCAGCCCGGGTTTGACCTTGCGGCCGCGCTCGGTCGCGATCTCGATCAGTTCACCCACACCCTCGATGTCGAGCGAGGCGAAGGGGTCCTGCTCGAGGATGCCGCGTTGCTGGTACTTCTCCAGGAACGACGCCGAGTCGTCGCGGCTGAGGCCGAACGCGGTCTGCGTGAGATCGTTGGTGCCGAACGAGAAAAAGTCGGCGTGCTCGGCGATCTCGGCCGCCCGCAGGCAGGCGCGCGGCAGCTCGATCATGGTGCCGACGAGATACTCGAGCTTCTCGCCCGACATCTGGCCGACCTCGGCCGCGACCTGGTCGATCACCACCTTCATCAGCTCGAGTTCGCGGGCGGTGGCCACGAGTGGGATCATGATCTCGGGAATCACCGTCTTGCCGTGCTTCTTCTGGACCTCGGCCACGGCCTCGAAGATGGCGCGGGCCTGCATCTCGTAGATCTCGGGATAGGAGATGCCGAGCCGCACGCCGCGATGGCCGAGCATCGGGTTGAACTCGTGCAGCTTGTGGGCGCGCTCCTCGATCTCCTTGACATCGACGCCGAGATCCTTGGCCACGACCTCCATGTCGGCCGGCGTCTTGGGCAGGAACTCGTGCAGAGGCGGATCGAGCAGGCGGATGGTGACCGGCAGTCCGGCCATGATCTCGAACAGTTCCACGAAATCCTGGCGCTGCATCGGCTGGATCTTGGCCAGCGCCGTGCGCCGGCTCTTCTCGTCGTCGGCCAGGATCATCTGGCGCACCGCCACGATGCGGTCGCCCTCGAAGAACATGTGCTCGGTGCGGCAAAGACCGATGCCCTCGGCGCCGAACGTGCGCGCCTGGGCCGCGTCCGCCGGCGTCTCGGCGTTGGTGCGGATGCCCAAGGTGCGGACCTCGTCGGCCCATACCATCAGCTCGGCGAAGTCGCCGGAGAGCTCGGGCTGCACGGTCGGCACGATGCCCAGGATGATTTCGCCGGTGCTGCCGTCGAGCGTGATGGTCTCGCCCGCCTTCACCACCGTGCCCCGGACGCTGAGCGTCGCGGTCTTGGCGTCGATGCGCACGTCGCCCGCGCCCGCGACGCAGGGCTTGCCCATGCCGCGCGCCACGACGGCGGCGTGGCTGGTCATGCCGCCGGTCGAGGTCAGGATGCCTTCCGCGGCGTGCATGCCGTGGATGTCCTCGGGGCTGGTCTCGCGGCGCACCAGGATGACCTTCTCGCCGGCCCGCGCCTGCTTCTCGGCGTCGTCGGCGGTGAACACGATCTTGCCCGAGGCGGCACCTGGAGATGCGGGAAGCCCCTTGGCGATCACCTTGCGGTGGGCCTTGGGATCGAGGGTCGGATGCAGCAGCTGGTCGAGCGAGGCCGGCACGATGCGCGCGACGGCCTCCTTCTTGTCGATCAGCCCGTCGCGCACCATGTCGACGGCAATTTTCAGCGCGGCCTTTGCGGTGCGCTTGCCGTTGCGCGTCTGCAGCATGTAGAGCTTGCCGCGCTGGACGGTGAATTCGATGTCCTGCATGTCGCGATAGTGCGTCTCGAGCCTGTGGCGCACGGCAGCGAGCTGCTTGAAAACTTCCGGCATCACCTCTTCCATCGCGGGCGAATCGGACTTCTGCGCGAGCTTGCCTTCGATGGTGAGGTGCTGCGGCGTACGGATGCCGGCCACCACGTCCTCGCCCTGGGCATTCACGAGGTATTCGCCGTAGAACAGGTTGGCGCCGGTCGAGGGATCGCGCGTGAAAGCGACGCCGGTGGCGCAATCGTCGCCCATGTTGCCGAACACCATGGCCTGCACGTTGACCGCTGTGCCCCAGCTCTCGGGGATCGCATGCAGGCGGCGGTAGGTGATGGCGCGCTGGTTCATCCACGAGCCGAACACCGCGCCGACGGCGCCCCAGAGCTGCTCGCGCGGCTCCTGCGGGAACGGCTTGCCGGTGCGCTTCTCCACGATCTTCTTGTATTCGGCCACGATGGCGCGCCAGTCGTCGGCCTTGAGGTCGGTGTCCATGGTTACACCGAGATCTTCTTTCTTGCGCTCCAGGGCTTCCTCGAAATAGTGATGCCCGACGTCGAGCACGACATTGGAGTACATCTGGATGAAGCGGCGGTAGCTGTCGTAGGCGAAGCGCTCGTCGCCCGAGGACTTGGCAAGACCCAGCACCGTGCGGTCGTTGAGGCCGAGGTTCAGCACCGTGTCCATCATGCCCGGCATCGAGGCGCGCGCGCCCGACCGCACCGACACCAGCAGCGGGTTGTTGGGATCGCCGAAGCCCGCGCCGACGACCTTCTCGATCGAGGCGACACCGGCCTCGACCTCGTCGTTCAACTCGGCGGGATAGGTTTCCTTGTTGGCGTAGTAATGCGTGCAGAGCTCGGTCGTGATGGTGAAGCCCGGCGGCACCGGGAGCCCGAGGCTCGACATCTCGGCCAGGTTGGCGCCCTTGCCGCCCAGAAGATTGCGCATCTCGGCGCGCCCCTCGGCCTTGCCGTCCCCGAAACAGTAAACCCACTTGGCCATTCTCAGCCCTCGATCTTCGAAAAATCCGCCACCGTGTCCATGGTGGCGCGAATCTGGTTCAGCAGTTTGAGCCTGTTCAGGCGCAATTCCGGCTTATCGGTGACGTTCACAGTGACCTTGTCGAAAAAGGCGTCGAGCGGCGCGCGAAGCCCCGCGAAGGCAGCCATCGCGGCGGCGAAGTCCTCGGCCTTCAGCGCCGGTCCGAGCGCGCGCTCGACCTCGGCCAGGGCGGCCGCCACGGCCTTCTCCTCGGCCTGTTCCAGCAGTGCGACATCGGGCGCGCCGGCAATCCTGGCCGCCAGCCCCTTGTCCTTCTTTTCCTCGGCGCGAACGATGTTGGCGGCGCGCCCGTAGGCGGTCAGCAGGTTCTTCCCAGCCTCGCTGCCGAGGAAGGATTGCAGCGCCTCCACGCGTGCCAGCAGGCGCACCAGATCGTCCTCGGTGCCCAACGCGAATACAGCGTCGACCACATCGTGCCGCACGCCCTTCTCTCGCATCTGCACCTTGAGGCGCTCGGCGAAGAAGGCCATCAGGTCGGGCGCATCGAAGAAGGCACGAAGCGGTAAGCGCAGCTTGTTCTCGACGATGATGCGGATGACACCGAGTGCCGCACGACGAAGTGCAAAAGGATCGCGCGAGCCGGTCGGCTTCTCCCCTATCCACCAGAAGTCGATCAGCGCCGAGAGCTTGTCGGCAAGTGCCACTGCCATCGACACCGGTGCGCTCGGGCAGCGGTCGTTCGGGCCAGCCGGCGCATAGTGATCGCTGATCGCATCGGCCACGGCGGCCGGCAGCTTCTCATGCAAAGCGTAGTAGCGGCCCATGATGCCCTGAACCTCAGGGAACTCGCCCACGACGCCGGACACAAGGTCGGCCTTGCTAAGCTCGGCAGCGAGCAGCACCTGCTCTAAGTCCGCTCCCGGTATGTACGGAGCGATCTTGTGGGCCAAGCCCACGATGCGCCCGACGCGCTTAGCCTGCGTGCCGAGCTTGGCGTGGAAGACGATGCTCTTTAGCGCCGGCAGTCGGCTTTCGAGCGTTTGCTTAAGATCCTGATCGTAGAAGAACTTGGCGTCCGAAAGGCGCGGCCGCAGCACGCGCTCGTTGCCGTCGATGATCGTGACGCCGCCGTCGCGCGCCACGTTGTTGGCGACAACGACGAACTTGTTGGCGAGCGTGCCGTCCTTCTTCGTGGTGACGAAATACCGGAGATGCGTCTTGATCGTGACGATCAGCACTTCGGCCGGAAGGCCCATGTATTGGGAATCGATCGTGCCCATCAGCGGCACCGGCCACTCGACCAGGCCCGCGACCTCGTCCATCAGCCCGTCATCCTTCCTCAGGACGACTCCCGCGTCGGCGCAGAGCTTCTCCGCGCGCTCGGCGATGATCTTCTTGCGCTCCGCCGGATCGAGGATGACATGAGCGGCGCGCAGCTTGGCGACATAGTCGTCGAAGCCCGTGACCGCGATCGCGCCGCTCGACAGGAAGCGGTGCCCGCGCGTCGTGTTGCCGAACACCACCGGCGCCATCTGCCCGCCGGGCGACACTTCGCCCGCCAGCACGTTGCCGTCGAACAGCGCCACGATGCCCTGCAGCGGGCGCACCCACTGCATCGTGCCGCTGCCCCACTTCATCGACTTGGGCCAGGGCAACGCCTTCATGGCGGCTTCGATGACGCCCGGAAGAGCATCGGCGGTCGGACCGCCCTTCTTAGTGACGACCGCGAACCAGAACTCGCCCTTGCCGGTGTCGCGCTTCTCCGCCTGATCGAGGGAGGCTAGGCCCGCGCCCTTCAGGAAGCCCTGCACGGCCTGTTCGGGCGCGCCGACACGGGGTCCGCGCTTCTCCTCGCTCACATCGGCACGCGTCACCGGCAGCCCATCGACGACAAGCGCGATCCGGCGCGGCGTCGCGAAGGCCTTCGCCTCGGTGAAGGCGAGACCCGCGGCCTTGAGGCCGTCGCACACCAGTCGCTTGAAATCCGCGCTCGCGCGCGCCTGCATGCGCGCGGGGATTTCTTCGCTCAGTAGTTCGAGAAGCAACTCGGCCATCTAGGCTGCCTTGGCCACTTGCGTCGCCAGCCACGCCTCGCAGCACGCCTTGGCGAGCGTGCGCACGCGCAGGATGTAGCTTTGCCGCTCGGTCACGCTGATCACGCCGCGCGCGTCGAGCAGGTTGAAGACATGGCTCGCCTTGATGCACTGCTCGTAGGCCGGCAACGGCAGCTTCTTCTCGATCATGCGACCCGATTCTTTTTCAGCATCGACGAAGTGCCGGAACAACATCTCGGTATCGGCATGTTCGAAATTGTAGGCCGACTGCTCCTGCTCGTTCTGCAGGAACACGTCGCCGTAGGTCAGCGGCACGTTCGATTTGGGCGAATTGTACGGCAGCTCGTACACCGTCTTCTTGTCGAACAGGTACATCGCCAGACGTTCGAGCCCGTAGGTGATCTCACCCGCCACCAGTTCGACTTCGATGCCACCGACCTGCTGGAAGTAGGTGAACTGCGAGACTTCCATGCCGTCGCACCAGACCTCCCAGCCGAGGCCCCAGGCGCCGAGCGTCGGGCTCTCCCAGTCGTCCTCGACGAAGCGGATGTCGTGCAGCGAGGAGTCGATGCCGATCGCCGTCAGCGAGCCGAGATACAGCTCCTGAAAGTCGGCCGGCGACGGCTTCATGATCACCTGGAACTGGTAGTAGTGCTGCATCCGGTTGGGATTCTCGCCGTAGCGGCCATCCTTGGGACGACGCGAGGGCTGCACATAGGCGGCGTTCCACGGCTTCGGTCCCAGCGCACGCAGGGTCGTGGCGGTGTGGAAGGTGCCCGCGCCCATTTCCATGTCGAACGGCTGGAGGATCAGGCAGCCCTGTCCGGCCCAATAGTCCTGCAGGGTGAGGATCAATTCCTGAAAGCAAGTCGGCTTGGCAGGTGCGGACACCGGTATTCCCCGAAGCTCAAGAAGCCTTTTGTTTCCGCGACTTAAGGCCGTTTTTGCGGTGCGGCAAAATAGGTGCGACCCCCACCCCGGTCAAGCACGCTGGCGGCCTGCTGCGGCCTTATGGCAGGGGACGGCCACAACCGCCGCATTTTGCGGCAGCGGTCGAAACATAGGCACCGCAGCCCGCACATTGGACGGTTTCTTCGATCACCTTGGGCTTGGCCTGGGCCGTTTGGGCCGCCGGAGGCGGTTCGGGCGCGCGCGGCGGCTCCGGCTTTTGCGGAACCGGTGGCGGACCGACGAAGCGGTCATAAAGGCCCTTCCAGCGGGAGAAGGTTTTGTAGGCGGCGTAGAGCGCGACCCCGAGCAGCGCGAGTTTGAGCAGCAGACCCATGGACCGCTTGTGCGCATACCCTGCACCCCGGTCAAGCAAAGGCGGGGTCAAGCAGCCCGCTCGCCTCCCGCGCCGGCCCCCGCTATAGGATCGGGCATGGAAGTGAGGGAGGACGCCCCGCTCGACCTGTTCGTGGTCGGTGGCGGGATCAATGGCGCAGGAATCGCCTGCGACGCGGTGGGACGGTCGCTTAAGGTCGGGCTCTGCGAAATGAACGATTTCGCCAGCGCCACCTCCTCGGCCTCGAGCAAGCTGATCCACGGCGGCCTGCGCTACCTCGAACAATACGAGTTCCGGCTGGTCCGCGAGGCCCTGATGGAGCGCGAGGTGCTGCTGGCCAAGGCGCCGCACCTGGCCTTCCCGATGCGCTTCGTCCTGCCGCACGAGCCGCACCTGCGGCCGCGCTGGATGCTCCGGCTCGGCCTCTTCCTCTACGACCACCTCGACTGGCACATGACCCTGCCCAAGTCCGAGGCGATCGACCTGCCGGCCTCGAAGTACGGCACCGGGCTGAAACCGTCGTTCAAGAAGGGCTTCGTCTATTCCGACGCCTGGGTCGACGACGCCCGCCTGGTGATCGCCAACATGAAGTCGGCGCGCGAGATGGGCGCCCGCATCTTCGCCCGCCACCGCTGTGTCTCCGCCCGGCGCAGCGACGACGGCAAGCTCTGGTACATCGAGCTCGCCGCACCCGACGGCACGGCGGTACATCTCAAGGCGCGCGGCCTGGTCAACGCCGCTGGCCCCTGGGTCAAACATTTCCTCGACGAGCAGACGCCCATCCGCACGACCAAGCGCGTGCGCCTGATCAAGGGCAGCCACATCGTGGTGCCGCGGCTCCACGAGGGCGACCACGCCTTCATCCTGCAGAACAGCGACAACCGCATCGTCTTCATCATTCCCTACGAGCGCGACTTCACGGTGATCGGCACCACCGACATCCCTTCCGAGTTCGGTGAAAAGCCGGTCTGCACACCCGAGGAGATCGCCTATCTCTGCGAGATCGCCGGCCACTACATGCAGAAGCCAGTGACGCCCGCCGACGTGGTCTGGACCTATTCCGGCGTGCGCCCGCTGTTCGACGACGGCGACGACAATCCTTCCGCGGTGACGCGCGACTATCACCTGGAAGTGGACGGTGCTGTTGGCACCGCGCCGCTGCTCTCGGTGTTCGGCGGCAAGATCACGACTTACCGCCGCCTCGCCGAGCATGCGCTGGCGGACCTGAAACCCTATTTCCCGCGCATGGGCGGTCCCTGGACGGCGACGCGGGCAGTGTTCGACGGCGAGCTGGCCGATGCGCCGACCTTCGAAGAGGCCTTCGACCGCTTCGTCGACGGCGCGGCCCAGACCAAGCCCGGCCTGCCCCGGGAGCTGGTCCGCGTGCTGGCGCGCCGGCACGGCTCGGGCCTGGGCGAGCTGCTGGACCATGTGAAGACGGTGGCCGACCTCGGCCGGCACTTCGGCGGCCATCTCTACGAGGTCGAGGTCCGCTACCTGATCCGCGACGAATGGGCGGTCGAGGCCGAGGACGTGCTGTGGCGGCGGACCAAGGAAGGCCTGCACATGACGCCGGCCGAGCGCGAGGCCTTCGCGCGCTGGATCGCCGAGCAGCGGCCTAAACTTTACATAACTTAACCTTCAGGGCGGGCACGCACGGCCAGCGGCGGCCGTATCATCGGGACGCTCCTTTTTCCGGGTGAGGTTTCCGATGTCCTTCCGTTTCCTGCTCTTGGCCACCGTTGCAGGCCTTGCCTTCGCAAGCCCTGCCTCCGCCCTCGACCGCGACAGCGACTTCGACATGATCGAACTCGCCCAGGCGGCTCCTCCGGTGGCCGCGGCCGGCCGCACCTTCTCGCCCAAGTCGATGTGCCAGGACATGCTGGCGCGCCGTATCGGCAACCGCGCCTACATCAAGGCCCGCCTCGAGCTGAAGCCGGAGCAGATGACTGCCTGGAATGCCTTCGAGAAGGCCTCCGACGAAGCCAACACCAAGTCGAACGCCCGTTGCGCGGCGCTGCCGGCCGAGATGAAGGAACGTCCCAACTACGTCGACCGTCTGTCGATGGAAGAGGATGCGATGAAGGCCCGCGTCGCCTCGATCGAGGCGGTAAAGCCCACGCTCACGGCGCTCTATGCCATGCTGACGCCGGAGCAGAAGGCGATCCTCGACAAGCCGCGCGGCATGGCGGGCGGCCGCGAGATGCGCCGGCACGGCGGCCCGCGCTAAAAGTCTCCGGCCACGACAAAGCGCATAGCGCTTCCGAGGCTAAAGCTTGCCGAGGTTTGTCCGCATTTTGGCCAGTGCCGGACCGGTCCCATCATGACTAAACGCCAGAATCCTTATGGGCAAATTGTTCGCCCTATGTTGGACATGCTTGATCGCCGTCGCAAGATTCGGCGTACGGTCAGTAAGGAATCGAGATAGGACATCGTCAGGCACAATGATGATCCCGGCATCGATAGATCCATCAACAAGCTTTTCAGCCAAATGCATGATGTCGACCGCCAGCATGTCGCTTCTTCCAGACACCTGCACTTCCACCCCGACAGTGGCGCCTTGACTATTCTTTTTTGTCCAGTCGATGCCACCTGAGGTAAGTTTTGTCCATCCGTCTAAGATCGTGAACGCATCGTCAATTGTCGCCCTGATGCCCTTTGTACCGTTTGCGTATTTCTTCTCTTCGATCGACAAATTGAAGCTGGATAACGTGGATGCGACCTCAACTACGATTGGCTCCAAGCCAAGGCGAGCCACTTTGGCGAGGAAACCATTGTAATCCACTGTCGCCGTGACTTGAGGCACATCTACTCCGCGGCTATCGCCAGCGGGGAATGCTCACACTCCACAAAGTCATCGTTCCGATGATGGTCAATATCGCCACTTAGGCGATCAATAATCGCCCGAGGGTATTCGATCTCAATGCCGATCCAGCGTCTCTGCCTCTTCTCACAAACCGCGTAAGTTGTTCCGCTGCCTCCAAATGGATCGAGCACCAAGTCACCGGGGTTTGTACTTAGCTCAACAACTCGTTCCAACAGCTTCGTGCTCAACGCATTCGCCGAGCGCTTGTCAGACTTGAACTTGCGATGCCTAACTGGCGGGATATCAGTCCATACGTCTTTCAAGTTTACCCCGTTGGGATTCATGGCTCCGCGATGCCCACCATAATCGCGTATTTCACCGCCACAGTGCCTGCACGTTTCGATCGGGGTGCGAATCTTTCGGAAAGTCCTGGGTTTACCTTTGCTGAAGTAGAGCAAGCTGTAGTGCGCCGGATAGAGCCGACCCTGGATCGGAAGGCAGTTTTTCATTTCGACGGCGATGGAATGGCGAAACTCCATTCCTGGAGAGGCCATAAGATGGGCCCCCAAGAGAATGTTCCACTTGGGTAGATTGTAAACAAACAGAGACCCGCCCGGCGTCAAGACGCGGATACATTCAGCAAGCCAACGATGGCACCAGTCTACGTACTCGCTTTCGCCCTTACGATCGTCGGACTTCCGTCCGTAGGCTTTGCCAAGATTGAAAGGCGGGTCTGCAAAAACCGTATCGACCGACTGCGACTGGATCGTCGGGAGCACATCAAGGCAGTCCGCTTCGTACAATCGCCCCAGCTCCGTCTTGAGAATGGGCCGCGGCGCTTTCGCCCGATTTGCCATCCGGTATCCTCTAACACTTACTGCAGAACATAATGCCAACTCGCCTCACAGTCGTCCACAACCGGCGCTTGAATCGGAGCGTCCCACAGGTGTTTCTGTGGACACTTACGGTAGCCCCGCTTTTTGAAATGCTGACCAGTCCCTTACCAATCGCTCGACCGCACCATCTTCATCAGGTCGTCTGCCATGGTGAGCGCCGTCAGCACGCCGGTCTTGGGATTGTCCGGCATGGCGCGGCCCAGCCGCTGCATCGTCATCTCGCCCGAGTCGGACACGATCTCGAGGCGGCTGGCATTGGTGCCGGGCGGCAGGGTGGGATCGGCCACCAGCTCGATCTCGGTATGCTCGAGCCCGGCGCCGCACAGCGCCACCGTCACCGCCAGGTTGGCGTTCTTCGGATAGAGGCGGCCTGCATCGGCCGGCTTGCCGCGGAAGATCACCGTCGGCTCCTTGATCGACGGCAGGTCGAACTCGGTCTCGGCCGGCGTGCCGGTCCAGGCGTGCGGCGGCTTGATCGACACGTATTTCACCTTGCTGAGGGTGCCCAGCCGCATCGCCAGCAGCCCGTCGAGGCCTGCGATCGCTCCCGACGGCAGGCGCAGCCGCGCGCCGCTCTTTTCGGCTGCCTTCACATGCTTCTTCCAGAGCTCGGGATCGCCGTAGGCGCCGGTGGCGATCACCATGAAATCGACGCCCTTCTTCAGGATCGTCTCGCCCCAGTTGCGCACCGCCTGCTGGCTCGCCGCCTCGACCACGACATCGGGCTTGAGCTTGAGCAACGCCTTCAGCGAATCGACCACCGCCACCTTGGGGCCGACCTTCTTCTGCGTCGCCTTGATGCGACCTTCCCGTACCAGGACACCCACGATATCGATCGGCGGCTTCTTGGCCGCGAACAGGTCGAACAGGGTCTGGCTGATGGCGCCATAGCCGATCAGCGCGATTTTCAGTCTCTTGCTTTTTGCCATATCATCCCCGCAGGTCCAGGCGCGGCGCGACTATAGCGAGCCGAATCGGCCCTAGCGACCCGCTGCAGGACCGCCGGTCGGGCGTTGACCTTCACACCGAATGACGGCAGGTTGTTCCGACCTGCAAGATCGCGCGCGCCGAGAATTGCCGCGGGAACCCGACATTGGCCCGGCCAATCAGGAGGTTTTGATCGAGTAAGCGTTCATCCACATAGCCAACTTCGGCCCAAACCAAAAAATCTGGGAGGCGACGTCCATGACCGACGAAGCAATCAAGAAGGGTTCCGACAGTACACGGCGTAACTTTCTAAAGGCGACTACGGCGCTGGCCGGCACTGCCCTGGCCGGTCTGCCTGGCACGGCAATGGCGGGCAAGAAGCACCCCAAACGCGGCGGGACGCTGCGGTTCGGCACGCGCGATGATTCGATCGCGCTCGATACCCACCGCAACATCATCTATTTCGTCTCCCATCCGCTGACCGGCATCACCGGCGGGCTAGTCGACTTCGACGACAAGATGCAGCCCAAGCCGGCCGTCGCCGAATCGTGGGACGCCTCGTCCGACCTCATGACCTGGACGTTCAAGCTCCGGCGCGGCGCGGAGTATCACAATGGCCAGACCATCGATGCCGAATCGGTCAAGTGGAACGTCGAGCGCATCAAGGATCCCAAGACCAGTCACGCCTTCACACGCTCGGTCCTGTCGGACGTCGAGCGTGTCACGGTGGACGACAAGCACACCATCCGGTTCCATCTCAAGGAGGCCCACGCGGCCCTCGACATCAACCTCATCTACTACCCGGTGAACCTGATGGCGCCGGGTGCGGTCGACACGGTCGACACGCATCCGGTCAACTGCGGTCCGTTCAAGTTCAAGTCGTGGCGGCGCAACGATATTTGCGAGCTGGTCCGCTTCGAGAATTTCTGGGAGACGGATTCGGAAGGCAACTCTTTGCCCTATCTCGACGGCTTGATCGGGCGGCCGAAGAAAGAGGACCGCGTCCGCCTGACGGCGTTGCGCACGGGCGAACTCGACCTCATCGACAACGTCGCTTATGCCGACGCACCGGCCTTCAAAAAGGACCACGGCAAGACGTTCGAAACCTGGCCGGTGCCACAGGTCGGCACGGCGATGATGTTCTTCAACCTCAAGAACGGCCTCCTGTCGGAAAAGGACAACCCCGACGCTCACCTGCTGCGGCAGGCGATCGCGCATGCCATCGACCACGAGGGCATTCACCAGGCCGTGTTCAACGGCATCGGCGAGATCTCCAAGGGCTTCTACAGCTCCGCGAGCCCCTGGCACTCGAAGGATATCGAGGGCTGGCCGAAGTTCGATCCCGACAAGGCCAAGGCGCTGCGCAAGAAGGCCAAGGGCGGCGACGAGAGGTTCACCATCATCGCCAACGATACCTTCCCCTACATGCAGCAGTCGGGCGAACTCGTGCACGCCATGCTGAAGGATGCCGGCTTCAACGCCGTGCTCGAGATCCTGCCGTCGCCGGTCATGCTCGAGAAGCAGAACAAGGGCGACTACAACATCGACTCGACGGCCAATTCCTACCGGCTCGACCCGGACGGCTGGTACGGCCGCAACATCCTGTCGACCGCGCCCGAGAACCGCCGCCGCATCGGCTACAAGAACGAAAAGGCCGATCAGATCGTCCTGGCGGCACGCAAGGAACGCGACCGGGCCAAGCGCCGGCAGATGTATGCCGACGTCGAGACGCTGGTGAACAAGGACCTGCCGATGCTCTACACGCATTTCGTGCCGCTGTTGATGGCCGGCAACCGCGCCCGCGTGAAAAACTACGCAGTGTCCTACTCAGGACCCTGGAGTTACACGGGTGCCGGCATGCGCCGCACCTGGATCGAAGGCTGACGAAGGGCAGGTCGGGCGATGCTCGCTTACACGCTACGCCGCATCGCCCAGCTCGTCCCCGTCCTGCTCGTGTTGAGCGTGGCGGTGTTCTGCTTCGTCGAGGCGCTGCCGGGCTCCATCGTCGATACGCTGGTCGGCACCGAGGGCGGCGACATCGAGGAAGCGCGCGCGATCCTCACTAAAGAGTACGGCCTCGACCGTCCGGTGTACGAACGCTATGCGCTCTGGCTCGTTCGCACGCTCCAGTTCGATTTCGGCAATTCGCTGGTGACGCGGCGGCCGATCTCGACCGAACTCTTGAGCCGCATCCCGGCCACGGTCTACCTGGCCACGGTCGGGATCGTGCTCTCGATTGTGATCGCCGTGCCGCTCGGCACCTTCGCCGCCGTGCGCCGCAATTCCGGGGTCGACTATGCAGCGCAGGTGACCTCGCTCGCCGGCATCTCGATCCCCGAGTTCTGGTTCGCGATCCTCTGCGTGCTGCTGTTTTCGTTGTATCTCGGCTGGCTGCCGTCCTCCGGCTATGTCAGCCCGTTGGAGGATTTCTGGGGCAGTCTGCAGTTCCTGATTCTGCCGGCGGCCGCCATCGGCTTCCGGCAGGCCGCCTTCACCACCCGTCTCACGCGGTCCTCCATGCTCGACGAGTTGAGCAAGGAGTATGTCGATACGGCGCGCGCGATGGGCCTCCCCGAACGCCGCGTCATTTTCCGCTACACGCTGCGCAACGCCATGATCCCGACCATCACCATCACCGGCCTGCAGCTCGCCAACCTGCTGGGCGGCACGGTGGTGCTGGAGTCGATCTTCGCCTGGCCGGGCGTCGGCCGGGCGATCTTCGAGGCGATCCTGCAGCGCGACTATCCGCTGATCCAGGCGGGTGTTCTCGTCCTGGGATTCATCGTCGTCGTCATGAACCTGCTGGTCGACCTGACCTACAGGCTGCTCAATCCGCGCGTCAAGTTCGCCTAGGGGACCGGCAATGTCCGAACTGGAAGCCGACAAGCTGGTCGATGGCGCTTTGGCCTGGCGCGCGCCGCCTGCGCCGCCGCGGACCCGGCGCATCGCCGCCGCGATCTCGAACGCCTGGCACGAATTGCGCAAGAGCCGGACGGCGTCGATCGGCGCGGTCATGCTGGTGCTGCTGTTCGGCGCCTGCATCGGCACGCCGTGGCTCGCCACGCACGATCCGATCAAGCAGAACTACCGCGAGCGCCTGCAGCCGCCCTCGGAGAAGCACCTGCTCGGGACCGATCGGCTGGGTCGCGACATATACTCGCGGCTGCTCTATGGGGGGAGGCGGTTGGTGACCATCGCCGTCGTGGCGGTCGCACTCTCGCTGGTGGTGGGCGTGCCGTTCGGCGTGCTGACCGGCTACTTCGGCGGGCTCGCCGACACCATAGGCATGCGCATCGTCGATGGGCTGCTCGCGTTCCCGGGGTTGCTGCTCTATCTCCTGTTCGTGACGGTTGCCCAGGCCTGGAAATTCGAGGGCGTGATGCTCGATGCCGTGCTGGTGGGAGCGCTTGCTCTTGCCGGCATGCCTGAGAAAGCGCGGCTTGCACGCGGCTCGGTGCTGGCGGAGAAGCAAAAAGAGTATGTCGAGGCCTCGCGCGCGGTGGGCGATTCCTCGGTCAGCATCGCGTTGAGCCAGATCCTGCCCAACATCATGTCGCCGCTGATCGTCACCGCGACGGTGCGTCTGGGCTTCGTCATCCTCATCGTGGCCGCCCTGTCGTTCCTCGGGCTGGGCACGCCGCCGCCGACTCCAGATTGGGGCTCCGACCTCAGCGCCGCGCGCGACTACATGGAGACCCATCCGCTGATAGCGGCCTTCCCGGGCCTCGCAATCTGCTACACGGTGCTGGCCTTCAATCTCTTCGGCGATGGCCTGCGCGACATCCTGGATCCGCGGCTTGCGGAGCGCTGACGCGGCCTAGAGGTTGTGGCAGGCGACCTGGCGGTTGCCACCGACGTCGACCAGAGGCGGCGCCACCTCGGCACAGACCGGCAGTTCGCGTGGGCAGCGGCCGCACAGCCGGCAGCCCGGCGGCGGATCGATCGGCGTCGACACCTCGCCCTTGAGCGTGAGCCGGGGCGGCGGCTTGGCCGGGTCCGCCTCGGGCACCGCCGCCAGCAGGGCCTTGGTATAGGGATGCAGCGGTTCCTCGAAGATCGCCGCCGCCGGCCCCGTTTCGACGATCTTGCCGACATACATCACCGCGACGCGGTCGCTGATGTGGCGGATGACGCTGAGATCGTGGGCGATGAAGAGGTAGGTCAGGCCGAACTGCTCCTGCAGGTCGCGGAACAGGTTGAGGATCTGCGCCTGGATCGAGACGTCGAGCGCGGAGACCGGCTCGTCGCCGATCACCAGCTCGGGCTCGACCGAGAGCGCGCGGGCGATGGCGACGCGCTGGCGCTGGCCGCCCGAGAACTCGTGCGGATAGCGGTCGATGTGCTCGACGCTCAGCCCGACGCGGTGCAGCAGGTCGAGCACGCGCTCGCGCTTCTCCGCCCAGGTGCGGGCCAGGCCGTGGATCTCCATCGGCCGGCTGAGGATATGCATTATGGTCTTCCGCGGATTGAGCGAGCTGTAGGGGTCCTGGAAGACGATCTGGACCACCTTGCGGGCGCTCTTCAGGCGGCCGGCGGAGAAGGCGAGCAGATCTTCGCCCTTCAGCTTCACCTCGCCGCCAGTCGGCTCGATCAGCCGGGTCACGAGACGCGCCGTGGTCGACTTGCCGCAACCCGACTCGCCCACCAGCCCGAGCGTTTCGCCGCGGTTGATGTGGAAGTCGATGCCGTCGACCGCCTTGAGCGTCTGCGCCTTCTCGCCTGCGAGCTTCGAGTAGATGTCTCCGTGCAGGACGAAGTGTTTGGTGAGGCCCTTGACCTCGAGCAATGCTTCGGCGGTGGTCATGCGGTCATCCCCGGTCGTGCAGGTGGCAGGCGGCCAGGTGGCCGGGCGCGATCTCCTTGAGCCGGGGAACCTCGCGCCGGCAGACATCCATCGCATGGGCGCAGCGCGGATGGAATTTGCAGCCCGACGGCGGCTCCATCATGTTGCACACCGACCCCGTGATCGGGGTCAGGTACTTGGACTGGGTGTCGAGACGCGGGATCGAGTTCAGCAACCCGACGGTGTAGGGGTGCTGCGGATTGGCGAAAATCTCGCGCTTGTCGCCGAGTTCGACCAGGTGCGAGGCATACATCACGCCGATCTTGTCGCAGGAATGGGCGACGACGCCGAGATTGTGGGTGATGAACAGCAGCGACATGCCGAGCTTGTCGATCATGCTGGTGATCAGTTCGAGGATGGTGGCCTGGATCGTGACGTCGAGCGCGGTGGTCGGCTCGTCGGCAATGAGAAAGCCGGGACTGCAGCTGAGCGCCATCGCCAGCATCACGCGCTGGCGCATGCCGCCGGAGAATTCATGGACGTAGCTGTCGAGCCGCTTCTGCGGTGACGGAATGCCGACCAGCGACAGCAACTCGACGACGCGCTCGCGCGCCTCCTGCTTCGACAATCCGAGATTTGTGCGCAGCGCGTCGGAAATCTGCTCGCATACAGTGAATACCGGATTGAGCGCGCTCATCGGCTCCTGGAACACCATGGCGATGTGGCGACCGCGCAACGCGCGCATCTCGGCGTCGCTCTTGTCGAGGACATTGTCGCCGCCGAACAGGATGCGACCGCGCTGGATCTCGCCCGGCGGGTCGGGGATCAGCCGCATGATCGCCCGCGCCGTCACCGACTTGCCTGAACCCGATTCGCCCACCAGCCCGAAGGTCTCGCCACGGCCGATGGCGAAGGACACGCCATTGACCGCCGTGAGATCGCCCCGCCTCAGGCGAAAGCGTACGGTCAGGTCGTCGAGTTCGAGCACCGTCTCGGGCATGATGTGTCGCTCTCATCGCGGTTATTGTCCGACGCCTCCGGATGGCGGGCGGCGGACCGGCTTGTTCGGCACGCGCGGATGACAGTTACGCTGGTTTTCTTCCCTGTTGAGCCGGAGCCTAGGTTAGGCCGCAGGGCGAGGCAACCCGCCATGAGACCGCCCCGGCCATGGCTGGCGACCATACTTGCGACCCCGGAAGGCCACGGCTATAACCCCGCCTCCCGAGCGGGCTGGAGTCCGTATCACTGACGGAGCGTAGCTCAGCCTGGTAGAGCACTAGCTTCGGGAGCTAGGGGCCGGAGGTTCGAATCCTCTCGCTCCGACCAATCGGGAAGAGACGGGGACGGCGCGCTGCGAGGTGCGCCGTCCCTTCTTTGTGGGTTACTTCGGTGCTCCGACCACTGCGTCGCACCGCCCGTCCGGAAACGCACTCCAGCGCGCGACACCGCTTTCGAAAACGCATTGAATGCCGACCGACTTGTAAGTGCAGAACTGCGCGCCGACGGTGTAGGCGCTACCATTCCAGACGCACTGAATCGCTGTACCGATCGGGATCGACGGCTTGTCGACCAATGCATTATCCAATGCTTTCTGCTGTGCCACCGCCGACCCGGTCGTTCCTAAGGCGGCGAGTACCATTCCAACCAAGAACTTCTTCATCGTGCCTCTCCCTCGCTTGCCGCCCGATTGATCCGGGTCAGCGCACGACGGTAGCAATGAGCTAATTCTCCTGCACGTTTAAATTGTATTTCGGTTCTCGACCGATAGAGAGAGGGGAGAAGAGCGTAGCCTCAGCCGATCAGCGGGAAGTGGCAGGCAACTTCGCGGCCCGCCGCGATCTCGCGCAACGGCGGCACCTCGGCGGCGCAGCGCGCCTCGGCGTGGGGGCAACGGGTGCGGAAGCGGCAACCCGAGGGCGGATCGAGCGGCGACGGCGGGTCGCCGGGCTTGAGCTTGGTGTCGCCCAGGGGGATGTCGGGATCGGGCTCGGGGATCGCGGCCATCAGCGCCGCCGTGTAGGGGTGCGCCGGCGTGGCGAACAGCGACGCCGAATCCGCCACCTCGCACAGCTTGCCGAGATACATCACCGCCACCCGGTCGGACACCGACTTCACCACCGCGAGATCGTGGGCGATGAAGAGAAGCGTCAGCCCGAAGCGCGCCTTCATGTCCTCGAGCAGGTTGAGGATCTGGGCGCGGATCGAGACGTCGAGCGCCGAGACCGGCTCGTCGCAGACGATCAGCTTGGGCTCGAGCACCAGCGCGCGGGCGATGGCGATGCGCTGGCACTGGCCGCCGGAGAATTCGTGCGGCCGGCGGGTCCACACGACGTCGGGATCGAGGCCGACCGCTTCCATGACGGCGCGCACGCGCCGGGTGCGCTCGGCCGGGTCGCGCACGCCCGACACGATCAACGGCTCCTCCACGATCTCGGCCACCCGGCGGCGCGGGTTGAGCGAGGCGATCGGGTCCTGGAAGATCATTTGCAGGCGCGGGCGCACGGCGCGCAGCGCCTCGCCGCGCATCTGGGTCAGCTCGTTGCCGTCGAACAGCACGCCGCCGGCCTTGGGTGGCGGCAGCTGCAGCAGTGCGCGCGCCAGCGACGACTTGCCCGAACCGGACTCGCCCACCAGCCCCAGCGTCTCGCCCTGGCGGACGGCGAGCGTGACGTCGCTGACGGCATGGACGTGACGGCCGCCGCCGACCGGATACTCGACCGTCAGGCCGGTGATGCTGAGGAGGTCGCTCAAGCGCCCGCCCCTATCGGATGGAAGCAGGCGTAGCCACGCCCGCCCTCGCGGGTCTGCTCGCGAGTCTCCGGGGGCTGCTCGTCGTCGCAGCGCGTGTCGCGATAGCGGCAACGCGGCGCGAAGGAGCAACCGCCGGTGCGCCGCGCGAGATCGGGTGGGCGGCCGGGAATGGCCGAGAGCCTCGTGTGCGTGGGATCGCTCAGCCGCGGCAGCGAGCGCAGCAGCGCCTCGGTGTAAGGCATGCGCGGCGAGCGGAAGATCTCGCGGGTCGTCGCCATTTCGACGGCGCGGCCGGCATACATCACCATGATGTCGTCGGCGCGGCCGGCGGCGACGCCGAGATCGTGGGTGATCAGGATCATCGCCATGCCGCGCTGGCGCTGCTCGCGCTGCAGCAGGTCGAGGATCTGGCGCTGCACGGTGACGTCGAGCGCCGTCGTCGGCTCGTCGGCGATCAGCAGCTTGGGCTCGCAGGCGATGGCGATGGCGATGGCCACGCGCTGGCGCATGCCGCCCGACATTTCATGCGGATACTGGCTGGCGCGCCGCTCCGGCTCGGGAATGCCCACCTCGGCCAGCAACTCGACGGCGCGGCGGGCAGCAGCCGCGCTGTCCATCCCGCGGTTGAGCCGCAGGCCCTCACCGATCTGGCGGCCGATCTTCATCACCGGGTTGAGCGAGGTCATCGGGTCCTGGAACACGATGCCGATCTCGCGGCCGAGCACGGCGCGCATCTGGGCGGGCGACAGCGCCCGCAGGTCGTGCCCGTCGAGCAGCACCTGGCCCGCCACCTCGGCACCTGACGCGGCGCCCACCAGGCCGATCAGCGAGCGAACGAGGACGGACTTGCCCGATCCCGATTCGCCCACAATGCCCAGCGTGCGGCCGGCCTCGAGATCGAACGATACGCCATCGACGGCACGCAACGGCCCGCGCGCCGTGGCGAAACCCACGCGCGCATCGCGCACCGACAGGAACGGCGTATCGCTCACGATTGCCGGCTCATAGCGCCGACCTCCGCGGATCGACCATGTTGCGCACCATGTCGCCCACGAAATTCAGCGACAGCACGGTGGCGAACATCACCGCCGCCGGGATCAGCGCGGTGTGCGGCGCCACGTCGAGCGCCTCGCGGCCGTCGGCGATCATGCCGCCCCAGCTCGGCTGCGGCGCCGGGATGCCGAGACCGAGGAAGGAAAGCGCACCCTCCGCCACGATGATGACGCTGATCGCCACCAGCCAGAAGGCGAACATCGGCGGCAGCAGGTTGGGCAGGATCTCGCGCGTCAGGATGCGCCAGTTGCTGGCCCCAATGGTGCGCGCGGCCAGCACGAAGTCGCGGTTGGCCCAGGCCAGCGTGTTGGCACGCGACACCCGCGCCGCCGCGGGAATGGACAGGATGCCGAGCGCCAGGGTGACGTTGAACAGGCTTTGGCCGAGGTAGGCGGTGAAGGTGAGCGCCAGCACCAGCGCCGGGAAGGCCAGCAGGACGTCGATGAAGCCCACCGCCAGGAGATCGACCTTGCCGCGGAAGTAGCCGGCGCTCATGCCGATCGCACCGCCGATCAGAAAGCCCAGGAACGGCGCGCAGATGCCCACGATCAGCGACGTGCGTGCGCCATAGATGATGCGGGAGAGCATGTCGCGGCCGAGATTGTCGGTGCCCAGCAGGTATTCCAGCGACGGCGGCTTGCGGCGCAGGATGAGCTCCTGTGCCGCGGGATCGGGCAGGCCGATCCAGTCGGCGGTGACCGCCAGGAAGGCCACCAGCACGAGCCAGCCCAGCGGCAGGGCGAGCGCCCAGTGCCAGCGGCGCCGCAGCCGCACGGCGGCGATGGTGGCGCTCTTAGCTGCGGAAGCGTGCATAGCGCACTCGGGGGTCGAGCACGGCATAGAGCATGTCGACCAGGAAATTGATGAGCACGAAGCCCGCGGCGATGAACGACACCGTGCCCTGCACCAGGATCAGGTCACGGTTGAAGATGCCGCCCAGCAGCAGGCGGCCGACGCCGGGCAGCGCGAAGATCTGCTCGACGATCACCGCACCGCCGATCAAGCCGCCGATGTTGAGGCCGAGCACGGTGATCAGGGTGAACGACGAGGGGCGGAGCGCATGCTGCATCAGCACGCGCCACGGCGGCAGGCCCTTGGCGCGGGCGAGCAGGATGAAATCCTCCTTGAGCGTGGTCAGCAGGTCCGAGCGCAGCACGCGCATCAGCACGGTCCATTCGATCAGCCCCAGGGTCAGCGCCGGCAGGGTCATCGACACGAGATTGTCCCACAGGCCTTCCGACATCGGCGTGAAACCGGTCGCCGGCAGCAGGTCGAAGGTCACCGAGAACAGGTAGATCAGCACGATGCCGAGCATGAAGTTGGGCATCGCCAGGAAGCCGAACGCCGCCGAGGCCGACATCCGATCGAAAAAGCCACCAGGCCGGCGCACCGACAGGAGTGCCACCGGCACGGCGATGCCGAGCGCGATGATCTGGGCCATCACCATGAGCTGCAGCGACACCGGCAGGCGGTCGGCGATGGCCTGCGCCACCGGCTCGCCGTTGCGGTAGGAGCGGCCGAGATCGCCCGACAGGGCCGAGCCCAGCCAGTCGAAGTAACGGACCAGCATCGGCCGGTCGAGGCCGAGATCGGCGCGCAGTCCCGCGATATCCTGCGGCGTGGCCAGCGAGCCCAGGATGACGATCGCCACATCGCCGGGCAGGATGTTGACGATCAGGTAGGTCAGCAGCGTGACGCAGAACAGCACGACCCCGAGCCGCAGCAGTTGGCGTGCAAGCCAGTGCACGGGGCCGTCCTACGTCACGCTACTCAACGCCTGGCGGTTGGCTACTTGGCCAGCCACGCCGATTCAACCTGCACGGCACCGCCGCGCAGCGCGGGAATGCCACGCACGTTGGCCCGGGTGATGGCGAAGTCGGTGTTGGAGCCGGTCCACAGCCACACCACATCGTCGTTCATGATCTTGATCAGGTCGCAGTAGGCGGCCTTGCGCTTGCTCTCGTCGAGGCTGGTGCGGCCGATCAGCAGCAGCCGGTCGACTTCGGCATTGTTGTAGCCGGAGAAGTTGATCGGGCTCTTGGAGTGGAAGTTGGCGAACATCTGCGGGTCGACGTCGGCCAGGTCGATGATGCGCCAGCCCGAGACCAGGAAGTCGCGGCTCAGCGTCTCCTTGACGAGCTGCGTCTGGTCGACCGGCTTGATCTCGACGTCGATGCCGATCTTCTTCATGTCGGCCTGGAAGACCTGCGCACCCTCGCGGCCGCGCGGCGTCGCCGTCACGGTGTGCACCAGCTTGATCGGCTTGCCGTAGTCGGCCACCAGCTTCTTGGCCTTCTCGGGATCGTAGCCAAGCGCCCCGTTGTCCTTGCACTCGATGCCCGAGGCCGGGCCGTAGGGATCGTCGTAGACCGGGCGCAGGCCCTGGCTCAGCACGGCGGCGTTGCCCTTGCGGTTGAGCCCCATCGAGATCGCCTGGCGCACGCGCTTGTCGTTGAGCGGCTCGCGGACGGTGTTGAGCGGGATCACCAGCGCGCCGCTGCCGACCCAGTTCAGCGTGATGAGATTCTTGTCCTTCTTGGCCTTCAGGATGTTCTCGGCGCGATCTTCCCAGATCACCTGGACGTCGCCTTTCACGAGGCTGGCGTAGCGGGCGTCGGAATCGGGCAACGGACGCACGATCACTCGGTCGAGATAGGGCTTGTCCTTGTCCCAGTAGTTGGGATTGCGCTCGGCGATCAGCCGGTCGGCGGCGCGCCATTCCTTGAACACGAACGGGCCGGTGCCGATTGGATTACGGTTGTAGTCGGCACCCTTCTCCATCGCCTGCTTGACCGGGATAATCAGAGTCGTGACGGTCGGCTGCGCCAGCGTCTTGGGCAGCGCCGCATTGGGGCCGCGCATCTTGAACACCGCGGTCAGCTCGTCGGGTGCCTCGACCTTCTCGATCGCGAGGTAGGCGCGGCCGGCGAAGCGATTCGCCGGATCGAGCAGACGGTTGAAGTGGTCGGCCACCGCCTGGGCGTTGAACGGCGTGCCGTCATGCCATTTGACGCCGGGCCGGATCTTGGCGGCCCAGACGCTGCCGTCCTCGTTGGGCGTCATCGCCAGCGCCAGCGCCGGCAGAAGATTACCCTTGTCGTCGAGCCGCATCAGCGTCTCGTAGAAAAGCGACGCTGCCGTGACCGTCGAATTGGAATAGACACCGGCCCTGACCGGGTCGAAACCCTCGAAGTCGCTTTCAACGCCGATGGTCAGCGTGCCGCCCTTCACGGGCGCCGGCGCCTGCGCCAAGGCGGGCACCGCTGCCAGACCGGCAACCAGCGCCGCCACCAAACCGTACCTGCGAGAAATCATACCCATTACGCTTCCTCCCTGATTTTCGCGCCGTTGACCGGCATCGCTCGCTGGGGCGGAAGACTAGCGTGCCGGGCCGGCTGCCGCTACATGCAATAGGCTTGGGCGGCGACCACGGCGTTGAGGCCCATCATCTCGTTCTGGTTGAGAGTCGCGGGATCGAGCAGGTTGCCGCTGACGGCCACCGAGGCATTCGACTTGCGCAGGCCAACGATGGCGTTGGCGCGCTGATCGGCCGGAATCCGGCCGCTGATACAGGTACACATCCTCTGGGAGGCGGTCACCATGCACTCCTTCATGAATTCGTCGGTCTGTGCGGCAGCCGGCAGGGCGAGCGCGAGAAATACGAGGCTGGTGGCGGCGAGGCCGCGGCAAAACATACGCATGCGTTTCTCCAGGGGTGGCGCGTCCGGGCGGATGATATCAGGTCAGGAGCCACTCGCGCAGCAATCCGAACATGCCCGTGGCAAACAGGATGGCGAGCGCCACATTGCGATAGATCCGCTCGCTGGCGAGGCCATGGAACAGCCGCCCGCCGGCCCAGGCTCCCAGCACCATGACCGGGAACAGCACGATCGCACGGGCCAGCGCCTCCCAGCCGGCGACGCCGGTCGCCAGCACGATCACGATCAGCAGGAACTGGGTCAGGAAGTAATAGGTGACGATGTTGGCCCGGTTGACCTCGGGCGGATCGTTGCCCGAGAGCAGGTAGAGCAGCACCGGCGGCCCGCCGACGGCGGTGGTGGCCATCATCGCGCCCGACACGGCGCCCACCGTCACGGTGGCCGCGGTCGAGCGGCGGCCGGTGTATTTCCAGCCCGTCCACATCAGCAACACGAAGCCCACGATCACCGCCGATACGCCCGTCACGATGGCATTCTTGTCGACGCTCGCCAGCAGCCAGACGCCCAGCGGCATCGCGGCGCAGGCGGCGATGCTCATCGGCGTCAGCACCCTCCAGTCGGCGTGGCGGCGGACCTGCGGGAAGAGTTGCAGCGAGACCACCAGTTCGATGGCCACCACCGTCACCACCATGTCGGCCGAGCCGAACAGGATGTCGAAGATCGGCGCCATCAGCATGGCCGAACCGAAGCCCGCGAAACCGCGCATCAGGCCAGCCACCAGGGTGACGCCGATCGCCGTCCACAGGCCGACGCCCGCGAACAGGGTGGAGATGTGGGGAATCACGCGGAAAGCTTGGCGCGCACGAAGTCGATGCGGTCCTGGCCCCAGAACAGCTCGCCGTCGACGACGAAGGTCGGCACCGCGAACACGCCCTGCTTCTCACCTTCGGCCTGATGGGCCGCGAGTTCGGCCGGCCCCTCGCCCACCGCGAAGGCCTCGAAGCCTGACGGATCGACGCCTGACTCCTTCAACAGCGCGTCGATCGCGCCGCGATCCTCGTAATCGAGCTCACGCTTGAAGAAGCGCGGATAGGCGACGTCGATCAACGTACGCTCCTTGCCGCTCTTCTCGGCAAACAGCCAGGCCAGATGGACGAGCCTCTGGTCGAAGATCTTCTTCGGTCCCAGCAAGGTGATGCCGCGCGGACCGGCGAAGCGCCGGGCGTCGGCATAAAGATACTTCACCTTGCGCAGGCCGTTGGCGAGTGCGGCCGGATCGTTGAGATTGGCGATGGTGGCGAGATTGAGCGCGAACGGCCGCAGGCGCAGCGTCACCTCAAGCTCTTTCTCCAGCGCGTAAGCCGGATCCTTGGCGAGGAAGGAATAAGGACTCCTGAGGTCGAGCCAAAGATCGACCGTCCTGCTCATGCCCGCGCCTTCTCGCCCGTCTTGTCGCGCAAGCGGCGCATGCCGCGTAGCCAGCGGTCACGATCGAGCTTGCGCGCCATGTAATCCTTCACCTCGGGATGCGTCAGGATCAGGAAGCGCTCCTCGTCCATCGCCTCGATCACGGTCTGCGCCACGGCATCGGTGTTGAGCACGCCGTCGACCGAGGCCGCGGTGGCGCCGGCCATGCGCAGCATGTTGGTGTCGACCGCCTGCGGGCAGAGCACCGAGACCGCGATGCCGCGGTCGCCGTACTGGATGGAGAGATGCTCGGCCAGCGCGACGCCGGCATGCTTGGTGACGCCGTAAGGCGCCGATCCCATCGAGGCCAGGAGACCCGCTGCGCTCGCCGTGTTCAGCAGATAGCCCGACTTGCGCGCCAGCATGCCGGGCACCAGCGCCCGCGCGGCATAGACATGCGCCATTACATGGATCGCCCAGCTGTCGGCCCAGTCCTTGTCGGTGGCGTCCTCGTGGCCGCCTCGGCCGATCCCGGCGTTGGAGAAGAAGATATCGATCGGCCCGTACTTCTTTTCGGCCTCGGCGATCAGCCGCTTGACCTCGGACTCCTGTCCGATGTCGCCCGCGACCGCGAGCCCGCCGATGTCCTTGGCGACCTTCTCCAGGCGGCCTGCGTCCATATCCGCCACGACCACGCCCCTAGCGCCTTCCCGCGCGTAGCGCCGCGCGATCGCCTCGCCGATGCCGCCCGCCGCGCCGGTGACGACGCAGACCTTGTCCTTGATTTTCATGCGTTTCCTCTCGCCTTTCCGCCAAACCTACGCGAGAAAAGCTGTATGAGCGATACTCTTGTCCTGCGCGCCGCAAGCGCCGCCGACGCCCCCGCCATTGCGGCCACCATCGCCGGCGCCTTCATGCAATACCGCGGCAGGCTGGTGCCCGAATCGAGTGCCTTTCGTGAGACGCCCGAAGCCATCACCAGCCAGCTCGCCGCTGGTTCGAGCGTGATCGTCGCCGAGCGGAACGGCACGATGATCGGCTGCGTGGTAGCCGAAGTGCTCGACGGCGATCTCTATTTCGGCCGCCTCGCCGTACTGCCCGAAGCGCGCGGCCTCGGCCTGGCGAAACGCCTGATCGCTGCGGTCGAGAACGAGGCCCGCGCCCGTGGCCTGCCTGGCGTCCGCCTCGGTGTGCGCATCGCGCTCGAGGCCAACCAGCGCCTGTTCAATTCCCTCGGCTACCGCGAGATCTCGCGCGAAGCCCATCCCGGCTTCGACCACCCGACCTCGATCAACATGCGCAAGGCGCTTTAGGTCAATCGATCTTCATGCCCGGCGGCGGCACCGCCTGCTCCGGATCGACGGCACGCACCACGTAGGCGTCCGCCTCTGGCTCGTACATTGTCCAGAGGCGGCGGAGTTCGGCAATGGGAGTTGCGTGGTCGTCGACACGAAGGTCGACGTAGGGAAACGATTCCTTATGGACGACGAGCAGCGCCGCCGAGACGACCGGCTGCCGCTCGCCGCCAGCCGCTTCGCCGGCTTCCAGCGCATCGAGCAGCCGGCGGGCGAGCGGCGACTCCGGGGATTTTTCGAAGGCCGCCACCATGGCGGCCGGAAGTGCTGCCGAGCGGACGATGTTGGCAATCGACGCACAGTCCTTGCCCTCGGCCTCGCCTCGTTCGCCGCGGACGTTGGCGCCGGAATAGACGGCGGTGCGGCCGGCGGCATCGATCAGCGCGAGCTGACGCCAGTGGCGATGGGGCGTGGCGGCCACGACCGACTGCATCGCCTCGGCAGCCGTAAGCCCTTTGGCCAGCAGATCGAGCGCGAGCGGGCCCAGCCTCGGATCGGTGCGATGCTGCGTCAATGCCGCCCCGACACCGGCGCGGGCCGAGGAACACCGCGCACCCACCGAAATCGCCGAGGTGGTGACGACCGCGCCCAGCATGCCGGTCCTGGCGCAGCGCCCGACGAGCGAGAAGGTCATGCGAGACTTGGCAGATTGAGACCGTTTTCGCGCGCGCAGGCGATCGCATCCTCATACCCCGCATCGGCGTGGCGCATGACGCCGGTGGCGGGGTCGTTCCACAGCACGCGCTCGATGCGCTTGGCGGCTTCCGGCGTGCCGTCGCAGACGATGACCATGCCGGCATGTTGCGAGAAGCCCATGCCGACACCGCCACCGTGATGCAGCGACACCCAGGTGGCGCCCGAGGCACAGTTCAGCAGCGCATTCAGCATCGGCCAGTCGGACACCGCGTCGGAGCCGTCGCGCATCGCCTCGGTCTCGCGGTTGGGGCTGGCGACCGAACCCGAGTCGAGATGATCGCGGCCAATGACGACGGGCGCCTTAAGTTCGCCGCTGGCAACCATCTCGTTGAACGCGAGGCCGAGACGATGGCGGTCGCCCAACCCGACCCAGCAGATGCGCGCCGGCAGTCCCTGGAACTTGATGCGCTCACGCGCCATGTCGAGCCAGCGGTGCAGGTGCGGGCTGTCGGGCATCAGCTCCTTCACCTTGGCATCGGTCTGATAGATGTCCTCGGGATCGCCCGAGAGCGCGGCCCAGCGGAACGGTCCGACACCGCGGCAGAACAGCGGCCTGATATAGGCCGGCACGAAGCCCGGATAGCTGAAGGCGTCGGCCACGCCCTCTTCCAGCGCCACCTGGCGGATGTTGTTGCCGTAGTCGACCGTCGGCACGCCGAGCTTGTGGAATTCGAGCATGGCGCGGACATGGCCTGCCATCGATTGCTTCGCCGCCTTGGTGACGGCGGCGGGATCGCTGCTGCGCTTGTCTTCCCATTGCGCCAGCGTCCAGCCCTTGGGCAGGTAGCCGTTGACCGGATCGTGCGCGGAGGTCTGGTCGGTGACGCAATCCGGCCGCACGCCGCGGCGCAGCAGTTCGGGCAGCACGTCGGCGGCATTGCCGAGCAGCGCCACCGAGATCGGTTTGTCTTCCTTCGTGGCCTTGCCGATGATCGCCAGCGCATCGTCGAGGTCCTTGGCCTGCACGTCGACATAGCCGGTGCGCAGGCGGAATTCGATGCTGCTGGGCCGGCATTCGATGGCCAGGCACGAGGCGCCGGCCATGGTCGCGGCCATCGGCTGCGCGCCGCCCATGCCGCCCAGGCCCGCGGTCAGGATCCAGCGGCCGGCGAGACTGCCACCATAATGCTGGCGGCCCATCTCGACGAAGGTCTCGTAGGTGCCCTGCACGATGCCCTGACTGCCGATGTAGATCCACGAGCCCGCCGTCATCTGGCCGAACATCATCAGGCCCTTGCGGTCGAGCTCGTTGAAATGCTCCCAGGTGGCCCAGTGCGGCACCAGGTTGGAGTTGGCGATCAGCACGCGCGGCGCATCAGCATGCGTGCGGAACACGCCGACCGGCTTGCCCGACTGGACCAGCAGCGTCTCGTCGTCACCCAGCTTGCGCAGCGCCGCCACGATGCCGTCGAAGCTCTGCCAGTCGCGCGCGGCGCGGCCGATGCCGCCATAGACCACCAGCTCGCCGGGCTTTTCGGCGACATCGGGATCGAGGTTGTTCATCAGCATGCGCAGCGGCGCCTCGGTCAGCCAGCTCCTGGCCGTGAGGTCGGTGCCGCGCGCGGCGCGGACCACGCGGGCATTGTCGATACGCGTCATGACTGTGTCCTCCCCTCAATCCCGGGCAGCACATCACGCCCGACGGCTTCGACGATCGCTCCGCTCGTGACCAGCGCGATGGCCTTCTCGAGATCCGGATGGAAATAGCGGTCCTCGTCCAGGTGCGGAACGGACTGGCGCACCAGTTTCCGCACGGCTTCCAGCTTCTGGCTGGTGGCGAGCGGACGGTGGAAGTCGCAGCCCTGCGTCGCGGCCAGCAGTTCGATGCCGATCACGCCGCAGGCATTCTCGACCATCTCGAGCAGCCGGCGCGCGCCGTGGGCCGCCATCGAGACGTGATCTTCCTGGTTGGCCGAGGTCGGGATCGAATCGACGCTGGCGGGATAGGCGCGCTGCTTGTTCTCCGACACCAGAGCCGCGGCCGTCACCTGCGGGATCATGAAGCCCGAGCCGAGGCCCGGATGCGGCGTCAGGAAAGCCGGCAGGCCCGACAGGGCGGGATCGACCAGCATGGCGATCCGGCGTTCGGCCAGCGAGCCGATCTCGCAGATCGCGAGCGCGATGATGTCGGCGGCGAAGGCCACCGGCTCGGCGTGGAAGTTGCCGCCCGACAGCGCCTCGTTGGTCTCGGGGAAGATCAGCGGATTGTCGGTGACGCCATTAGCCTCGGTCGAGAGCGTCTCCGCCGCCTGGCGCAGGATGTCGAGGGCGGCCCCCATGACCTGTGGTTGGCAGCGCAGGCAGTAAGGATCCTGCACACGCTCGTCGCCGACCAGATGCGAGGCGCGGATGGCGGACCCCATCATCAGGCGGCGCAGCGCATCAGCCGAATCGATCTGGCCCTGGTGCCGGCGCAGCAGGTGGATGCGCGGATCGAACGGCGCGTCGGAGCCGCGCGCCGCATCGGTCGACAGCGCGCCGGTCACCAGCGCGGCGTGGTGGAGGTTTTCCGCTTCGAACAAGCCCGCCAGCGCATAGGCGGTGGAAAATTGCGTGCCGTTCAGCAGTGCCAGGCCTTCCTTCGCGCCCAGCACCAGCGGTTTCAGGCCGGCATCGACGAGCGCCGTCGCCGCCGGCACGCGGATATCGCCGACCAGCATGTCGCCGACGCCGATCATCGCCGCCGCCATGTGCGCGAGCGGTGCGAGATCGCCCGAGGCGCCGACCGAGCCCTGGCAGGGGATCACCGGCGTCAGCCCCTTGGCCAGCAGCGCTTCCAGCAATTGCACCGTCTCGACCCGCACGCCCGAGGCGCCCTGCGCCAGGCTGCCGAGCTTCAACGCCATCATCAGTCGCGCGACCGGCACCGGCATGGGACGGCCGACACCGGCCGCATGCGACAGCACGATGTTCCGCTGCAGCGTCCCCAGATCCGCGGCGTCGATCCTGACGCTGGCCAGTTTTCCGAAGCCGGTGTTGATGCCGTAGACCGGCGCGCCCTTGGCCAGAATGTCGGCCACGGCCTTGGCCGATGCTTCTATGACGGGATAGCTGGCAGGGTCCAAGGCGACGGAGGCGCCCTTATAAATCTCGCGCCATGCAGAAAGCGGGACGGCGCCAGGTGCCAAGGTGATCGTCGTCATTGTCCCCTCATCCGCGTCTTGATCGGGGCATATTATGACTATACATAATAACGCCTGTCTACCCGGACGGCTCATGATCAGAAAAGCGACCCCACCGCCCCCGCCGGCCTCGCTCCATCAGCGCATTCTCGCCGACCTTCAGGGAAAGATCCTGTCGGGCGAATGGCTGCCGGGTGCCCGCATCGCCACCGAGCATGAGCTGGCGGCACGCTACGACTGTTCGCGCATGACCGTCAGCACCGTCCTGGGAAAACTCGTCCGGGCGGGCCTCGTCGAACGCCGCCGCAAGGCCGGTAGCTTCGTCAAGCGCCCGCACTCCCAGGCGGCCGTGCTGGAGATCCACGACATCAAGACCGAGGTGCTGGCGCTGGGCCTGCCCTACCGGTTCGCGCTCATCGGACGCGAGGCGCGCAGGAGCACGCAGGCCGACCGTGCTTGCCTCGGCGTCGACGCGTCGGGGCGGATCCTGGCGCTCGTCGGCCGGCATTTCGCCGGCGCGAAGGTCTTCTGTCTGGAAGAGCGGCTGATCAATCTCACGGCCGTGCCGCGGGCGGCCAAGGAGGACTTCTCGGAGCTGGCGCCCGGTGGATGGCTGCTGGAGAGCGTGCCGTGGACCGCCGCCGAGCACAAAATCCGCGCCACCGCCGCCGACGCCCCGACGGCCGCAGCACTCGCCGCGCGGCCGGGAACATCCTGCCTGGTGGTCGAACGCCGGACCTGGCGGGCCGAGATCCCCGTCACCCACGTCCGTCTCACCTACCCGGGCAACGCCCACGAGTTGATCGCGCGCTTCACGCCGTCCCAGACATGACCCGCCGCTAGCACGACTCACTCCCAACGAGGTATAATAACGTCATGACTTCACGCACACCCCTCACCGGCCCCGTCGTCTGGCAGGGCAAGGACATCAAGAACTCCCGCCGCTGGATTCGCGACCTGCCGGTCGAGGCACTCGACGAACTCGACGCCGCGGTCAAATCGGTGCGCGGCATGCCGTGGCGGGAGATCACGCGCGACGACTTCGCGTTGCCGACCATCAGCGACCTGCTCGACGACGTCGCCGACGAGCTCGAGAACGGCAGCGGCATCATGAAGCTGCGCGGCCTGCCGGTCGATCGCTACAGCGAGGACGAGCTGCGCCAGATGTATTTCGGGCTCGGCACCCATATCGGAACGCCGGTGTTCCAGAACCGCAGCGGCGAGCTGATGCGCGCCATCCGCGACGAGGGCGCCCATGTCGGCCGCACCTACGGCGAGACCAAGGACGAGAAGGGCTCGACCTTCCTCTCCTCCTACGCCCGCACGCTGACCAACGGCGGTCTTCGTTTCCACACCGACCGCACCGACGTGGTGGGCCTGCTCTGCGTGCGCCAGGCGCGCGCCGGCGGCGTCAGCAAGCTCGCCTCGACGCCCGCCATCCACAACGCCATCCTGGCCAAGCGGCCTGACCTGCTCGACGCCCTGTTCCAGGATTTCTGGCGCAGCCGCTTCGGCGAGGAAGGCACCAAGAAGGACGGCGAAGCCACGACCCGCGAGACCGCCTATCCGCTGCCGATCTTCGGTGTGCGCGACGGCAAGCTCACCTCGCACTATTCGCTCACCTTCATCGAGGCGGCCCAGATGGCGCCCGACGTGCCCAAGCTCACCGAGGCCCAGCGCGAGGCGATCGATCTCCTGATGCAGACGGCCGAGGAACTCTGCTTCGAGATGACTCTCGCGCCCGGCGACCTGCAGCTGATCAACAGCCACGTCACCTACCACGGCCGCACGCCGTTCGAGGACGACGCGTCGAGCGGGCACGACCGGATGCTGCTGCGGCTCTGGCTCACCATGCGCAACAACCGCGCCCTGCCCCAGGGCCACGAGATCCTGTGGCAGGAGATCGAGGCCGGCCGCCCGCGCGGCGGCATCCGCCAGGTCGCCCTCTAGCACGTCAATGTCTCAACACATTGGCATCGTCGCCTGCTCGGCCGAAGGCGCCGCCCTCTGCTACCGGACGATCTGCACCGAGGGCGCGGCGCTGATGGGCGCCCATGCCCATCCCGAAATCTCGATGCACACGCCGTCGCTGGCCGACTACATGGCCTGCATCTATCGCAACGACTGGCCGGGGGTGGCCGGGCTGATGCTGGCCTCGGCAGAGAAGCTCGCAAAAGCCGGCGCCGATTTCCTGATCTGCCCGGACAACACCATTCATCAGGCGCTGCCCCATGTGCTGCCGCGCTCGCCGCTCCCGTGGCTGCACATCGCCGAGGTCGTCGCGGCCGAAGCCGCCGCCCGCGGTTTCAAGCGCATCGGCATCGCCGGCACGCGCTGGCTGGTCGACAGCGAGGTCTATCCGGAGAAGCTCTCGGCGCGAGGCCTAAAATATCTGCGGCCGACCGACGCCGAACGGGACGACACCAACCGCATCATCATGGACGAGCTGGTCATGGGCATTTTCAGGCCCGAGGCTGTCGCCACCTACCAGCGGCTGTTCGGCCGCATGAAGGACGCCGGCTGCGACGCCGTCGTGCTGGGCTGCACCGAGATCCCGCTGATTATGAACGACGGCAATTCGCCGCTGCCGACGCTCGACTCGACCCGCCTGCTCGCGCGGGCGGCCTTGCGCCGCGCCGCCTGATCCCTGCCGCGCGTCAGTCGATGATCGCGGCCTGCACCATGGTCCTGAACTGGTTGCGCAGTGCGACGCGATCGAGTTCGCTCACCTGCACCATGTAGATCGCGATCAGATCTTCCTTGGGGTCGATCCAGAACACCGTGCCGGCAGCACCAGCCCAGCCATATTCGCCGAGCGACCCGGGCAGTGCCGCCTCGCCTTCCTTGGTGCGCACCTCGAAGCCCAGCCCGAAGCCCAGGCCCGGCGCCCGGCCCGTGCGGGTGCCGGTGTGGTCGGCGGTCATGAAGGCCACGGTCTGCTTGCCCAGCAGGCGCTTGCCCTGGAACCGGCCGTTGTTGGCCAGCATCGCGGCGAAGCGCAGGTAATCGTCGGTCGTGCCGGTGAGCCCGCCGCCGCCCGATTCGTACTTGGCGCCGTCGTCGACCTTGAAGCGCGGCGTCATCGGCTGGCCGTTCGGGCGCGGACCGGGCTGGGCGGCGCGCGCGAGCTTGTCGGCCGGCACCTGGAACTGCGTGTCGATCATGCCGAGCGGCTTGAAAAGGCGATCGGAGAGGGCTGCGCCCAGCTTCTTGCCGTCGATCACCTCGACCAGACGCCCCAGCACGTCGGTCGACACGCCGTATTCCCAGCGCGCGCCCGGCGAGAATTTCAGCGGCAGGGTCGAGAGCTTGGCCACGAACTCCTCGTTGGTCATGCCGCGGTCGCCGATCTTGGCTTCGACATAGGCGGCATTGACCAGCGACGTACCGCGCGCCCCGTAGGTCAGGCCCGAGGTGTGGCGCAGCAGGTCCTGCACCGTCATCGCCCGCTCCGGGTCGCCGAGGCGCAGCACCGGCCGGCCGTCGGGGCCCGTCGCCTCCGTGCCGACCTTCATCTTGCCGATCTCGGGCAGGAACCTCGCCACCGGATCGTTGATCTGCAGCTTGCCCTCCTCGACCATCTGCATGACCGCGACGCTCACGATCGGCTTGCTCATGGAGTAGATGCGGAAGATCGAGTCGGGCTTCATGGCATCGCCGGCCGCGAGATCACGTTTGCCGAGCGTCGCCTGCCAGGCGATCTTGCCGCGCCGCGCCACCAGCATCACCGCGCCCGGCACCAGCCCGGAATCGACGTGCTTCTGCGTCACCTCCTCGAGGCGCTTGAGCTGCGCCGAGGAGAGGCCCACCTCTTCCGGCGTGGCCGCGCGCGGCAGCGCCGGCCCTTCGGCGTGGGCGGCAGCAGTGAACGCCAGAAGCGCAAACGCGGACAGTACCGGACGAAGACCGTTCATGTGCGTTTCTCCCGTGTTGCCCACACCATAGCGCCGGTCACGGCGTTCAGACAGCCCCGGCCGGCACGTCCTTCAGATTCCGCAGGTTGGCAACCGGCATCGGCCGCGCCATGCCGCGGAGGTCGCGTTCGCCCAGGTCCTCGACCTCGGCCAAGCCCTCCACCGCGGCGGCCAGCCGGCCGCTCACCAGCACCTGGCCGTCGGCGGCCTCGGCGCAGAGCCGGGCCGCCAGGTTCACGACGGCGCCGATCGCGGTGTAGTCGAAGCGGTCCTCGAAGCCGATGCGGCCCAGGGTGGCGTAGCCCTGGGCCATGCCGATGCCGAAGCCGAGGCGATGACCCCGCTTGTTCCAGCCCACGCTCAGCACGGCCACCGCGTCGCGCATCTCGAGCGCCAGCCTGGCGGCGCGGTCCGGCGCATCGGGGCATGGCAGCGGATCGTTGAAGAACACCAGCATGCCGTCGCCGGTGAAACGGTCGAGCGTGCCCTCGTACTTGCGGATCAGCGGTCCGAGCGCGCCGTGGTACTCGGCCAGCAGCGCCATGATGTCCTCGGGCTCGGCGGTCTCGGAAAAGCCCGTGAAGCCACGCAGGTCGCAGAACATCGCCACGATCTCGCGCCGGTGGTTCTCCAGCATCTTCTCGTCGCCCGCCGAGATGATCGCCTGGGCAAGCTGCGGCGCCAGGAAGCGGCGCAGCCGCCCGACGCGCTCGAGTTCCTCGACCTGCTCGCCGACGCGCGTCGCGAGCTCGCCGCGCTCTGTCTCGATCTGATCGTGCAGCGCCTTGATGCGCAGCATGGCGCGCACGCGCGCGATCAAGGCACCGTGGTCGATCGGCTTGGTGAGGTAGTCGTCGCCGCCGGCGTCGAGGCCGGCGATCACGTCCTTCTGGCTGGCCTTGGCGGTCACCAGGATGACGGGGATGAACGGCAGCGTCGGATCGGCCTTGAGCCGGCGCACGACTTCCAGCCCGTCTATCTTGGGCATCATGATGTCGAGCAGGATCAGGTCGGGCAACGCCTCGCGCGTGACGGCCAGCGCCTCCTCGCCGTCGCCCGCCGTCACGACCTCGTAGCCCAGGCTCTCCAGGCGCATGCGCAGGATCTCGACATTGTCGGCAACGTCGTCGACGACCAGGATGCGGGCGGGATCACGCATCTTGTGTCCTTGTCGTCCTGAGCGAAGCGAAGGACCTCGCCGATCGATCAGACACGGAGCATTCCTCGTCTGGAGCAAGCGTGAGATCCTTCGCTTCGCTCAGGATGACAGCGGAAGGCATTACCCACCGAGGATCTCGCGGATCTTGGCCAGCATCTGGCGGGGGCTATAAGGCTTGGCGATATAATCGTTGCAGCCGGCGTCGCGCGCCTTGGCCTCGTCGCCCGACAGCGCGTAGGACGTGACCGCCACGATCGGGATCGCGGCCAGCGCGGGGTCGGCCTTGATGCGCCGCGTCGCCTCGTAGCCGTCGAGCACCGGCATCTGGATGTCCATCAGAATCAGGTCGGGCCTGTGTTCGGCCGCCATCGCGACACCCTGCAGCCCGTCATGCGCCTCGACCATCTCGTAGCCCGCCATGCCGAGAAGGTCGCGCAGGATCTGTCGGTTGTCCTCAGTGTCCTCGACGACGAGTATCTTCTTGCTCATGCGGCATCCTTCTCCGGCGCGACGTTGACCGGAATCGAAACCTTGAAGATCGAGCCCTTGCCCACCTCGGACTCGACGGAGATGCGGCCGCCATGCAGCTCGACGATCTTGCGCGAGATCGAGAGGCCAAGCCCGGTGCCGCCCTTCTTGCGCGTGCTGGTGTTGTCGACCTGCTGGAATTCCTCGAACACGCGCGCCTGGTCGGCGGGCGCGATGCCGAGGCCGGTGTCGACCACCGACAGCTCGAAGCGGTCGCCGGCCTGTGCGCCGCGGACCTCGACCGAGCCCTGGTCGGTGAACTTGATGGCGTTACCCACGAGATTGAGCAGCACCTGGGTGAGCCGCCGCGCATCGCCCGTCCCGGTCGGCAGGCCCGGCGCCACGGCCGAGCCCAGCGCGATGCCCTTGGTGCGGGCGAGCGATTCGGTCGCCGACAGCACGGTAGCCACCATGTCGGCGACGCTGTAGGGCTCGACGGTGAGGCTGAGCTGGCCGGCCTCGATCTTGGAGAGGTCGAGCACGTCGTTGATGAGGCCGAGCAGGTGGCGGCCGTTGTTCTGCACCCGCTCGAGTACGCCCGCCGCCTTCTCGCCCACTTCGCCATAGAGCCCGTCGGCCATCATCTCGGTGTAGCCGATGATGGCGTTCAAGGGCGTGCGCAACTCGTGGCTCATGTTGGCCAGGAACTGCGACTTGTGCTGGCTCGCGATTTCGAGCTGGCGGCTCTTCTCCTGGATCTCGGTGAACAGCCGCACGTTCTCGATGGCGATCACGGCCTGGTCGGCGAACGTCCGCAACAGCCTGCTCTCGCGCTCGTCGAAGGCGCCGGGATTCTTGCGGCTGACTGTGATCACGCCGACCGGCGTGCCGTCGCGCAGCATCGGTACCGCTATGTTGGCGCGCCAACCCCGCGCATGGGCCACCTCGCGCACGCCGGGCGCCACCTCGTCGGCCTCCACATCGGCGATCTGCACGGTGGTGCGCTTGAGAATGGCTTCACCCGGATAGGCGAGTTCCTCGGGCCGCGGTTCGCCCAGCGCCGCGTGCACGGAGGTCACGTCTGTCCCGGGCAGGCCGCCATGGCTGGCGATGACGCGCATGCGCTCGCCGTCGTACCGCCAGACCAGGACGCTCCAGCCGTCGAGCAGCCGCATGGCACTTTCGGCGATGGCGTCGAACACCGGCTGCGTGTCCGTCGGCGACCGGGAGATGACCTGCAGGATCTCGGCGGTCGCGGTCTGCTGCTCCAGCGTCTCCGTCAGCTCGCGCGTCCGGTCGACCACGCGTTGCTCCAGCGTCGCATGCGACTCCTGGAGCTGGCCGGCCATGCGGTTGAAGTTGGTCGCCAACGCCTCGACCTCGTCGCCGGTCCTGACCTCGATGCGGTGGCCGAGGTCGCCGCCGCCCAGGCGCTCGGCGCCCGCCGACAGCAGCCGGATGGGCGAGGCCATGCGGCGCGACAGGAACCAGGCGCCCAGCGCCGCCGTGGCGAGGCCCAGCACCAGCAACGCCATCGTCTGCCACAGCGAGGTGTAGAGCGGCTGCAGCGCCTCGGAGGTCGGCTGCTCGACGAAGACCAGCCAGCCCAGCGCCGGGATCGCGGCCACCGAGGAGAGCACGGCGGTGCCGTCGAGCGAATGGCCGAAGCGGGCACTGGCGCCGCTGAGCGGCTTGCCGTCGCGGAGATCGTCGAGCGCCGTGTGCACCTGCTCGAGCTTGCTCATGTTGGTGTTGCGCAGCACCAGGCTGATGTCGGGATGGGCGATCAGCCTGCCGTCGCGGTCGACGACATAGGCATAGCCCTTGTCGCCGGCCTTGATGGCGCTCACGACATCCCAGATCAGTTTCAGGTTGACCTCGGCCGCCGTGGCGCCGGCCCGCCGCCCGGTGCGCGCCAGCGAGATCGTCATGTAGGGCTCGGACTCCTTGCGCAGGTAAACCGGGCTGTACCAGACGCGCTTGTCCTGGACCTCGGTGAAGCGCGGATCCTTGGACAGATCGGTGTTGGCGCCGACCGCGTCCATGGCCAGCCGCGACACCTTGAGCTGTTCCTTGCCCGAACCGTCGATCTGCGTCAGCTCGGTGATGGCCGGCACCTGGCGCTGCAGGCGGATGAAGTCGAAGCGCCGTTGATCGACCGCTGCGGCGGCCCATTGCGGGTGCGTGGTCCAGCCGATCTGGCGTTCGATCTCGGTAATGAACTGGCCGACCTTGTCGGCGGCGCCGTTGGCCTGCTCCTGCTGCAGCCGGCCCAGCGCCTGGCGCGCGGTACCGTAGGCAAACCACATGTCGAAGGCGCCGTTGATCAGCAGCACGAGAGTGACGATGCCGACCAGCGACAGGAAGTATTTGGCGAACAGGCCGCCGCGCCGCAGGAAAGACGGCGCCTTCACTCGATCACCTCGTCGGCGCGTGCCAGCAGTGTGGGGGGCACCGTGATGCCGAGTGCTTTTGCGGTCCTGAGGTTGATGGCGAACTCGAACCTGGTCGGATACTGCATCGGCAATTCGGCGACATGCGCGCCCTTGAAGAGGCGATCCACGTAAGGCGCCGCGCGGCGGAACAAGTCGACGGGGTCGATACCGTAGACCATCAAGCCGCCGCGGGCAGCCCAACGCCGGTATGCATACATGACCGGCAGGCGGTGTTTCGCCGCCAGATCGACGACCCTGACGTCATGGGTCGAGAGGAACACATCCGGCGGCACGATCAGTCCGGTACCTGGCGTGCCACCCAGCGCGCCGATGACGGCCTCGATCTCGGTCTCGCTGCGCACCGGCGACAAAACAATCTCGATACCCAAAGACCATGCTGCGCCCTGGACTGACCGAAGATACTCGGCGACCGTACTGGTGGCGGGATTGAACATGAATCCGACCCGCCGAAGGCCGGGCACGACCTCGCCCAGAAGCTCCAGCCACTTGCCTCCGATGCTTGGCTCGAAATTAATGAACCCGGTGACGTTGCCGTCCGGCCGCGCCAGGCTGCCGACGAGACCGCCGCCAACTGGGTCGGCGACGACGACGCCGACGATCGGCAGCGTACCGGTCTGTTTCTTCAAGGCTACGGTCGCCGCCAGCGTATGACCGACCAGCACGTCGGGCCGCCGCTCGACGAGTTCCCTTGCCAAGGCGTCTGCCCGTCTGGGGTCGGCATCGGTCGAACGCAGGTCAATGAGGAGGTTGCGTCCTTCGTTCCAGCCCAGCGCCCGCAATCCCTCGCGCAAGGCGGCGAGGCCGGGGTGATCGTCGGCTGCAATAGCGGTCAATATGCCGAGCCGGCGAACCCGATCGGCCGGTTGCGCGCGACTGGCCGCGGGCAGCGCAACGACGCCGCAGAGTGCCGCTGCGAGGGTCCGCCGCCTCACTCGATCACCTCGTCGGCGCGCTGCACCAGGGCAGGCGGCACGGAGAGGCCGAGCGTCTTGGCCGTGGCGAGATTCAGGAACAGGTCGAACTGCGTCGGTTGCATCACCGGGATATCGCGCGGCGGCGTGCCCTTCAGCACCTGCGTCAGGCAGAACGCCAGCAAGCGATATACTTCCGCGGCGTTGCCGCCGATCGCCATGAGGCCGCCGGACTCGACGTAGAACCGGCCCTGCGAGACCGACGGCAGCCGCATCGCGCGCAGCCGCACGGCGATGGCGGCGAGCGGCAGGCTGGGCTGCACGATGACGGTGTCGGCCTGGCGCGCCTGCAACTCGGCAAAGGCCGGTTCGAGGTCGGCGATCGTGGCCGCGATCGGCTCGACCCCGATGGCAAGCGTTACCGCAGATGCCTGGATCTGGGCCAGGAACGGTTTGTTGAAAGGGTCCGCGGGATTGAGCAGGACGGCGATACGCTTCATCGACGGAACGATCTCGCGCAGAAGTTCGACCCGCTTGGCGCCGAGCGCGGCGGCGGCGCCATCGATGCCCGTGAGGTTGCCGCCGGGGCGCGCCAGGCTGTCGACGAGGCCGGCGCTGACGGGGTCACCGGCCGTGATGACGATCGGGATGGTCTGCGTCGCGCGCTTGGCGGCAAGGGCCGCCGGCGTCAGGATCGCCAGGATGACATCGACATTGGCTGCGACCAGCTCCGCGGCAAGCGCGGGCAGGCGTTCGATCGGGCCGCCGCTCGACCGCGTCAGCAGCGAATAGGAGCTCTCGGCCCAGCCGCGCTCCTGCAGGCCGGCACGCAGCAGCGCCGCGTTAAAATGCTCGTCGCGCGCCATCAGCACGCCGATGACCGGCCGGCGCGGCGCCTGTGCGCGGGCCGGCAAAGCCGCGAGGATGGCAGGCGCCGATAGGAGGAAACGTCGCCTCACTCGATGACCTCGTCGGCGCGGATCAGGATGGATTGCGGCACCGTGAGGTTGAGCGCGCGAGCGGTCTTGAGGTTGACGATCATCTCGATCTTCACCGGTCCCTGTACCGGCAGGTCGCCGGGTCTGGCACCCTTCAGTATCTTGTCGAGATAGACGGCGGAGTCGCGATAGAGGTGCTGCATATCGGCGGCATAGCTCAGCATGCCGCCCGCATCGGCGAAGCGCCGCGACGCCGCCGCCGACGGCAAGCGATTCTTGAGCGAGAAGTCGGCCGTAAGCTTCAGCGAAAGGCTGGGCTGCACCACCACGGCATCGACGGCGCCGTTGGCCAGCCGCGCGAAGGCGGGCTCGAGATCGGCCTCGCGCTCGATCATCACGCGTTGAATGGCGACGCCGCCCTGGCTGCCGGCCTTCTCGAGCTGTTCGAGGAAGGGTATGTGGAAGGGGTCGGGTGCGTTGGCGATGGCGGCGATGCGGCGCGCCGCCGGCAGGATTTCCTTCAGGAGCTCGACGCTCTTGCCGGCAAGTTCGGCGGTCGCGGTCGACACTCCCGTCAGGTTGGCTTCGGGCCGCGCAAGGCTGGTGACCAGCCCGGTCGCCACCGCATCGCCCACGCCAGCCAGGATGACCGGGATGGTGCGTGTCGCCTTCTTGGCGGCGAGCGCCGCCGGCGTCTGCACGGCAACGATTGCATCGACGCCGAGCGTGACAAGCTCGGCGGCCAGCGCGTCGAGCCGGGCCGGTACGAACTCGGCGGAGCGGAATTCGAACCGGATGTTACCGCCCTCGGTGTAGCCAAGTTCCTTCAACTTGGTGCGGAAGATCGTCCAGAACGGCTCGGGCTGGCCAACGACCAGGAAGCCGACGCGGAAGACCTTGCCGGCCTGCGCCCGGGCGACGACGGGCGACGCCACCGCCAGCGCGCCCGTGGCCAGGAGGAGTCGCCGCCTCACTCGATGATCTCGTCGGCCTGGGCGAGCAGGGCCGGCGGCAGGATGAGACCGAGTGCCGTCGCCGTCTTCTGGTTGATCACCAACTCGAATACCGTGGGTTGCTCGATCGGCAGGGCTGCCGGCGCGGCGCCGCTTAGCACGCGCACGACGTAAAGCGCCAGACGCTTGTAGGCCTCCTGCAGGTTGGGGCCGTAGGTGAAGAGCGCGCCGGCGCGCGCGATCGCGGCCCAGCCGGAGACCAGCGGCACCTTGCGGGCGATGCAGTCGGCGGCAGCCGTCGGCGCCAGCTGCACCATGCTGGAGCTGGGCAGCATGATGATGGCCTGGGCGCCGCTGTCGAGCGCCTGGGTGAGCGCGGCGCGAATCTCGCCGGCGTTCTGGGAGCGATAGGGGGTAAGCTCGATGCCCAGCGGCTGCACGGCCGACTGGCAGGCAGCGATCTCCTTCTCCTCGCCGGCATGGCGCGCGTTCGACAGCAGCGCGATCTTGCGGCAGCCGGGCACCGCGGTGCGCAGGAAGTCGATGCGCTTGGGGTTGAGTTCGATCGACATGAAGCTGAGGCCGGTCGCATTGCCACCCGGCCGCGACAGCGATTGCGCGATTCCGGCGACAACGGGATCGCCGCTGAACCCGAACACGACCGGCACGGCGGGCTTGGCGGCAACCACCGTCACGGTGGCGGCGCCCTGGGCCACGATCAGGCGCACGCCCATCTGCTGCAGCTCGGCGACCTGCGCCGCCGCCAACGCCGGCGTGTTCACGTCGTAGCGCTCGAGAAAGCGGACCGGTTCGCCGCCCGCCGGCAGCGCCGCAGTGAGGCCTGCCTTCAGGGCGCTGAAGAACGGCGCCGTGGCCTGCGCCGATTCGGGCGAGATCCAGCCGACCAGGCGCTCGGCGGCAAAGGCGCGGCCGGCGCCCACGAAGGGCGCCGCGAGACCAGCAGCGAGGATGTGACGCCGGTTCATTCGATGATCTCGTCGGCCTGGGTCAGTACCGCTTGTGGCACGGAAAGTTTCATCGAACGCGCCGCCTGGAGATTTACGACCAGCTCGAAAATTGCCGGCTGCTCGACGGGCAGGTCGGCCGGCTTGGCGCCTTTCAGGACCTTGGCGGTCATGGAGGCGGCGCGCTTGTAGATGTCCGCCGTGTTGGCCGACAGCGAGACGAGGCCGCCGGCGAGAACGGCCTGGCGGTCGAACCACATGGTGGGCAGGCGATGGCGGGCGACGAGTTCGAGGATGCGGGCGCGTTGCGTGTTGAACACACCCTGAATGACGACCGCGCCGGCGCCGGCAGCGACCATGGCGGCGAAGGCGCGCTCGAAGTCGGCCGGTCCCTCGGCCATCGCCGGCTCGAGGCGAAGGCCACCACCCTTCGCCGCGTCCTGCATGTAGGAGAGGAAGGGCTTGGTGAAGGGATCCTGCGTCGAGGCCAAAACGGCGACACAGTCGAGGGATGGCAGCATGTCCTTCAGGAGCTGAAGCCGCCGTCCGCCCAATTCAGCGGCCATATTGGTGACGCCCGTGACATTGCCGCCGGGCTTGCTGAGGCTGGCGACCAGGCCGGTTTCGACCGGGGCGCCGGCCGGCGCCATGATGATGGGGATGGTGCGGGTCGCCTCCATCGCCGCCCGTACGGCCGGCGTGAAGTGTGCAACGATGATGTCGGCGTTGCCGCGCGCCAGCTCCGCCGCCAGTTCGTTCGCCCGGTCGCGCTTGCCGTCTGCGTAGCGTACGTCGAAGACGATGTCGCGGCCTTCGGTGAAGCCGAGCGCCGCCAGGTCGCGTTGCAGCGCGGCGGGCAGCAGATGCGGCGCCGATCCGTCGATCAATACGCCGACGCGGCGTGGTGCGGCCGTCTGGGCAAGGCTTGCGGCCGGGACCAAGCCGGCCATCAGGAATCCAGCAAGTTGTCGCCGTTTCATTCAGCCTCCTCGTCGGCACGGGTCAAGCCCATGCCGCACGTCCCTTCCCTGCGGCGATCCTACCCAGATCGGCCAGGGATTGGCGAGGGCGCGCGCCGGATCGGCCTACGGAATGCGCCGCCCTTCCAGAAGGGTGCGATGGCGCTGGAAGAGTTCGACCAGCGCATCCATGACCGCGCGCACCCGCGGCAGCGCCCTGAGGTCGCGATGGACCAGCAGCCACTGCTCGGTGGAGACCTCGGGAAGCACGCCGCCGACGCGGCGCAGCGCCGGGTCCTGATCGCCGAGATAGCAGGGCAGCAACGCCAGGCCCGATCCGACGCGCACCGCCTCGTGCAGCACGAGCCAGTTGTTGACCCGGATCTCCGGCCGGCGGCCGAGCTGCTCGTGCAGCCAGTGCTGGCCCGGCATATAGCTGTGGTCGTCGTCGAAGCCGATCCACGGCTGGTCGACCAGCGCCGGCATGCTCGCATGTTTGAGTTCGAGCTTGCGCGCCGCATAGACCGAATAGGCGACATGGCAGAGCTTGCGTGTGACGATGCCGGCAAGCTCCGGTACCTGGTCGCGGATCAGCAGGTCGGCTTCGCGCCGCGACAGGTTGGCGAGCGTATGGCTCGTGATCACCTCGAACTCGATCTGTTGCAGCCGGGCGCGCAGCCACGGCAGATGACGCGCCACCAGTACCGCCATCGCCTCGCCGGCCGACAGCCGCACGACGCCGCTGACCGCGTCGCTGAGGCCGGCGCTGCGGCGATGGATCGAGAGCGCCGCCTTCTCCATCGCCTCGGTGTCGGCCAGCAGCTGCTCGCCGGCACTGGTCGGCGCGAAACGGTCGGGCAGGCGCTCGAACAGGCGGGCGCCGATCTGCTTCTCCAGCGCCTGCACGCGGCGCGCCACCGTGGGATGGCTGACGCCCAGCGCCTTGGCCGCCGTCGTCAGCGTGCCCTCGCGGGCGAGCGTCAGGAACACGCGGAGATCGTCCCAATTGGCATTCATGTCCATGTTCATAAATGTACACGGGTTTTTCCAAATTGTGGACTGACGAATATCGGTGTTCGGCCTAGCATGGCCTCATGCATATCGAACCTCGCCTGCTCGTCTTCACCAAAGGGGTGCGCCTGCGCATCGCCGGCACCGTCGCCATCGGCCTTTTCGCCGTCTGCCTGGGCATCGCCCGCCTCGGCCTGCTGGGCTGGCTGATCGGCCAGGTTTTTATGGGCCGGCCGCTCTCGGAACTCGTACTGCCGGTCGTCCTGATCGCCGCCGTCATGGTGCTGCGCGGCGCCGCCGAGCACTGGCGCGCCGTGGTGGCGCACGAAACCGCCGCGCGGGTGCAGAAGGCGCTCCGCCGCACGCTCTACGAGAAAGTGGCGTCGCTGGGACCGGGCACCGTCGGCCGCCAGCGCTCCGGCGGCCTCACGCTGTCCATGATCGACGGCGTAGAACAGCTCGAAACCTATTTCGGCCAGTTCCTGCCCCAGTTCCTGATCGCGCTGCTCTCGCCGCTGCTGATCTTCGCGGTCGTGTCCTTTATCGACCTGCCGGTGGCATTGGTCATGCTGGGCTTCGCGCTGCTGGCGCTGTTTGCGCCCGCGCTCTGGCACAAATGGGACGTCCGCGCCTCGCTCGGCCGGATGATTGCCTACAAATCCTTCGCCGCCGAGTTCCTCGATTCGATCCAGGGCCTGGCGACGCTGAAAGCCTTCGGCCAGGGCAAGGCCCGCGCCGACAAGCTCGAGGTCGAGGCGCGCGATCTCTTCCGCCGCACCATGTGGGTGCTGGGCACCAACTCGCTGGCGCGCGGCATCACCGACGCCTCGATCGCCGGCGGCGCCGCGGCGGCGCTGATCTACGGCGCGTCGCGGGTCGAAGCCGGCGCCATGTCGCTCACCTCGCTGCTGATCATCATGATGCTGGGCATCGAAATCTTCCGGCCGATGCGCGAACTCAGGACGGTGCTGCACCAGGGCATGGTCGGCCTCTCCGCCGCGCAAGGCATCTACCGCATCCTCGACGATGCCCCGTCGGTCGCCGATGCCGCCCCCGCGAAGCTTGGCACCGCGCTCAGCCCGACGATCGCCTTCGAGGGCGTGCGCTTCTCGTATCCCGGCACGCGCCGCACCGTGCATGACGGCCTCACCTTCACCGCCGCGGCGGGCGAGCGGCTGGGGCTGGTCGGCTCCTCGGGCGGCGGCAAGTCGTCGATCGTGCGCCTGCTGTTGCGTTTCTACGATCCGGATGCCGGTCGCATCACCCTGGGCGGGCACGACCTGCGGGCGCTCAGCTTCGAGCAGATCCGGTCGCTGATCTCGGTGGTGAACCAGGATACTTTCCTTTTTCACGGCACCGTCGAGGAGAACATTCGCCTGGGCCGTCCCGATGCTTCGCAACAGGCGCTGGAGGCCGCGGCCCGCGCCGCCAACATCCACGATTTCATCCGCAGCATGCCGCAGGGCTACCGGACGATCATCGGCGAGAAAGGCATCAAGCTCTCGGGCGGCCAGCGCCAGCGCGTGGCCATCGCCCGCGCGCTGCTGCGCGACACCCCGATCCTGGTGCTCGACGAGGCGCTCTCCGCTGTCGATGCCGAGAACGAGGCCGTGATCCAGGAGGCGCTCGATCGCCTGATGCGCGGCCGCACGACCGTGATCCTGGCCCATCGCCTCTCGAGCGTGATCGATTGCGACCGCATCCTCGTCCTCGACGGCGGCAAGGTTGCCGAAGAGGGCCGACATGCCGAGCTGATGGCCCGCGGCGGCGTCTATGCAACGCTGATGGCCGAGCAGGCGCGCGAGCAGCAGGCCGGCGACACGGCCGATCTCATCGAGGCGCCGGCGCGCGCGGAATCCGTCTCCGACACGCCGGGCGGCGCGGTCAAGGCCGTGACTGAGGGCATCATCAAGGCCGAGGGGCTCACCTGGTACCAGGTGGTGCTGGCCCTGATGAAGGTGATCATGCCGTGGAAGGGCAAGCTCACCGGCACCTTCGTGCTGGGCGTGCTGCGCGTGATGTCCTTCATCGGCATCGGTGTTCTCTCGGCGCTGATCGTGCTCGCGCTGAAGGACGGCCAACCCTACGCCGGCCTCGCCATCGCGCTGGCCGTGCTGGCGCCGGTCTCCGGCGTGCTCCATTGGTTCGAATCGTGGATGGCGCACGACATGGCCTTCCGCCTGCTGGCCGAGATGCGCATCGACGCCTTCCGCAAGCTCGACGCGCTGGCGCCGGCTTACCTGACGCGCCGCCGCACCGGCGACCTGATGGCGCTGGCCACGCACGACATCGAGCTGGTCGAGTATTTCTTCGCCCACACCGTGGCGCCGGCCTTCGTGGCCATCCTGGTGCCGGCCGCCGTCGTCATCGCGCTCGCCTCGGCCAGCGGCTGGCTGGCGCTGGCGCTGGTGCCGTTCCTGCTGGCCGTCGGCCTCAGCCCCTTCCTGATGAGGAAGCGCGTCGACGCGCTGGGTTCCAAGGCGCGCGAGGCGGCAGGCGAACTCGGCGCCTTCGCCGTCGATTCGGTGCAGGGGCTGGGCGAGATCGTGGCCTTCCAGCAGGAGCGGTCGCGCGGCGACAAGCTCGACGACCTCTCGCAGCGCCACATCTCGCTCCGCCTGCCCTTCTTCCGCGAGCTCACGCTGCAGCACGCGATCCTGGAAGTGCTGACCGGCCTCGGCGGCCTCGCCGTGGTCGTCACCGGTGCGATCCTGTCGTCGCAGGGAGCGCTCGACGCCGGCCTGCTGCCGCTCATGACCGTGCTGGCGATGGCCGCTTTCCTGCCGGTGTCGGAGATCGCCCAGGTCGGCCGCCAGCTCGCCGATACGCTGGGCGCCACGCGCAGAGTTTATGCGCTGGCCAACGAGCCGATCCCGGTGCGTGATGGCAAAGGCGTGCCGGCGCGCAAGGGCGCCGCGGCCCTCTCGCTCGAGAAGGTGAACTTCACCTATCCCGGCCAGTCGCGCCGCGCGCTCTCCCAGGTCACGTTCAATATCCCCGCCGGCAAGACGGTGGCGCTGGTCGGCACGTCGGGCGCCGGCAAGACCACGACGGCGCAACTGCTGATGCGCTTCTGGGATCCCGACGACGGTCATGAAGGGGGGGGCCGCATCACGCTGAACGGCGCCGATCTGCGCGACTACAAGCTCGACGAGCTGCGCGGCCTGGTGGCGCTGGTGGCGCAGGACACCTATCTCTTCAACGACACCTTGCGCGCCAACATCCTGATCGCCCGGCCCGACGCCTCGGAGGCCGAGCTGACGGCCGCCATCGAGCATGCCTCGCTCACCGAGTTGGTGGCTGCCCTGCCGCAGGGCCTCGACTCGCCGGTCGGCGAGCGCGGCACGAGTCTCAGCGGCGGCCAGCGCCAGCGCGTCGCCATCGCGCGTGCCTTTCTGAAGGACGCACCGATCCTGATCCTCGACGAGGCGACCTCGCATCTCGACGCGGTGAACGAGCAGGCGGTGCGCCACGCGCTCGACGTGCTGAAAGCCGATCGCACGACCATCGTCATCGCCCATCGCCTGTCGACGGTGCGCGATGCCGACCTGATCGTGGTGCTCGACGAGGGCCGCGTGGCAGAAAGCGGCACGCACGCGCTGCTGCTTGCGCGTGGCGGTCTCTACGCCCGATTGGTGTCGCGCCAGCTTGCCGCCGTATACGCGCCCGCCGCACAATGAGGGCATGAACCGCAGACGCCAGCTCCACCTCAATCTCTTCATCCAGAGCCGAGGCCATCACGAGGCATCGTGGCGGCATCCCGGCTCCTCGGCGCTGGCGCTGACCGACATCGAGTATTTCCGCGACGTTGCGCGGCGCGCCGAGGCCGGCCTCTTCGATTCGATCTTCCTGGCCGACACGCTGGCGCTGATGGACACGGTGGCGCACGCCGCCAGCACCTGGCTGGAGCCGATCACGACGCTGGGCGCGCTGGCCGGCTCGACCACGCACATCGGCCTGATCGCCACGGCGTCCACCACCTACTCCGAGCCCTATAACCTCGCCCGCCAGTTCGGTTCGCTCGACCATATCAGCGGCGGCCGCGTCGGCTGGAACATCGTTACCTCGTGGCTGGCGGCGGCGGCCCGCAACTACGGCGGCGAGAATCTCGTCAGCCACGATGAGCGCTACGAGCGCGGCGAGGAGTTCGTCCAGGTCGCCAAGGCGCTGTGGGACAGCTGGGCCGACGACGCCGTGCTCGACGACCGCGCCAGCGGCCACTACGCCCGCGCCGAGCGCATCCGGCCGATCGATCACGCCGGCAAGTATTATCGCGTCGCCGGTCCGCTCAACATGCCGCGCGGGCCGCAGGGACGACCGGTGTTCGTGCAGGCGGGCTCGTCCGAGACCGGCCGCCGCTTCGCCGCCCGCCACGCCGAGGCGGTGTTCACCGCGCAGATGGAGAAGGCCACGGCGCAGGAATTCTATGCCGACCTGAAGCGGCTGGTGGTGGCGGAGGGCCGCGCGCCCGACCAGGCGCTGATCCTGCCCGGCCTCAGCCCGGTGATCGCGCCGACCGAGGCCGAGGCCCAGCGGCTGGCGCGCGATCTCAACGGCCTCACCGACCCCGAGGTTGGCCGCAAGCGGCTGAGCGGCCGCTTCGGCGGCCACGACTTCTCGCATCTGCCGCTCGACAGGCCGCTGGTGCCGCAGGACTTCCCCGATCCCGGCACGGTGCAGGCCGCCCGCAGCCGCACCGAGGTGATCGTGGGCCTCGTGCGGCGCGAGAAGCCGACCTTGCGGCAGCTCCTCGCCTACCTTGCCGGCGCGCGCGGTCATTTCACCACCGCCGGCACGCCGGAGCAGATCGCGGACCTCATCGAAGACTGGTTCAACGACGGCGCCGCCGACGGTTTCAACCTGATGCCGCCGCTCCTGCCCTCGATGCTCGACGTCTTCGTGGCCGAGGTGATCCCGCTCCTGCAGAAGCGCGGGCTTTTCCGGACCGCCTATGAAGGCCGCACGCTGCGGGACCATTTCGGCCTCGCGCGTCCGGCAGGCAGAGCCTAACCTTCTGCCGGGGAGGAAGAAGCATGTTCAGCCACGTCACCATCGGCAGCAACGACCTCGGCAAGGCCAAGGGCTTCTACGAAGGCCTGCTGGGTCCGCTGGGCCTGGTCCGCCACGCCGACTATCCCAACGCCGCCGGTTACGGGCCGGCGGGTGGCCGGCCGCAGCTCTGGGTCCTGAACCCGGTCGACAAGAAGGCGGCCACGGTGGGCAACGGCATCACGGTCGGCCTGGAGGCGGCGAACCGCGCCGCGGTCGATGCCGCCTACAAGGCCGGGATGGCGGCGGGCGGCAAGGACGAGGGCGCGCCGGGCATCCGGGCGCATTATCATCCCAACTATTACGGCGCCTATCTGCGCGACCCCGACGGCAACAAGGTCTGCATCGTCTGCCACAAGCCGGCGAGCTGAGGCCGGGCGTTGGCACCTTTGCCCATCTGCGGCGTTGTCTTCCGCGTACAACGAACATGAACACGCCCTTCACCCGCCGCTGGCTGCTCGCGACCGGTACCGCCCTCGCGGCACCGGCGATCGCGCGGGCCCAGTCGGGCCTGCCCCACAAGCCGATCCGCATCCTGGTCGGCTATCCCTCGAGCGGCGGCTCGGATTCCTTGGTGCACATCATCTCGGGCGCCCTGCAGACCCAGCTCTCGCGCAACGTCACCATCGACTACAAGCCCGGCCCGTCAGGGGTGGCGGCCGGCGAGGTCCTCAAGAAGGCGACACCGGACGGCAGCACCATCGCCTTCATGCCGAGTGCCACCATGGTCGGCAAACTGGTCAAAGCGAACTTCCCGTTCGATCCCCTGACCGATCTCCTGCCGCTGACGCTTGCCGGTACCTATCCGACGGCTTTCGCCGTGTCGCCCAGGATCGACGTCACCACGCTTGCCGAGTACGTCGCCTGGCTGAAGGCGGGCGATGCAACGCGCGCCCGTTTCGGCACCACGAGTCCTGATTCCTTCACCCAGTATTTCGGCACCCTCGTGGGGCGCGAAATCGGCGCGCCGCTCGAGGCGGTGCCTTACAACGGTGCGCGGCCGCTGATCGCCGACCTCGAGAAGGAACGCATCCCCGCCGGTACCGCCGGCATCACCTCTTTCCTCGTGCCCCAGCGCGGCGGCCGGCTGAAGATACTGATGACCTCCGCCGCCAAGCGCGGCCCGATCGCGCCCAAGGTGCCGACCGTGGTCGAGCTGGGCTTCCCCAATCTGGTTCAGACCAACTGGTATGCCTTCTTCGCGCCCCCCGGCATGCCGGCGGCGCTGGTCGCGGCCTGGACCGCGGAACTGCGGGCGGTGCTCCAGTCGCGCGAAGTCTCCGAGCAGCTTCAGCAACTCGGCCTCACCGTCGAGACCTCGACGCCGGCCGAGATGGCCGAGCGGCTCGCCGCCGATTTCAAGGCTTGGAAAGCGACCCTTGACTTGCTGGGCATCAAGTCCGTCAATTGAGCCTCCGCCACAGGAGCAACGCATGCCGCCCTTCAAGGTGTTCTGGCAGCCCGGTTGAACCAGCTGCCTGAGACTCAAAGAGTTTCTATCGGTCCGTGGGATCGACTTCGTCTCCGTCAACGTCCTTGAAGATCCGGCCGGCCTGGCCGAACTGCAGCGTCTCGGCGCGCGCTCGGTGCCGGTGCTGTCGCGCGGCGACAAATTCACCTTCGGCCAGAGCACCAAGCAGATCGTCGACTTCCTCGGCATCGACGAGAAGTCCGGGCCCGAGCTGTCGCCGGCCGAGCTGTACCGGAGGCTCGACAAGTTCATGACCGCGGCGCTGCAGCTGCTGCCCCTGATGCCCGGGGACCGCCTCGACACCCATGTGCCGGGCCGGCCGCGCAGCTATCGCTCGCTGGGCTTCCATCTGTTCCGCGTGGTCGACGCCTTCCTCGACGCCAACCAGGGCATCACCCTGGTCCAGGCGATGTTCCGCGAGGAGCCCGCCGCCGACGCCGGCACCGCCCAACTCGTGGCCTATGGCACCAAGGTCCGCCAGCGCTTCCGCGACTGGTGGGCGGCAGGAAATACCTCGGGCACGCGCACCCTCGACACCTACTATGGCCCGCAAAGCCTGCACGAACTGCTGGAGCGCACGACCTGGCATTCCGGCCAGCATGTGCGGCAATACATGATGCTGCTCGAGCGCGAGGGCCAACCGCATTCCCGGCCGCTGGTCGAGGCCGATTTCGCCCGCCTGCCGATGCCGCAAAACGTCTGGGACGGCTAGGCCCCAGTAGAATCCAGGAAACCTTCCGCCCAGCGCGGCGTTTACTGCCCAGGAATTCACCCCGGAGCGGAGAACGATCATGCGCGCCAACGGCACGGCCACGGCCAACAGCACCAAGGAACTGGTCAAGGAGATCTCGGTCCTGAAAGCCCAGCTCAAGAAGCTCTCGACCTCGATCGAGAAGGACGCCACCAACGGCATCGGCGGCGCGCTGAGCGAGATCCAGACCAAGAGCAAGGAAGCCATCGACGAGGTTCTCGAGACGGCCCAGTCGATCATCGACGACTATTCCGACGGCGCCAAGGAGACCACCAAGGCCCTGATGCAGAAGTCGGCCAAGCTGCGCGACGACGCGACCGACACCTTCATCGAAACCGTCAAGGAACGCCCGATCGCCACCCTGGCGACCGTGATCGGTGTCGGCTTCCTTGCGGGGTACCTTTGTCGTCGGAGCTAGGCGGCCGACGCAGAGCAAGAAAAGCTCAAGCAGCGTGTCTGCCTTGATCGCTCCCCTCCTCCGGCTCGCGGTCGCCTCGGCGGCCGCGCGCACCATGCGCAACGCCGCGGGCGACATCGTTCTTCGCCTCGCATTGACGCTGGGTGCCGTCCTTGCCGGCGCCATCGGCGTGCTGTGCTTCAGCTACGCCGGCCTCACCATTCTGCAGCGCCACCTCGATCCCGCGGGGGCGTGGGGCATCATGGGCGGCCTTTATGCCGTTGCCGGCCTCGTGCTCTATTTGGCCGCCACCCGCCGGCGCCGCGGCATCTGACGCTTGACCGATGCCAGCGGCGGCTTGACCGCCAGGCGCTCGCTCACCGGCCGATCATCCGACAACAACACCTCAAGCCAGCGCAACGACGGCAGGTGGGCCGCGATGGTGCTGAGCAGGATCAGGAGCGGCACCGCCACGATGGCGCCGATGACACCCCACATCCAGCCCAGCAACGCAATGCCCACGAACACGCCCACGGTGTTGAGGGCGCAACGGCGGCTCACGAAGAAGGGCGTGATGAATTGCGATTCGACGATATGGATGATCGCGAGAGCGGCGGGCGCCGCCAGGATGAGGGCCCAGTCGTCGAAGGTCACCAGCGCCGCGGCAGCCACAAGTGCCACCATCACCGGTGCGCCGACGAAAGGCACGAACGAGGCGAGGCCCATCAGGACGCCCCAGATGATGGCATTGGGCAGGCCGAGCAAGGCCAGCGCCGCCGCCGAAATCGCCGCCACGCAGGAATAGATCACCGCCAGCGCGAAGAGGTAGTCGCCGACCCGTTCGTTGATGTCGCGCATCACCCGCGCCAGGCGGACCCGCGTGGCGAAGGTCACGGCGACGCGCAACATCTGTCGCCGGTGATCGTTGCGATGAACCAGCAGCATGAAGGCCAGCACGGCGGCGTAGCCGAGCTGAAGGACGACGCCGGGCGTCGTGCTGGCGAGCTGGCCCAGCAGCGACTTGCTGTCCTGGACCACGACCTTCTCCGGCGTCGGCGCAGCAGCACCTGCCGCCGACGGAGCCGGCGCCGGGGCCGCAGTCGTGGCCTCCTCGACCTGCTTGGTGACTTTCTGGACGGCGGCAATCGACTGGCGCACGCCCTCGAGCTTTTTCTCCAGCCGGTAGGTGAGCGTCGGCGCATCGGCGATCCAGCCGGCGATCGAGGGAATGGCCAACGCCAGCACGCCGGCCAGCACCAGCGCCAGCAGCGAAACCGCGGCGGCTGCGGCCAGTGTCTTGGGCAGGTGGATGCGCTCGAGCGCGTTGGCGACGGGCATCAGCATCAGGGCGAGCACGATCGCGCCGGCGGTCGGGATCAGGAAGTCGCGCGCGAGGTAGCCCACGACGCCCACGGCGCAGACCGCGAGCACGATCAGCGGACGGCGAATGGCCGAGCCCCCGCGCAGATGGACGGTGGGCACTCGTAGTGTCGATTTTTCGGCCACCCAAACCTCGTTGATCGGCATTAACGCCTGACCCCGGGATTGGTTGCCGGGGATAACCGGGAAATCGCCGGAAACTTCCACGCCGACCGGGGCGTTGTTCCGGCATGCATCGAAGGAGGCAGTGCATGAATATTCTCAAGCGCACCGCGATCGCCTCGGCCCTTCTGGCCGGCTCCGTTGCCCTGCTGGGGCCCGCCAATGCCCAGAACCTGGCGGCGGCCGCGCCCTCCAATGCCTCGGCCCCCTCCAATGCTTCGGCCGAAGTCGCCAAGCCTCGCCCCGGCTATGTCGTATTCTTTGAGCGGAGCGGCACGGAGCTCTCGCCGACGGCGAACAATACAATTCGTCTGGCGGCGGACGCGTCGCGGGCCAAGAAGGCGCCCATCATCCGCATCGTCGGCCGCGCCGACCTTGCCGAGGCGGTGAAGTCCGCGCTGGTTCTCCAGGGCGTTCTGCCGACGTCGATCGCTCTGGTCGGCCGCGACGACACCAGCCCGATCGTGCGCGCGTCGACCGGCACGGTTGAGCCGGCGAGCCGCAGCGTCCTGATCGCGTTCTAATCGCGTTCCAACTAAATCACGTCCCAAATCATCGGCCGGGGCCCTAGGCTCCGGCCGATGTCTGTTTATGCCCATACGGTCTCAACGAGGACGACACCATGCCGATGCTGAAGCGCCCCGATGCCGAGATCTACTACGAGGTTCACGGCAAGGGCTTTCCCATCCTGCTCTACGCGCCGGGCGGCCTGAAATCGAACATCGAATTCTGGGGCCCCGGACCCGACGGCCCGCGCAGCTGGATGGACCCGCGCGTGGCGCTTGCCGACAATTTCACCGTGATCTCGATGGACCAGCGCAACGCCGGCAAGTCGGTGGCCGACGTGAAGCCCGACCATGGCTGGCACACTTTCGCCGCCGATCACCTGGCGCTGATCGATCATCTCGGGTTCGGGAAGTTCCACGTCATGGGCGGCTGCATCGGCGGCAGCTATGACTTCGAGGCGATCGAGCAGGCACCCGGCCGCGTCGCCTCGGCGGTGCTGCAGAACCCGATCGGTCTGCACGAGAACCGCGACACCTGGGATGCCGCGGTGAGGGGCTATGGCGAGACCGTGCGCGCCCGCGATCCGTCCATCCCGCAGTCGGCGATCGACTCCTTCGGTCGCAACATGTTCGGCAACGATTTCGTCTTCTCGGTCAGCCGCGACTTCGTGAAGGCCTGCAAGACCCCGCTCTTCCTCCAGCCCGGCAACGACAAGCCGCATCCCGGCCCGACCAGCGACGAGATCGCAGCCCTCGCCCCCAACATCGAGATCCAGAAGGACTGGCGCGGCCCTGAGTTCCTGGGTGAATCGATCAAGCGCGTACGCGCCTTCCTGGAGAAGCACACGCCCCACTAAGACCGAAGAGCTGGGGCGTCACCCGAGATTGGGATCGACCTTCGTGTTCTCGCGCACCCAGGCGCGGGCGTTGCGAAGACTGGTGAAGACCTTCACCGGCCGCTCGTCGGCGGTCATGTCGGCGAACTTCTGGACAATTTCACCCCGCTTGGGATCGACGACGAAGGCCAGCGGGCCGCGCGCGCCTGCCCGGGGATCGGCGCGCATGAAGGCGGCAATGGCCGAGAGCCGATTCTCGTCGATGACGGCGCTGCCGGCCGTCGTGTCGATGATCTTGCCGTAGTGCTGACGGCCGGTTCTCACGAACTCACGCGCCACTTCCGCGATGTCGTCGGGCGTGACCTCTCCGAGGACGACCGCGAGCACGAGCCGGTCGAGATCGGAGATTTCGAGATGGATCGGCATGGCTTCCCGGGGTTGCAGTCGGCGACGGTCCTGGCCGTCACCATAGCCCGTCCGCCCGGTGCTATCTCACGGCTTTTTTCGCATATCGCGCCTTCGGCGCGGCAGGTCTTGCCGCAGGGTAGTGCCCTAATTTGATTCCTTGTCCGTGGCCTGAGAGAGAATATAGCCCGCAACCGTACCCAAGAGAGCCGCGATGGTCTCACTCTTGAAGTCTGGAAATGTCACACCGATAACTATTAAACCGGGAACAAAGATCACCATGCCGAGTGCTCGCAAACTGTTCGGCCCGAATCCCTGATCCTTTGCCTTCATACGATTGAATACGCCCCAAAGGCCGCCGCACATCACCAGTCCGGCCACAATAACGGCCGCAAGCCGTAGCCAGTTGAAGTCCATTTTTGCCCCCCCCTTGTTTCTAGTCCGCTCTACAAGTTCCTGCAGCGACCATAGGCTCTTTTCGACGCCTCCCGCCATAGCCGGTGTCATCCGGAGCGACTTGTGCTGCCGCACGAAATTATAGTGAGCGAAGTGCAGCGACACGTGCGTCGCTAAACTATCTTCGTGAAGTGATACTAAAACTCGCGCACGACCATGAGCGACAAATCCTAGAACGTCTCATTCAGCCCTTGCGCTCGTGGAAGGATAGGCAGGGGACGTTTTCTACTCTTACGAAGGCAGTAGCCTGTGCCGTCAACTCGAAGAGTACTTAGCAAGCAACGCCGCCAATTCAAATTGGGACACTACCTGCCGCAGCCGTCAGCGGCGTGGCTGGATCGCCGCACACTCGTCGAGCCACCGGCGGGCGGCGTGGAGGCTGTGAAAAATTTTCACCGGCCGCTCGGCAGCCGTGAGCTCGGCGAATTTCTCGGCGAAAAAATCCGGCCGCCTGGGATCGACGACGAAAGCCAGTGGGCCGCGCGAGTCCGCCTTGGGGTCGGCCCGCAGGAAAGCGGCGACGGCCGCCACCCCCGCCTCGTCGATGGCCAGGACGCCGGCCGCGGTATCGACGATCTTGCGGTAGTGCATCGAGCCCGATTCCGCGAACTGGCGCGCCAAACCCGCGACATCGTCCGCCGTGGCATCGCCGATGACGACGGCAATCACGATCCTGTCCAGATGGGAGATGTCGAGATGGATCGGCACGGTCCCCCCGCGTTTTCCGGCGATAATATAGCGTATTCTTCAGGCACTATCGCATGCTGCCGTCCCTTTAATGCCTTATCTCCAACAACTGGATCGAGCCGGAGAATGACTTGACTCGCGCCGGACTGGCACGCCGTTTCCTCCTGGCGACCCTCACGGTGGCCGTGGCAATCGTCGTCGGCCTCGGCCTGCTCGAAATCCTGACCCGTGTCTTCTTCCCGGCGTTCGATCCCTCGGGCCGCTTCGGGCTCAGGCATCCACTGGGATCGCTCACCGTGGGAACACCCGGCACCAGCACGCGGCAAGTGAAGAATACCGGCGACTACGACGTCGCCGTCCGCCTCAATCGCCATGGCCTGCGCGACGACAAGGACATCGCCGGCGCCACCTCGGGCGATCTCGTGTTCGTGGGCGATTCCTTCACCTGGGGCTGGGGTGTCGAGGCAGCCGAGCGCTTCTCGGATCGCGTACAGGCGCTGACTGGGCGGCGCGTCTTCAACCTCGCCACCCCCACCGACATCGCGGGCTATGCCGAGCTGCTCGACTACGCCCAGTCCCTGGGCGCCCGGATCGACGAAGTCGTGGTGGGGTTATGCATGGAGAACGATCTCGGTTTCTACGACACGGCCGGTATCCCGGCGCACGCCATGACGACGGACTGGAAGGGATGGCTGACAGAGCGGTCGGCGGCGTACCTGCTGCTGACGACCATGGTCCACCACACGCCGGCCCTGAGAGCGCTGGCGATCGACATCGGCGTCATCGTGCCCAACGTCGATGGCATAGGGCTCAACACCTATGACGCCAAGATGATCGAAGCGTCGGTCGACCAGCTGCAGGCGCTGTCGAAACGCTACGCCACGCTGGTGGTGCTGCTGCCTTCGCGCGCCCTGTGGGTCGGCGACAACCGCGCCGAGGAGGACCGGGTGCACAAGGCGCTGGTGGCGGCCCTCACCAGGCGCGGCATCGCGATGCTCGACCTGCGGCCGCTGATGGAAGCCGGCGGCACGCCGCTCGTGTATCACTTCAGAAACGATGGGCATTGGAATACGCGTGGCCACGCGCTGGCCGCCGAGGCGATCGCGAAATGCCTGGCCGGTGGGGCCGAGACCTGCCGCTAGGGTCCGTACTCAATTAGCAGTGGCGGTCGTTGGGAGTTGATGATTCAAGGCTTCCAGAAGGAGCCTTGGACATGGGCAAAGGTGTTTACTGGCTGAACGACAAGGAGTGGGTTCGGATCGA
>JBQTJT010000098.1:0-19501 GCA_052386855.1 Reyranella sp.
GGCGTTCCGGCGGCCGATAAGAGCTTCTGTACCGCGAGCGTCTCGCGCGCTCTGGCTCTTGAGCGCGCGAGACGCACGCGGTCCGGAAGAGCATGACTTCGCCCAATTACCGGGTTAGCCCTGCAAGCGCTTCCACGAACCGGTCCAGCTCTTCCTCGGTGTTATAAACATGCACCGAGGCGCGCATCACGTTCAGCAATCCGCGGCCCTTGAGATCCAGGCGCGAGGAGAACTGCGTCGACACGCTCACGTTGATCGCCTGCTGGCGCAGCGCCATCTTCAGCGCGTTGTGGTCGGCGCCCGCGACGGCAAAGGTCACGATGGCGCCCCTCACCTGGCCGAGGTCCGTCACGGTGATTCCCTTCAGCGTCGCCAGCCGGGCGCGCAGCCCGTCCGCCAGGTCGCGCAGCCGGGCCCAGATCGCGTCGATGCCGAGTTCGTTGGCCTGGTCGGCGGCGACCTTCAGGCCGATGACGCCGGCGAAGTAGCGCTCCCAGTTCTCGAAGCGCTTGGCATCGCCCACGACGGTGTAGCCATTGTCGTCGGTCCAGCGGGCGGCATGGTTGTCGAGGAACACCGGCTCGATGTGCCGGGTGGTGCGGGCCTTGGCGTAGAGGAAGCCGGTGCCGCGCGGGCCCCGCAGGTATTTGCGGCCGGTCATCGACAGGAAATCGCAACCGATCTTTCTCACGTCGACCGGAAGCTGCCCGACCGACTGGCAGGCGTCGAGCAGGTAGAGCACGCCGGCATCGTTGGTGATCTTGCCCACCGCCTCGGCCGGCTGCACTAGCCCGCCCTGCGTCGGCACGTGGCTGATCGACACCAGCCTGGTGCGCTTGTCGATCGCCCGCTCCAGCGCGCCGAGGTCGATCTGGCCGTGCCGGTCGTCGGGCACGACGACGATCTCGGCGCCGGTCTTTTTCGCCACCTGCAGGTAGGAGATGTAGTTCGACGAATATTCGCTGACGCAGGTCAGGATGCGGTCCAGAGGTTTGAAGTCGAGCGAATAGAAGGCCATGTCCCAGCCGCGCGTGGCGTTCTCGACGAAGGCGATTTCCCCGGCCTCGGCGCCGATCAGCCGGGCGACCGAGGGATAGAACCCGTCCAGCGTGTCGCGGGCTCGGTCGGCCGCCTCGTAGCCGCCGATCTCGGCTTCGAGCTGCAGATGCCCGAGCGTGGCGTCCAGCGTGCGCTGGCTGGGCAGCGCGGAACCGGCGGCGTTGAGATGCAGCACATGGGCGCAGCCCGGGGTTTCGGCGCGCAGCTTGGCGATATCGAGGCTCACGTCATTGAGGCTCACGTCGGGAGTCTCCCTGCTGTATGATTCGCACCATGTCGTTGTCGGACATCGTGCGTCGTCTCATCCTGCCTAAAGCCGCGCCGGAGCCGGAGCAACTGACCATTGCTCATGCCGGCGACAATCTGCCGGTGACGTTCCTGCGCTCCGCCCGCGCCCGCCGCGCCTCGCTGCGCGTCGATTCGGCCAGGCGGCGCATCGTGCTGACGGCGCCGCTCCGCATGGCGCGCGGCACGGCGGTCGATTTCGCCCAGGCCCAAGCGGGCTGGATCGCGGCCCGCCTGAAGCGGCTGCCGGACGTAAAACCCTTCGTCGATGGCGCCGAGGTCCCGCTGTTCGGCGTGCCGCACGTCATTCGTCACCGCACCGACCGGCGCGGCACGGTGTGGCGGGAGGGGTGCGAGATCCATGTCGCGGGCAGGCCCGAGCATCTGCCGCGCCGGCTGCGCGACTGGCTGACGGCCGAGCTGAAGGCCCGGCTGGTGCCGATGGTCCACGCCAAGGCACTCAAGGTCGAGCGGCCGGTGAAGCGCATCACGCTGCGCGACAGCCGCTCGCGCTGGGGAAGCTGCGGGCCCGATGCGACGCTGTCGTTCTCCTGGCGGCTGGTGTTCGCGCCGCCCGAGGTGCTGGACTATCTGGTCTCGCACGAGGTCGCCCATCTCGTGCATCTCAACCATGGCCCCCGCTTCTGGGCACTCGCCCGCACGCTCTGCGACGGGCCGATCGAGGGTCCGCAGACCTGGCTCAAGAAGAACGGCGAGGCCCTGCTGCAGTACGGCGGGTAGATCATGAGAGCGCGCAAGATGCGCGCGGTCCGGAAGATCATGAGTCTTCTGGACCGCGCGCGTCCCGCGCGCTCATGTGCGTCCACGACCTGAACGTCCGTTCATATTTTCTTTCCGGACAAAGTTGCAGGTTCAGCAGGAATAGGCTAAGAGAAAGACGACCTTGGCGGACCTCGCTCCGCCCCCAGCCCGCCCGGCCCTTCCGCCGCGGCGGGCTTTTTCATGCCTTCAATGGAGACAAAACATGTCCGCTTCCGTCCGCAAGCGCGGCCGGCCGCAGGCGTCGCAGGACTGCGTAAACGCCTTCCTGGACGAACTGGCCGAGACAGGCGCGGTGGCCACGGCCGCCGAGCGTGCCGGGCTTCATCGCTCGACGCTCTACACGCTGCGCCGGCGCAACAAGGACTTCGCCGCCCGCTGGGACGCCGCCCTGCAACTCGGGCTCGACCGGCTGCAGGACCATGCCGTCGTGCGCGCCACCGTGGGCGACGAGACGCCGGTGTGGCAGGCCGGCCGCCAGGTCGGCTCCGTGCGCCGCCCCGACAGCCGCCTGCTGCAGTTCCTGCTGAAGGCCCACCGGCCGGAAGTCTATGCCCGCCCGGCCGCAGCGCCTGCCGCCGATCCGGCGGGCATGTCCGACTTCGCCCGCCGCCTGCGCGAGGCCGAGGCGCGCATGGCGGCGCTCGGCAAGGCGCTGCCGCCGCTGCCCAGGAAGGGAGGCCGGCATGGCCGATGATGTCATCGAGGAAATGGCCCGCCGGCTAATAGCTCACCGCCACGATCCGCTGGGCTTCGTCGAATGGGCCTTTCCCTGGGGTGGAAGTGGGGAGGGCGTGGCGGGAGGACCGCTGGCCAACCACACCGGCCCGGAGAAATGGCAGGCCGACGTGCTGCGCCAGATCGGAGACGCGCTACGTGAGGGCAAGGGTCCCGCAAGAATCGCCGTCGCCTCGGGCCACGGCGTCGGCAAGTCGGCGCTGGTCGCCTGGCTGCTGCTGTGGGCGCTGGCGACCGATCCCGCCACGCGCGGCGTCGTCACCGCCAACACCGAGACCCAGCTCAAGACCAAGACCTGGGCGGAACTCGCCAAGTGGCATCGCCTCGCGCTCACCCACGCCACCTGCCAGCTCGGCGCCACGGCGCTGGCGGCGCAGCCGGCCGACGAGGTCGCCGGCCGCATCGACATGGTGCCGTGGGCCGCCCACAATCCGGAGGCCTTCGCCGGCCTGCACAACCAGGGCAGCCGCGTGCTCCTCGTGTTCGACGAGGCCTCTTCCATCGCCGACAGCATCTGGGAAACGGCGGAAGGCGCGCTGACCGATGCCGGCACGGAAATCGTCTGGGTCGTCTTCGGCAATCCGACGCGCACGTCGGGCCGTTTCTTCGAATGTTTTAACCGCTTCCGCGCGCGCTGGCTCACACAACAGGTCGACTCGCGCGAAGTCTCGCTCACCGACAAGGTCCAGCTCGCACGCTGGCTGGTCGACTACGGCGAGGACTCCGACTTCATGCGCGTCCGCGTGGCCGGCAAGTTCCCGCGCGCCGGCTCCATGCAGTTCATCGATTCCGAACGGGTCGAGGCGGCGATGGCGCGCCTGCCCGATCCAAATGCGAACCGTCACCAGCCGCTGGTGATGGGCGTCGATGTCGCCCGCTTCGGCGACGACCGCAGCGTCATCTTCCTGCGCAAGGGCCGCGACGCGACGTCGTGGCCGGTCGAGAAACACCAGGGCCTCGACCTGATGACGCTCGCCGGCCGCGTCGCCGAGCGCGCGGCGGCCGAACGCGTCGCGGCCGTGTTCGTCGACGAGGGCGGCGTGGGCGCCGGCGTCGTCGATCGGCTGCGCCAGCTCGGCGTGCCGCGCGTCTTCGGCATCAACTTCGGCTCGGCCGCCCAGCGCTTCGACGGCGAGGGCGCCAAGCCGCGCTACGCCAACAAGCGCGCCGAGATCTGGGGCAGCACGAAGGACTGGCTGGAGCACGGCTGCCTCGCGTCCGATCCCGATCTCGCCGCCGATCTCACCGGCGTCGAATACGGCTTCAACGCCAAAGGCGAGATCCAGCTCGAGAAGAAGGACGACATGAAGAAGCGCGGCCTCGCCAGCCCCGACATCGCCGATGCGCTGGCGCTCACCTTCGCGCTGCCCGTGACGGCGGGCTGGGACGCGCCGCCGGTGCAGGCCTGTTGCGTGACCGAGTACGACCTCTATCGCGACTTCACCGACGAGTACTGGGACGAGAAAGACGAGTTCGACGAGTAGCTGGGAGAGGGAGAGTGTGAATTGAGCGCGCAGGATGCGCGCGGTCCGGAAGATTCATGATCTTTTGGACCGCGAGCGTCCCGCTCGCTCATGCCCCCTCGGGAGTGGCGCGCTCCCAGCAATGAAACCACCGACCGGCGGGCATCCCCCGCCGGTTTTCTTTTGCCTGAAAGGAGCCGATCGAATGGGAATCCAGATCTACCCGACTGTGCCAGTGGCGCAGGAGGCGGCGGAGCCATGGCCAATAGATGAACACACGATCCGCATCGACGAGATGTTCGCGCGCCGGCTCGATACCGAATTCGCGGGCCACGTGCGCGGCCTGCTGCACGATCCCGAGACCGGGATCGCGGCCCAGAGTGGCGAAGCCGCGCTTGAATCCATCGCCGGTGCCTTGCCGACGCTCAACGAGCTGAAGGAACGCATGCTGTCGCAGGCCATGGGCCCGCGCCAGCGCGGCATTCTCGAACCCCTGATCGAGACCCGCCTCGATCGGGCGGCCGGCACGCTGGGCCGGTTGGCCGAGCGCGCCACGGTGGAAGTGGACGATGCGAGCGTCGCCGACCGGATCGCGGGCCTGAACCGGGACGCGGCGATGTCGTGGCACGACCCGGCCTATCTGCAGAAGCTCGGCCGGACCGCGGTACAGGAACTGCGTTACCAGGGCGAGCGTCGCGGCTGGGATCCGGCCGAGACCGACGCCAGGGTGCGCAGCGGACTCTCCGACCTCTATGCCGGGGCGGTCGAGACCGCGATCCGCCAGAACGACCTGGAGAGCGCGGCTGGTCTCTACGAGCACGCCCGCCCGGTCATCGATCTGGAGCGTCAGGCCGCCATCGACCGGCGCTTCGTCCGGGCCCGCGAGGCGACCGTTCTTCGCGACGTCGACCGCGATATGGCCGGTATCCCGATCGAACCGGCGGGGCCGCCCGGCCCCGAGGTGTTCGAAAGCCGCGCGGCCGAACTGACGCGGGACGATGCGACCGACGAGATGCGGGCCCGCATCGCCAAAGTCGCCGAGCATGCCCATCGCCACGCCGAGCGGCAGTGGAACCGGCGGCAGGCCGAGGCCGGCATCGCCGCCCTCGACTGGATCGGGAAAAATTCCGGCCGGTCGTTTCTGGCGATACCGCCGGACATCCGCGACTGGCTGGCGCCCGACCAGTCGCGCGGCCTCGAAGCCTTTTATATCGACGGCCGCCTCAGAACCGACCGCGACCTCTTCAAGCAACTCGACCGCCAGATGGTCTACGAGCCCTGGGCGTTCGCCGCCCTCGATCTCGACCGCCATCGCTTGTCGCTCGACGACGAGGACCACGCGCGCTTTGCCGGCGCGCAGAAGGCCATCGCCGAGGGCACGACCGATCCCACCTTCGTCCGCTACCGGCGCGCCCGCCTCGACGCCGACCGGACCATGGAGGCCAAAGGCATCGACACCGATAGCGCCGAGGCGGTGGTGGTCCATGCGGACATCCGCGACGGCCTCGACGGCTTTGAGACCATCGAAGGCCACCTGCCCAACGGCGAGGACATCGCTGCCATCGTCGCGGAGGCGATCGAGCGAACCTTCGGGGATGAGCCTCCGATCCCCGGTACTCCCGAGGCGATCTTCGATCCCCGGAACATCATTTTGGCTCAGGGCGGAAGCGGAGGGCCACGAGGTGGCGGCCCGCAGCCGCCCCAACGTCCGCCCGCCACGGCTCCGCAACGGCCCGCGCCAGGGCCCGGCCACAACCGACCGCCGGCGCCGGAGGTGCCGCCTGGACTGCCCTCCATAATCGAGAATGTGCGTCGATGGAGGCAACCGCCCGGTCAGCCATCGGTTACACCGTCGCCCCCGGACGTAGTTGGGCCTCGCGCTGCGACGGAACAAAGCGCCGAGCCGACGCACGAAGGCCGCATCAACGCGCCTTCCGACATCTGGCCTGATAACAACGGGTTTGCAGGTGAACCGAAAAAAGTCACTCTGACTCCCGGCACCGTGGTTGATCGATACGGCGGCCCCGGGGGGAGTTACCTCTCTCCCAAAGACACGCCCCCGGAAGCACGGTCAATGCGGCCGGGCACGGGGACCCGTCCCCTAAATGTGTACGAAGTCGTGAAGCCGTTCGAAGTGGATGCGGGACCAGCCGCTCCGCATTTCAATCAGCCAGGTGGAGGAACGCAATACTATCTCGGTACCCAAAAATCCGTTCAAGATCTCATCGATAGTGGTCATCTAAGGAAATTGCCATGAGCAACACCAATCGCAAGTACAAGGACTTCGATCCACGCAAAGGCTATCCCTCCACGCATGGCCTGTTCTACGAATGCACGCGATGCGGCGAAGTGGTCGCTGCCTTGCCCGACGACAATATCCGTTGCAAATGCCGAAACATCTCAATCGATATCGACTATGGACGAATCAATGTCGAAGATCCCAGCCGCGTGAAGTTGTTTTCCGAAGAGTAAGGCGGCGGGTCACGCGGCGGCGGCGGCGGTGGTGGGAGCGGCCGCGGCCCGCATCGATTTGAACGGATTGCGTGCCGCGGGCTATGAAATACCCGAACCGAGGTCAGTCGCACGTAGTAACAACATGCCGGGTGGCGGCTACGAAATTCGCTTCCCATATCCAATCGATCAGCAATTCATTACGGTGATCAAATGACTTTCGAGGAATTCCGTGGCGAAATGGACGCCTACTGGCACTCCGTCAATGAAGAGGCGGAATCAAAAAAAGATCCTTATGTCGCGCTCGACAGATTGCGGCGGCTGTATGGAAAGTTCGACACAGATGAACGCCACATGGCTGACCAGGCGATGTCGGAGTGGCTGTTCGACGACATCAATGATCGCGGCGATTTCGCGCTCTCTCTCGTCAGGGATCTCAAGGTTGCAACTGCGATCCCCGCGCTTCGGGAGTTGGCGACGAGGCTCCCGTCGAATCCCGAACCGGGTGCACCTTTCCATTTGAAGCGAGTGAAGGAAGCCATCGAAGAGCTGGGTGGATAGCTGCATCGAAACTCTCGACTAAACCCCTTTGTGTGCGATTGGGCGCGACGATCAGATGACCCTCGACGAATTTCGCGAAGAGATGGATGCGTATTGCCTGTCCCGGCTGTCCCGGGTTTCAACGCATTTACCTACTCAGGTAAAATTGGGACGCGCGCGCACGGCGTGCGCGATTTGCGCTGGGCCGAAAAGCCATCTGATTCGGGTATCGAAGGCGCGACAGCGCGCCGGCTGGCGACGGTGATAGCGTTCGGCCGTGCGAGGACAATTCCCGGCCAAGTACTCCTGGAGAGAGGTCGTCACGCCTTCGCTGGCGCATAGCCCATGAAGTTGAACGGGCTTGGTATCAGGAGCCTCGCTTCTTTGGTCGCGTCGGCAGCCTCGCGATGGAGCGGCCCACTGCCTCGGCTGCTACGCGTAGATCGTAAGCCGCCTGGAGGTTGAGCCAAAATTCGGCGCTGCTCTTGAACCAGTGACCGAGCCGCAGCGCCGTATCGCCGGTAATAGCCCGCTTGCCCTGGATGATCTGGGAAATGCGATTTGGCGGCACGCCGGTCTGCCGCGACAGTTCGGTGGGCGTGATGCCGAGTTCGTCGAGTTCGTCGGCGAGGATCTCGCCGGGGTGGATGGGAGGCCTACTCATCTGATCTTCCTGCATAAATGATGGTCAATGATGGTGGGCTATGTGCATTGACGAGGTACGTCAATCGTCAATGTTCACTCGCCTCCTGACCCCTCCGGCCCGTTATCCGGGCCACCTCCCCCGCTGACGGGGGAGGAGATTGATCAATACAAGGACACAACATGCAATCGTCAGAACTCCGCCGCCATTGCGAGCGGCGGCTGGGTGCGCTCGACCGCGAGCGTGCCACCTGGTTCGCGCACTGGCGCGAGCTCGGCACCTACATCCTGCCGCGCCGCGGCGCCTTCCTCGGGCCGGCGCACCGGCCCGATCGCGGCGGCAAGCGCAACGCGCGCCTGCTCGATTCCACCGCCATGCTGGCCGCGCGCACATTGGCTTCAGGATTGATGGCGGGCCTCACCTCGCCGGCACGGCCGTGGTTCGTCCTCGGCCTCGGCAGCCCCGCGCTGTCTTCGGTGCCCGAGGTCCGCGCCTGGCTGGACGACGTGGGGGCCCGCATGTTCCGCGTCTTCGCGCGCTCCAATCTCTACAACGCGCTGGCCGTCGCCTACGAGGAGCTGTCGGTGTTCGGCACCGCCGCGCTCTTCGTGACGGAGGATACGAAGGAGATCGTGCGCGCCTATCCGCTCACCGCGGGCGAATACTGGCTGGCGGCATCGGAGCGCGGCAACGTCAACACGCTCTACCGCACCTTGGGCATGACCGGCTTCCAGCTCGTCGAGCGCTTCGGGCGCGATGCCGTCTCCATCGGCGTGCGCGAGCGCTACGATCGCGGCGACTGGGACCGCGAGGTCGAGGTCGTGCATGCCGTCGAGCCCAACGAGGAGGTGCGCGAGCTGGGCGAGGCCGGCGGCCTCGGCCGCTCGAACCGCCACATGCCGTTCCGCTCGGTCTGGTACGAGAAGGGCGCCGCCCCCAACAATCAGAGGGACGAGCAGCTTCTCGCCGTCGGCGGCTTCGAGGAATTCCCCGCGCTGTGTCCGCGCTGGCATCTCGCCGGCAACGACGTCTATGGCCGCTCGCCCGGCATGGATGCGCTGCCCGATGCCAAGAGCCTGCAGCGCATGCAGCTCCGCTTCGCCGAGACGCTCGACAAGATGGTGAGCCCGCCCATGGTGGCCTCGCCCGTGCTGCGGGACGCCGCGACCGCGACCACGCCGGCCGCCGTCACCTACGTGGCCGATCCCAACGGCGTGGGCTTCAGGCCCGCCTACCAGATCAAGCCGCCGCTGGCCGAGTTCAGCGCCGCCCTGAAAGATCGCCAGCAGGCGGTGCGCGCCGCCTTCTGTGCCGACCTGTTCCTGATGGCGACGCAGCTCGACGACGTGCGCTCCGCCACCGAGGTCGCCGAGCGCCGCGCCGAAAAACTGGTGATGCTGGGCCCGGTGCTGGAGCGCCTGCACGACGATCTGCTGGAGCCGCTGATCGGCCGCGTCTTCCAGCTCATGGCCCGCGCCGGCCACATCCCGCCGCCGCCGTTCGCGGAGCTGGATGGGCTCAGGTTGCAGCCGGAGTACGTGAGCCCGATGCAGGCGTTGCAGGTGGCTTAGGTTTTTTCCGACCCCCTCACCTAACCTCTCCCCCTTGGGGGAGAGGTTAGGTGAGGGGGTGTCTCATCACGAAGAAAGGAACCCCCATGTGCGATGCCGTCGCCCTCATCACCGCCGCCGCCTCGACGGCGCTCACCGTCGCCCAGCAGGTCCAGCGCGCGCAGGCGCAGCAGGCCTCCTACGTCTGGCGCGATGCCCCGCCGGACCCGGCGGCGGCGCTCGACGAACAACGCGCGCGGCTGGCCGAGCAGGAGGGCGCGGCCAACGTCGATGCCGCGCGGCAGAAGACGGCGCAACGGCTCGGCACCATGCAGGCCCGGCTCGCGGCCCAGGGCAGCGACCTCGCGGGCTCGCCGCTCGACGTGCTGGGCGACATCTCGGCGGCGGGCGAGGAGGATGCGCTGTCGCTGCGCTACCGGTCGATGCGGACGGCCTGGGAAAATCGCGCGCGCGCGGCGCTCCGGCCGGCGCCGGTCGGACACTACGAACGCATCGCCGCGGGCCCAGTCGATCCGATGCTGGGAATCGTGAAGACGCTGCTGTTTTGAGGGACCGATCCGGCAGAGGGCCGAACGGGCGAATGCGTCGCCACCACGGGAGGAGTGCGTCCGAATGACGAGGGAAAGGGCCAGATCGATCGATCGGAGTTCGTTTTGGACGTTGGGCACCGCGGAAGCGGCGGGGGAAACAGCACGGGCCGCCCATGACTTCCCCGAAACCCGGCACAATGATAGCGTTCGCGTTGTTCGGCGGATTCATCCGGGGAATGTCGGATACGGTCGTCCGGGGAGAATTCAGCAGCGATGACCGGAACGCCCGTCTCACCGGATCCAACGCGCAGGGCTGGCGCGGCCGCGGACGATCCGGCCGGCCCATCGCTCGAAGCCCGTCTGGCCGATCGTACGCGCGATCTCGACGAACTGACCCGGCAGCACGCCGCGACTGTCGAGATCCTCGACATCGTCGCACGCTCGCCCGCGGGCCTTCAGCCCGCGCTCGACGCCGTGGTCGGGGCGGCCGTGCGTCACTGCGGCGCGGACGATGCGACCATGTTCCTGCGGGAGGGCACCGAGATGTTCGGCGCCGCACACGAGGGCCCGCTGCCGTCCGGGTTCGGCAACAGGCGGCCGATCGGGAGCAGCCCCCTGGATGCACTGATCGTCCGTGACGGGCAAACCATCCACGCCCCGGATACCGAAGCGCTGGACCCCGTCGAATTCGCGTCGGTGATCGCCGTCGCGCGACAGCGCGGTGTTCGCGCGCTGGTCGGCGCTCCGATCAGGCACGCCGGCGAGGTCATCGGCTTCCTGCTGCTGCGCCGACGCGAGGTCGGCCCCTTCACGGCGCGGCAGATCGCAACGCTGGAGACCCTCGCCACGCAGGCCGGTGTCGCCGTCGCCAATGCCGGCGCGATCACCGAGTTGCGCCAGTCGCTGGAACAGCAGACCGCGACGGCCGAGGTGATGCAGGTCATCAACACCTCGCCAGGGGACACGACGCCGGTCTTCGAGGCTATTCTCCAGAAGACACACGCCCTTTGCGGCATCGCCTACGGCAGCCTGCAGCTCTATGACGGCCAGAAATTCCGCGCCGTCGCGACGCACAACCTGCCGGAACCGCTGGCGATGCGATTGCGCGAGGGCTACGTCCCCGGTCCCCGTATCCGGCAGTTGATCGACGGCGTGGGGTTCTCGCAATTTCCCGATATTGGCCTGGTCGACGAACCTATGGCCAAGGCGGCCGCTGAAAGCGGACTCAAGACCCTGCTCAGCGTTGCCTTGCGCAAGGACGGCCGATTGCTCGGACAGATCGTTTGCGCTCGCAAGGAGGTGCGGCCGTTCACCGATCGCGAGATCGCGCTTCTGCAGGGATTCGCGGCGCAGGCCGTGATCGCCATGGAGAATGCACGGCTGATCACCGAGACGCGCGAGGCGCTGGACCGCCAGACCGCGATGGCCGAGGTGTTGGCGGCGATCAATGCCAACCCGGGCGAGCTGGCGCCGGTGTTCGATACGATCCTGGAGAAGGCGCACCGGTTGTGTGGCAGCGCCATCGGCAATCTCTCCCTGTATGACGGCGCGCGGCTCCGTCGGGTGGCGTTCCGCGGCATGTCGGGCGAGACCTCGGCGATGGTGGCCGAGCCGCGGAGCATCAGCGATTTGCACGGTCGTCTGGTCCGGGGTGAACGGTTCGTTCACGTCGCGGATCTCGACGCCGCGGATGCACCGCGGACCGAAAGCCTGGCGGCGCTGAGGGACCGTGAGGGCATTCGATCCTTCGTCCTGGTGCCCCTGCGCCGGGACGGCGCATTCCTCGGCTATATCAGCGCGAACTGGGCCGAGCCCAGGTCGAACGTCGCGAGCGAGGTTGCCTTGCTGGAAAGCTTCGCCGACCAGGCAGTGATCGCGATCGAGAACGCGCGACTGCTGAGGGAGCAGCGGGAGGCGCTGGAGCGACAGACCGCGATGGCCGAGGTGCTGGCGGTGATCAATGCCTCGCCGGGCGATTTGACACCCGTATTCTCCACGATCCTGGACAAGGCGCTGTCTCTGTCGGGGTCCAGCTTTGGCATCCTGTTCCGATTCGATGGCGAAAAGTTCTGGCTGCTGGCTGAGCGGAATATACCGCCAGCTTTGGCAGGCATGGGGCTAGGCGGTCATGTGCCGGAAGCCGGAACTCTGTTGCATCGAATGGTCTTGGGGGATGATGTCGCTCACCTCGCCGATATCACGGACGACGAAGCGTATCGAGCCGGTATGCCCTCGCGCGTCATCATGGCGGATCAGGGCGGCGCGCGGTCGGCGCTGATGGTGGCCCTGCGCAAGGATGGCCGGCTGTTGGGCGGCATCCAGGTCTATCGCACCGAGGTCCGTGCCTTCAGCGAGGCTGAAGTCACGTTGGTTCGCTCGTTCGCCGATCAGGCGGTGATCGCGATGGAGAACGCCCGCCTGCTCACCGAGACCAGGGAAGCGCTGGAGCAGCAGACCGCGACCGCCGAAGTTCTGCGGGTCATCAACGCCTCTCCGGGCGATCTGGAGCCTGTGTTCGAGGCCATCCTCGCCAAGGCCCACGACCTGTGCGGTGCCACCATGGGCAGCCTCAATCTGTTCGATGGGGGGATGAACCGTGCCGTTGCGACCCGCGGCATGGACGACGCGTTTTCGGACTTCCTGCGCCGCGGCACCCCGATGTCCGGCGTCCTTTCGCGCGAGCACAGCGTGCAGGTCGCGGATCTGGTCGAACTGGCGCGGCAGGATCCGGACAACCCGGTCTGGCGGGCGGCGACGGAACTTGGCGGAGTGCGAACCATGCTGGGAGTGCCGTTGGTGAAAGACGGCAACGTCCTTGGCCGGATCGTCGCCGCCCGGCGGGAGGTGCGGCCCTTCACGGAAAGCCAGATCGCGTTGCTGGAGAACTTTGCCGCCCAGGCGGTGATCGCCATGGAGAACGCCCGCCTCCTGGAGCAGATCCGCCAGCGCCAGGCCGAACTGCGTGTCACCTTCGACAACATGGGCGACGGCGTCGCGATGTTCGACGCCGAGCCGCGCCTGGCCGCCTGGAACCGCAACTTCGAACGGATCGTCGGTGTGCCCGAGGACCGACTTACCGACCGCCCCTCGTATGCGCAGTACCTCCTCTTGCTGGCGGAACGAGGCGAATTCGGCACGGAGAATGTCGAAGCCGAGCTCGCCAGCCGGCTGGAAGATACCGAGCGCGAGCTCAGGCTGGAGCGCACACGCGCGGACGGAACGGTGATCGAAGTGCGCCGCAATGCCGTGCCGGGCGGCGGCTTCGTGCTCATCTACAGCGACATCACCCAGCGTCGCAAGGCGGAGGCCGCGATCCGTGAGGCGCGCGACGCCGCCGAGGCGGCGCTCGAGCGGCAGACAGCCACGGCGGACATCTTGAAGGTGATTGCAGGTTCGCCGACGGACGTGCAGCCGGTGCTCGAAGCCGTCGTCAATGCGGCCGTCCGCTTCTGTGGCGCGGCCGATGCGATAATCCTGATCCGCGACGGAGACGGTATGATTTCCCGAGCCCACGAGGGATCCTTGAGTTACAAAGTCGGTGATCTTCTCTCGCTCGACCGCGGTTCCGCCGTTGGACGCGCCATCGTCGATGTCCTGACTTGCCACCTGCCAGATACCGAGACGCTCGATTCCATCGAGTTCGCAAATACCCGTAGGCTCGCGGCACTGTACGGCTTCCGCGCCGTAGTCGCCGCACCATTGAAGCGCGAAGACACTGCCGTTGGCGCTGTAGTCCTTCGCAAAGTCGAGCCCGGTCCCTTCACGTCGCAGCAGATCGAACTGTTGGAAACCTTCGCCGCCCAGGCTGTGATCGCAATCGAGAACGTGCGGCTGTTCACGGAATTGCGCGAGTCGTTGGAGCGCCTGAAGGCCGCCCAGGCCAATCTGGTGCAGTCCGAAAAGATGGCCTCGCTCGGCCAGCTCACCGCCGGCATCGCGCACGAGATCAAGAACCCGCTGAACTTCGTCAATAATTTCGCGGGTCTCTCGATCGAGTTGCTGGCCGAAATCAGGGAGGTGGCGGCGCCGGCGTTCGCTGAGCTCGACGAGGACAAACGTGCCGAGATCGACGAGACGATGGCGCTGATCGTCGGCAACCTCGAGAAGATTGCCGAGCACGGCAAGCGTGCCGACGGCATCGTCAGGAGCATGCTGTCGCATTCCCGCGGCGGAACCGGCGACTGGCAGGCGACCGACATCAATGCGTTGGTCGAGGAGGCGCTGAACCTCGCCTTTCACGGCGCCCGCGCGCAGGACAAGAACTTCAACATCACCCTCGATCGCGACCTGACGCCCGCCGGCAAGCCGATCGAGGTCGTGCCGCAGGACGTCACGCGCGTGTTCCTGAACCTGTTCGGCAACGGCTTCTATGCCGCCAACAAGCGCCGCATGGCGGGAACCGAGGCCGGCTTCAAGCCGCTGCTGCGCGTCTCGACCCGCGACCTCGGCGAGATGTTCGAGATCAAGGTGCGCGACAACGGCACCGGCATTCCCGACGAGGTGCGCGCCAAGCTCTTCCAGCCCTTCTTTACCACCAAGCCGACCGGCGAGGGCACGGGACTCGGGCTCTCGATCAGCTACGACATCGTCACGCAGCAGCATGGCGGGACGATCGAAGTCGAGAGCGAAGTCGGCTCCTTCACGGAATTCACGGTGCGCCTGCCGCGCAGACGGCGCGTGGCCCCTGCGGAGAGAACGGGATGACCGTCAGTATCCTTATCGTAGACGATGAACCCGACGTAGCCGATCTGTTCCGGCAGCGCTTTCGCCGCGAGGTGCGCGAGGGCAAGTACGTGATTCACTTCGCCGGGTCGGGAGAAGAGGCGCTGGGCAAACTCACCGACGGCGTGCGTCCGGAGCTGATCGTCCTGCTGTCCGACATCAACATGCCCGGCATGGACGGGTTGGGGCTGTTGCGCGAGGTCAAGCACCGCCACGCCGACCTGCCGGTGTTCATGGTGAGCGCTTACGACGACGACGACCGGCGCCGCAAAGCCAGCGAATATGGCGCCACCGAGTTCGTGACCAAGCCGGTCGATTTCGACCTCTTGAAGCGGCATCTCCAGCAGCTGCCCCCGCCGCAACAGCGGGAGCTGGCGTGAGCGGACCCACCCAGATGCCGGCCAAGATCCTGGCCGTCGACGACGAGCCCGACTTCGAGGCGCTGATCCGCCAGCGCTTTCGCCAGCGCATCCGCGCCGGGAACCTCGAATTCCGTTTTGCCCGGCACGGCGAGGAGGCACTCGAGGTGCTGGCGAAGGAGCCGGACATCGAGCTGCTGCTGCTCGACATCAACATGCCGGTCATGGACGGGCTCACCTTGCTGGCCGAATTGCGGCTGCGGCGGTCGGCGGTGCGGGCCGTGATCGTCTCGGCCTACGGCGACATGGCCAACATCCGTACCGCGATGAACCGCGGCGCCTTCGATTTCGTGACCAAGCCGGTGGACCTTGCCGATCTCGAACTCACCATCGACAAGACGCTGGAGAGCATCGCCCACGTGCGCGGCCTCGACCGCCAGCGCGCCACCGCGGAACGCGCCCGTGCCAATCTCGCGCGCTACTTCTCGCCCAACCTGGTGGAGATGCTGGCCGACCGCGACGAGCCGCTGGGCCCGGTGCGGCGCGAGACCGTGGCCGTGCTGTTCGTCGATATCGTGGGCTTCACCAGCATGGCCGAGGCCATGCCGCCGGAGCAGGTGGTCACCCTGCTGCGCGACTTTCACGAACGCATGGCGGCGGAGATTTTCGCCTGCGGCGGCACGGTGGAAAAATACATCGGCGACGAGATCTTCGCCGTGTTCGGGCTCCTCAAGGCGGAAGCCGACGACGCCGCCAACGCGCTGCGCTGCGCCAACGGCATGCTGAGCGCCCTCGACGCCTGGAATGCCGAGCGCATCGGGCGCGGCGACCCCGCGCTGTCGATCGGCATCGGCCTCAACTACGGGCCGGCCGTCATGGGCGACGTCGGCAGCGACCAGGGCCTGTCGTTCACCGTGATCGGCGATACGGTCAACACGGCAAGCCGCCTGCAGGCCCTGACGCGCGAGCTCGGGACGCCGCTCGTGGTGGCCGATGCGCTGATCTCCAACATCGCGGCCGCGCGACCGGCCGATGTCGCGGCCTTGCTCGGCGCTTTGACGAACGAGGGCGAGCAGGCGCTGCGCGGTCGCAGCGGCGCCGTCTGCGTCTGGACGCGAGCGGCCCGGGCCTGAGGGGGACTTTCCCGACACGCGGGTGTCGGAAAACGGCTGGCGAAAATCCTTGGCGATCAACGCCTTGAATATTCCGACACGATTTTCCCGACACCGGGGCGTCGGAAAAGCCTAGCCGAAGCGGCCTGGATCGACTCCCGCCAGCGCGTCGGCCAGCGTCTCGCCCTCCATCTGGCGCGCGATCAGCCGGCCGCTGGCCGTGGCCAGCGTCAGGCCGAGATGCTGATGGCCGTAGCTGCAATAGACGTTGGCCAGGCGCGGCGCGCGGCCGATGGCGGGGCGGTAATCGGGCAGCGTCGGCCGCTCGCCGATCCAGCGGCTCCGTTCGGCGCCACCGACGCCGGGGAAGATGTCCTTCAGGTGCTTGATCAGGAGATCGGCGCGCTGCCACGACGGCGGCTGGTGCGGCGCGGCCAGCTCGACGGTGCCGGCGATGCGCAGGCCTTCCTGCATCGGCGTGAAGAACAGGCCGCGTTCGGGCGGGCTGACCGGCAGGTCGAAGCGCAGGTTGTCGGGCGCCACCATGACGTGATAGCCGCGCTCCGCCACCAGCGGCGCGTTGAAGCCCAAGAGGCGCGTCAGCTCGCCCGAGGCGCGGCCGGCGGCGATGACCACGGCCTTGGCCGGCAGCGAGGAGTCGGTGATCTGCACCGAGGTCACGCGATTGCCCCCATTGGCGCCCTCGCGGCCGAAGCCGCGCACGCGGCCGCGCAGGATGGTGCCGCCGTCGGCGGTGAAACGCTCGGCCAGTGTCTCGACCACGCGGTAGGGATTGATGGTGTGCGTGCCGTTCGGATAGTGGATGCCGCGCACGATGTGCGGGCTGAGGCCGGGCGCCAGTTCGCGCGCGCGATTGCCGTCGACGATCTCGAAGTCGGTGCCCTTGCCCGCCTGCAGGCCGCGCATCTCGTCGGTGGCGAGGAAGGCCGCCTCGCTTTCGTAGACGTAGAGCGCGCCCCTGGTCTGGAAGAGCTCGCCGAGGCCAGACGCCTGGATCTCCGCCTTCCAGGCCACGTCGGCCTCGATCATCAGCGCCTTGAGGGAGTCCTTGCCCTTCTGCACCTCGGCCGGGCTGAGGGCGGCCAGCGCGAAGCGCGCCATCCAGGGCAGCAGCCAGGGCAGGCTGGGCGTATGCAGCGTGAGCGGCCCGGTGCGGTCGGTCAGCATCCTGGGCAGGCTCTTGAGCGTCGAGGGCCTGGCCAGCGGAATCAGGCTGTCGAGGGAGAGAAAGCCCGCATTGCCAAAGGAGGTTGCCCGGCCGGGTTCGGCGCTGTCGAGAAGGGTGACGCTATGGCCGGCACGCTGCAGGGCGCGGGCGGCCGCGGTGCCGACGATGCCGGCGCCGACGACGATAACGGGATCCTGATCGCTCATGGCCCGACGTTAGCACGGCCCGTGAACGAGGCGGGAAGCGCAGGACGATTGATTTGCCGCCGTGAATGACTATTTACGTTGCCATGTCCGCTCCCTCCGAAAATTCCCCCTCGCCCGGCTGGCACGCCACAACCATCCTCTCGGTCCGCAAGGGCAATGACGTCGTCATGGCCGGCGATGGCCAGGTCTCGATGGGCCCGACCATCGTCAAGGGCAACGCCCGCAAGGTGCGCCGGATCGGCAACGGCCAGATCGTGGCCGGCTTCGCCGGTGCCACGGCCGATGCCTTCACGCTCTTCGAGCGATTGGAGGCGAAACTCGAGCGTCATCCCGGCCAGCTCCTGCGCGCCGCCATCGAACTCGCCAAGGACTGGCGCACCGACCGCTACCTGCGCCGGCTGGAAGCGATGATGGCCGTCGCCGACAAGGACGTGTCGCTGCTGCTGTCGGGCACCGGCGACGTTCTGGAGCCGGAAGGCGGCATCATCGCCATCGGCTCGGGCGGCAACTACGCGCTCTCCGCGGCGCGGGCGCTGATCGACGTCGAGGGCATGGATGCCGAGGCGATCGCCCGCAAGGCGATGAAGATCGCCGCCGACATCTGCGTCTACACCAACCACAACCTCGTCATCGAGAAGCTCTGATCCCCCATGAGCAACGACTTTTCCCCCCGCGAGATCGTTTCCGAACTCGACAAGCACATCGTCGGCCAGCAGGACGCCAAGCGCGCGGTGGCGATCGCGCTCCGCAACCGCTGGCGCCGGCTGCAATTGCCGGAAGGATTGCGCGAAGAGGTTCTGCCCAAGAACATCCTGATGATCGGCCCCACGGGCTGCGGCAAGACCGAGATCGCACGCCGCCTGGCCAAGCTCGCCAATGCGCCGTTCCTGAAGGTCGAGGCGACCAAGTTCACCGAGGTGGGCTATGTCGGCCGCGACGTCGAGCAGATCGCGCGCGACCTGATGGAAGCCGCCATCGACATGACGCGCGAGCGGCTGCGCAAGGACGTGCGCGCCAAGGCCGAGATGGCGGCCGAAGATCGCGTGCTCGATGCACTCTGCGGCCCCAACGCCAGCGAGGAGACGCGTCTGCGCTTTCGCCACAAGCTGCGGGCCGGCGAGTTGAACGAGCGCGAGATCGAGGTCGAGGTTGCGGACGCAGGCTCGCCGATGCAGTTCGAAGTGCCCGGCCAGCCCGGCGGCTCGGTCGGCATGATCAATATCGGCGACATGCTGGGCAAGGCGTTCGGCGGCCGCACCAAGAAGCGCAAGATGACCGTGGCCGAGAGCCACGAAGCGCTGATGCGCGAGGAGAGCGACAAGTTGCTCGACCAGGAGCGCGTGGTGCGCGAGGCCCGTGAATCGGTCGAGCAGAACGGCATCGTCTTCATCGACGAGATCGACAAGATCACGGCGCGCAGCGAATTCCGCGGCGGCGGCGACGTGAGCCGCGAGGGTGTGCAGCGCGACCTGCTGCCGCTGATCGTGGGCACGACGGTCAACACCAAGCATGGTCCGGTGAAGACCGACCACGTGCTGTTCATCTGTTCCGGCGCCTTCCACATGGCCAAGCCCTCGGACATGCTGCCCGAATTGCAGGGCCGGCTGCCGATCCGCGTCAGCCTGGCCTCGCTCGGCAAGGACGATTTCCGCCGCATCCTGACCGAGCCGGAAGCGAGCCTGGTCAAGCAGTACAAGGCACTGCTGGCGACCGAGAAGGTCGACCTCGATTTCAAGGAAGACGCCATCGACGAGCTGGCGCGGCTGTCGGCCGAGATCAACGAGACGGTCGAGAATATCGGCGCCCGGCGCCTGCACACGGTGATGGAGAAGCTGCTGGAAGAGATCAGCTTC
>JBQTJT010000099.1:0-3269 GCA_052386855.1 Reyranella sp.
TCAAGAAGGTCGAGGAGGCGATCGCCACCGGCGACAAGAAGGCCGCCCAGGAGGCGCTGCGCGCGGCGCAGCCGGAGATCCAGCGCGGCGCGATCAAGCGCATCGTCACCAAGAATGCCGCCTCGCGCCGCGTGTCGCGCCTCAGCGCGCGCATCAAGGCGATGGCCTGATCCACGCCACTCTCCTTCAGGGAATATGAACGCCGCTCCAACGAGCGGCGTTTTCTTTGCGTTCCCGGCACCTCACGGAAGCCTGATTGGCGCGGACCGGGGCCAAGGTTCTATAGGCGAAGTTCAACCTCGGCGTTTTCACCCAGGAGTTTTGCATGCATATCCCCCGCCGGATTGCAGCCGTGCTGTCGGCCCTGGCAGCGCTGCCGGCAATCGCCGTCGCCGCCACCGTCGGCGGCGCCTACTACGCGCCGCAGTACGACTTTCGCGAGTTCTGGTCCGCCACCGACAACAAGCCGTTCCAGGTCGTGCTGGCCGGCAATCCCTTTCCCGGCGTCGATCCGGCCACGGTAGCGGCCACGCTGCTGCCGATGATGCAATCGGCCAAGCCGCGGCCGGCGCTCACCTTCACCTACGACCGGCGCTCGCCGGCGCCCAGCCCCGACTACCGGCTGGTGCTGGTGTTCGATCCGGCGCTCAACCTCAACGCCGATCCGGTCTGCGCCGGCGCGCCGCCGCGCTTCCGCCCCGGCAAGCCCGGCGTGTTCTACGTCTATGCGATCTATTGCCGGAACGACCGCATGCTGTCCTACACCACGGCCTGGACCGACGCCTCGGGCCCGGGCGATCCCAGGATCGAGCGGCTGTTCCGCGAGCTGTTCCTGGTCGTGTTCAAGGAAGGCCAATCGCGCTGGGCGGAGCTGGACAACCGCTTCCAGTAGGGCCGCAGCCCCGCTCAGACGCCGCGATGCAGCGCCGGTTGCGGCGTCGCCAGCACCTTGTCGATGCGCTGGCCGTCGATGTCGATAATCTCGAACCGCCACAGGCCGTGGCGGAACGACTCGCCCACCTTCGGCAGGCGACGCATCCGGGCAAGCGCAAAGCCTGCGACCGTGTGATAGTCGTGGCTCGAGGGCAGCGGAATGCCGAGCCGCTCGCCCAGCTCGTCTATCGGAAAGCTGCCGTCGATGAGCAATGAGCCGTCGTCGCGCGGCACGATCTGCGGCCCCTCGTCCTCCTCGATGTCGGCCACGATGGTCTTTAGGATGTCGCCTTCGGTGACGATGCCCTCGACGCTGCCGTGCTCGTCGATGACCACCACCATGTTGAGCGGCGACTGGCGCAACTGCTCCACGACGTCGATGGCGCCCAGCCGGTCGCTCACGGCCGGCACCTTCTCCACCAGCGCCCACATCGCGCTGACGCCATCGTCCATCAGGGCAACGAGCGCGGCCCGGACCGGGAGTGCGCCCACGATCTTATCGATGTCGCCATCCGCCACCAGAACGCGGCCATGTTTGGCTTTGCGGACCTCGTCGCGGATCGCGTCCTCGCTGTCCATGAGATCGAGCCATTCGACGTCCGGCCGCGGCGTCATGATGGCGCGCACCGAGCGGTCGCCGAGGCGCATGACGCGCGAGATCATCGAGCGTTCCTCCGGTTCGACGAGCCCGGTCCGCTCGGCCTCGTCGATCATCGTCCTGATTTCCTCGTCGGTGACGCCGCTTTCCTTTTGCCGCGACTGGCCGAGCAGGCGCAGCCCGAGCCGGGCCGACCAGTCGAGCAGACTCACGACCGGACTGGCGGCCCTGGCGAGGATCTGCATCGGCCGGGCGACGATCACCGCGGCCCGCTCGGCATTGCGCAAGCCGATCTGCTTGGGCACCAGTTCGCCGAGCACGACCGAGAAATAGGTAATCGTCACGATCACGACGGCGAACGCCACCGGTTCGGCGAAGCGCGTCGGCATGCCGTGGCTTTCGAGCCAGGCGTCGCCGCGCTCAGCGATGGTGACGCCCGAGAAGGCGCCGGCAATGATGCCGACGAGAGTGATACCGATCTGGACCGCCGACAGGAACCGGCCGGGCTCGCGCGTCAGCTCAAGCGCTGCCCCGGCGCCGCGAGATCCGTCGCGCGCCATCTGCTCCAGCAACGGCCGCTTGGCGGACACCAAGGCCAGCTCCGACATCGCGAGAAAGCCGTTGACCACGATTAGACCAACGACGACGGCCAGTTCGAAGATGAGCATGGCAACTCCAAAGGAAGGCCACCTACTATAAGGCCAACGCCGGGAATGAATCTGACAACCTGCTCCCCGGAAATGATCGAATCAGATGTATCGCGCGACTTGCCCGACGTGGAGCCGGTTGAGACACCGCGCCTCCTCCAGTAGGAAGGAGCGCATGATCCCCACCGACCTCGCGTCCTTCCTCGACGTGCTGCGCCAGCATGGCGAAGCGGCCTACAGTTTCATGTTCGCCTACGCCATGCTGCACACGCTGCTGCTGGCGATCTTCGCGGGCTATGCCGCCCAAAGTGGGGCGTTCGAATTCGGACCGCTGATCGCGGTGTGCTGGGCCGGCAGTTTCACCGGCGATGTCGTGCGCTTCTGGGTCGGGCGGCGGTTCGGCACGAGATGGCTGGGCGGCTGGCCGCGCATCGAGCGCGCGGTGCGGCTCGTGGCCCGGCTCGCCGACCGGCACTATTTCTGGATGATCCTGATCCACCGCTTTCCCTACGGCATCCGCGGCATCGCGGGCTTCGCCTATGGCGCCTCGTCGCTGTCGTGGCCGCGCTTCCTGGTGCTGAATTTTGTGGCGGCGGGCGTGTGGTCGGTGGCAACGGTCGGCTCGGGCTACGCCTTCGGCTACGTTTCCGAGAAGACGCTGAGCAACGCCTCGTCGGGCCTGGGCGTTGGTTTGCTGGTGGTATTCCTGGGCCTCGCCTGGGTGCTCAGCCGGCGCCTCGAGCGCGCCATCGAGCGCGGATAAGCGCATGGTTCCGGCATATTCAGGACAGATGTCCTAAACGACTCTGCCGCTGCAACTCCCTCGCAGGAGGGGCGTTCTCCCGGTGACCCGCGCCGTGCGCGGGCCTCACCCCAACGCAGGAGACAAAAATGGCAGACGCCACTTCGATCACGTCCGGTACGCTGATCGCCGCCGAGAAGGTGAACGGCACCAACGTCTACAATCCCAAGGGCGACAAGCTGGGCAGTGTCGAGGACATCATGATCGACAAGGTCAGCGGCAAGGCGATCTATGCCGTGATGTCGTTCGGCGGCTTCCTCGGCATCGGCGACAAGCATCATCCGCTGCC